>NZ_CP098825.1:1222571-1833856 GCF_030759015.1 Paramuribaculum intestinale | reverse complement strand
GTTGTCAACTCCCGGTTGTTGATGAGGTAATAGAGCTTCTTCAGGAACGGCTCGAATTTACCGACAAGCGTGTTGAAGTGGGCACGACGGTCAAGTTCTGTCAACCGGTCGTTGCAGAGAAGATGGTTGAGGGAGTTTATGAGAAGGTCGTTTGCTCCGTCAAGTCCTGGTTTTGTTCTCTTCTGGATGATGTTTATGAGATATTCAGCAACTTCATCCAGGCGGCGCGATGTCTGCGCGAGTTCGGCAAACTCAGAACGAATTTCCTCAATTATTTTCTCCGAGAGGCGATGCAAGTCGAGGTCGATATTGCTCTGTTGATTATTGCGCAATGCCATGTCGAGGATATTGCGGATGTATTCGCGTGCAAAGGGAGTGTCGTTCATAAACTCCTCATAGAGGTCTATGCCCTTACCGCTCATGTCAAGGACAAGATCTTGTGCTCTTTCTGAGAAAAGCTCACGAAGCACTCCGTATGAATTTCCAGAACGTACTGCCTCATTGATACTGGGGTCAGTCAACATCATATGGTTGAGCGGACGTAGCACTATGTCGTGGTCCTCAAGGAATCCACGATAGGGCTCGTTGACGATGTCAAGAATCTCACGGAGTGTCTTTTTCTCATCCTCAACTGGTGCTTTCACGTCACCGATGCGGGATGAACTGAGTTCAGCATCCTCATTTTCAAGAGCGATTGTCCCCTCCATCACCATTTGCAAGCGTAGTTTGTTAAGGTCAACGCGGTCAAGAATCTCCATCGGGAGAGTTTCTTTGGTGTATTGCAAACGTGGATAGAGAGCTCGGAGGAATATGTATTCACGTTCAAGCTCAGGGTCGCAATAAGTCAAGAGCTGCGCCATAAAGCCATAGCTTCGGATATAGCGGTTTACGAGTTTGCGGAATTTATCCTTATCTTCGTTGCTCAACGGTGTCTCCCGTTCGCGGACAATTGTGTTGCAGATTGATACTGCCGAAGCTGCATCTTCCTTGACCATTGCGGCTACGACTTGGTCTCTTTCGGCCGTGTTGTACAATTTGAACACCTTTATATCATCGAGAAGGGTATAGAGGCGCTGGGTGTCAACCTCGCCGGTGAGGATGGTGGTCTGATAATACTTTTGGAATGCCTTCTGCACGGAGTCTGCATCATTGCGGAAGTCAATCACCATCGTATCTTCCTTCTTTACACCTCCCTTGTCATAGCAACGATTGAGGCGTGAGAGGGTCTGTATGCACTGGATGCCACCGAGCATCTTATCTACGTACATAGTGTGAAGCAGCGGCTGGTCAAAGCCGGTCTGGAATTTATCGGCTACAATCAAGATGCGGTATTCGGGAGTATCGAATGTTTCTCGGATTTTATCGTCTTTGATTCCCCAGCCGTTCATCTTGTCTTCGGTGTATTTCGTACCATCGGGCAGCTCCACTTCTCCGGAGAAGGCCACCAACGTTTTGAACTCACTACCATATTCCTCAGCGAGTAGGTTGTCGAAAATCTTCTTATAGCGAACAGCCGCCGCACGGCTGTCGCTGACAAACATGGCTTTGGCTTTGCCCCCTATTTTGTTGCGGGTGTGCTGCATGAAGTAGTTGAGAGCCAAACGGGCCTTCAGTGTCATATTCTCCGGCTCCTGATTCAGTTTGCGAAGAATCAAAGCAACAGATTTTTTCTCACCATACAGCTCTTCCGGTTCATTAACGCCGGAGACACCCTCCGTGGTCATAGCCATAGTGGGATGCGCGGAGTTTTTCTCGATGTATTCAAACATCGTTTTGTAGGTGGTGTAGTTGCGAAGCACGTCGAGGATGAATTTTTCGTCGATGGCCTGCTTCATAGTATAGTAATCGTGTGCTACATATCCTTCAGTAGTTTTCTTTCCGAAAAGTGCGTATGTCTTGTCCTTGGGTG
This sequence comes from Paramuribaculum intestinale, assembly GCF_030759015.1. Lineage (GTDB taxonomy): Bacteria > Bacteroidota > Bacteroidia > Bacteroidales > Muribaculaceae > Paramuribaculum > Paramuribaculum intestinale. The sequence continues at coordinate 1,831,947 of NZ_CP098825.1, read as the reverse complement.
TGGCGGTGAAGGCAAAATAACTGATATGCCCCATCTGCTGACGCATTGTCTGCATATAAGCCATGAGAGCATCCATTTCGTTGCTTTCATATCCCTCGCACTCCATTTCGGCAATTAAAGCCTGAATATCCTCGTCGGTGGATAAGGCGTTGACAATATCCTTAGCACTTTCATTGCCTATTGCAGTGTGTGCCTCGTCAATGATGACAGCATAGTTGCGGTGCTTGTCGCGTTTAAGTTCGCTTAGTGCATAACTGAATTTCTGTACGGTGCTCACAATTATGCGCCCACCATCGTTTATCGCTTTGGCGAGTTTCTTGCTGCCGCGACGTATGTCCTTCACCACACCGGCTTCTGTTGCGAATGCGTTTACATCGTCAGCCATATTCGCATTTAGTACGATGCGGTCTGTCACCATGATGATGGAGTCAAACACCGGTGTCTGGTCATTATTGACAAGATTCACGAGCTGATGGGCGAGCCAAGCCATTGATTTAGTCTTGCCGGATCCAGCTGAATGCTCGATAAGATAATTATGACCGGGTCCTTCCTGTTCAACCCACTTGATAAGATTGCGGACAACCCTCAATTGGTGGTAACGAGGAAAGAAAGTGACAGTCTTTCCGTTGTCTGTCACCGATTTGATAAAGTGGTCGATGATGTTGAGTAGGGAGTCTGCTTGCCAAATGTCTTTCCAGAGATAGCTGGTGGCATAATCACCCGGCACTTGCGGATTGACGGAATCAACGTTGAATGGCAGGAACGAAGTATCCTCTCCGTTGAGAAAGGTTGTCATGAACGCATAGTTGTTATCAACTACGAAATGCACCAACGCCGTGCGAAGCATGGCATTCTTGGGGTCGCGGTCGTGGCGATATTGATAAATGCCGTTGGTATAGTTTTGGCCGGTGCCTTCGTTTTTCAGTTCAGCTGTGATAATGGGGAAACCATTGAGAAGAATACACAAGTCAAGTTCATTGCCCTTGTCGGCCTTGTCCTCTGAATAGCGCATTTGGCGAACCACTGCAAATCGGTTGGCGAGATAGAGCTCATGGAGGTTACTATCTTCTCCGGCAAGTGTCGGTTTGGTCTGCATCAGCTTGACCGGGATTCCCTGTATCTTCAGACCATTGCGTAGAATATCGACGAGAGAATGACCGTTATCGAGTTTTGAATTATAATCCTTAATAACCGCATTGAGTGCATCATCTCCGGTTTTGAACCTCTTCAGCAGACGTTCCCATGTTTCGTGCTGTGCGTGTAGAAACTGCCACAGCATCCCGGGGTCAACGCGACGTTTTATGTCGAAGTCTTTTGAGCTACGGCCGATATATAGAGGGGAAGCCAAGAGAGCAGCTTCGATATGTTCTTCAAAACGAGTTTCGTTGTCAGCGTTCATGATATGCGATTTGAGAGGATTAAACAACTTTTCTTTTACCGGTAACAACTTCAGAGATCAACGATTGACGAAGCTCTACAAGAGTGTCACGTTTCTTTTTCAGTTTCGCCTTCAGACCATCAATCTCGGCACACCTCTTGTCAAGATAATCGGCAATCTCATGCTGCTCATTCACTGGAATATCCAATAATGGAGCATTTGAAAGTTTTTCTTTTGTGAGATGAGCTATACTCACTTGACTAACAATAGACCAAAAATATTCTTTCTTGGACATGAAATAAATCCAATAGGCACAATATCTTGAATCAGTGTCAATGGGTGTTACCTTGTGTACTGAATTCTGAATAAAGAACGCGTTTTTATGATTATGCCAAATGGCGACTTTGCCAATATCACCACCTTCGTTGACTACCAAGTCCCCTTCTTGCAATTCGTAAATTTTCTTTTCAGAATCGTTGAACCACATTTCCTCAACTTCATCTAAGTTAAGTTGAAGCCACCCGATATTTCGAGATTTTAGATATTTTTCACAGGTATATTTATGTTCCTGCCCCTTGGGAGGTTCAGACATTAACATCTTGCCTAAGGTGATTATTGATTTATTTTTAAGCCTTGAGACCTTCCAATGCTCGGGAATTTCGCCGATCCAGTCGATGCCGGAGGCGCGGAGAGGGACGATGGGATTGAGTCCGCGGGTGACGACGCGCGAAATTTCGCTTTGTTTCAGTTCGTCAATCAGCTCAATCTCCCGGTCAACCTTTGCAATCGCAGCATCAATCTCACCACACTTCTCATCAAGCCACGCCGCTATAGCCTCCTGCTCAGCAAGTGGAGGAACGCATACCGGAAAGTCCTTCAACCAAGGTTGACGCACAGAGTCAACGGTATTTTTGGCTCCGCCTTCTTCAATTTTATATTTAAAAAGAGATTTTAAATACTGATACAAAAGAATACCTTTAATCTGTCTGAAATTATGGAAATTATAAACTCTCTGATGAAAGTCAAATTTACCATTAGCATAATGCAGAACTTTACCGGCGCCAACTCCATCACCAGCCATTAAAACAGCTTCTCCGTCAAAAGTATAAGAATTGATTCTCTCGATATGCGGAGAGCGCACATAGAATGGATAAATGCCATCATCTACCCGATTTACAGTATCTTTATCACCCGTAATCATATCACACAGATAACGCATTCTTACAACATTCCAATGGCTTGGTATTTCTCCAATCCATTCAACGCCTGACGGCTTGTATGAGTCGTATCGCTGTTTCATCACGCTTCGGAGATTAGAGATTTGAGACTGGACGTTGTGTCTGATTCAAGTGCCATCAGTTCGCCGAGAATTTCATCCGTCGAACGTAGTGGAGTATAGCGATAGAACAGACGCGTGAGAGGAAACTCGCAGCCGACCTTGTCCTTGCTCGGGTCGCGCCATGCATCAGGAACAAACGGCAATACTTCGCGCTTGATATATTCGTCTATGTCCTCTTTCATCGGAATAGTCTCGGTGTCGGTCAATGCCGGGTCAATAACCCATTGACCTTTTTCATCACCGGGTGTAACCCATACTATCGGTGCCTCAGGGTCAGCAGTACCAAGTGTGCGAACCAACTTGATTACAGCCTGTGTGGGCTTCTTAGGAAGAATCCGCTTCAGTTCATTGAAAACCTCCACGTCGGTGAGCCTCCCATCCGGAAAAGTCATCGCGGCAATCTTTTCCAACACTTCTTTGTCGGCCTTTTTGACTTTATCTGCCTTGGCCGCTTCAGCCGCCTTCTGTGCGATATTCTCGTAGAAGAGACGTAGCGGGCGGCAGATGGTAACAGTAGTGTATAGGAAATCCTCAATATCCATCAATCGTGCCATCTTCACATCCTCAGTTTCAGGAAGTATCGCATCCTTGAAATCACCGTATAAGTTGACAATCTCGTCAATGGCCTCATCCGGGATTTCGTAGCGTTTCTTACCAAGTGAGCGTTGGAGCAGTTTGGCATAACGAGGATGGGTGGCATCAATCATCAGCACCTTGCCCTTTCGCTCTGCCGGTTTCTTGTTGTCGAGAATCCAAAGATAAGTGGATATATCAGTGCCATAGAACAGATTTTTCGGCAATGCCACAATTGCATCGAGCAGGTCGCGTTCCATAAGCATCTTGCGGATTTCGCTCCATCCGCTGCCGGCCGCTCCATTGAAGAGAGGACTGCCGTTGAGTACAATACCTATACGCGAACCATTGGCATCCATCTTGCTAATCATGTGGAGTAGGAATAGCAGTGAACCGTCGGACGTGGATGGCAATCCCACAGAAAAGCGTCCGTCGCTCTTGGCTGCATCCTCTTTCACTTTTCCCTCAATCTTCTTCCAATCCACACCAAAAGGAGGATTGGCGAGCATATAACCGAATTTCTCGCCGGGGAACTGGTCGTTGGCGAGCGTATCTCCAAGTGCAATATTTCGGTCTTTGTCAAGGTCTCCCTTGATGAGAAGGTCAGACTTGCATATGGCGTATGTCTTTTCGTTCAACTCCTGACCGAAGAGATATATCTTCATATCCTTGCGGTCGGTCATTGACTGGAGGTAGCGTTTACCCTCCGTCAACATACCACCGGTACCACAACACGGGTCGTAAATTTGGAAATGCTTACCAACGGTGTTAACCTCCGCCTCACGTCCGTGCATGACTAATGAGACAAGCAGACGCACCACCTCACGGGGCGTATAAAACTGTCCGGCTTTGGTATTGGTGGTTTCCTTTGACTTACGGATAATAATCTCGAAGATGGTACCCATCATCGAATTGTCAACCTTGTCGGGATGCAAGTCAGCATTGTTGACAAAACTTTCTGTGACTTGAAACAGGAGGTCGTTGCGGTCAAGGCGGGAATAGATGCGACTGATGTCGCCATTCTCGCCATCCTCTTGTGTGAATGCCAAGAGGATATTGCGCACATTCTGCGTGAAGCCGTCAAGATACGTTTTGAAATTGTCGGCAAGCATCTTCGGCTGAGCAAGAAGTTTGTTGAGTGACAATCCTGACGTATTAAAGAATGTGAGACCGTTGCGGCGCATCAGAGCCATCAGCATCACCTCCTTCTTATCATCGGGGAAGTCCTTATACTGCTGGAAAAGCTCGTCATAGCGGTCCTGTAACACACAGTCAAGTCGCCGGAGCAGAGTGAACGGAAGAATCACGTTCTCTACCTCGGTATCGTCATACACACCACGGATAATCTCCTTGATGTTCCAAATCATGCCTGCAAGTTCCTGTTCTGTCATATATATCGAAAGGTATTTGTCGTTTTCTAATGCAAAGTTACTAAAAATATGTTCAACTTAATTGAACCTTTATGTCTGATTTTGATACAATCTCTTCACAGAAGGCAAAGTAAGGATACTTGACCTTTGCTTTGTCGTTATTCTGCCGTATGCCCGTTATTTTATGTGTATTCGAAGAATATCTTTTTTGTTGCAAGACACAGGCTTGGTAATGCCATATACCGTCTTTGTCTTGTTCTGGAATAAACTCGTCCTCCTCTTTTTCTATAGGCATTGTTTTCCGCTCGTATTTTGAGATTGAGCTTTCACTACAATCATATTTGTCGGCCAACCATATTATAAAATGTGAAACTCCGAAAGCTATAGAATATAGGAGAAAGTTCGATTTCTTTGACATCTCATAATCCTCCGGATTCAACGCTGGTATATCTGGATCTGGTGTGTGTGCATGAGCATTACCGAAAACTATAGCGCTGAGGATGTCTTTTTCTATATAATGGGGTATAAAGCGCACTCCAGGCCATTCATACCTAACGCCACTATGCTTCGTGTCTTTACCTGCAAGGTATAGTGAACAATCCATAAGATTTACCTTACCTCCTTTAATACAAGCATCGGGAATAATTTTCACCTTGTTTAGCGTTCTGAATATGGCTTCTATCACATAGCGTAGGTGAGGATAATCCTTGCTTAGATCTGGGTCTATTCTGTTGCGCATGAAATGCACATCGCATAAACATGAAGTAAGTCGATTTTCCGCATCGGACGATAACCCTATTTTGGCACACGCTCTAAACAAGTTCGGATATATGGACATAATTTGCCTAACTTCAAGAGAATCCATTGCGGTTATCATATCCTGAATTAGTTGATCGTCATCTCTATCCTTGATGTAATATTTCCCAAATGAGTCTTCGAACATTTTATTGCTCATCAAGTCCGGTTGGCCTGTGGAAATAAAGTAAGGGATTGCCCTCTTCAACGTCAGCTGATCCAGTTTTTGTTTTGCATTCCGCAGACCAACAAGGCTCGCTTGCTCGTTTTCTGATTCGTCCCACATTTTAGCGTCAAGAAGAACAGCGTCATAAAAGCTCAAGTTTGCTTCAAGCTCTGCCATCCCCTTTTTCTGAGTTGTATAGGGATGGAGTATGATGGAATGATCTTCTTTACAGAGCTCTTTGAAGAGATCCATCTTTTCCCACTCGTCATCTATCCAAAGTACATTATAGGGTCTCATTTTCGTCTAGATTTGCTATTGGCAATGAGATTCTGACAGTTGATGTTTCATTGCCAACCAAAATGTCATAATCACCTCCAAAATGTTCAACAATACTCCTCACAATATACCCACCTTTCCCATTTCTTCCGGTTTTGCCAGCTTTTTCACCTAACATGCCATATCGTTCTTTTGTTAGGCCCTCGGGGAAAGGAAGTCCGTTATTGGTGAAGTTTATATTAAAAGTTCCTTTGTGAGTATCCGCCGACAATGTTACCCAGATACAATAGTCTGTTCGGTCTTTATCCACAAAACCATGCTGAGCGGCATTCGAGATAATATTGTCAACTGCTCTTTTTAAATCTAACTTTCCTATGTTAACCCATAGAGCAAGTGGCTCACGATTAGGCTCAACATCTGAGTTATCACTCACACAATTATTGCTATGAGATGTATGGAATGGCAGCCCGAGAGCCTCTAATGAGGGGCTGTCAGTATCATAAAGTATTTTGTAATTTACTTTATCATAGGGCGAATTTTCTAATTCTAACAGAAATTCATCTATGTTTACAATCTCTGGATTGCCAAATTCTTCCTCGTCAGAAAGGATATTAACCAACTCTTGAAGCCTTTTAAAAGCATCTTCTTGCCGGGCAATTACATTTTTAATGCTGGCATAATCTTCCCGATCAATGTATGTGTTGATTAGTTTGAATCCAGAAGATAATTGCCGCATATATGGAGCCATGTCATGCTTCCGGTTGCGCACATTGTTTATATACTCAGCCTTCATAGACTGAATGATTTCAGCCAAACCTAATTCCTCTGCCTTAACCAAGGTATAAGCTTCCTTAGCTTCAGTAAATATTGCAATCTGCTCTTCTTTCGACGGAAGGCCAATCTCCATTTTAAGAATGTCGTTGACTCTGATTCGGTTTGCGTAGGTACCGTATGCACTAATCTTATTCAATTCAAGACATAGATAATTAGCATCAACCAAATCGAACATCAATAAATCCCATGCGATAATATTGGGCTTCAAGTATACGGGATTGTCTTGGGATGCAGGACATATTGCAGCGCGAGCTTGTCCGATTGTACTCATAATGATACAAGGATGCGAAATCTTCGTAAGTCCGGCGACAGATGCGATTTCAAGATCCTCTATCTTAATTTCACCTGTAAATGGTGTGAAAGGTAAATTTGAAACGGTAATTACACGACCATTCTCATCGCCATGTCTTGAATCGGCGAAGGCCCTACAGATTAAATCATCGAGTGAATATTTCTTGTAGGTGTCAGGATATACTAATTGCGACCTTTTATAAAAGTCATATGATAGATTCCCGTTATCTTTCAATATATCTGATGTTGACACATTGAGAGTTGTATGCTCGCTTGTTATAGATTCAATACACTTTTTAATATCCAATATTCTTATAGATTTGGAGTGTTGATAAAAACATTCTCTGGCATCAACTATTTTTACATCTTGATTGGACTTGTCTTTGTTAAGTACCAAAAGACTGCATGGAATAGAAGTCCCATATAGAATATTGGATGGTAACTCTATGACGGAATCTATGAGATTCTGATCCAATAATGCCTCTCTTAATATCTTATATCCGCCAATTTGATATGAAAAAGCAGTCGGTGTAACAAGTATAGCTTTTCTGAGGCCGGGAAGTGCTGTAAACTGAGCAATCAAAAACTCAAGGCTATTATTAATCTTGAAATTCGAGAAATTTACGAAAGAGTTTGCCTTATCTACTAATTTGTCAGCAAACGGAGGCATCGCTACCATTACATTCCCTCCTAACCATTCAAATCTTGTAGAATCAGCAACCTCCACATCATTTATTGACATTCCGTGAGCATCAAGACGAAGTTTGGCAAGTGTAGCAACATCTATATTCAGCTCCTCCCCGTGGTATGAGGTATTAGGACAAAATATACCAAATGAAGCAAATCCAGCATATGGGTTGAAAATATCCTTCTCTTTCCAATCTTTCATCAAATGGGCAGATAATTGGGCTATTTCCTTGGGCATTCCTGATTCTCGTTGTCCTCTCCCTGCCATTAGATTCCATTGTTCAAAAAGAGTCTCAATTACTTCTGTATATTGATTAATTTTGAGTTGAGTACCCATTTCCATATATAATATTTCAGAGAACCGCGACTCTTTTTCCAAAGAGATATTATATATATTGTGCAATCTATGATAAATGGCGTGTGCTATATTGTCATTCATAACACCATCTTCTATGGACTTATATCCGTGGTGGATACAATATGCACAAAGCATAATTAGTCTAATGCTCTCACTTAAAGAGCACTTGAGTTCGATTGTAATGGAGTTTATGAGCTTAAAATAGTCGAATGTCATAACCAAAATATTTTAATGTAAACCAACATTGGTTTTCGATTGCAAAATTACAAACAAATAGTTCAATCATTTTGAACCAATTCATAATTGTTGCGCATTCTATTGATTCTTTCCTTAATTTTCTCTCTTAATGAGACCGGTTGTTCTATTGTAATTGCTTCGCCATAAGATAGTAAGCATTGCTCTAACTCAAAGTTGGGGGCTACCTTAATTTTTATAGTTACTGAATCTTCATCACGGTCGACTACAGACTGGCTCCAATGAAGGGCCTTCGTCTCTATATAGGGATAAGTGTCTTTGGCAACCTTAATAATAATAGGTTGTTGTTCGGCATTTGTATGTGAGACACCTATTATATCATCGAAATATTCTTGGTTGAAGTCGATTTCTTCATTTTCCCGATATTTGGGAAAAGAAACAGTGTTGATAGATATGATTCGGTCAAATGCGAAATTTGAAATTTTGTGTTTATCCTCGTTGAAGCCCAATAAGAACCATCGGTTATTGTACTCTTTGAGGAAATAAGGATGAACAATGATGGTATCCACTTTCTCTTGCTTGAAATTCTTATATTCAAGTGACAACACTCTCTTTTCACTGATAGCTGTCAGCAAAGATGCGAAATGCTGCCTCCCTTTCAAATATGGATTATAGTCAAAACCTACGATTTGTTTGCCATCGCTCTCAATATTGAGAGACAATTTAAATCTATCCATAAAAGATTGAAGCCAGTCCATTTGAGGCATACCTTCAAATTGGGAGAGGATTGCCATACACTGCGAGAGTTGGCTTAGCTCCTCATCATTAAATTGCAATTTGAATATAGAAGAATCCGGATTCTCATAAGCGTATGTCTTGTTGCGACCGGAACGGGTCTCCTTTACAATAATGTCAGGATAGGTGGTTTCTATAAAGCGGATGTCGCCCCTTATAGTATTAAGAGCTGTCACTGGTGACAGACCTTGAAATTCCAGTTCTTCGTTTACAGCGTCACGTAAATTGGCCATAGAATATCCTCCTCGGCGCAAACAGCGGTCGAGAACCTTGTATCGGATATCAGAGCTTTTTGTATTCGGCATCGTATAAGGTCTTTAGAATGCAAAGTTAATAATTTTATCAATAAGTTCAAAATGGTTGAACTTGAAAGCTATAATTTTGCATCACGAGGATTAAATCCCCCTCGTTGAATAAAATGAAAAAAGTTTTCTCACTCATGTTGCTTCTTATAGCGACTCTTAGCTTTCTCCCATCATGCTCAAGCGATGACGATGAACCAGACAACATCCAGTCTCAGATGATTGGTACATGGAACGCAACTTCTGTCAAATTCAGTGGCGACAATGATTGGACTGACATCACCAAGTACCCAAGCATGTCTCTGTCCATCACATTTAACCAGGATGGGAGTTATTCCGGACGAGGTGCATTGGGTAATGGCTCCGGTATTTACACTGTTTCCGGCAAAACAATCAAGACATATGTTGGCGGTGAACTTTACGGCACGTATTATGTGAAGACAGTATCGGGCAACTATGCCGAACTCACGCTGACAATGGGTACATCAAGTATGGAGATTAAGGCAACCCGTCGATAACACTAATTCAAGAGTCATTATGAAAAGATTCCTGCTTCTAATAGCTATGGCAATGATAATCGCTTTGTCATACGCACAAGGCAAACTCGACTGCGAAGGTGTATCATTAAAGCTCGCATATGAGTTCTGATGTCATATATGTCACGCATCTAATCGCTTGTCAGTCTATAATGACTGACAAGTGGCTTTGGCACGAATTTTGTAAATCTTATTTCGCCATTCTCACTCCTCGCAAATTGCGTCCGAGTAATCCCGAATGGAACATGCTAAAAAATGGAACATCCCAAATTTAAAATCCTTAGTATTGATGGCGGGGGAATTCGAGGCGTTATACCGTGTCAATTTCTTGCTAATCTTGAAAACGATCTTATCCAAGAATATGGTGAAGATACTCGACTGTGCGATTATTTTGACTTAATTGCCGGTACTTCAACCGGTGGAATTATCGCCATCGGACTTGCCTTGGGAGTTAAAGCTCAAGATATCCTTGACCTATATGTTCGTCATGGAAGTGAAATATTTCCCGAACCTATGCAACGGAACGTATCTAAAGCTAAAAGAATAATACTCAAAAAGCCATTTTATGATAGGTTACCGTTGAAAAAACTATTAAATGAAACATTTAATACTGATGGTGAACCTAAAAGAATCGGAGACGCAAAAACCAGACTCTTAATCCCGACATATAATCTAGAATCCCACCAGATACATATCCTAAAAACAGCACACTCTGAAAAGCTTGTGAGAGATTATCAAATTCCGGTTGTAGATGCAGCACTCTCTACCGCTGCGGCTCCCGCTTATTTCTTACCATATGATTTCTCTTACGATAATAAAGGGAAAAATGGCTCCGTGCAAATTAATATGATGGTAGATGGTGGATTAGTTGCTAATAATCCATCTTTTATGGCTTTGTTAGAGGCGACGCACTGCCTCGGTATAAAACTTGAAGATATTGGTTTGCTTTCACTCGGAACCGGCGTCGTGAAGAAAGCATGTCCAAAGAAATCATCCCACGTTACTCCAATGTATTGGGTCAATCCACTTAATGGACCAATGATATATGAGATAATGGCTGAAGCACAATCTGTACATGTTGATAATTTATTAAATCTTTACAAGAACGGAGTTGGACAAGCCCAAAATGATAAATTTACCTATTTTAGGTTGCAACACCAATTCTCCGAAAATGAACGCATAACACTTGATTCCACTTCAACGACCACAATCAGAAAGATGCTTCATGCTGGTCACCTACTTTATCGTGATAATTGTTGCACAATAAAAACAATCTTTACAACAACAGAAAAACAAGAATTTAAACCCCATTACACATTTTCATAACATGGCAAATTGTCAAAAATTGTTTGATGAGTTTCTTGAGAAACTCGACATAGTGGATTCAAAAACCACAAGCATGAGAACTTCCAAGGATAATCTCAAAGATAAAATCGTGTCGTATTTTCAGAAGAATCATTCTGAGTACACCCCTGAGTTCTTTATTCAAGGGTCATATAAAATGGGCACATCGATACGCACAAAGGATGACGAATGCGATCTGGATCTTGGCGTCTATATAAAGCCTAAGCCTGATGTCTCGGCTGCAACTCTGCAACAATGGGTTTTCGATGCTGTGGACGGTACTACTTCGGCAACTCCATCCAAGAAGAATAAATGTATACGAATTAAGTATTCCGCAGGTTACCATATTGATTTGCCTATCTATCGTAAAGATAAAACAGGAGATGAGATCCCTGAACTTGCAATCAAAAGCGTGGGTTTTGAGAAAAGTGATGCCAAAGGAATCGTCGAATGGTTTAATGGTAAAAAGAAAGACAACTCACAACTTGTCCATCTTATCAAATACCTTAAGGCATGGGCGGACAATATTCGTGAATCCATGCCACCGGGACTCGCTTGGACCATCATGACAGTAAAGAACCAAAAGAAAAAGGACGGCAGAGACGATATAGCGTTACGTGATACTCTCAAGGAAATACTCTCATCCTTGGAAGATAGGTTCGAATGTAAAGTTCCTGCAGAACCATTTGATGATATATTTGACAATTACTCCGACGACAAAAAGAATAAAATCAAGGAGTACCTCCAAAAATTCATAGATGATGCAACCAAGGCAATAAATGAACCGAATGAAAAGAAAGCTAGCCGAATTTGGCAAAAACATCTCGGTTCGAGATTCCCAGAAGGTGAAGATAAGGATAATGAAACCCAATCGAAGCTTAACGCTCTTCGCGACTCGATTCTTTCGAAAACAGCGAGAGTAGGTACTACTGGAGCATTCGGAGCCTTGACAACCGGAGTCGCAGGTGCAACTCATACTAACTTTGGCGATTAATGGGAAAATTTCATGGGAATCGGATAGTTAGCAATATGAGCATATACGCAGCACGTATAAAATATGAGGCTAAACTGCTCAATGCTCACTATGATAAATCTTTTGTTTCCACGTCTTTCTATGGCATGCGACAGTCGCCTAAATTGATATGTAATTTACACTTCAACATTGTTGGCGTTGATTGTACTGCTAAAATTGTATATAATGGATATGATGCGCCGAAATGCTGGCTTTTATCACCAACATTCGAGAATCCACAGCATATATACAAGAACGATGGTCGATTATGCCTGTATGATCCAGATAACAACGAGTGGAACCGGACTTCTAATATTTTTAACACATTTGTTCCATGGTGTATGGAATGGGTAGTTTTTCAAATGATATATGAAGAAACTGGAGAATGGCAACATCCGGAACGGCATCCAAACGGTCTTTCGGAAAAGGAATTGAAAGCCATACTTCAAAAATTCAATATAACGTAATTTTAAATATTACAACTCCCATATGAATCGCAAGGCTCATATGGGAGTTGTTTGATTAATCGATTACGCGAACTTCATGCAGGGGATGAGGGTGTTGGGGACGGCAACTTCTTTGGTGAAGGTGACGATAGGAGTCTCGACGGCGAGGTGTTTGAACCCGTGACGGGTGCCACGCTCGAAGATGAAGTGGCATAGGGCCCGGAACTCGGTTTCGTCTTGGGCGTTGCCGCTACCGGTCACGAAGTCGGATACGATGATGATGTAATCGGGAAGGTTGTTGTGGCCGTTGCTGTGTTCCCAGATTTTGAGCTGGATGTGGATGTTGCGTCCGAAGTAGCGGAAGGTTGCGCCGACGCAGTTCCAGTCGCAGATTGCATCATCGTAGCTGGCACCGTAGCGCTTAGCGACGTAGATACAGAAGTCATCAAACAGGTCTTTGATACGGTGAGCTGCGATTGTCGAGAGGGTTTTGTTGGTGATGTTTGTCATTTTTTTGAGTTTTGAGATTGTGTGTTGAGTTCGTTGATTTTCTCTTCGAGGCGGTGCTTCTGGTCAAGGGCGCGTGCTGTTTCTTGCACTCTCTCCTCATAGGCTCGGACTTCTGCCTCTATTTGTTTCACCTTCTTCGGGTCGTTAAACCAGCTTTCGATGCTGTCGAGCCCTACTGTTCCGACACCTCCATTCATCAAGATGTAATGGTACTTGATGTCGGATATTCTGCATTGCTCTATGCGCCCTTCCTGCCAGAAGGTCATTGCGAAAAACAAGAGCGTTGAGAATACGGTGAAACCAAGGGTGAGATACCACTGCCATGATTCGCGTGCGATACGGATAGTCTTTTCGACTTTCTGCACAGGAGGATTAGCCCTGAAGTCATCAAACTTTTGGTTGAAGTCATCCTTAAAGTCTGTGATTGAATCGCAGATTTGGTCGGTGGATTGGTTGACAGCTCCCTCGCAGTTTTCAGTTGAAGTTCTAATCGCGTGAGTGTAGAGCACGAGGTTATTGTCCAGTTCATCCTTGAACTTGGCGAGATCATCGGTGGTGGCGCAGTTGAGCTGCGCTTCCTTGATTTCATTGCAGGTGCCGGAGAGTGTACCTAATTCTTCGGCGATGTTACCGAGGAAACCCTCGGTGGGATTTTCATTTTCTTTACTCATTTTTCTTTTTTTGTGGGGTTAAATACTGCGGCCCTTGCGTTTGGCCTTTTTGCGGCGGCGTTCCATCTCGTTGTTCATGGCCTCCTGTTCGGCGTCGTAGCCGGGTCCGAGTTTGAACAGACCACTGAGCCCTTCGGCGAGATTCTCGCCGATTTCAAGTCCGGCTTCTATCACTTTTGATGCTATGCTCGGTTCCGGCTTCGGTGCCCTTGGTGCCGTCGGGCGAGGCACGGCAGGAGTGGCAGATGCCGTTTGAGAACGTCCGTTTTTGTTCTCGTTGAGAATACGGTCGATGTTAGCGAAAGAGAATTTTCTCTTTTTTGCGACCTCCGAAGCTTTGAACTTATGCTTACCTTTCACGAAAGACAGACCTTCGACAATGGTGGTGCCGCGACGGTATTTCTTGCGGAGCGATACACCGCTTTTGGCGAGTTCTCGCTGAAAAGTAGTCCAATCTTTGGCGACTTTCAGTGCATCACGCACGGCGACATACACCTCTTGCTTGGCCTTGTCTCGACCTTTGAGTCGGTGAGTTTTCACCTTGTCGCGCCCCTCCCCGAAGGTCAGTCCGTACTTCAATTTCAGCTCCTTGCAGATGTCATTGCTCCGATAATATTCCCAGCTGTCGCTGACGCATTTGCCGTCATTGCCCACTCTGTTGAACACGATATGGCAGTGAGGATGCTCTTTGTCGAGGTGTCGGGCAATGATGAACTGGGTGTTTTTGATACCCATCCGCTCCATGTATTCAAGGGCGAATTTCACCATTTTTTCATCGGTGAGTATTGCCGAATCCTCGGGAGAATAGGACAGCGAGATGTGGCCTACCCAATGTTGAACACGCTGGTTGAGATGTCGCTGACACTCAAAACCATTGATAATATCCTGAGGTGTGTCGCTCAAAACGCCCTCGGCGTAGAGCAGACGAGCCTCCTTGCCGGGTTCATCCACGGCGAGCGCATAGCGGACACAGCCGCCAAAATCGCTCCCTTTAGTTATGCTTCCAACCATTTGATAAGTTGTTGTAAAGGGTTTTCAATTCCTTGCTGCGGGCCTGCACTTCCCAGCTAACGAGCTTGAAGTCTTTGGTCGCGTTGGCTACCGTAGCAAGCTGATTCAGGTTGTTGCTCATGCTCCCAATCTGACGAAGTATCGCCATATCTTCTGGTGTGGCGAGTGCCGTTATCTTGGCGTTGAGCAGTGCCCGTCGCCAGAAATCCGACAATTTTCTGCCGGCTTTGCGGCAATTTTCAACTACCTGCTGATACTCTTCTTCTGTGAGTCGGACGCTCACAACCCGGAGTTTCTTGGGCTTATCAGCCGCATTCTTTGATGCGGATTTCCTCTTTGTAAAAGTCATATTATGACAGAGTTTTAAGATGAATAAATCAGTTGACTGTGACCATCGGGAGCGTAGTCAGCCACCCGGTAACGGAGGGTGCAAGGTCGGCAAAAGTTTACGTTGCCACTACCTTGCTACCCTACGTTTCTCTCCCGGTAACGCTTCGCGTGGCGCTCCGATGGCTATGCCATTTTCATTATAGTCGCTATGGCGATTAGAACGACTTGCTGATTATTGCGAACCAGCTTCCGTAGTTGTCGGCGTTGCCGTCAAGATGCTCGTTGATGATGTGCTCAACGAAGCTGCTGACGCTGTAGCCCGAACCGCCGAAGATGCGGGCAATCTTGTCCACGCGCTCAAACGTGTCATTGCTGATTGCCACCTGATGCTTGTTGTCCTTTCCGAGTTTAATCGGAGCGAAGAAAGCAGTGCGGTAATCTTCGAGGTCAAGCTTGCGTTGCTTGGCGTTGGGGCGCGACGGTTTGGGTTGAGTGGCCGCGCCAATCTCAGCGGATTGCTGAGTTTCGGGAAAGATAGAATTTTCCATAGAGTTCTCAGTTTTAGAAGGGTTAGACATTTGGGGATTCTTAGGTGCGTCAGTCATTTCAGATGACTGACTAGCGGGATTTTTTGATGTTGCCATATTATTCATTTTTTTTGAGGACTTTCGTCCGGTTAATAATCTTAGTTATGTGAATACCTTGTACTCTTTAGCTATTCGATTGCCCTGTGACATCTCTTATCCGAGGATGACCACTGCGCATAGTTGAGGCGACTATTGAGTGGTCAAACTTCTCCATCGGCAGTAACATTGTTAGTGGAGTAACATGACATCTTACGGTACCATCCTTGGCGGATTCGCTTGAAAAGCGTGTTCAGATTGCGCGTGAGAAACATCTTGAATGTGTGGTCTTTCATTCCGAACCGTTCGGCGGTCTTGATGCCATCGGCAGTTGAGAACTCATCGGCGAGATGGTCATATACGGTGCGGTGTAAGTCGTTCAGTTTCTCCTCGCTGACGCATGTGATTACCGCAAGGGCGTTCTGACGGAAATACTCAGCCAACCGGATAGCGCCATCGACATCATTAACCTCGATCATCTCCGGACTTTGAGTTTCGTCTAAAACTGCCCAGCGAGCCATGCGGAGTATCAGACAGAATCGAAGCACGTAGATCTCAAGTTTGCAAAAGAAGCTGATAACATTATCGCTCATCTCACTGTCGCACAACTCAGCATTGCGATGTTGCCACACATATAGCGATTTCTTTGCTTCGTTGTCAAACCGAATGATTATCGGCTGCGGCTCCTGATTCTCGTTGAGATTACAGGGCACAGATAGAAGTCGGTTGAGGATACGTTCCCAGTCTCGGTCAAGGTCTTCACGCACTTCCTCCTCATTCCATCTCGGTTTGGCGGTTGTCTTGGTCATAGCGAACAGTATGCGGTCGATAAAACCGTTGGCTGCACGTTCACCATTGGCGAGTTCAGTCAGCAGACGTTTCTGAATTGTGCCGACAACCGAGATGAAAGGACATTTGATGAAAATGGAATTCTGAGAGTTCTTGCGGTCTGACATTGTGGTGCTACCATTGAATGCCGACAACCAGAATTGTTCCTCAGACCCATTGTTGTAGCGCGTGAAGTTTTTGAACCAAGAGGCCAATTCATCAACCCAAAGGCAGAGACCTCTCGGATTGTGGGAATGAATAACGCTCAATCCCTCCTGTGTCACGTCCGATACGAGGTAACGCAGACGTTTCGGCTCCTTTGGGAATTGGTCATAACCGGCATTGACTCTCTCCTTGCGGCTCATAGCGATGGCTTCCTGATATGCACGAAACTGTTTTTGGTACTCCTGATTGTTTTTCCAGTCGGCGTTGACCAGTGGGCGCATTGCAAAGTTGAGTGGATGAGATTTGTTTGCTCCGGGACGGCCTACGATTGCCATGTAGATTATGGCTGATTCACGCCAGTTGCGTTTCACTTCCACGCGATGGGTATTTCCGATTGCAACTGAGATAGCCGCAAGCATAGCCGACGCGGTGTAGTCGATAGGGAAGCCGCAACTTGTATGCAGTTCCAGAACTAAGCGTTGCAGTTTTGCCGGAAACACATCAATGGGAAAGTCAGATGCTGTGGCAGAGGTATGACTTGCCAATGCACTGATGACTGTATCGAGAGTAATATTCTTTTCCATAGTCATCAGAAATTATAGCCTCCTCGCGGACGGCGTTTCATGCCTGCGGTGACAGCCGCCACCTGTTCTTCAAAGGAAGGAGCAACGGCGTGTTTGCGTCCGTTTTCGATCCATGCGTATAACTCATCTTCATAAAAGTAGAGGAGCTTGCCGCGCTTGTAGCTCGGAATGGGGTCATTCGGAGCTTTGATTGCGCGGTAGAGGGTCGAAAGTGACTTGCCGATAATCGTGCAAGCCTCTTTCGCGTGAACGATTCTCCGGGAGGGCTTGTGTTGTTTGAAAGGGTTGGCTGCGCCTACCTTTTCAAGTAACTCAAGTACCCGGTCGAGTTTCTCTGAGAGACCGCTTACCACATGTGGCAGCTGGTCGAAGGTGATTGTGGATGTTTCCATATCGAATAATTTCAAGTTTGTTTACGGAAATAAAACCGCACTGAAAGAAAGTGAGTTGTCGGTTAGAAAAATCACTTTTAGAAAACTCAAAATAACCGAGATGTCAAAGCTAACTTATTAGTTGTTAAAATATTTGTCCGGAAAAATGATATGGTTAGAAACTCGATGAAGCAGTTATATTCAAGTGGCGATGCTTTAACTGGAACTCTGATACACGAACATCATCAAACACTCATGAGGTTGTCGTATTAGGTAGCTGGTTTGGCAAAATAGTTGGGTAAGGGTATAAAGAAAGCGGATAACTCTGGATCTGAACCAGTGTTATCCGCAATCAGTATTGGGACGAAATAATTATTTCTTCGATTTACCTTTGTTTTCGACAACCTTCAGGTTGATTGTCTTATAACGTTTGAAATGTTCAAACAATGCATCCATCTGCTCTCGCGACAGGAGGGGTATTTTATCCTTGTCCGGATTTGTGTCCGTAAGTTTTGAATTTATGCTTTGTATTTGAAGATTACTGAAAGGTTCATAGAACACAGTCTTTACAAAGGTTGCAATGACTGGTCCCTTCAATCGGAGAAACTTTCCGATATTGTAGCCGAGATGTTTGAGGTCTTCTTTTGACAGTTGATGTTTTTTCCTGAGTTTTACAGCATTAAATTCTGCTAATGGTGTTTTAGTCCACATTCTGGCGTTGAGGTGCAACTTGTCAAGTTCGTGTGATTCCATGAATCCTTGCATGGTATAAGTGATGTAAGCACAGATGAATGTAACCTGTTCAGTATTGTATAGTTCCTCGTTACGCAGCAGCTTCTCGTAGGCTTCATCGCATTCTTTCTTCTGAGTTATTATTTTCTCCGTGGTCTCCTTGTGCTCGTTATAGAATTTTATCATCTCGTCCAACTGGTGAAGGAAAATAACATCCCCGTTTGCCGTTATGAATACTGTGCTTTCGTATTCTTCAATGGTTGTCGTGCCATCACGGTTGTCTATAACATTCTGTTCCGGCACAGATGCAAAACATCCATACTCATATTCTTCATTTGATTCAATTTTTTCCCTTTTGATGTTGTTCTCATAGTCATATTTCTCTTGCGCAGTCAACCCGCTGATAAAGTCTTGAAATATTGCGTCCTCATCAAAATCTGGACAGTTGTTTTGATATTCATGCTCAAAGAGAATTTCCTCATCGGATAATCCTGCACTGGCATAACCTTCTGAGCCATCGGCAAATCTGATATGGCGTGTGCCATCGTCCATTATATCAATGACTTCATAAGGATGCTCATTAAGATTATTGGAAAATTCGACATCCTCTTCCCAAACTTCACAGTCAGTTGTTGTCGCTTCGGAACAGTAATCCATTTGTTGCGGTTCAGACATCGCAGGAACGGCAATCTGTTCGCCAGATGTCGTTTCGGCGATTACAACGGCTTCCTTGCGACGGAAGAAATTGGAGATGGTGCGGGAAAAATCTTCAATAACGGATTGTAATCCGAGGTATAAACCAACGAGAAGAATGAAGATGACACCGAAAAGAACATTTCCGGTAAAGGTATCGGTGCCAAACCGATAGATGGCAGCGTGACGAACGAGCAGAGCGAGAAGTCCGGTTCCGGCTATTACAGCACTCCAGAGAATAATCGTGTCCCGGTTTGGGGCATTTTTCATATTGGGTGGGGTGTTAAATGATTAAACATCTATAAAGACAATTTAACCCCTCCGATTGTTCGCATCCAAAATGTTAAAGCGATACCAAATGAAGAATGGAGACCACATCAGTGACCTCCATTCAATAGCATAGTTGTAAAGTATCCTGTTAGAGGATTGTCAGCGATACTCGTCGGCCTAATCCCTCGAAGATTCGGAAAAGGGTACTTAGTTGGATATCAGACTTTCCATTCTCCAAGCGAGAGATATATGTCTTTTTGGTGCCAATTCGTTCTGCAAGTTGTTCTTGGGTAAGTCCGGCGCGAAGCCGTTCCTCTTTAAGTGTCTCTGCAAGACAGAAAGCCGCAGCATCAGCATCAAACTGGTCGCGCTCAGGTGTTCCGGGATTTCCGTATTCGGCATCGAGAAGTTCGTCGAAAGTCCGAGCCTTCATTATTGCTTCTTTCTTGACTTTATCCATTTTCTTTCTCTTTAAAATATTCTTTCATAATCTTTTTTGCTCGCTCCAACTGTAACGGTGGCGTCTTTTGTGTTTTCTTTTGGAATCCATTGAACAGAATCACCAATGAACCCTCATCGAAACAGCAGAATATGCGAAATATGTTGCTTCCGACCTCGACTCGAATCTCATATAGACCATCCGTATTTTCCATGCTCCGGAGTATTGTTTTCGGAACTCGGTCAACACTGCGGACGACATTTAGGCAGTAGTTAATCTTTCTTCTTACTGCATCTGTCTGAGCCACATAAAACTCGTTGAAGTAGTCTTTGTATATTTTTATCGTTCTATTAGCCATACTCAATTATACAACTGCAAAGTTAACTAAAAAGTTTACTCCATCCAAATTCTGATGGATTTATTTCAACGTAATGCTGTTGGCGGCGTCACGTTTCTTTTGATTTACGACTTCGGCGTAAATCTGGGTCGTGGCGACGTTTTTGTGGGTGAGCATCTTTGAGACTGTGTAGATGTCGGTGCCATTGGTTATCAGCAGCGTTGCGTAGGTGTGGCGCAGACCGTGGAAGGTGATTTTCTTGGTGATTCCGGCGGCTTTCAGCCAACTCTTGAATGGCTCGCGGGTATGGGCACGACTCAATCCTTTGAATACGAGTCCACGGTTCGGCTCTCCGCAATATGATAATGCTTCCTCGTTAAGAGGAAGGGTTGCCTGTGTCTTGGTTTTCTGAGTGCAGATGCGCATACAGTGGCCGCCATCAGGTGATACTTCGATATTGTCCCATTTCAACTGGAGGATGTCGCTGATTCGCAAGCCGGTGAGACAAGCAAACAGCGATGCTCGTTTCAGTACATCTACTTTGCAGGGTGTGGTAGCAAGTCTTCTGATTTCCTCAATTTCAAGGAAGTTGATTTTCGGCTCCTCCCAGTCGATGGATTCCAGATGGTCGTTGATATTCTCATTGAGCAGTCCCTCTCTGTATGCCATTTTGAGCAGGGCGCGGAATGTTGACCAATATCCGGCGGCGGAGTTGGTGGCGATTTTAGCATACTTCTTTTTCTTGACGCGCAGACTGAGGATGTGGCTCCGGAAGTCGTTGCATAAGCCGATGGTCACATCTTTCACGAGGCAACGCCCATTGGTGAACTCGCAGAAATGCTTATATACAATCTCCCACTTTTGATATTTCGACTTAGCCTTGTCCTCGAAGTAGGCGAGGAAGTCGGCATGTTTCTTGGTCTTGTCGATGAAGCCGAACTCCTCATTGATGATTGCCATCTCGCGTTGTGCACGTATGCCACGCGCCTTTATTAAGATGGCTTCGTTGTAGTCCATCTCGAATTTATCCTGCGGTTCGGCAATGAGATACAGACCGAGGAATTCACGGCGCGACATTTTTTTGATATTCGGATTCCAGATAGGTGGGTAGAAGTCGAGGTAGAGCGACAATTTGCCGCTTTTTAGTTTCTCCTGACGAAGAGTGACTTTAGAGATACTTGATGCTTTCATATTCGTTTTTCTGATTATAATTCACAAATGTAGATGGTGGTTGTTCGGTGACCAAAATCACCGGATTATAACTGAATCTTAGGATTGAATAACTCGGCTAACTCTCTGGCGTTCAGTTTAACATACTTTCCACAGCGGAGTTTGGTTATCTTATATGTCTTGACGTAGTGATACAACTGGTCACGAGTCAGAGAGTATTTCTCCATGGCATCAGCAACCGAAATAAACTCAACATCCTCGGCCGACTTCGCACCTTTGGCAACATCGAAATGATATTTGGAGTAATACACCTTCGGCCCATCCTTACGTTTTGGAATACCGACCTTAGATACCAGCGAATAGATTGCCGACAGCGTCATACCATATTTCTGTTGAATATCCTCGACCGAATACCACTCCGTGATTTCCGGATTCTCATTCCTTGCCGAGAAAAGCCGGTTAATATGCGCCTTGCTGAAATAAGCCTTTCCCCGGAGAATAGTCTTCGGCACATTATTTTCGGCCACTACCTTATATATCCATGAATCCTTCACGCCAAACTTCTCCCGAATCTCAGCGCGGGTATAAAATTCCGTGATGGTTTTGTCTGTCCTTTCAACAGATACTTGATTTTCTTCTCTCGGAGGAAGAAAGTCGAACATAGCCAACAGGTCAGCTTTGCTAATGAGAGTCTTTCTGTCAAACCTATTGACCTTTATTTTTCCGGCACGAATATATCGGTATACAGACATACGACCAATACCGAGCAGTTCGGCGGCTTGGGTAGGTGTCAGGAAATCCTTATTTCGCCACTTACTGCCGTTGCCGGATTGTAGCTTCGTTTCCTGATTAGACAGAGCGATCTTTCTCTGTCGCATTCTCTCCTTGTAGGAGTGTTCTGAACAACGCTTCGAGCAGAAGCGTGTTACGGTAGTCTGGGCGGTGAACTTGTTGCCACACCACTCACAAACTTTCTCGATTTTAATGTTACTACTCATATCATACGTGTTGATTTCACCAATTTTTGTATCGTGGCGTATCACAACGTACCGTGACGTACCACATCCTCCACCACCTTGCTGACGCTTGGGGTGGAGATGGTCAACGACGTACAATATCCGTACAAATAAGTGCGTAAAAACGCCTAATACTGACCGTTATCAGCATTAGGCGTTATGCGATGTCTTCAAGTTTTTCCGCTCAATGACAGTCAATTATCGTCATTGTATTTCATTGTGTATCAATGAATTATTTACCGATGCAGAAGCGGCTGAAGATTGTTGAGAGAATTTCGGGGGTGGTGATGTCGCCGGTGATTTCGCCGAGGTGATGCAGGGTCTGGCGGAGATCTTCGGCAATAAGTACTCCCGACAGGTCGGCAGAAAGACCGTCAATCACGTGCGTAATGGATTCCATGGCCAGCGTAAGAGCCTCGTAGTGACGGGCGTTGCTTACTACTATGTCGTTCAGAGCCGGTCGGTCGGCGAGTTCCAGAAGTTGCTGACGCAGTGTGTCGACGCCGCTGCCATGCAGTGCCGATAGTTCGATAATGCGTGCGTTCGGAGTCATCGATTGCACGGCCAGTCTGTGCGGGGCGGCTGTGCCGCTGTCGCATTTGTTCAACGCTACGACGATCAGTGTGTCATCGGATTTTTCTTGTTCTACCCGTCGCAGGATCTGTCCTGTATCGTCCGGATGCGTTGTAGTGTCGATTACTGCTATGGCTATCCGTGCCTGCCTGAGGGCTTTTAGTGAACGCTCTATGCCGAGAGCCTCTATGGTGTCGTCAGTCGTGCGTATGCCGGCTGTATCAACGAGCCTGAATTCCATGCCGTCGATCCTGACGGTGTCCTCGATCGTGTCGCGTGTGGTGCCCGGAATGTCGCTCACTATCGCCCGATCGTCTTCAAGCAGAGCGTTTATGAGTGTGGATTTGCCGGCATTTGTGTTGCCTACGATTGCCACCGGTATCCCTTCTTTGATGGCTTTGCCTTTCGAGAATGAGGCGGCGAGTGTCGCAACCTCTTTTTTGACGTTATGGGCGATGTCGAGCAGGCGTGTCCGTGAGGCGAACTCCACGTCCTCTTCCGAAAAATCAAGTTCCAGTTCGAGCAGTGCTGAAAGGTCGAGCAGCTGAGAGCGTAGTTCGCCAAGACGTCGTGATATCCCGCCGCGCATCTGTTGCGCGGCTATTCGGTGGCTCTCTTTAGAGGTGGAGGCTATGACGTCGGCCACAGCTTCGGCCTGTGCCAGATCCATTTTGCCGCTTGCAAAGGCTCGACGGGTGAATTCGCCAGGTTGTGCCATGCGGCATCCGCAGTCGATAAGCAACCGTAGTATCTCGCTTTGGATCCACGTCGATCCATGTACGGAAAATTCAACAGTGTCCTCGCCCGTAAACGAATGCGGAGCGTGCATCACCATAGCCAGAGCTGTGTCGGTTGTGTCGCCTGTCGCCGGGTCGACAATGTCTCCGAGTGTGCTTGTCCGCGCTCTGACGTTGCTGAGCGCCTTCCCTTTCCATATACGTCCGGCTATGCCAATGGCATTCTCACCGCTTATTCTGACCACGGCGATGCCCCCGCATCCGGGCGGGGTGGATATTGCGCATATTGTGTCTGATTCGATCATCGCTTTGCTTTTATATTGCTCCAGAAAGGGAAATCACACTCGGCCTCGACTTTTGTTTCTATCTCGTCGGGCAGACACGCGAAGAAGTCGTGACCCGTCACCCGTTCCACTTCATCGATGCTCACGGCTGCCGACTGCATTCCGCCCTCCACCCGGCCGTTGTCCATGATGAAGCCGATACCTCTCACCGGATTGGCGTATGGGGCGAGCACTACTTTGAAAAAACGTTCCGGCACGGCCACTCTGCTGTCGCCGATATACTCCTTGAGGGTATCGGTCAGCACCGGCCCGCACACTATCAGTATGGCGCTGTCGGCCTTGGCCCATTGCCGGCATTTCTCTTCCAGGCGTTTCCATGCACCGGTGTTGAGGCTTTTCATCTGCGGACAGATGTTAGTCAGAAAAAAGGTCTGGCGCATCGCCTCGTCGCTCCATTTCATGTCGCCCGCGGGAGCCATGTGACCTCTGTCGTAGCCCGAGTAATTGTAGTCCCAGGTTTCGGCACATCCCTCCACGCTCTCGTCGGCCATAAACTTGTTGAAGCGCTTGGCGTGGCCGGTCGTTTCGCTCTCGGTGAGTTCCCAGCTGACCCAGTTGGGAACATGCATCGAAGGGTTGAACGACATTATCATCCCGGCGTATTCCACGTCGACGCCGCGCAGATTCGGATTGGTGACCACTGCAAGCATCTGCTCACCGCCGGGCACGGCTATGGTGTTGTCGGTTTGTCCGGTGGGTTCCGTCGTCCGGCTCTCTCCGGCTGCGTTGGCCTCGTCGCGTGCGCGTATGGCTGAGGCAAACCACATCGCGCCCAATATCACTATCATGACCACGAGCGACTGTGCGCTGCGCCGGCCATTCTTTTTCTTGCGTCTGTTCATAGTCGGAAATATGTGTCGGCAAAGTTACGCATAAATCGCAGCAAATCCATCAGCCCCGGATCATGATTTGCAAGGCAGTCAGCCGAAGCGCCTGAAAGAGTCTTTCCAGAGAGCATTAAATAGAGTTAATTTGTGAAATAAAAGCTTGCGGGGAAAGTTGTTGATTTATAATTTAGCAAAAAGAATCTCTAGCATATCCAAACATAGAACCAACTCTTACAACAAAGTGCTGGAAAGTATCTACTAATAGGCCAACGAGTTACGATGGGGAGCACAGAAAAAGGGAGCCGATTGCTCTACTCCCCGTTTCAGTACCCGGACCCGGGATAACCATAAGAAAACACATAGAAACACCCACAATTAAATGTAATGATAACCAACAAATTACACCGAATCTCAATTATATTGATTTGCTGATTTTTCTATCTTTTTTGCCAAGTAGTACACTTTTAGTACACGTTGTTTGTTATAGAACTGTTAAAGACTCTTTAACCCAATTTTACCTTTTGCGTTAGTATAGGTAAATTTGTAGAAAAGAAACTATTATGGCAAATATCAAGACTAAGAACAAACAAAACCCGAAACTACAACAAGCCACTTTGAGCGACGGTCGAGCAAGTCTATATCTTGAATTTTATCTCGGTCGTACCGAAACACCTGTTCTTGATGAGGACGGCAATCCGGTATATTATACCGCCGGAGCAATGAAAGGCAAACCTAAGTACAAAATCAAACATGACCGCCGAAAAGAAAATCTCAATCTCTACATTTGGATTGCACCTCGAACCCAACAAGAACGGCTACAAAACAAAAACACACTCGCACTTGCCGAAAAAATAAGGTTTGAGCGAGAGCAACAACTATTGGAGGATAGAGAGGGGTATCGCTTAAAGAAAGAGCGTATCTCAAATTTCCATGATTTCTTTGAGGAATACATAGAAAACTACACTAAGGCTGATAAAAGAATGATACAATTGGCGCATCGTCGTTTTCGTGCCTTTCTCAAAGAAACACCGGCGTATGCTATGTATGACCGAATTATACGTCAACAGCAATTAACCAAGGAGATGATGTTGGCTTTTGTAGAATACCTCAAAGCTCACGGTAAAGGTGAAGGTCCTCAATCAATCTACCAACGTTTCAAAAAGGTTCTCACCAACGCCGTTGAGAAAGATATTCTGCCGAAAAATCCATGCGACGGAATAACAATCAAAGTCGATGAAAAGACGCTTAAAAAGGAAGTGCTTTCGCCGGAAGAAATCAAAAGGCTAATGGAAACGCATTATGCAAATGAAAACCCAGTGATACAACGTGCCTTTCTATTCAGTTTGTTCTGCGGCCTGCGTTGGTGTGATGTAAGCGACATAACATATCGAAATATTGACTATGCAAACAAGTTGCTTATATTTGAGCAGAATAAGACACGCGGACATAGTTCGGCGAGTGGTGTTGTCATTCCCTTAAATGAAGATATACTTTCGTTAGTAGGACAACCCGAAACGACAGATGATAGGGATAATAAGATTTTCCCGTTACCATCTCATACTGCTTGTTTGAAAGCCGTTAAACGTTGGGTGAAAAGAGCCGGGATAGACAAGCACATAACATGGCATTGCGCCCGACATAGTTTCGGCGTTAATCTTCTTAACGGAGGCGCGAACATCAAGATTGTATCAACTCTCTTAGGACACAGTAGCCTCAAACATACTGAAAAATACACTCGTGCGAGTGATGACCTAATGTCGAAAGCAATCAACAGTCTTGGTTCAGTCAACTACTCATCAATGAAATAAATTGCTTTATCTTCTGCACTTTCCGCACTGCCGGAGCGTTATAAGGTTGCGCAAGTGATAATAAAGACTTAACTTTGCATACGAATCGCAGTCATAAATTTATTTTGATTGTGGATTTTAGTGGTGGGACACTGGGAGGGATACCCGGTGTCCTTTTTCCTCTCACAGCATACTTGCAATCAAGGTTGCAAGATTTCTCGACTTAACAACTCTATATATCAGAAATTTGTTGTATCTTTGTAATCTAATAAGCAACAAAGGAGTACAGACATGGCACGACCTATCAAAGAAACCCCCGTATTAAGGGGCAAGGACGCTGAGAATTTCGCCAAGAGAATGGCGAATCCCGCTCCCGTCAGCAAGGCTGAAAAGGAAGCGGCGAGAAAGGCGTATGAGGCGTTCAAAGCCATAAGCACATTCCCGATGTAATTATGGACTTTGACAAATTCACTTTCCGGCAGATAGATGCCGATACACGGATAAAGTCATTCGATTGCGGCGATGCCGATTTGAATGACTTTTTAATTTCCGATGCTGTCAACTACTACAAGTCGATGATGGCGTTGACCTATCTGCTCGAAGATAACGAGGCGGACAAGACCGTTGCTTATTACAGCCTGCTAAACGACAAGATTGTTTTTGACCCCGATGAGAAGAAACTGTGGAACCGTCTTAACCGCCGCGTAGCTAACTCCAAACGGCGCAAGGAATATCCGGCAGTTAAAATCGGTCGTCTTGCCATCTCGAAAGACTATGCCGGAAAGCAGATAGGCAGGGCGATTCTCCTGCAAGTAAAGCATATTTTCGCCACTATGCGCCGAAGTGCTTGCCGTTTCATCACGGTTGACGCATACGCAGCCGCCGTGCCATTCTATGAGAAATGCGGCTTTATGTTCCTCTCCGATAAAGACAAACATTCTCCTACAAGGGCGATGTATTTCGACCTTATCAATTTTCCCGATTGATAAATGGGGGTTGTTGTTTTCATAAGTATATTGGTTCTCGCATTATTTCTAATGCGTTGGATAATGAATCTACTGGCGCAAAAAATTCATTATCCTTGGCTTGTGGTGCTTCTAACACTTATAATCGGAGGCATTATCTTAATTTTAGTGGGATTCATAGCGTTTGCATTTGGATTAGCCGGATATTTTGGTAATGCACTGCCTCCTGCGCAGTGAAATCAACACATCATTTGCAAATTCCGAAAAATTTTCGTAACTTAATATAGCAATCCTGGCAGAGAATTAGCCGATTTCATTCAGCCATTAGTCAATGCAAGTCGCAAGGTGCTGAAAATTTGGATATTCCGTGCCGGGGTTGTAATTTCGTCGCGCAATCAAGGAAACGACCTCCGAAAAGAAAAAGCAGGACGTATGGCGGAATAACACGGACAAAGCCAGACACAGCGAACCATCATGGAAATTTCCTTGTTTGTAGTAACGGAGCATTGGCAGCCGATATGCCGGGAACAATGATTAAAACCGCTACAATGATTATAGCGACATCAGTGCTACCCCCTCTGCCAACTGCACCACTTGCGAAAGCAAGAACCATTGAGAATAGACTTTTATTATATCCGTATATGACGTATATAAAAGCGGCAGTACGAGTGTAAGCCCTGTCAATTGCCTTATATCCCGTGGCAATAACAGGATAAAATCATTTTCAATGATTTTCGCTGTTTTGCAAGGCAAAGAGCAGTTGCCCGATTATTATATTAACGGTAGTCAAGCAGCCTTATCCCTCCGGGTGTAGTCAGGGCTGTGAGGCTTATTTTAACCCTTTGACAACACCCCCACATCTGTATGATGAAAATCCACACGTTTTTAACTCTGAAAAGTCTATGCCCAATGCGCTAAAACTTTCCCCGACCACTAATCAATCCACATCCACAATGAACATGACTGATTTTCTTAATCTCCCCTTCGTGGAAGTCCTCAAACTTCTTGTGAGGGGGTCGGTAGAGGCGTATCTCTCCGAAAAGGAAGCATCTGCTTCAACCGCTGCAGAGGCAGCGAAACCAGAATGTGAATCGCTCGACATGAACGGTGCGCTGGCTTTTCTCAATGCCAACGGCTATCCCATAAAGAGAGGGCAGCTTTACAAGGAAACGAGCAAGGGAACAATCCCTTTCCAGAAATTCGGATCAAAGCTCCATTTCCGTAAATCCGAACTCCTGCAATGGGCTGAGGCACGGCTTACCGACGGCAACGCAATCGGAGTGCTTGTATCCACAGCGCAGAAAGGGGGTAAACGATGAAAAAGGAAGATACCGCCGAAAAGATAAACATCGGCAATCCTTTCCCTCTCGATGTACTCCCCAAGAAAGTGCGTGAAATAATCGACGAGGCAAACGTCACTCTCGGTTTCTCGAAGGACTATCTCGCCATGTCAATGCTCACGGCTATGTCGGCGGCAATAGGCTACACCCACAAGGTCGAATACAATACCTGCTGGCAGGAGTATTGCATTCTTTTCGTCGCCCTTGTAGGCCGCCCCGGAGCGAACAAGAGCCACCCTTTGAGTTTCGCCATGCAGCCGTTGATTGATTTCGACGCGGAGCAGTCGGCAATCTTCAACGAGGCGATGAAACGCTACGAGGCGGCAATGGAACTGCCGCCGAAAGAGAGAGCCGCCAACGGCTACGACACCAACCCCACCGAGCCGAGGCGCATACGGTTCACCATGCAGGATGTAACCCCGGAAGCAGTCCACCGCATACTCTCGGAAAATCCGAGGGGGCTGTGCCTCTATGCCGACGAACTCGCCGCATGGTTCAAGAACTTCAACCGCTACAACAACGGCTCCGAATCGGAGTTCTGGATGTCGGTGTTCAACCACAAGGTAGCCATGTCCGACCGCAAGAGCAGTCAGAGCGGTGTGTTCATCGCCAATCCGTTCCTGTGCGTCATCGGTACGATCCAGCCCAAAGTGCTGGGCGAACTCGCCGCCGGAAACCGCAACGCCAACGGCTTCATGGAGCGTTTCCTCTTTGTCGTGCCGGACGACCAATCCAAAGTGAAATGGAACAGCGAGAGAAAAACACCCTCATTCGACATCGTTGCGGCATGGCGTGAGATAATCTCCAAGCTGACGGATATTGTTCCGGCAACCGATACCAACGGCAATATAATTCCGGAGAATGTGCTGTTTGCATCTGAAGCGTTCGACCGCCTTGTAAAATGGCAGAACGAGTACACCGACAAATGCAACGCCGATGAAAGCGACACGCAGACCGCCATAGCGAGCAAACTCGAAATCTATGCCGTAAGGTTCTGCCTCCTGCTGGCTGTTGCGGATTGGGCTACCGGGGCAAAGAAGAAAAAGGCGATAGACACCGCCACCGTCGAGCGTTCAATCCGGCTGACGGAGTATTTCCGCGTGACAGCCGCAAAGGTGCAGTGCATAATCGGCGAGGACAGTTTGACCGATGTGCAGCTTGCCGTGATGTCGGAACTGCCCGACAAATTCACCACCGCCGAGGGCGTGGCGATAGCCTCCAAGAACGGAATGCCGGAACGGACATTCAAGCGTTTCCTGCGTGAAAAACGGGGCGTCTTCTTCTCGCGCGACAGCCACGGCACATACACCAAATTCTAAATTTACCCTTGACATTTTTGGCACTTTGGCATTTTCACCCTTACGGGCGATTGTGCCAAAATGCCGAAAGTGCCACGGGGTTATCCCTAAATTTGAAATGATGAAATCAATGTTTTTTCTCGGTGTACCACTATACCTGTTACAGTGGTCTGCCGCCCTGCGACCCTCGTGTGGGGAGCAGTTCCATCCGTGCAGCCGCGCACGGAAATTACAGCCATGCGGAAAATTCCTTAGCATATTAGGGAATTTTTGCTCCGCCTTTATTGGCTGCACCTCGGCAATTGGAATAAATTCCATTGCTCTCGGTTTGCTCAATAAGTCGAGCCGCATATCGTTCCGATACGCTAAAAATATCCCCAATATGCCAAAGGGTGACATCCCTTTGGAAACCCCGGAACGGCTTAATCGGAAGCCGTACACCCCGATTGCTCCGCAACAAAAACTCGTTCGCCTATGAGCTACGCAGTGTTCCACATCATAAAGGCGAACTCGTCTTTGAACTCGATAGCCAAGCATATCGAGCGCACCTCCCATCCCGACAACGCAGACCCGGAGCGGACGCACCTCAACCGCTACGGGCTGGTCGAATATCCCGACGGGATAACCGGGCTTGCGGCTGCTGTCGAACACCGCATA
The DNA here is from genome assembly GCF_030759015.1 of Paramuribaculum intestinale. GTDB lineage: Bacteria > Bacteroidota > Bacteroidia > Bacteroidales > Muribaculaceae > Paramuribaculum > Paramuribaculum intestinale. The sequence goes on along the minus strand of NZ_CP098825.1, from coordinate 1,800,972 downwards.
GCCAATGCCGGGATAAGCCGAAAAATCTCCGACCGGCAAGTACGCTGCCTCAACATGGTGATGACCTCCGACAACGAGGGTATGCAGAAAATCATCGACGCCGGAAAACTCGACCAATGGATAGCCGACAACATCAAATGGGTTCGTGACACATTCGGCAGCGACAATGTTGTCGGCGCAGCCCTGCACATGGACGAGCGCACACCGCATCTCCACATAGCGGTCGTTCCGATTGTCACAACCGAGAGAAAGAAGAAAGCGAGGGAGGCGGCGGTTAAGAAGCGTTACCGCACCAAGCCGACCAACCGTCCACGGCTGTGTGCCGATGACATAATGGAGCGTAAGGCGATGAGCCGCTACCAAGACCTCTATGCCGAGGCAATGGCGAAATACGGATTGGAGCGAGGCGTCCGAGGCTCGGAAGCCCGGCACATAGACCAACACGAATACTACCGCCAATGCCAGCGCGAGAAAGCCGTACTTGAAAAGGATGTAGCCGAACTCTCCACCGAGAAGAAGAAACTTGACAAGGAGAAGAAATCGTTGGAGAGCAAGGTCGGTCATCTTGAATGCAGCGCAATCGCCCTTGACGCTCAAAGGAAACAAATGAGGGTGGCCAACGAGGAAATCCGGCAGGCTAACAGCGAACTCTATTCGGAACACACCCGGCTGACCGAGGCAAATTCTTCTCTTGCCGCTGAGAACAAGTCGCTCATGGCGACATCATCAAAACTCTCCGATGATGTTGCCCGGCTGCAAATGCAGAAACTCTCCAACGAAGCCAACGGAGATTTCCAGAAATACAAGGCTGACATTGCCCGGTATTTCCCCGACCTTGAAGATTTGCTGAGGTGGGGGCGATATTGCACCCATATCGGATTTCCCGACAGATTCACGCAGAGAATCCTCGCCCAAGAAAAAGTGGGATTTGCAGGCTCTCTTTTCTCATCGGAACACAATCAGACATTCAGCACGGAGGGTTCATATGCTAAATTGGAACGCGACCCGAAAGAAAAGTACCGATTCATACTGACAATCGACGGAATAAATGTGTTCCAATGGTTCCGCGACATGGCCCGCAAGCTCCTTGAAAAACTCGGCTTCCAACCCAAAGAACCGAGGCAAAGCCGAAGCATCAGACGCTAATATCTCCACACTGACAATAACGGCTATCTCACTTAAATCACCCCAATCGGTGGGATAGCCGTTGTTTTCTTCATTGCCATGTCTTGACTATCAGATAAATTCGTTAACTTTGCATATGGACATTCACAATAAAATCATAGTAGAGGTTGGAAATGCGACCTTTTTACCGCACGGATTTTTCCAAAGGGGGAAATCTCGGACATGGCTGTATGATTGTGGCTATTGTGTTGTTTTAATAGAATTTCAGCCATCTGCATATTCTCGTGGGTCTTTCTGCAATGTCGGAATAGATTTTTTATTCGATACTTTCACTCCGTTATATTCAACACTATGTTTTTCCTACGGATGGAAACGGATACACGTTAACAAATCTGGATTTGTGGAATATGTAGGTAACGATAGTATATTTCGGGAGGAAATATTCAAATTCGCAACTTACGCATTAAAATATGCCGAATCTCTGATTAAATTTCAATCGCTTAATTATGCCAATTGGGAATTCGTCAAACTGTTGTGGCTTAAACGGTTTAAGGCGTTGAGAGGGAAATGGAATGGCCCGGTTCATGACTACTATTATGCCGCTATGATTAAATTCCTAATTGGCAATTATGATAGTGGTGTTAGGATTCTACAAAAATGGAATTTAAGAAACGGAACGCGCGATGAATGGATGAACAAGATTTATATGACGTTTTGCGAAAGCAACCTTACAGCAAATCAAGCAAAGTCTATTGTCGTAGAAATGGTCAACAAACGACGTAAATTATTTCAATCAAAGCCCTCATATAAAAAACTGGAAGGTGAATTCTTATTGTAAAGTTATGAACAATACGATTATACGTAAAGACGGCTACTTATATTTTGAGAATTTGGATAGTTATATGCTCCCAAAGCTTACTCTAATTATTGAAGCTCCAAAGCTACAAGAGTATAGAAAATACATTGAGTATCACAACATATCAAGTATAATGATAAATTCCAATTATACCAATGGAGTAATTGGAGATTTATCTTTTCTTGGTGAATCCTCCCTAAAAATAAGGAGTTTAACTATCCTTCAGCCCAATATGAATATTGGGGATATTGATAGTCTTGTTAATTTGGAGGTGTTATCAATGGAGGGTTCTCTAAAAAAAGACCTTGATATTTCAATATTCAAATTTTTGAAATACCTAAATTGCGTATATAGCACACGTCTTCGAAATCTTGAAATTGCGTTTTCATTAAAACATTTGTCATTGAGTGGTTTTAAGATGGATGATTTGTCCATTATGAGAAATCTGAAACTATTAGAAAGTGTAGCTCTTTATAATACTCATATCAAATCTTTATATGGAATTGGCAATCTGATCAACTTGAAAAAAGTTTTAATAGATAAAGCACCTAAACTAAAAAATCTTTGTGGGTTCATTGAGCAAAACTCAAATATGGAAACGGTGGAGGTTTTCAACGCAAAGAATTTGAGAGATATTATCGCATTGAAGTATTTGCATAACTTGAAAACTCTTTATCTGCAACGAATCTCTGATATAGAGACATTATCTTTTCTATCTAATATCAGTAATTTGGATAGAATAGTAGTTTCTTCAAATGTCGACGATAAGGGCTCAAGCCGAAAGTGCGGTGCATGAATTTTGGGAAAAGTGTTAAATTTGCGTCATGAAAACCAGTGATGCATTTTGGCAGTTTTTACCCGAAGGCTTAAACGAGCTGTTTGAGATGGTCAGGTTTGAAAAGACAGACCAATCCTACGACATATGGCTTGACGAGAAGAAGAAATTGTCTGATGAGGATTTTCGTAATCCCCATATCGTAGCGAGAGGCTACACGGACTATGTTACCGTACAGGACTATCCCTTGCGGGGTCGTCCTGTGTATCTGCATATGCGCAAGAACAAGTGGTGGGACAAGAAAACAAACGAGATATTCTCCTACAACCTTGAACTTCCCAACGAAGAAGGGACACGACTCAGTGCCGAGTTCGTGGCTTTTTTAAAAGACGAAGGTGGAGACGACAGCCCTGTCGATTAAGCACATAGCGCGGATGTACTGCGTAAGCGGCAAGTATTTTGCTGACTTATACCGCAATAAGCTGAGCGGCTACGCCCAGTGGTGCGAGAGCGAACTCGGTTGCGGATTCTACTTCAACGCCGCCAACATCGGCCCGTACATGAGCCTTGACGAGACCTGTCTGAGCAACGGGGAGGTATGGACTTTCCTCACCAACAAGGACGGTCATGGCGGCCCCGGAACGCTGGCGGCGGCCATTCCCGGCACCAGGAGCGATGAGATAATATCGATTCTTATCGGCGCGATGGGAAAATCAGTCAGACGCCGGGTGAAAGAAGTGACGTGCGATCTGTCGCCGTCAATGATGCTCATTGCCGCCGAGGTTTTCTACAACGCACACGTTGTCAACGACCGTTTCCACGTACAGCAGGTCTACAACGAGGCTGTCGATGAAATCCGTGTCGACATCCGCCGTCAGCTCATAGCAGAGGACAATTCCCGCGACAAGTCCGAGCCGCCGATGACGTACTCCAACGGCGAGACCATGCGTCAGATACTTGCCCGCAGCAAGCACACACTGATGATGTCGCAGAACAAATGGACTGACATACAGCGACATCGAGCCAACATTCTATTCAAGCACTATCCGATACTCAAAGCTGCGTATCAGCTCGCGATGGAGCTACGCCGCATATTTAATCTGAAAATCTCACCGACCAAGGCATTAGGGAAGATGAACAAATGGTATGAGAAAGTAATGGCATTGGACAACAATAACTTCCGTTCCGTGATCAAGACATTCAAGAACCATGCCCCGACAATAATCAACTACTTTCGCAGGAGGGCCACCAACGCCTCGGCCGAGGCATTCAACTCAAAGGTCAAGATCTTCCGATCGCAGATGCGTGGAGTAAGAGACCGAGACTTCTTCATCTTCAGACTCGTCAAACTATACGCCTAAACTTTAACATTTAAAATCTTCAATTTTAACAAATGCACCGGGATTTCGGCTTGACCCCTAATCACCTTTATTTGATTTTCCATAAATCGTTTCAATCGTACACTTTTAGTACACCTAATAAAAGAAATAACGACTAATAATCAGATGATTATCAGTCGTTATTGGTACCCGGACCCGGGCTCGAACCGGGATGGATTGCTCCAACGGTGTTTGAGACCGTCGCGTCTACCGATTCCGCCATCCGGGCATTGCGGCAGCAGGCGCCGGTGTCGCGCCTGAAATCCGGGGACAAAGTTAAGGAAGTTTTGCCATTTGGCCAAAAATAACGTCATATTTCGGTCGTTTTTGGCTCAGGTTTGGCTGACACTCAACTGGAAATTCAGCTGATATAATGAAATGATACCTGAAGTCTTGTCGTCGGCCGTGAAGATAACGGCGTCTGTGTCATTGCCAATAACGATAAAGCATTCCAATCCAGGTAAGGTGCTATACTCAGGCGTTGTAAAGATAGCGTTTGATCGATCGTTTTGGCGTCTTTTCAAACTCGTTGGCTATGAGCTGTATCCGGTCGATGCGTTCGTAGGGCGCTACAAGCCGGTTGAGCTTTTCGGTCACCTTGGCCATTATTTCCGGAAGCATGGCCGACGTGACTCCGCGCCGGTCCATGGCTTCGTAGTCGGGGTAGACGAGCGCTATCAGGCGTTTTCCGCGCTCCACTACAAGACTTTCAGCCACAAACGGCATATTGTTGAGCTTTGCCTCGATCTCTTCGGGATAGATATTCTGGCCGTTGGCGGAGAGTATCATGGTCTTGTAGCGTCCCTTTATGAAGATCGTGCCGTCAGGGCTTACAGTACCCATGTCGCCGGTATGGAGCCACCCGTCGCTGTCGAGCACCGCCTCTGTGGCCTCCGTGTTTTTGTAATATCCCTTCATGACGTTCTGTCCGCGCACGCATATCTCGCCCGGTATATCTTCCGGCTTGTCGCTGGTCACCTTCACTTCCATCACCGGAAGAATGCGTCCCGATGAGCCGGGAATGAAAGTCTGCCAGGGGGTATAGCTTATGAGGGGGCCGCATTCGGTCATGCCGTAGCCTACGGTGAACCGGAAGCGGATGCGGTGGAGAAACGCTTCGACTTCGCTGTTGAGCGGAGCGCCGCCGGCTATCACTTCTTCGAATTCTCCTCCGAATGCTTCGGTCAGCCGGCTGCGGATCTTGGCGTAGACCGTGCGGTTGAGAAGCGGCAGCGCCATCAGACGCTTCATCGACGACCGGGAGATGACCGGGAGTATCTGGTTGCGGTAGATCTTTTCGAGTATGAGCGGCACGCACAGTATCAGATTAGGCCTTACCTCGCTCATGGCTTTCAGAAGCGCTTTGGGCGACGGCAGCTTGCCGAACAGTGTGATATGTGTGCCTACGGCAAGAGGCACGAGCATGTCGAAAGCACATCCGTAGGCATGGGCCAGCGGAAGGAACGACAGGCATCGCGACTCCCGGTAGTGGAGCTTGGATCGCATGCCGAACACCACGTTGCCCACAAGATTGCTGTGCGTCAGCATCACGCCTTTTGAGAAGCCTGTGGTGCCTGAGGTGTAATTGATCTCGGCAAGCGAATCGGGCGCCATGATGGGATAGTCGATCTCCGTCGGGCTGAATCCTTCGGGATGCTGTCGGGCGAACTCCTTGCGCAGGCGGCCTATGGCGCGGATCGCCCGGCCGGAATTGTCGGGATGTTCGGCCAGCACTTTCGCGTTGTCAAGGCTCATGGCCACCTTTACGCGGTGGAGCTTCTCGAATTCGATGTTCTCCCATATCGAGTCGCTGACAAAGAGCATCACCGAGTCGCTGTGGTTGATGATATGCTGTGCGTCCTGGACGTTGAAGTCCTGAAGTATAGGCACTATGACCGCGCCATATGTGACGGTGGCCATATACGACACTACCCATGATATGGTGTTCTTGCCGAGCAGGGCTATCTTGTCGCCCTGTTTCACTCCGCAGTCGCGAAGGAAGAGATGGGTGCGTGCTATGCGTTCTGCCAGTCGGCCGTAGGTCAGTGTCTCGCCTGAGGTGTAGTCGCTGACAGCCGGCAGATCCCAGTTGTCGCGGAAGCTGTCGGCATATATCTGCAATAGGTTTTCGTCGTACATAGTTGTGGCTGTCGGTGATATGGGTGTCTGTTCTAACAACGATGTGCGGCCACAAATGGTTCGTTGCCGGCTGTCGGATTGTCGCCGTCAGTTGTTTTCGAGGCCTTCGAGTATGGAGCGCAGCTCCTCGTCGGTGGCCGTCAGCCGCGAACGGCACTCGCGCAGCAGTTCGGTGGCGCGTCGGGTGTAGGCTGTCAGCTTGTCGATGTCGCACGAATCGCTCTGCATCGTGCGCAATATCGAGTCGAGCTCGCCGATGGCCTGGTTGTAGGTCAGTTCCTTTACTGGCTTCGGTTGGTTTTCCATTGTTCAGTAAGTGGTCGTTTGCTGTTATTGATTATGATTGTTGTCGGCGCCGACGGTAGATACTACCCGTCCGTCGGCAACGATCGTTTCGATGACTGTGCCGTCAGGCATCTGTCCGACCGATTTTACGGCATGTCCGTCAATGCGTGTTATCGAATATCCGCGTCTGAGCGTGGCCATTGGCGACAGGGCATCGAGCAGGGCGCCGGTGGAGTCGAGTCTTTGACGGCTGCGTTCCATCGCTGCACAGGCCGCAGTAGCGATATTCTCGCCTTTGGCGGTGAGGCGGGCGCGTTCTGGCGCGGTGCGGGCGGTGGCTGCGCCCGACAGCTGCATGGCTCTGGCGCCGATCATCGCGTTGGCGCGTTCGATGGCGGCCTTGGGGGCATGGGGCAGTTGTCCCTCTATGTAGGCGAGCTGAGTGCGGCATCCGCCTATGCGGTCGGTGACGGTCTGGAGTATGTCGGCGGCGGTGCGTCTCAATCCGTCGAGCAGGGTCTGTGCCTGGCCGACGAGCCATTCGGCTGCCGCTGTCGGGGTCTTTACCCGCATGGCGGCCACATAGTCGAGCACGGTGACGTCGCGTTCGTGACCTATCCCCACTATCACCGGCAGCGGGAACTGAGCCACGTTGGAGGCCAGTTCGTAGCTGTCAAATGATATCAGGTCACTGGTGGCTCCGCCGCCGCGGATTATCACCACGCAGTCCCATTCGTCATCGTCAGAGGCTATGCGTTCGAGGGCGTTGATCACCGAGGCGGTGGTGTGTTCGCCCTGCATCACGGCCTCAAACAGTCTGACTCTGAATCGCAGACGCTGTGGGTTGGCGTAGAGCTGATGCATGAAGTCGCCGTAGCCGGCCGCTCCCGGAGCGGAAATCACGGCTATGCGCAGCGCCGGAACAGGCCATGGCAGCCGTTTGTTCATCTCGGCTATCCCTTCGCGTGTCAGCCGCTGCAGTATCTCGCGCCGGCGCCGCTCCACGTCGCCTACCGTAAAGGAAGGATCGACGTCGGTGATCACCAGCGACATGCCGTAGGCGCTATGAAAATTGACTGTTCCGCGCACGAGCAGCTTCATGCCTGTCGACATGCGCTGTCCGGTGACGGCCGCGAATTTCATTTGCAGGCAGTTGAACTGCGAGGCCCAGATTATCGCTCTGAGGCGGGCTGTGACGGCTCCTGTCGCTTCGTTTTTTTCTATCAGCTCCAGATAGCAGTGGCCGCCGGAGGTGCGCATGTCGGAGGCTTCCGCCACGGTCCATACGTCGCGCAGTTCGGGTGTGGCCAATCTTCCGGCTATGCAGGCTGTAAGCGCGCCCAGGCTGATGGCTCTATCTTCCGATACGGGAACGGCTGCGTCGAGGATCATTTCAGCGGCGTGAATTTTTTTCCGTTCCACCTGTAGCTTTTCTCGCCCAGCAGATATGGCGCCACGGTCTCATATATGTCCGACGACAGAAACTGGCGGGTGTTGTTGGTCAGTTTCAACACCGCCGATGAAGGGTCGTAGGAGTAGCTGATCAGCAGGAACGGCACGAACGCCTCCACTTCTACCTTGTTGTCGCGCCCCTTGTCGGTGAGCCACTGGTCGAGTGTCGGACGAGTGAATGCCGATGCTGTCATATCGGTCCGCCAGTCGGAGCTTCTGATGCTTATTTTGCTGTCGGGAGCCGGTGTGGCCACTGTCGATATAAGCATCACCAGCGTGTCGCCTTTGGCCGTTGGCAGCAGGTCAAGCTCGTAGCTCGAAGAATCGGTCATTTTAACGCTGAGGCTCAACGGACTGATGGCCGTCACGGCCGACTGTCCCTGCATGGCGTTGGCGGTGGTGTTGGTCATGCCGTTTTCGAAGTAATCGATCATGTCGAGTCTGGCGTTGCGGTCGAGCAGCGGGAACACCTGTCGCGGAGCTTCGACAAAGACCTTGGAGGCAGTCAGCGGCGACTGTGCGGATGCTCCCGCGGCGGCTGCGGCCAAAGCGGCCATGAGCGTTACGGTGCGTAGGATCTTCATAGGTCGTTATTTTTTCTTCCGGGAGCTTTTCTTGGTGCCCCCGCGGTTTTTCTTGAGGAAATATTCGTAGGTGGTTTCGGGCTTCTCTTCAGCCACGGCTCCGCGTTTCTTACGGGCCGATGCGCGGGCGTAGTCCTTGTCGGGATCGGCTATCTCGCTGTAGATGCGTTTTCCGGCGTATTCTGCTCCGGAGAGCGCGCCCACCACCCGTCGGGCGTCGGCCTTGGGCACGTCAAAAAGCGAATATCCCGGCATCAGGTCTATGCGTCCCACGTCGACACGCTTGCCCTCCACCGTATGGTTGAGCATATCGATGAGGTTGCCGGCAAAAAAGCCGTCGGCCTTGCCTGCGTTGACATAAATGCGTGCCATGCCGCGCTGAGCCGTGCGCCGGTCCTTGTCCTGGTCGTTTTTAGGGCGTTCGGGTTTCTCGCGGCGGGGCTTCTCGTCGATGAAGTCTATCACGGGCGCGTCGCGGTAGTAGTCGAGCAGACGGTTGAATTCGAGCGAAAGCACTCTCTTCAGCAGGTCTTCCTGCGAAAGCCATCCGAGCTTGCGGCTCACCCCGGGCAGATATTTGTCGATCTCTTCGTCGTCGACCTTCACCTTCTCTATCCGGTCGGCCAGATTGTAGAGCTGCTTTTCGATGATGTGCTCAGGCGTAGGCACCTCCTTGCGCTCGAATCTCTTGCCGATCTTCTTCTCGATCTCGCGCAGTTTGCCTTTCTCGCGCGAGTGTATGATGGCTATCGACACTCCGGTCTTGCCGGCGCGTCCCGTGCGGCCGGAGCGATGGGTGTACACGGCCGGATCGTCGGGCAGTCCGTAGTTGATCACATGGGTCAGATCGTCTACGTCGAGTCCGCGGGCGGCCACGTCGGTGGCCACGAGCAGCGATACCACTCCGTCGCGGAATTTGCGCATCACTATGTCGCGCTGCTGTTGCGACAGGTCGCCGTGGAGCGCTTCGGCGTTGTAGCCGTCGGCTATCAGTTTGTCGGCAATCTCCTGCGTATCGCGTCGTGTGCGGCAGAATATGATGGCGTAGATGTTGGGCGAGTTGTCGGCTATGCGTTTAAGAGCGAGGTATTTGTCCTTGGCGTTGACCATGTAGTAGATATGCTTCACATTGGCCGATCCTTCGTTGCGGTTGCCTATCACGAACTCCGTGGGCTCATGCATGTATTTGCGGGCTATGCGGGCTATCTCGTTGGGCATTGTGGCCGAGAACATCAGCATCTTGCGGTCGGCCGGAACGCATGAGAGTATCTCGTCGATGGAGTCGAGAAAACCCATATTGAGCATCTCGTCGGCCTCGTCGAGCACCACTGTGTGCACTCCGCTCAGATCCACCACTCCGCGCTTTATAAGGTCGATCAGTCGTCCGGGAGTGGCCACGATGATCTGCACTCCGTTTTTCAGAGAGCGTATCTGGCTCTCGATCGATGAGCCGCCATAGACGGGGAGCACCTTGATCTGCGGCATATACTTTGAAAAGTCGGCCAGATCAGAGCCGATCTGCAGGCATAGTTCGCGGGTGGGGGAAAGGATGAGCGCCTGAGGCCTCCGCATCTCGGGGTCGATGCGCTGAAGCACCGGGAGGCCGAATGCGGCAGTCTTTCCGGTACCGGTCTGTGCGAGAGCCACCACATCGCCCTCGGCGCCTTCGCCGAGCAGATGCGGTATGACTTTCTCCTGCACCGGCATCGGTGATTCAAAACCCAGTTCTTCGATGGCGCGGCGGAGGTTCTCGTTGACGCCCAATTCTTCAAATGTCATGATTTATTGAAATATAATGAAGTTACAAAGGTAATAAAAATACTTCAACCCTATAACAATTTAATCGGTATAATGATTTTGCGATGTAAATGCGACCCCTGCGACCATGTCCGACGGTCGGATAGATGACGATTTCATGCTTCGATGGAAAAAATCGTGCATGAAAATGCATTTTTGCCGCTTTTTCTTGCGCGGTTGGTAAAAATGCTTTACATTTGCTGTCGGATTTACACATATTACTTAACAAAAGTTGGTTTTTCCAACGTTTAATCTAACAGAATGAAAGCAACAGAAGTACTCGCCGATCTCAAGCGTCGCTTCCCCAACGAGCCGGAGTATATCCAGGCGGTGGAGGAGGTGATCACCACCATCGAGGATACCTACAACGAGTATCCCGAGTTTGAGCGCTACAATCTCATTGAACGCCTCTGCATCCCCGACCGGATATTCTCCTTCCGTGTCAGCTGGGTCGACGACAAAGGCCAGGTGCGCAACAACATGGGATGGCGCATCCAGCACAATAACGCCATAGGCCCGTACAAGGGTGGCATACGTTTCCACTCGTCGGTCAACCAGTCGATACTGAAGTTTCTCGCCTTCGAGCAGACTTTCAAGAACTCGCTGACCACCCTCGCCATGGGTGGCGCAAAGGGTGGCTCCGACTTCTCGCCCAGAGGCAAGAGCGACATGGAGGTGATGCGCTTCTGTCAGGCCTTTATCCAGGAGCTGTGGCGACAGATCGGAGCGGACACCGACGTGCCCGCCGGAGATATCGGCGTAGGTGGCCGCGAGGTAGGCTATATGTATGGCATGTACAAGAAGATGGCTCGCGAGAATACCGGTACCTTCACGGGCAAGGGTCGTGAATTCGGCGGTTCGCTGATACGTCCCGAGGCTACAGGCTACGGCAATGTCTACTTCCTGCTCAATATGCTGCAGACGCGTGGTATCGACATAGCTGGCAAGCGTGTGGCTATATCCGGATCGGGTAATGTGGCTACGTACACCGCCGAGAAGCTCATATCGCTTGGCGCCAAGGTGGTGAGCCTTAGCGATTCCGACGGCACAGTGGTTATCCCCGACGGACTGACCCAGGAGCAGATGGACTATGTGTTCCGTCTGAAGAACATCTATCGCGGACGCATCAGAGAGTTCGCCGAGGAGTACGAACTGCCGTATCATCCCGGAGAGCGCCCCTGGCAGATTGTCGACTGCGACATCGCAATGCCCTCGGCCACGCAGAACGAGCTTGACGGCGACGACGCCCGCGCGCTCCTCAAGCAGGGTGTGATCGCTGTCAGCGAAGGCGCCAACATGCCTTCGACCCCCGACGCTATCAAGGAGTTCCTTGCCGCACGCATACTTTATGCTCCGGGCAAGGCCGCCAATGCCGGCGGAGTGTCGGTGAGCGGTCTGGAAATGGCCCAGAACTCCCAGAAGCTCTCGTGGAGCGCCGAGGAGGTCGACTCAAAGCTCCGCCAGATCATGGCCGACATACATCATCAGTGCGAGCTGTTCGGCAAGGAGTCCGACGGATTTGTCAACTATGTCAAGGGTGCCAACGTGGCCGGCTTCATGAAGGTGGCGCGTGCCATGATGGCTCAGGGTATTCTCTGACGCGTAACCCCTGCACGGCAATAAGAATAAGATCCGGCCGCACATCGCCGCCTCGCATGGTGGAGTGTGCTGCCGGATCTCTGTTTTCGATCGGTATATGCGCCGTGGTGTGTTAAAAAAGAGTTAAATGCATCGGAATGCGGACTAATGTGGTTGCGGTTGACTCTTATTATACAGCATGGACAGGCACAAATTCATACGACAACTGACCGATTATATGGAATCGCACAAGCAGCAGCTTTTCCGCTATGTGTGCTACCATGTCGGGAGCGCGGCCGATGCCGAGGATATACTCCACGATGTATATCTGCGCATGGCCGAGGGCTACGACGCCTCTTGTCCGGTGGGCAATATGCCCGGCTATGTCTATAGGTCGCTGTTCAACGCCTGTGTGTCTAATGCCCGTAGCGTCAGATGTCTGTCGCTCGACTCGCCTGAAGTTGAGCGGCTGATTTCCGAGCCGTCGGCCTGTTTCGAAGATGAGTTCCAGCGTGTCAGCATCATGCTGTCGGGCTTGCCCGAAACGTGCAGCGAGGTCATAAGGCTCAGGATCTATGGTTCGATGACGTTCGACAATATAGCCGAAGTCCTTGGTGTGTCGGCCGCCACCGCAAAACGCCGCTATTATCAAGGGCTTGAGTTGTTAAGATTAAAATACGATGTGTTATGAACCACTCCACCGACCAAAATGAGAGGGATTACGGCCGTCTGATCGAGGCTTTGACTCCGAAGCATGCACCCGTGACGCGGATGAAGTTTGTGATGCCGCGACATCGCCGTAACCGTCTGGCGCGTTTGCTGCATCATGTGGGACGTGTGGCGGCGGTGTTGGTGATAGGCGTCGGTATCGGATTGCTTCTTTCGCGTCCCGACACTACCGTGGCCGCCGAAAAGACCATGGAGCTCGGTATAGAGAAACTGCGTTCATCCAAGGGGTGTCGCATCGAATTGCAGGCAAGGATGCTCCCATCCACACACATCAGGCCGTTCAGGCTGTCGCCCGACGGAGAGATGACCCCTGTGGTGATGAACTATTATTCGGATTCGGTGAATGCCGGCATAACATTGGACTGGGTTGTACAAGGTCAACAGCACTTCATCAGGATATTGCCCGAAGGAGAAGTTTTTTTCGATGGTCAGAAACTCGAATCGTCGGTGCCTGCTGATTTTTTGCGCGGCATGTCGGTGATTTTCTGCTACGACAGCAGGAAGTTCCTCGAAATGTTCGATCGTCGGATGGTTGTGGACCGTGAAGGCAATGCCACTACTGTGAACGGATGGATGAAGGATGGCACTGTAGGCTTCGTCGCCAAGTTTTCCGACTATGGAGGCAGGCTGACGTGTTTCAGAATATCCGATATGTCGAGAAAACCTCATCTGATGATGCTGGAAACCACCTCGATCGAATATTTCGACTGATAGATCAATACCTAATATTAAATTTACAATGATTCGGTAAAATTTGAGGTTTTTCAGCCTTGGCTAAGCCGCTAACTGAGCCAACCGATGATTTATTCTCTTAATTATTTTGAGATGCGGAGATTTTCCGCAAGTCGAAATAATTGTTGAGGCGAGATAAGATTCAAACATAAGCCGTTTGAACTGCGCTACTGAAAGATCCGGATAATCCTTCCTTATGACCTCTTTGCAGACATTAAGTGCAGTGAAGGAAAGATTGAATGCGAAGTCAAGCCGGTCTTTGTCGCGTGTCTGTTGCGACTGGAGTCCTGTAAACTGTTTGGCATCGCGTATGCCGAACTCAATCTGAAAGCGGGTGCGGTAGAAACCGATGATCTTTTCAGGTCTCATATTGGTGTCGGTAGAGAAGTAAAGAAGAGGCTCTCCGTTTTCAACCGGACAGACCACGATACGGATGTCGCGTTTCAATGCCCTCGAATGTACGACCGCCGTGTGACATCGGGTTTTGATTCCTTTGGAATCCTCATATATGAATGAAGTGAACACGGACATATCAAGAGTTGAGAAATCCACTTTCTCTCCATACTTTTTCTTTCTGCCGCGTCTTCGCGGGGCGGAGGAATCCGGTATGGCCAGATACCTCAGATATGAATTGGCACGTAATCTCCCGACAAACCGGAATCCCATGCCAATCACTTTATTTACAAACTCATATTTGGAGAAAAAGGCATCGGCAACCAGAATATCCGTCAGTGAGAGCAGCTCTGCCGCCTTTGACCTGACAAGTGCCACATACCAGTCAAGCATTGACATTTGTTTCTCAGATTCAAGAGTCCTGAAGTCCGGGGACTGGACAGCACCGAGCATCACACATGTATGTTTACTCAGACTTATTGCCCCGATCGCCATTATCTCCAGACCGCGTTTTACACGTTGTGCCACCCCTGACCAGAATCGGCCTATGCCATATGTAAGGCTGCCTGACTTTGAAATGAACGACGGATCGATTGCCACTGCCATGTCATCGGACGGTCCAAAACAATCCTGCGCCATACCTATGTTGACTTTCATCCAGTCTACGGGTGTCTTGAAATTGGAGGCAAAGGTCTTGGCAGTACGACCGCCATAGCGCGACAGCCGGGTAAAATTGACTTTGCCCGGAATCAACGCTACAGTGCGTATTGTTAAAATCAGCCAGTTGAGGAACCTTTTGCTCATCTTGGTTGTAGTATTTTCAAATACCGACTTACACTGAAAGGTGAAGTCTTTGAGAATCGCCAATACGTTCATATTGTTTAATGTTTTTATAATGAACGCTTTGGCGATTCGTTTGTATTTGACAATTCGATATATTAACTTAACTTTCAACTACTTCGGTAATTTTTACCGAATCATTGAATTTATACAGACATGAAAAGAAATGTGGTGCAGCCGGTCGTCGGGCTGATGCTGACGGCTCTGACGGCTGCATGTGGAGCGAAAAACGACAATGCGGCGGGCGGTGCGTCGTCGCTGGCGGCTTTCGATCAGTTGCCGGTCGTAGCCGAGCGTGTGCAATTGCCCGATGGAGGTTCTATCGTGGTGGCTGATCCCGGCAAGGCGGGCGAGAAGGTGACGCTGAAACTGTCGGATCTTGCCGATGACCTGAAGATCGTAAGACTTGAAAACTCCGACGATGCTCTTGTCGGGGCGGGGCAGACCTGGATCACGGGTGAGCGTATCATTGTCTACAGCGATGGCGTCGTGAAGCAGTTTGATTTCGAGGGCAAATACCTGGGTCAGATCGGCGCCAAAGGCAATGGACCCGGAGAGTATTCCATCGCGCCCTACGATTTCTATGTAGATGCCGATGCCGGACGTATATATATGGTGCAGTATAACGCCACAAAGCTGATGAGCTATAATTCCGACGGAACCTTTGCCGGCGACATCCCTCTTGCGCGCCAGATGCCTAAGGGCGCGGTGAGAGTCGACACGAAGCGGCAGCGCATCACGGCTGTGTCGATCTGTTTCGACGGCTCTAAATCCCGCGACGAGGTGTGGGAACAGGATTTCGACGGCAACATTCTGTCGTCGGTGTCCATGCCATGGCTGGAGATGCCTATGGATTTCAGCAGCGAACTTTACAGTGACATAGGCAGCCGTGCCGAGGGATTCAGCTATGCGATGTTTCGCATCGATGCCGCAGCCGATTCGCTCTACGGATACGACGGCCGGACGCTGCGGCCTGTATTTACGGCAGGCATAAAGGAGGGTCTGATGCACAAGTATGACCGCCTCGGAGGCATGTATCTCTTCCTCAGCTTCGGAGAGCCGCAGGCTGTCAACGACAACAGTTACGTCATTCCGTCGCAGACTCCGATGCTTGTCGATCCGGTCAGCCTGCGCGGAGCGTATTGCAATATTATGGTCGACTGCATCGGCGAAGTGCGCTGGGACAGCGGTTGGGCATTCTCCAAAAGCCCCGGTTATTTTGTAATGAATTCGAGCCCTGGTGGTCTTTCGTCGTGGATCGACAAGAGTATCGAGCAATATGATATTTCCGGCGATGAGCTGAAAAAACTCAAGGATTTTCAGGCCACGCTCGACGAAGACGACAACAACATCGTCATATTCGGGCGCTGGAAGTGACGGCCGGTAGCTGACCGGTCAGTGTAACGCGGTGAGTCGTAGCCATTATGGCGGCGGCTCACCCTTTTTTTATGGCCGTCTGGGGTCAGAACGAGTACTGGCATTTTGTGTTAAAAAAAATTAAATAGGGGGGGGTAGTTATAAAAAGTTAACTGAGTTTTCGGATATGTGTTGTAAATTTGACAAAAATTGGTGAACAAAACATTAGTGCACCATAACGGAGCGACAGTGTAAATACCAGCGGCAGAGGCCGCGAATGAGTTCAGATTATAACCCTAACGACGAACTATATTAAAAACCAAATAAAATGAGGCAAAAATTACATCCACCTTAGATTATTTGAGAATGGTCTTGCCGCAGTCCGCTCTTGGGGGCGGTTTAGGCCGCCCCCGCCGCTCGGGCATCCCCTAGCCAGAAGGAGAGAGGAATAGTTTAGAGGGCGGAATCAGGTTTCGTAGAGACGAAGCCGTCGATATATGACTTATTGGATGTCACAACAGCAAAAGCCTGTCTAACGAGTTTATTTGCCACAGCAATCATGGCTACTTTGCCTGATTTTCCTTTGCCCCGCAAACGCTGGTAGCATTCCTTGCACGCCTTGTTGTGCTGACTTGCTGACCATGCCGCCACATAAAGCATCGAACGCAGAGTCTCGTCACCGTTACGGTTGATATGTCCACGGATATTGATGCTTGTGCCGGACTGCTCTATCGTGGGGCAGATACCGATAAAGCGGGACAACTGCTTGGCATTTTCAAAGTAGGTAAAGCCTCCGGTAGCTATAATCAGCGCAGTGGCAAGTGTGACTCCGATACCCTTTATAGAGGTAAGGAGTTTAAGCTGCTTGTCAAACACATCGGTTACGACCGTCTCCATTTCCTGCTGCATGTACTTGATCTGCTTTTCAAGGAAGGTTATGGTCTGTTTCAATGAGTTCAGACATTTCTTATCCTTAACCGGCAGAGGCTCAAGTGATGAAAGAAGATTCTTTGTCGCTGTCAGTTGCTTCTGAAGTTGACGCAGGACTGTTTTCTTCTGTTTCAGAAGCATTATCTGTTCGGACGGGAACTTATATGGTTCCGGCTTGAATCTCTCCCCGAAATCGGCAATGAGACAGGCATCTTTGGAGTCTGTTTTGGTAACCGACATCATTACGCGGGAATAGTTTTTTATCTTCTTCGGATTTATGAGGCTTGCCCGTATGCCGGTCTTGTCAAGAAGATAAAGAAGAAGGAAGCAGTAGTTGCCTGTCGCCTCCATCACGCAGTGGTGGATAGCATGGTCAAGCTTCGAGATGAACTTGCGGATGCCTTTCGCGTTGTTTTGGAAGGTCTCGGTACGGTAGCCCTTTCCATGAGGAAAAGCAGCTACAAACGTCGCTTTGCTGATGTCGATGCCTATGTATGTCATGTTATCAAATCTTTTGTCAGGAACTACATCTTTTGCACTCTCGTCGCAAACACGGGGTCAGTCATACCGCCCCAACGAACTATCCAGTCTTTAGATGTAAAAGCATGGGGACTGAACGTTAGTCACGGGTTTTGCCACCCCCTAATCTGCCTTGTTCCATGCTTGTGATGCCTGATATTTGAAGATAAATTTATTCAAAAACATTTAACCGTACAAATGTACGACCTCTAATATAAATCTTATGCCAAAACAGTTGACAAAAGTAATGCTGGCATGCCTTCTCAGTGCAGGAGGCTGCTATCAGGCTGTCTACGCTCAGGAGGCAGCCGGCGTGTCCCAGACAAATGGGACCTGTACCGGCACCGTGACCGACTCAACGGGTGAACCGATGGTCGGAGCTTCGGTGTTTGTCATTGGTACGAACAAGGGAACATCGACCGATATCGACGGCCGGTTCTCGCTCACAGGTGTTAATAAAGGTGCTACTCTGCGTATATCCAGTGTGGGCTACACCACAGTTAACGTGAAATGGGACGGCCAGCCTCTGTCGGTGGTGCTGTCCGACGAAGGCAACCAGCTCGACGAAGTAGTAGTCGTCGGCTACGGTATCCAGAAGAAAGTGAATCTTACCGGTGCTGTCGCCACGGTCAATGGCGACGTGCTCAAGGATCGTCCGATCACCAATATCGGTCAGGGTCTGCAGGGTGTGATCGGTAACCTTAACGTATCGGCCAACAACGGTGGCGCTCCCGGTGCCACATCGTCGTTCAACGTCCGCGGTACTACCTCGCTCAACGGCGGTAGCCCGCTGGTGCTTGTCGACAACGTGCAGATGGATGCCAACCTCGTCAACCCCAACGACATCGAGTCGGTGACCGTGCTTAAGGACGCAGCTTCGGCTGCCATCTATGGTGCGCGCGCTGCCTACGGTGTGATCCTCATCACCACCAAGAAGGGTCGTGCCAACGAGAAGCCGACCATCAGCTTCGGTGCGTCGGGCTACTGGTCGCAGGCTGCCATGGAGTTCCATAAGGTCAACTCGCTCCAGTATCTCCAGATGATGAACGGAGCCGCACAGAACGACCGTGGCTCGAACTACTTCAACGATCTCGTGAACCAGTATGTTGAAGATTACTTCTACGGCCGCTACGATTCGCCGGTATTCACCGTCCCCGGATCAAACAAGTATGAGTATTGCGGCAACACCGACTGGTGGGACGCTCTCTACAAGACTTCGTTCTCACAGCTCTACAACCTCAGCATCAACGGCGGTACAGACAAGACTACCTACTACGCTTCGCTGGCTATGACCGACCAGGGAACCAACCGCCGCGGCGCCGACGAAAACTTCAAGCGCTACAACGCATCGATCAACGTCGAGACCAAGATCAACAACTGGCTGACTGTGGGCGGTAAGATCAGCAATGCCTACGTCACCCAGACCCACCCCACCGGATCGGGCAACTCGGGCGTGACAAGCATGTCAGGTATGTTCAAGAACGACCTTCGTCCGTTCATGCCTGTCAAGCACCCCGACGGTAACTGGGCCGGACAGGGCAGCTTTACCAACCCCGTGGCCGTGGCTGCCGAGGGCGGTAACTCCAAGACTCAGAACAATGACCTCTGGATGACAGGCGTTGTTAAGCTGACTCCTATAAAGAATCTCTTCGTGCAGGCCGACTACACCTGGAACGCCTACACTTCCAACCAGACTTCGCGCAACACCGCGTTTATGGAGTATGGTGTCGATGGCGAGCCTCTGGCCGACTATCCCTGGACCAGTCGTCCGACTTACATCTACAAGTATTCGGCCAACGACTACTATCAGGCATTCAACGCCTTCGCGCAGTATGACTGGACACTCGGTGGAAGCCACAACTTCACCATCATGACCGGTTACAACCAGGAAAAGAAGGTCAACGGCTCGTTCAGCGCACAGCGCAATGATCTTCTTAGCGGCAACTCCAACCAGTTCAACCAGGCCAGCGGCGACCGCAGCATGAGCTCTTCAGCCACACAGTGGTCGATCAACAGCTGGTTCGGACGTCTCAACTACAATTATCAGGGCAAATACCTTGCTGAATTTGTATGGCGCTACGACGGCTCGTCGAAATTCCCCAGCGGTGACCGCTATGGTTTCTTCCCCTCGGGATCGATCGGCTGGCGTATCTCTGAAGAAAGCTTCTGGGAAGGCATGCGTGGCTGGTGGAACAACATGAAGATCCGTGCTTCTTACGGACGTCTGGGCAACCAGGCCGTGGGATCCAACTTCCCCTATATCGCCAACATGAACTCCGGTACTCTCGGATATATCGTAGGCGGCTACAACAACCGTCCGCTGGTGGTTCAGGCTCCGGGTCTTGTCAGCGCTACTCTGACATGGGAGAAGGTTGATCAGCTCGACCTCGGTTTTGACGCTGCATTCCTCGGCAACCGTCTGACAGCCGAATTCGACTGGTATCAGCGCGACACCAAGGGCATGCTCACAGGGCAGAATCCTCTCCCCGGCGTGCTCGGCACGAACGTTCCGCAGGCCAACGCAGCCGACCTCCGTACAACCGGTTGGGAGCTCGCCCTCCGCTGGAACGACCGCGTGAACTCCATAGGCCTAAACTACTATGGCCGTGTTTCGCTCTCCGACTATCAGGCCGAGATCACCAAGTTTGACAATCCCGACAAGAACCTCGGTTCGTACTACGTAGGCCAGAAGATTGGCGAAATCTGGGGCTATGACTCCAACGGTCTTTTCCAGACTGCCGAAGAGGTGGCTTCAAGCCCGAGCCAGAGCCAGATCTGGGGTGGAACATGGGAACCCGGTATGACCAAATATGTTGACCGCAACGGCGACGGCATCATAGGCTATGGCGACAACACTGTCGACAACCCAGGCGACCGCCACATCATCGGCAACAGCACTCCGCGCTATCAGTTCGGTATCACTGTAGGTGCCGAGTGGAAAGGATTTGACTTCGATATGTTCTGGCAGGGTACCGGCAAGCGCGACTACTGGTTCGGCGGCGACGACTACTGGGCTTTCAGCAATGAGTGGTCAGTACCTCAGAAGCATACAGCCAACAACACCTGGACGCCCGAGAACACCGGTGCATTCTTCCCCCTGCTCTCGCACAACGGTGGCAAGAACGGTGCAAGCCGTCAGACTTCGACCCGCTATCTGCAGGATGCAAGCTACGGCCGTCTGAAGAGCGTGATGCTCGGCTATACTATCCCGGTCAAGGTCACTTCGAAGGTGGGAATCGAGCGTCTGCGCCTCTATGTGCAGGGTGAGAACCTCCTGACCATCACCCCGATGGAGAAGTGTGTAGACCCCGAGACCCTCGGCAACATGACCTACCCGCTTCAGCGCAAGTTTACAATAGGTCTTAACCTTACACTTTAATCAATCCCGTAAAAACTCTGAATATATGAAATTGAAATATATCGCATCGGCAGTCGTGGCCTGTGGTCTGCTTCAGGCCTGCGACTACACAGACCTGAAGCCGCTGGAAGGGTTCTCCGATCCTACATTCTGGAACACGGTCGATGACCTCGAGCTTTACGCTACCGGTCTGTTCGGAAACTTCGGCGGCGCATCGTCGACCGGCGACAGCGAGAGCGACAACATGGTGCCCGCAACCATCAGTTCGTATCTCTTCGACACATACGTGACGGCCAACGCCAGCGGCTGGAGCTACAACGACTGGTCGACAATCCGCCAGTGCAACTACTTCCTCAACCGCTATCAGCGCGTAGAGGGCAACGAGGCCGACATCAACAAGTATGTCGCTGAGGTGCGCATGATCCGCGCCCTGGCATACTATTCCAAAGTCCGTACGTTCGGCAATGTGCCCTGGTATGAATCAGACCTCCAGACCAACGACGAGGAGCTGCTCTACAAGACCCAGGATCCCCGCTCGGTAGTTGTGCCCAATATCATAGCCGACCTTGAGTTTGCAGCCCAGTGGCTTCCCGACGGTGGCAACGAAGTGATGGGTCGTCCGAGCAAGGACGCCGCCCGCGCGCTGCTCGCCCGTGTTTGCCTCTATTTCGGCACATACGTGAAGTATCACAATGCCAATGAGGAGTGCATGAAGGGATGCGAAGGACTCGACGCCAACGCCCTTCTTAAGAAGGCCGCCGACGCTTCGCAGGCCATCATGAACACCGGCAAGTATGATATCGTCAAGGTCGACGCTCCCTCCGAGGCTCCCCAGCCTGCAGGCGATCCGCTCTACTACCACAACCTCTTCATCCAGACTCAGCTCTGGGGCAACAAGGAGAATATCTTCGCCCGCTACTATACGATCAATCTCGTCACCAACGAGGTGGGTCGTCAGGAAGGCAAGAACAACCTCGGTTTCAGCAAGGACTTTGCAATGAGCTATCTGATGAAGAACGGACTGCCTATCGCCAATGCCGGTTCGGGCTATAAGGGCGATGACAGCTATGCCGACGAGTTCGACGGCCGTGACCCGCGTATGATTCAGACAATCGGCAATGCCGCTATGCTCTGGTATCCCAGCGAGGACTATCCCCGCCGCGATCTGCTCGCTACTGCCAACGGTGCATGTACCGGTTATTCGTCGTGGAAATTCCACTCGTCGGACTACGAGCAGCAGCAGCCTCAGAGCTGTACTTTCGACTGGTTCCTCTTCCGCTATGCCGAAACTCTGCTCATCAACGCCGAAGCCAACGCCGAGCTCGGCACCTGCACTCAGGACGTGCTAGACAACACTGTCAACAAGCTCCGCGACCGCGTAGGCATGGCTCATCTGACCACTTCGCCTGTGGCTGACGCCGCTCCGGTCGACTACGGCTACAGCGTGTCGCCGCTGATCTATGAGATCCGTCGCGAACGCCGCGTAGAGCTGGCTCACGAGGGATTCCGTATGGACGACCTCAAGCGCTGGAATGCCATGAAGCTCCTCGAGAATCCGCTGACATTCCTCGGCATCAAGGTTACTCCCCAGCAGGAGGCATTCTTTGCTGTCGACGGTGATTTCAGTGAGGAATACATTGACGAAGAAACCGGACAGCCGATCCAGACAGGTATCACCTTCGGTGGCGACAACGGTCTGAAAGTGATCAGCTACAATGGTGACAAATATCTGATGGTCTACGGCAACGAGCCTATCTATCCAGAAGGCCGCAAGTGGAAGACCAACGACAAGCGCTGGCTCTATCCGATACCTCTGACGCAGCTGCAGTACAACAAGAACCTCGTGCAGAACTACGGCTGGGATGTTCCCTCCGCTGAGTAATCTCACGTTAAGTATGCTATAACCCGTTCGGCGACCCGGCCTCTGACGGAGGCCGGGGAGTCCGGACGAAAGTCAAATGATCAAGTGTCAAGACCGATTTGTTAGTTGGACATTAAGGTTGCGGAGAGTAGCATAGGCTTCCGCTTGATCATCAGGTGCCGTGTCAATGACACGGCACCTTTTTTGCAAAAAAAGTTTGTGGAAGATGATCCTATATGACGACCAATAGATCTTATAGGACTCATAGATCTTATAGGATTTATAGGTCTTATAGGACTTGTTGCTATCAAATGCTGGGGGAGTCTAAATAGATCGGGAGGGTATAAAAATAAAAAAATCACTCGTCATCCCGACGAATAATCTTTTTACCTTAAATCTAATACCATGAAAAACTGGAGCAAAGTTAGGCACTTTTTGGTAAATTGCAATACTTTTAGCACTCAATTAATGTATTTTAACATAAAATTATTGCAGTCGATATTCTCTTCCAATAGCCTGATGGCATCCTCTTGACTGAATAACATGCTGTATTGGCTTGATATACAACTATGAGCAATCGGACTGTTGAAGAACCGTGTCGGTCAGAACCTGACGTGGGCAAAGAGTTTGCGGTAAGAGTCGGCTGTGCCGATGCACACGAGTTCGTCGCCTTTTTCGACCTCCATTTCGGGATCTTCTTCGGGAAATATCCGCTGCAGTGTGCGGCTGTTGACCCCGAGCAGGTTGCGGCTCTCTTTAAGTCGGCTTACGGCTACGAGATCCATTCCGTAGGTCTTGCGCAGGTCGAGCGCGTCGTAGCGCGATCCTGTGAAAAAGTCGGGGGCGGGGAATTTCAGCACATAATGTTCGTCGTCGATGCGCATCGATTCGATTTCAGCGCCAAGTCCCATTTCGTTGACGAGATCGGAGGCTGCTCGTTGCTCGGGGGTGAGTATGCGGTCTATGTGGAAGCCTTCGAGTATCGCCTCGTGCAGCTTGTCGATGGCGCGGGCGAAGATGTGCTTCACTTCGAGTTTTTTCAGCAGTGCGACGGTGCGGATGCTTGCTCCGAAATTTTCGCCTATGGCCACAATCACGAGGTCGACGTTTTTAAGCGGGAGCACACTGAGCGACATTTCGTCGGTAGAGTCGATGATATAGGCTGTGGAAATGAAGTCTTTGATCGATTCGACAAGCGATGGGTTCTTGTCGGCTCCGATCACTTCGTGTCCCATGTTGGTGAGGTCTATGGCGAGGTTGGCTCCATAGATGCCGAGTCCGATTATCAGGTAGCGCATGTCTGGGTCAGTTTATGATGATGTTGTCTGATGGATATCTTGGCTGTATAGCCGCTTTCTGGCGTCCGGCTATGCCGGTGAGGAGCGATATGATGCCCACGCGGCCGAGAAACATCGCGGCGCAGAGCAGTATCTTCGATGCGTCGGAGAGGAGGGGAGTGGCGCCGAGCGATGATCCTACGGTGAAGAGCGCCGAGCACGACTCGAACAGCAGCGACCGTGTGGACAGCTGCGGTTCCAGCCCCAGCAACAGTAGCGAGAAAATGAGGTAGGAGATGATCGAGAGGGCTATGACGGCGTTTGCGCGTCGTATGGAATTGACCGATATGGTGCGTTGGAATGCGGTGACGTATGGCCGTCCGGTGACTATGGCGCGCAGATTGAGCAGAATGGCCGCAAGGGTGTTGACCTTCACGCCTCCGCCTGTCGACTGTGCGGCGCCTCCCACCCACATCAGGAATATTACAGCGACAAGGGTTATGTCGCGGAACGACGCCGGGTTGACAGACGAGAATCCGGCGCTGCGCGGAGTGGCCGAGTTGAAGGCTGCCTGAGTGATCTTCTGCCAGAGTGTCATGCCGGCCAGGGTATTGTCCCATTCAAGCCATAGAAATGCCGCCGCACCGGCTATAAGCAGAGCCATGAAGGTGGTGATGACGATCTTGGTGTTCATGTTGAAGGGGTGCACATTGTGCGGTTCGTGCTCGCGGTGACGCATGCGTGCCCGTAATTCGCTGATACGGCACACGACCGCGTCGCGCAGATTCACCAGTATCGGGAATCCTATGCTGCCGGCCACGACAATAGCCGTCGTAACCCAGTAGATCGAGTTGTTGCCGGCGGCGAGCAGCATGGGGTTGGACATGCCTTGCGGCAGTGTGGAGAAGCCGGCGTTGCAGAACGACGACAGCGAATGGAATGCCGCGAAAGCCATCTCCTCTTCAAGCGTCATGCCCAGTGTGCCTGTGACGCTCAGCCATATCGCTACCGCTCCGATGGCCTCCACCGTCAGGGTGAATCCGAGGATATAGAAGAGTGTGGGCACGAGAGCCGACATCGACCGCGAGTAGATCATGTCGCGCAGCAGCATCTGGGAATAGATCGAGGCGTTGCCGCTGAAAAATATGGCGAAGAAGCTCGTGAATGTCATTACTCCCAGGCCGCCTATCTGTATCAGGGCGGCCAGAATGGTGACTCCCATGGGGGTGAAGTTGGTGTAGACGTCGACAGGTGTCAGCCCGGTGATGCACACGGCGCTCGTGCTGACAAACAGGGCGTCGGTATAGCTTATGCCGGCGTAGGTGGATTTCGGCAGCATCAGCAGCAGCGAGCCGATGAATATGAATATCAGAAAACTGGTCGACAGCAGCAGCGACGGGTTGGTGCGTTTGCCTACGGCGCGGATTATGCCGTAGCATAGTGTCACGAGTGCATAGGCTCCCAGTGAGGAGTAGAGAAACGCCTCGCTGTAGAGCATCCGCTCAAGCCATGGAAGCCACGGGTGCTCCGGGTGGGGATAGATCCATGGGAGCAGCGTCAGCAAGATCATGCAGTCGACGATCCATTTCACCCAGGTGGTCTGGCGGCATGTCGGGCGGAAAAAGAATATCAGTCCGTAGGCTACGCGGAGTATGAACACTGCCTGGGCGGCTCTCAGCATCCGCCGGAGGCTTGCGGTGTCGGCCTGCGACAGGTCAAAGCCCATGTATATGATAAACCCTGCGAAGCAGGCGGCAGAAGCCACAAAAGCCGTTACGGTGAGTATGGACGCAATAAGGCGCAGTGAGGCCGCGCTGCGGTGGGTGAAGCGCTCGAACCGCCGCAGCCCCGATCGTGAGCGCCGCGACAATGACCGTAATATGTCGGAAAATGATGGCATCTCGTGCGAGTTGTGGTGTCGGATCCGTTAATTGTTAACGTCGGCCGGCATGACAAAGTTACAATAAATATCCAACATTTATCGTTATCAGTAGGCATATACACGTGTGCGCATACAGGCGCATGCCTTATGTCAATGGCCGTCGACGATTCTAAATATATATATATCAGATATTTTGTACTGGCAGTGGTCTTTTTGGCCGCAGCTGCGGGCATGCCGTTGCCTTTGCAGGCTGCCTCGCCGGCCGATTCGCTGGCCATATCGCCGGTATCGCCCACAGTGCCCCGCACCTACGACGAATTGCTCGGCGCGCCCCTGCCGGCCGATCTCGGATTGCCGCGCAATGTGGTCAGTTCGGTCGAATATGATGCCGAAAGCGGTTGCTATGTATTGCGTACCAGGGTTGGTGACAAGGATATAGCCACTCCTTTTATCCTCACGCCATCGCAGTATGCCCGCTGGCGTGAACGCAACGAGCGGAGGCAACGGTTCCGTATGCTCGACGGCGGTCCGGGTGTTGACAATGATTCCGTGCGCCGGCGTGAGCGCCGTCAGTTCGATCTTCTCGACATGAATTTTGATCTCGGGCCGCTCGACAGAATTTTCGGTCCGGGCGGAGTGAGGCTGACCACCACCGGTTCGGTACAGATCACCACGGCCGTCAAGTCGACCAAGACCGACAATCCGGCTCTGTCGCTCAATTCACGGCGCAAGACATTCTTCGACTTCGACCAGAAGATACAGGCCACTGTGGCGGCGTCGGTGGGCGACCGTATGAAGTTCAATCTCAACTACAATACCGACGCTACTTTTGATTTCGACTCAAAAAACCTGAAACTGCAGTATGAGGGCACGGAGGATGACATAGTGCGCAATATCGAAGCCGGTAATGTGAGCATGACCACCGGGTCATCGCTTATACGAGGCTCCACGGCTCTGTTCGGCATCAAGTCGACGCTGCAGTTCGGCCGGCTGACAGCCACGGCTCTCGTGTCGCAGCAGAATTCCGAAACCCGTTCGATCAACACCCGCGGCGGAGTGCAGACTACGGCATTCT
Organism: Paramuribaculum intestinale; assembly: GCF_030759015.1. Lineage (GTDB taxonomy): Bacteria > Bacteroidota > Bacteroidia > Bacteroidales > Muribaculaceae > Paramuribaculum > Paramuribaculum intestinale. The sequence goes on along the minus strand of NZ_CP098825.1, from coordinate 1,774,050 downwards.
CGCTCAATGCCGATGAGTATGATGCCAACCGCCACTACTTTCTGGCGCAGTATTTCCGCGATCACTACGATGAGTTCGCCTCGCGGCTGCCATACGTGGGTGGAGGCATCAACATCACCCGCATAGAGGTGTGGATCACCAACAAAGGCAACAACTACAGTCAGAGCCGCAACCTGACGGCCTTCATGGATCTCGCCGAAACAACCCGTCTGGCTTCGGATCACTGGACTGTCAGTCCATCGGCCACAGTGCCGTCAAACACGGCCAACAATCTGTTGCAGACCATCAAGAACGATTATCCCACCGCACGGTTTATCAGTTCGGTCAGTCAGGCTCTGGCGCCGTTGGGTGTCTTTGGCATACAGGGCGGCACCGACTATGAGAAGGTGGAGAGCGCCCGGCTGCTGTCGGAGTCGGAATACACTCTCAACCCCACCCTCGGGTATATCTCTCTCAAAAGCCAGCTCGCGGCCGACGAAGTGCTCGCCGTGGCGTTTGAGTACACATGTCAGGGGCAGGTGTATCAGGTGGGCGAATTCTCGGCCGACATATCCGACACGAGCCAGAGCCTCTACGTGAAGATGCTCAAGAGCACTACGCAGAATCCGCGGCTTCCCATGTGGCGGCTGATGATGAAAAACGTCTATTCGCTCGGCGCCTATCAGGTGCAGCCCGACAATTTCAAACTGCAGGTGAAGTATCTGTCGGACACTACCGGCATAGAGATCCCCTATCTGCCTGTGGCGGGCTTGAGCTCCACGCCGCTGCTTCAGCTGATGGGACTCGACCGGCTCGACTCCAACCGGGAGGGTAATCCCGACGGTTTTTTCGATTTCATAGAGGGATATACCGTGCAGACGTCGACCGGCAAGGTGATATTTCCTGTCGCCGAGCCGTTTGGCAGCAATCTTGTGGAGCGCATAGGCAGTCAGGAGGCCGCCGCGCCGTTTGTGTATCAGGAGTTGTATGACTCCACGCTTGTGGTGGCGCGCCAGTTTGCCGACAAAAACAAGTTTGTGATCACCGGCGAATACCGTGCCAGCGGCGGGGCGCAGATAAGGCTCGACGCCATGAATGTGCCGCGCGGTTCGGTGGTGGTCACAGCCGGTGGAGTGACGCTAACCGAAAACACCGACTACACCGTCGACTACGCTCTCGGCATAGTCACCATCACCAATCAGAGCATCATCGATTCTGGGCAGGATGTGTCGGTGACGCTCGAAAACCAGAGCCTCTTCTCGACCCAGCGCAAGACTCTTCTCGGACTCGACATGACCTATCGGTTCAGCAAGGATTTCTATCTGGGAGCCACGCTGATGCATTATTCCGAAAAGGCATTGACCGAAAAGGTCAACATAGGCAACGAAACGGTCAGTAACACCATCTACGGACTGAATTTCGGCTATGCCACGGAGCTGCCGTGGGTCAATACTCTGCTCAACAAAGTGCCCACGATCGACGCCACTGCTCCGTCGCGTATCAGTCTGCAGGGCGAATTGGCGCGGCTGCAGCCTGCGGCGCAGAAGAGCGGATCGGACAAGGGGAGCTCGTTTATCGACGATTTCGAATCGAGCCAGACGGGCATCGACCTGCGCTCGCCCTACTCGTGGTTTCTTGCCTCCACCCCCTACGACAACGGCCCCGACCCGCTCTTCCCGGAAGCAGCTCTGTCAGACAATCCCGAGTATGGCAAGAACCGCGCGCTTCTCAACTGGTATTATATCGACCGGATGTTCACCCAGCGCAATTCATCGCTCTGTCCGGGCTATCTGCGGGCCGATCTCAAGCAGCAGTCAAATCCTTATGTGCGCGAGGTGACATCGCGCGAGATTTTCCCCGACCGTCAGCTCACCTATGGCGAATCGTCGACCATACAGACTCTCAATCTGTCGTTCTATCCCGAAGAGCGCGGTCCCTACAATGTTGACGCGGAGCGTATCGACGATCAGGGGCGGCTGCTGCAGCCCGAAAAACGCTGGGGCGGCATCATGCGGCGTCTCGACAACACGAATTTCGAGCAGAGCAATATCGAGTATGTGCAGTTCTGGCTCATGAACCCGTTTCTCGATCCGGAAAACCCCAATACCGAGGGGGGCGACCTGTATTTCAATTTCGGAGAGATATCCGAGGATATACTCAAGGATGGGCTGAAGTCGTATGAGAACGGAATTCCGGCCGACGGCGACGACCGGTTTATGCGCACTACGTCGTGGGGACGTGTGAGCGATCAGAACTCGCTCACCTACGCCTTTGACAACAACACTACAGCGCGCCGGCGACAGGACGTTGGACTCGACGGGCTTCCCAACGACGACGAGTTTGAATTTCCCACTTACGCCGGCTATGTGGAACAGCTGCGCGGACGGCTGTCGCCCGAGGCCCGCGAGCGCATGGAGGCCGACCGGTTCTCGCCTCTCAACGACCCGGCCGGCGACAACTATCATTTCTATCGTGGACGTGACTACGACGAGCAGCGGCTCGGCATACTGGAGCGCTACAAGCGCTACAACGGAGTGGAGGGCAATTCGCTCTCGCCCGAAGAGGCCGACGATCCGCTCTATCAGTCGTCGCGCAACATGCCCGATGTGGAGGACATCAATCAGGACAACACGCTCAACGAATATGAGCGCTATTTCCAGTATCGTGTGTCGATACGTCCGCAGGATCTGCGTGTGGGCACCAACTACATCACCGACAAGCAGACCTCGCTCGTGAGTCTGCGCGACGGCACCGATGCCGAGGTGGAGTGGTATCAGTTCAAGATACCGCTGGCCGACTTCGAGCGTGTGGTCGGTTCGATAAGCGATCTGTCGACGGTGAGGTTCGTGCGCATGTTTATGACAGGCTTCCGGCGTCCGACCCATCTGCGTTTCGCTACTCTCGAACTGGTGCGCGGAGAGTGGCGCACCTACGATTACAATCTCAATTCGCGAGGCGACATGCCCGCCTCCGGGCAGCTCGACGTGTCGGTGGTCAATATCGAGGAGAATTCGGGCCGTACTCCCGTCAACTATGTGTTGCCTCCCGGAGTAAGCCGTCTGTCGGATCCGGCCCAGCAGCAGATCGTGCAGCTCAACGAGCAGTCGATGTCGCTGCGTGTCACCGATCTGGCGGCAGGTGATGCCCGGGGCGTCTACCGCAACACCATGCAGGATCTGCGCAACTACCGCCGCCTCCAGATGTGGGTTCACGCCGAACAGCTGATCGACGATCCGACAGCGCTTCGCAACGGCGAGCTTTCACTGTTTGTCAGGCTCGGCACTGACATACGCAACAATTTCTACGAATACGAGATACCGCTGCGCCTGACCCCCCACGGGCACTATGCCGATACGCGTGCCGACCGCGAAAAGGTGTGGCCTGAGCAGAACAGGCTCGATATAGCCCTGCAGACATTCGTCGACGTGAAGAAGCTCCGCAACAGAGCCAAGACAGCCGGTGAGCCGGGAGTCGGCTATGCCACGCTCTATTCCGTTCACGACCCCGAATGTGAGGCCAATACGGTGTCGGTGCTTGGCAATCCGTCGCTCAGCGACGTCAGGGTGATGATGATCGGTGTGCGCAATACATCTCCGGCCGTAAAGGAGGGCACCGTGTGGGTCAATGAGTTGAAAGTGACGGATTTCAACAGCGAAGGCGGCTGGGCGGCCAAAGGTGTGGCCAATCTGATGCTTTCGGATATAGCTACAATCGATGTCGGAGGCCAGCTCGAAACGGCCGGTTTCGGCGCTGTCGACCAGGGATTGAATTCGCGGCGGATGGACGATTTCAGACAGTTTAATTTTGCCGTGCAGACCGATGTCGGCAAGATCGTGCCGTCGAAGCTTGCCCTACGCGCTCCGGTCTATTACTCGGTGGTGAAAGAAAACACCACTCCGAAATATAATCCGCTTGACCGCGATGTGCTGCTCAATGACGCTCTCGACGATGCTTCATCGCGCCACGAACGCGACTCCATCAAAGCCTATGCTGTGGAGCGCGCCACGGTGCGCAGCTTCAGCGTGTCGGGGCTGAACTTCGGTGTCCGCTCCAAGAATCCGATGCCTTGGGATCCGGCCAACTTCACGGTCAATTTTTCGTTCAACAGGCAATCGAAGGCCGATCCGACCACCGAATATGAGAATACCGACGACTATCGTGGTTCGTTGCAATACAGCTACGCCCCGCGTATAAAGCCTCTGAAACCGTTTGCCCGCATGGTGGGCCGGCGCAAGAGCATGAAGTTTCTATCGGACTGGGAGTTCAACTGGCTTCCCTCGCAGATAAGCTTTCTGACCACCATGTCGCGTTATTATCATGAGGAACAGACCCGCAGCGAGATCGATGCAGGAGTGAGGCTTCCGGTGCAGGTGGGCAAGAATTTTCTCTGGGACCGTCAGCTCAACCTCGCATGGAGTCCGCTGCGCTCGCTCTCGCTGACATTCAGTTCCAACACTTCGGCCCGCATCGACGAGCCTATAGGAGCCGTCAACAGGCGTCTGTTCCCTGACCGTTATAAGGAGTGGAAGGATACTGTCATGCAGTCGATTCTGCACCTTGGCACCCCCTGGGCCTACAATCAGACCTTCACCGGGGCTTACCGTGCACCGTTCAACCAGATTCCCGCCATAGATTTTCTGACCGGACAGCTTACATATAACGCCACCTACAGATGGGACCGCGGCGCCACGGTCGACGGTGTGACTATGGGCAACAAGATTGCCAACCAAGGGTCGTGGACTGCCGAGGGAAGGCTTGCATTCGATAAACTGTACAACAAGATACCGTATCTCAAACGTGTCAGCCAGCGCTTTTCAGCCTCGGCTCAACGCCCCGGGCGCGGAGGTCGCCGCACACTTGACCGGCCGAAGCGTTTCGAACGCAACTATCCGCTCAGCGCCGACACATCAACCATTGTGACGCACAATCTGCGCACAAAGAAGGTGAAGCTGACGGCTCTTGATCTCGACACACGCAGACCTGTCAGACTGCAGACACGTGTGGTCGACGACAATTCCATCGAGATACTCACCCGCGACGACCGCACGATACAGGTCCGGGTGGTGGAGCTGCGCAAGGAGCGCGACGGCTGGCTCGACGAGCTGGCGCAGTATGGTGCCCGACTGCTGATGTCGCCCCGGTCGGCTGCGGTCAGATGGCGCTCTTCGCGATCGCTCTCGTTGCCGCTGTTTATCCCTGATGTAGGCAATGTGTTCGGGCAGTCGCGCAGTTTCGGACCCATGTCGCCCGGACTTGACTTCGCATTCGGATTCACCGACGACAGTTATGTCGAAAAGGCGCTGTCGCGCGGATGGCTGATGACCGACGACGGTCAGGTGTCGCCGGCGGTGTTCTCGCGCACTTCGGAGGTCAATCTCGAACTGACACTCGAGCCGGTCAACGGCCTGAAAATACAGCTTATCGGCAACCGGACTGACAACCGCACCTCGTCGATACAGTTCATGTATGCGGGGATGCCTGTCACTTATGCCGGATCTTACACCAAGACCCATTGTGCGATAGCCACATCGCTGCGATCGTCGAAAGCCGCCGACGGATATGCCTCCAAGGCGTTCACCGACATGATCGAGGCCATACCTGTGGTGGCCTCCAGGCTTGAGCAGGCGTATGCACGCCATGATTATCCGTCGTCGGGATTCATGCATGGAAGTGCTCTCGCGGGGATGCCTTACAACCCGGCCAACGGCGGAGTGTCGCAGACGTCGAGTGATGTGCTTGTGCCTGCTTTCATCGCGGCGTATACCGGACGTGATCCCGGCCGGGAAAATCTTGATCCATTCCCCTCTCTTGCGTCGGTGATGCCCAACTGGCGCGTGACCTACGACGGCCTTGTAAAGTTGCCGAAAATGTCAGATCTGTTCAAGGCATTCACTCTCACCCACGCATATCAGTGCACTTACAGCGTCGGCTCGTATTCCTCATATCTCAACTGGGTGAGCGTCGAAGGCGAGCGTCTCGGCTTTACACTCGACGAACTGAGCGGCAATCCCGTGCCGTCATCACCCTTCAATATTTCGTCGGTTGCGATCACCGAGCGGTTTGCTCCTCTGATCGGTGTGGCCGTGACACTGAAAAACGATCTGACGTTTAATGCCGAATGGCGCAACCAGCGCACGCTGACGCTCAACACCTCTGCCGGACAGGTAGTGGAAGCCACTTCATCGGGGCTGACAGCGGGTGTCGGCTACAAGATCACCAATTTCAACACCGTCCTTAAGATCAGAGGCTCGCAACAGGGCATCAGCAATGACCTGACCGTCAATGCCGATTTTTCGCTTCAGACCAATCAGGCTCTTATACGACGCATCGAAACGGCCTATACACAGGCTACCTCCGGCACACGCACTCTCGGTGTGAATCTGACTGCCAATTACGTGCTTTCGAGGCGTATGACACTCGGAATGTTCTTCGAGCACCATGTCAATACGCCGATCGTTAGCTCGAATGCCTATCCCGTGACCGACAGCGCTTTCGGACTGTCGTTTAATCTGAATCTTTCGCGCTGACCTGTCGGCTTGAAGGCTTGGCTGATCAATGGCGCAAATATGTTTTTTTCGTCATAGCGGTTTCTTATTACGGAATTATTTCCGTAATCGGATTAAAAGATATAACTTTGTAGCCTGAAATCAAGATATGAAATCGTATTATGGAAGCTCGAAAGCTTAAAATCAGAGATTTGACGATGCGCGACGGACAGCAGTCGCTGTTCGCCACCCGTATGAGCCAGCAGACTATCGACCGGCTGTTGCCTCTTTATGAGAATGCAGGTTTCTATATCATGGAAGTGTGGGGCGGTGCCGTTCCCGACTCTGTGATGCGTTATCTCGGCGAATCGCCCTGGGATCGCCTGCGCAAGGCGAGCGAGGCCATGAAGGGAAAATCGCTTCTGTCGGCTCTGTCGCGCGGACGCAACCTGTTCGGTTATGTGCCCTATCCCGACAGCGTGCTCGAGGGATTCTACAAGGAGGCTATAGCCAATGGCTTGAACGTGATGCGTATATTCGACGCTCTCAACGATATTGACAACGTAAGGGAGTCGATCAAGATGATCAACCGTCTTGGAGGCATAGCCGACGGCGCGGTGTGTTACACTGTCGATCCCAAAAGCGAGCCCGCCAAGGGAGGTTTCGGAAGCCGTATGAGGCGCTTGTTCGGCGGCCAGTCGGAGCCTGAAAAAATATTTACTGACGAGTATTTCGTGGAAAAAGCTCTCGAAATGGAGGCTCTCGGTGCCAAAATCATAACCCTCAAGGATATGGCCGGCCTGGTCAATCCGCTGCGCGCCGCGTCGATCATCTCGAAGCTTAAGAGCCGTCTGAAAGTGCCTGTGGATTTCCACACCCACTGCACTCCGGGCTATGGCCTGGCATCGTCGGTGATGGCCATGATCCACGGCGTGGACATTCTCGACACCAACATCTGGTGGTTTGGCGGCGGCTCGGCCGCTCCGGCCATAGAGCTGATCTACGTGTTTGCCCAGCGCCTCGGCATAGAGGTGGAGGCCGACATGGAGGCGGTAGGCAAGATCCGCAACGAGCTTCTCGGCGCCCGTCGTGAGCTGGCTCCGTTCGATCTTGTCAAGGAGTTCCCTGTCGAATTCGATCCGCTGAACGATACACTCCCTGCTGAAATATCGCAACTTTTTGACGATGCTATCGCTGCCGGACGCGCCGGCGACGAGGAAGCGATGCTTGAGGCTTGTCATGCCATAGAGAACTATTTCCGCTTCCCCAAACCCAACCTGCTCGTGAAGAACGCCGAGGTGCCGGGCGGCATGTACTCCAACATGGTGGCACAGCTCAAGGCTCTGCAGTCGGAGGATGTGCTCGACGACGCTATGGCTCTCATCCCGAAGGTGCGCCGCGACGCCGGTCTGGTGCCTCTGGTGACTCCCACAAGCCAGATCGTGGGCAGTCAGGCAGTATTCCTGGCGCTCGACCGCAAGAAGGGCAATGCCGACTACACAAACAAGTCCAATCAGTTCATGTCGCTCATCAAGGGCGAATACGGACACACGCCTGTGGCCGTCGATCCGGAGTTCCGCCGTCAGATCACCGGCGACGCCGAAGAGCATCCCTATGACGTAAGCTCCTACAAGGCTCCCGAAAATCCGGAGGTGGCCGAGCTCGGAGGCATGAAGCTCGCGCAGAACGATGAGGAGTATCTGCTGCTTGAACTGCTTCCTAATGTCGCCACTACTTTCCTGCGCAACAAGCGCCAGGCCGAATATGACGCTCAGCAGGCCGCTGTCCGGCAGGCCGCAGCCGCCAAGGAGGCAGAAAAGGAGGAGAAGATAGAGCCTATCACCGGTGAGGTGGTCAGCGGACCGATGCCCGGAACTGTCCTGGAAGTGTCGGTAAAGCCCGGAGATACCGTCAAGAAAGGTCAGAAACTGCTCGTTTATGAGTCGATGAAGATGGAAAATGACGTCGAGGCCGAGCACGACGCCACGGTAAAACGTGTGTTTGTGAAGCCCGGCGACCGATTCGCTGCCGACGCCCCGATGATAGAGTATCAGGACTGATCCACTGGATCAGAACGGTATAGAACCGCAAAAGGCATCTTCCGCATAACGGCTTCACGCCGGATGTGCGGAAGATGCTTCTTTTTGTTGACAAAGTGTTGACAATAGTGTGACTTTATTGGAAATGATGCGGCGGATGGTTAAGTTTGTAATAAAAACAGACGGTATGCACGTCCCGGATATGTCATAGTCTTGAACTGTGGCTCTCGCTGAGAAGCGCCGATGTCTGTATGGCGGTTTAGCTTAAAACAGTGTATGAAACGGATTATCATCATATTATGCTCGATATTGGCCATTGTTGTTCTGACTTATGGACTATTGACGGCTTTGTCATCGCAGAACGACCTCAGGGTGGAGCTCACCCAGGGAGAGATCGGTGTGTTGCCTTTGGTCGATCAGAAAGTTATGGTGGAGATTGTGCCCGGCCTGCGGTTCAAGTTTGATACCGGCAGCGACATATCCACAATCACCGAAGCTGATCTGGAACGACTCCGGGAAATGGGGATGAGCGTCGAGAAGAAATTCTATCCGGTGATGGGGCGCGACGGTGACGGCAAGACGAGGATCTGTTTTGACCGTTATACGGTGAGCATTCCGCTGTATGACTATCACTTTGTAGCCGACAGCGTGAGCGGCGCTGTAAGGGCTGTCGCACACAAAGCCACACGTAACGTAGTGGAGGGTGTGGATTTCGCTCCGTCGCAGACCGGCTATTCGGTGCTCGGCATCGACTTCATACAGAAATTCAAGGTGGCCTACGACTATATGAACGGAGTCTTGAGACTGTACAATGATATTCCGGATGGGTATGAACCGTTCAACCGGCTTTATTATTCACGTTCTCTGGCCGACGCTCTGTGGCTTGGGCGGCGATATTATATGGACATGCGTGTCAATGGAGAGATGATGAACTTCTTTTGTGACACCGGTATCCGTGTGGCTATGGTGAAAATGTCGCCGGAAAGTCTGCCGAAATCATCAGCTGGATTTCCGGTTGATACGATTGTCACCATGGTGGAGAGCTATCCTGCTCTGAAAAATGATTCGGAGTGGATGGAGATCGGTTCGAGAGGTGGCAACGTGATAGTGTATTATTACGACAACGACGAGGAGAGGTTTGCTTTCAATCCGTTGAATCTGTTCGAGCAGGACTGTATGATAGATTTTGCCGGCGGGGAGGTGTATTTACGTCGTTATTTCGATGTCCCAAGACAGACTCCTCCTTTGGTTTCGTCTGTAGAGATTGTAGACTGAGACGGGTCAGAGCTGGTGAAGTATCTGTGTGAGATTGTGCTCGAGATCGGCCGACGACAGACGCGTGGTCAGACGTCCTTTGTGGGCGATGGATATGCCGCCGGTCTCTTCGCTGACCACGATGGCTATGGCGTCTGTCGCCTGTGATATGCCGAGTGCCGAGCGGTGACGCAGTCCAAGTGCGCGCGGCACGTTTCGGTCATGCGACACCGGCAGGATGCATCCGGCCGATTTCAGTCGGTCGTCGGCTACGATAAGTGCGCCGTCGTGGAGAGGTGAGTTCTTGAAAAAGATGTTTTCTATGAGACGTGAGTTGGGCAGGGCGTCAATGATGTCGCCCGACCGCTCGTAATTCTCAAGCGGGACATTCTGCTGTATGACTATCAGCGCCCCGGTCTTTGACTTGGCCATATTCATGCACGCATACACGATGGGGATTATAAGACGTCGTCCGCGCTCGTCGGCATCCTCTGCGGGATTGCGGTGGTGGAACAGGTTGCGCAGAAACCGCCAGCGCTTATGGTCGCCAAGCTCAACAAGAAATCGTTTGATCTGATCCTGAAACAGTATGACTATGATGAGCAGGCCTATCGACATGAACTTGTCGAGTATCGTGCCGATGAGCTTCATCTCGAGAATCTGTGAGGCTACCACCCACACCACGATGAATGCAAGCAGACCGTAGAATATGTTGATTGTGCCCGACTCCCGCATTATACGGTAGATGTAGAACAAGAGCAGTGCGGCAAGCGCTATGTCGAGGGCGTCGCGTAGGGTGAAGGGATCCATGGCGGAGAGGCTGCGAATTAGTTGTCTGGTAGTGAGCGATGTCGTGTGTGGCCGTTAGTCCGGGCATCGGGTGATGCGTGGATGTCAGCACCGACATAAACTGTGCAAAGTTACGAATTTTTCAGCAACTCAAGCAATTTTACAGTCTGTGATGCCTCGCGGGGGTCGTGGACGCGGATGATCGACGCTCCGAGCATAAGCGCCATGGTGTCGGCGGCCACGGTGGACGGCAGCGCGTCTTCGGTAGCTATGCCGAGTGCTTTTGTGAGCATGGACTTGCGCGAAAGGCCGATGAGCAGAGGCCGCCTGAGCGCCTGCGCGATGATCGGGAGCTGACGGAGAACCCTGTAGTTCTGTTCCATGGTTTTGGCGAATCCAAGACCCGGATCGGCTATGACGTCGGCTATGCCGAGCTGTGAGCAGCGTTCGATGACGTTCGACAGACGTGCGATGATATCCCCGGTCGGATCGTCGTCGGGATATTGTGTCATGGACTGCATAGTGGCGGGTGTGCCGCGCATGTGCATGGCTATGTACGGCACTCCGAGCCGTGCTACGATGGGGAGCATTTCCGGATCGTCGCCGCCGGTTATGTCGTTGACGATGTCGGCTCCCCCCTCTTCCACGGCTATGCGGGCCACTTCGGCGCGGAAAGTGTCGACCGACAGAGGTATGTCGGGGGCTACGCTTCTTACGGCTCTGCATGCGGCAAGCAGTCTGTCGGTCTCTTCCTGCGGGCTTACTTCGTCGGCTCCCGGGCGCGAGGAGTAGGCGCCGAGATCAATGACGTCGGCGCCGTCGGCAATCAGGCGTTCGGCGCGTCGGGCTATTGCGTCGGCTCCGTCGGCTCTCGAGGCCGCATAGAATGAGTCGGGAGTGGCGTTGAGTATGGCCATGACCAGCGGACGGTCGGCTGTTATGAGGCGTCGTGGCAGACGCATTGAGAACGGGGTGAAGCTGTATGGTGTCATGTGTAATGTCAGATTATGCCTGTAGAGCGTAAAAACACAAGTATTATGCCTGTGGGAGCGATATACCGCAGAAGTATGGTGAGCGCGGTCAGAGTGATGCGGCGGGCGGGCGACAGTTGCTCGCGGAGAATGTGGCGCGGCATCACCCATCCGGTGAATATGGATATGATCAGTCCGCCTGCGGGGAGCAGTATGTTGGACGATAGATAGTCGAACGCGTCGAAGATATTGAGCGAGAATATCCTGAAGCCGTCGAGCGGGCCGAAACTGAGGGCGCATAGTGTGCCGAACACGAGCGCCACGGTGGCGTTGGTCATTGTGGCCGTCCGTCGGCTCATGCCGCGCTCTTCGATGAAAAACGCTATGGCTGTTTCCGACATGGATATGGTGGATGTGAGCGACGCCAGTATCAGAAGGAAGAAAAACAGAGCTGACCAGAGCGGACCGAGAGGGAGCGAATGGAATATCGACGGGAGCACTTCGAATATCAGCGTGGGTCCGGCTGCAGGTGAAACGCCGAAGGTGAATACGGCCGGGAATATGATGATTCCCGACAGGATTGCCACAAGGGTGTCGAGAGAGGCAGTGGTGACAGCGCTGCGCAGCAGGGGAGTGCGTGATGAGAAATAAGATCCGTAGGTGGCCATGCAGCCGAGGCCGAGCGAGAGGGTGAAGAATGCCTGTCCCATGGCGCCGAGCGCTACCGAGGGGGTGATCTGCGAGAAGTCGGGGCTGAATAAAAACCGAAGGCCTTCGGAAGCGCCTGAAAAGGTGAGTGATCTTATGCAGAAGACGATCAGCAGTACGAAAAGGGTGGGCATGAGCAGATTGGAGATACGTTCTATCCCTTTGTTGACACCCCTTGCCACTATGACGAAATTCAAGGCCAGAAAGAGTATTGTCCATAGGACCGGACGCACGCCGTCGGAGGCCAGAGCGAGAAAGCGGCTGTGGTATTGCCCGCTGTCAAGTCCCGATAGCGAACCGGTGATCGACTCGATGAAGTATTCGAGTGTCCATCCGGCCACTACGGAGTAGAAGCTGATGATGGTCATCGAGGCCACGATGCCGATATATCCGGCTAAATACCATGGTCGGCCGGGGGCAAGAGCGCGGTAGGCGCCGAAGATGTTGGATCGTGTGGATCGGCCCATGATAAACTCGGCTGTAAGCACAGGCACTCCGATTATGAATATGAAAGCTATGTATAGCAGCATGAACGCGCCGCCGCCATGGGTGCCGGCTTCGTATGGAAACCGCCATATGTTGCCAAGACCTACGGCGGAGCCTACCGTGGCGGCTATCACGGCAAAGCGTGTGGCAAACTGGCCGCGACTGGCGGCTATGCTGTTGTCGGTGTCGGTGTGTGGTGTCATTGTCAGTTTTCGTGGGTGTTTTCAGCTGGTATGGTGTTGTGATCGAGCACCGATTCGTCGCGGTGGCTCCGTTCGCGGCCGGCTGGTGTCAGTCGGGGAGCGTTTTTTCTGGTGCGTTTTTTGCGATGCTGCCGGGTGACGGCTGAGTCGCCGTCGGCTGTAGTCTCTGCGATATTGTCAGTTGTAGGTGGGAGTGTGGCGGTTGTCGCGTGGGGAAGTGGCTGAGGGTCACCGCCGGAGCATCCGCGGGCTATGGCCACCGCACATATAGCGGCTGTCAGCAGTCCGGTCAGCAGCAGCAGGCCACGGCGTTCGGCGGAGGTGAATTTCTCGTAGGCCATTGGTTTGTCAGATGATGCTTGAGAGGAGTATGAAGAGTATCAATATCGGTGCTACGTAGCGCAGTATGGCCGTGATGATGCCCGGCATGTGCGAGGTGATCTGTCCGAAGTTGGTCAGCTGGTCGCGCAACAGACGGCGCGGAGCGAACCATCCCATGTAGACGCACAGGAGCAGAGCGCCGGCCGGCAGCATGATGTTTGTGGCGAAGAAGTCGAGAAAGTCAAAAATGTTGCGGCCGGCTATCGTGATTTCCGACAGCGGACCCTGCGACAGCGAGCATAGCGAGCTGAATAGAAACAAAGGCATGAGTGTCAGCAGGCACGCCTTGATGCGCGACAGCCTGAAACGGTCGGCCAGAAACGCGATCGTCACTTCGGCAATGGATATGGTGGATGTGAGCGCTGCGACAGTCAGCAGCAGGAAGAATGCCGACGACCATATCGCGGTGGCCGGCATGTGGGCGAACACCTCGGGCAGTGTGATGAATACCAGTGTGGCTCCCTGAAGGCTTTCGTTCTGCAGTCCGAACGATGTTACCGACGGGAAGATTATCAGTCCCATCAGTATCGCTACAAGCAGATCGAGCAGACTGACCGTTACGGCTGTTCGACACAGACGTGTGTCGCGCGGGAAGTAGGATGAATATGTGATGAGTATGCCCATGCCGAGCGACAGCGAGAAAAATGCCTGTCCGAGAGCGCTGAGCACCACTCCTGTGGTGATCTTCGAGAAGTCGGGGCGCAGGAAGAACGTCAGTCCGGCCTTGAGCCCCGGAAGTGTCATGGCTACTCCGACGAGTATCAACAGCAGCAGAAACAGTAGCGGCATCAGTATGTTGGATATCCGCTCTATGCCTTTCTGCACTCCCAGTGCCAGCACTACAAGGTTGAGCATGATCATTAGATAGGTGTTGACAAGCGGATTCCATCCGTCGGCAATGAACTCTTTCATGCGCGATGCGAAGTGGGCCGTGGAGTCGGCGGCGGCAGTCAGCCCGTCGTAAAGATGGCCGCTTATCGACTGGATCAGATATTCGAGTGTCCATCCGGCCACGACCATATAGAACATCAGTATCATATAGCTGGCCATGATGCCGAGGGCGCCGATGATCCACCACCGGCGGTTGGCACCGATATTCTTGAAGACTCCTACGGCATCACTGCCTCCGGCTCGGCCAAGTGCGAATTCGGCTGTCATGACCGGCACTCCGAGCAGAAACACGCAGGCTATATAGATGATAAGGAACGCGGCTCCGCCGTTGGCCTGCGTTTCGGCCGGGAAGCGCCAAACGTTGCCGAGTCCTACGGCCGACCCCACCGTAGCCGCGACAAGGCCTATCTTTGATGCGAATTTGGGTTTGTCTGACATTGAAAAACTGACGATGTGTAAATATTCGGCAAAGATAATGAAAAAACTGTAAGTACTCAGCCATCTGCTGTAATTAGGACGCGTTTATACCCGTCTTTCCCGGCATGATTTCAGTCGATCGGGCGAGCTGTGTGACAAATTTCGGAGTGATGTCAACGAAATTGAGACAGAGTTGTTGTAACTTTGCATTCATGAAACTGCTCGTAAAGATATTTGACGCGATGATGCGTGTCCCGCCGGTCGTGTTGTCGGCTGTGGCCATAGGAGGCATGCTTTGGCTGACTCTTGCGCCGGATCCGCTGCCCGACGAAACGCCAGGTCTTTTCGAGGGTGCCGACAAGGTGGCTCATTTCCTGATGTTCGGTGTGATATCCGCTCTTCTGGCTCTTGACATATACAGACTGAAAGGCTCACGACAGGCATGGCTCGCCGGAGCTGTTGTTTCGGGTGCGCTTGGCGGTATTGTAGAGATACTGCAGTATGCCATGGGTGCCGGCCGTTCTGGCGACTGGGCCGACTGGGTGGCGGATATGTCCGGAGCCGTTGCCGGCGTCATAGTGATGAAGTATGTGGCCGGCCGCCGTAATGACACATTAAAACAAGAAAGCTGATGACTGATATAGTTAGATACACGCTGATGCTTCTGGGTGCCGCTGCTGTGGCGGCTTTCTCCGGATGCAGCTCCAAGGTGAGCAGCCGTCCGGTGGTGACGGTGAGCATCGATCCGCAGAAGTGGCTGCTCGACAGTATTGTGGGCGACAAGGTGGAAGTGAGATCATTGCTTCCCGGCGATGCCAATCCTGAAAACTTCGATCCGCCTCTGGCGGCGTTGAAATCGGCCTCCGGCGGCATATTGTATATGAAGATGGGTCATCTTCCGTGGGAGGATGCGCTCGCACTGCGCCTGAAGGATGGCAACGGCCGTCTGCGTGTGGTCGACACCTCGGAGGGGATAGATCTGATAGCCGACAGCGGTCACTCTCATCTGCATGATGACGGAGATGATCATCATGATCACGCGGGAACTGACCCGCATACGTGGACCTCCGTGCGCAATGCGCGTGTGATAGCTTCGAATATGCTCGACGCTATGGTGGAGGCCGATCCGGTCAATGCCGACGAATACCGTCGCCGTCATGCCGAGCTCGACCGCGGTCTGGCGAGGATGGACAGCGCCATGTCGGCTCGGCTCGCTCCGCTGCGAGGGCAAGGCTTTATGGTGTGGCACCCTTCGCTGAGTTATTTCGCGCGCGATTACGGCCTGACGCAGATAGCGCTCGGCGGCGGGGGCAAGGAAATATCTCTACCCGGACTGATGGATCGGCTGCGTTCGGTGTCCGCATCACCAGGCCGGCTCGTGATGTTCGTTCAGCCGCAGATGGACGAATCGGGGCGCTCCGACGCCATAGTGCAGGCTACTGGGGCACGCAAGGCCATGTTCAATCCCATGGCTGCTGACTGGGACAAGACTATGATGCAACTCGTCGACAATCTGACAGAATGGACAAACAGCAACGACCTGTATTGATAAGCATGCGTGGCGTGGGACTCCGCCACGGGCTCCGTCGGGTGCTGTCGGGAGTTGATCTCGACATACACCGTGGTGACTTCATGGCGATAACCGGCCCCAACGGCGGCGGCAAGACGAGTCTGCTGCGCATCATACTCCGGCTTCTCAGGCCGAGCGAGGGCGAGGTGGCGTATTTCGCTGCCGACGGATCGCGTGCCGATCGTCTGGATGTGGGCTATCTGCCGCAGAAAAACACCATCGACTCGCATTTTCCTCTCACGGTGTCGGAGGTGGTGGCCTCTGGACTTCTCGGATGCAGGGGCATGAGTCGCAAGGATGTGGAGGAGCGTACGAATGCCATCCTCCGCACAATAGGCATGGAGCGGCATGCCTCGCAGCCGATCGGACGCCTGTCGGGCGGACAGGTGCAGCGATCGCTTCTCGGCCGGGCGCTAATATCGGAAGCACCGCTGCTTATACTCGATGAGCCGCTGAGCTACGTCGACAAGCATTTCGAGCAGCGTATCTACGAAATCCTGCGCGAGAAGGCCGGTAACACTACGATAGTGCTCGTGAGCCATGAGATGACGGCTATCGCGGCAATGGCCACGCGTCATATTATTGTCGACGGGACGGTCCATGTGTGTCATTCCGACAACCATCGTGTGGTGTGTGACTGCGGCTGAATTCCAGGTTGACGCGTATTCCGCCCGCTTTGCCCGAAAAAAAAGTTGTCGGGCTATAATTTTGATTTTCAGCAGCGTTTCGATTTTGTGAGAAAAATGTATGCAAAAAAATAGTCAGAAAATTTTGGTGGTTCGGAAATAATGCCTACCTTTGCATCGCAATCGGGAAAACGGTTGCACCGACTTGCGAAAATAGCTCAGTTGGTAGAGCACGACCTTGCCAAGGTCGGGGTCGCGGGTTCGAGTCCCGTTTTTCGCTCAAAGAGAACATAAACATACTTCATCAGCCGGCAGTCAGCAGGCATCCAACTCGCGAAAATAGCTCAGTTGGTAGAGCACGACCTTGCCAAGGTCGGGGTCGCGGGTTCGAGTCCCGTTTTTCGCTCCAATGCAAAAATCAACCCATGGAGTTTGCTGACAATCCAAGCAGATGAATTTAAGTCCGGATGGCGGAATTGGTAGACGCGCTACTTTGAGGGGGTAGTGATCATTGGATCGTGTGAGTTCGAGTCTCATTTCGGACACTTCAGAAAATCTCAGATGTTTGAATTTCAAACATCTGGGATTTTCTGTTTTTATCCCCCTCAACCGTACTCTCTCAAATCCCATCCCCGTGGACTATGAAATCCTAGGCATCATGAACATCATGTATGTGTCAGTGACAGAGCGCACGCGTGAGATAGGTCTGCGCATGTCTATCGGCGCCCGAGGTGTCGACATCCTGTCGCAGTTTCTCATAGAGGCAGTGATCACAAGCGTCAGCGGTGGCATGATCGGCATTCTCGTGGGGCTGATAGCGTCATGGCTGGTCAATTTCATAGCCCACTGGCTGGTCTATGTGCAGCTCTATTCGGTAGTGCTGTCGTTTGCGGTCTGCACTGTCACCGGAGTTTTTTTTCGGCTGGTATCCGGCCAAGAAAGCCGCAGGACTCGATCCTATCGAAGCGATCCGTTACGAATGATGAGAGTCTGGTTCGCACGCATTCTCTTCCTGTCACCATGGCATAAGCATATATTCCCATCCTGTTTATTTGCATCTATGGATAGTCGCAGTGGCGCCCCGCGTGAGCGGGACTCCACCGCGCTTTATATTACTGCGTCGCTGTGCTGACTGTCGCCTTACTGCGTCGTGTCGCTGTTTGTAGGGGGGGGAGATCTCTATCGTTGGCTGATTGTATGGTTGTATTAGTTTGTATTGGATGGCTCTGTGGGTCGTTCCGCCAGTCGTCATGTCGGCTGTTCCGTCGGTTAGTTGGTCGATCGGTCAGTTGATTGGTTGGTCGGTTGGATGGGCTGCTGTCTGGGCTGCTGTCTGTCGGTGAGTTGGGCTGCAGTCCGCAATCTGATCCTGGAGTGCCTGAATCCGCATTCGCGGTAGCTTTTTTTCGGGTCAGCGTGTATGTGTACGGATGTATAAAAGCGTTGAAAATAAGTTTCAGATCGCTTATTTTCAACGCTTTATACTTGGAGCGGCAAACGGGGTTCGAACCCGCGACCCTCAGCTTGGGAAGCTGATGCTCTACCGACTGAGCTACTGCCGCATTGAAGGTTGCCGGCGCGGCAAAAGGCGCCGGCAACCTGTTGTGTCAATTTCTATAAACGCTCTCGCTGTCGATTAGTTCAGCACACCGGAGAGGTTGAACTTCGAGAATTCGAGATCCTGTGCGGCGCGCTGTGCCATCGACGGATCAAGCTTGATGGCCTGGCGGAGGCTGGCGGTGAGCGCCTGGCTGTTGTTGGTGCGTGCACCCACTACTGCCATCAGATAATATGTGGTTGCGTCGGGAGTGGCGATAGCTGCCAGAGTCGACTTGGCCTTGCTGTAGTCTTTGGCAAGGATCTGCGCCAGAGCGGCGTTGTTGGTCTTGCTGTTGCCGAATGCCTTCACGGCTGCTGCTGCGTCGCCCTTCTTGAGGTAGTACACTCCGAGAGCGTCACCAAGCTCGTTGAGGCCGGCGGCATTGCCGAAGTAACGGTTGGCTGCGTCGTAGTTGGAGTTGAGCAGGTCGATCAGACCGAGGTTCATCTGCACTTCAGGAGCGTTGGGCGCAAGCTTCTGTGCCTGTGCGAAGCAGGCCTTGGCTGCTGCGTAGTCGCCCATTTCGTATTTCACCATGCCGAGGTTGTTGAAGCCGCGGAAGTCGTTGGGATAAAGACGTGTTGCGGCTGTGTAGATAGCCTCCTTGCGTGCGGGCTTCTCTGTGAGCGTGGCTGCATAGAGGAGTTCGTCGACGGTCAGCTTGGAGGGGTCTGTGTCGAAGAGATGGTTGATCTCGGCGTCGCTCTTGCCGATGACGTCGACCGATGCCGTGATGCGCGAGTAGCGGAGCTGCGGCAGGATCTCGTCGGCCAGAGCCTCAAACACGTTGGCGAGGTTGCGGATCTCGCGTTCGCGCTGCTCGGGATCTTTATACATCGAGAGCACGCTGAGGATGAGCTGCTTGTCCTGGATGTCGCTGGCGGCAACAAGCTTCTGGAAGCCTTCCCAGTCCTCGGGAGTGAACTGTGCGGTGAGTTCGCCGAACTCTGTGATCATGTCCTTCTTGAGCTGCTTTTCAAGATATGTGGCGGTGTTGTCTTCGCGACGCTCGGCCAGCTGGGTGTTGAATTCGAGCGAGCCGTCGGGCGATGCATACGAGGAGATGTTGAGCTCCTTGATCACGCGCGATGTGTCGGCGTGGGCAGCTTTCAGATCATTGTTGAAAGCTTCCATCTGTGCGGTCTTGAGTTCGCCCGGACGGATGTTGGCCTGGTTGATGAGGAAGCGGATGTCGGCGCTGTACTTCTCGTTGATGATGCGCTGGAACTTGTCGGGAGCGATGGCCGGATCGACTGTGCCTGCGTTGGCGAAGGCGGCTGTTGCGATAACGCCGTCGGCTACCTTGACGCGCGGAAGCACATACTGCTTCTTGCCCTGCTCAACGTTGAATTCCAGATAGAGCTCGCTCTTGATCATCTCGGGAGTGTAGGCGAAGTTGGCGGGAATCACAACGCTGCCGCCGAGGTCGTAGCTTACGACGGGATCGTTGCCGCGCACTTTCTCACCCTGATATTTGACGGGGGTGCCCGATGTCTGGTAGTTGCCGTAGACAAGCACCGGAGTTACGGTGACGGTGGCGTTCTTCACGAAGAACTTTGCAGGCACGTTGCCTGTGACGGTGGCGGGCACCTGTGTGCCGACTACTTCAAGCGGGTTGGGGTTGCAGTTGAAGTAATCAGCCGAAAACTGGTTCATCTTCTTGCTGCAGCCGCTCACTACGATCATGGCAGCTGTCGCAACAGTCAGACCTAAAGCTTTTTTCATAACTGATGTTTTGGATATTTTTGTTTTTGTAGTTGCGTTGAAACGTGCCGTAGGCTTGGATGCCTGCGGTATTCGGGTGCAAATATAGTGAATTATAATGGGCTTTGTCAAGCTAATGAGCCATTTTTTTTCTTTTTTTCTGTAATAATGCTGATTTTCGTGCGAATTAATCATTACTTTTGCACTCAAATAAAAATACTGAAGTTTATTCGAAAATGAGAAAATGGCGTATTGACGACAGCTCGGAGCTGTACAATATCAATGGATGGGGTCTGAAATATTTCTCCATCAACGAAAAAGGTCACGTGGCTGTGACTCCGCGCGAAGGTTATGCATCGGTCGACCTCAAGGAGGTGATGGATGAGCTTCAGGTGCGCGATGTCACGGCGCCCGTACTGCTCCGTTTTCCCGACATACTCGACAACCGTATCGAAAAGATCTCGAAGTGCTTCCGGCAGGCGGCCGAGGAATATGGTTACAGCGCCAAGAATTTCATCATCTATCCGATCAAGGTCAATCAGATGCGTCCGGTGGTGGAGGAGATCGTCAGCCATGGCAAAAAATTCAACATCGGACTTGAGGCCGGATCGAAGCCGGAGCTTCACGCCGTGCTGGCCACCAATATCGACGACAACGCTCTGATAATATGCAACGGATATAAGGACGTGGAGTTTATCGAGCTTGCTTTGCTCGCCCAGAAGATGGGTCGTCATATCTTTATCGTCGTTGAGAAGATCCACGAGCTGGTGCTGATAGCATCAGTGGCCAAGCGACTGAAAATACAGCCCAATGTTGGCATCCGCATCAAGCTCTCCTCTACCGGATCAGGCAAGTGGGAGGAGTCGGGCGGCGACCAGTCGAAGTTCGGACTCAACTCGAGCGAACTGCTTGAGGCGCTCGACATTCTGGAGAAAAACAAGATGACCGACTGTCTCAAGCTGATACATTTCCACATAGGCAGTCAGGTCACCAAGATACGCCGCATCAAAAACGCTCTGCGCGAGGCCACACAGTTCTACGCGCAGCTCTCGCGTCTGGGCTACAACATAGATTTTGTCGACATAGGCGGAGGCCTTGGAGTGGACTATGACGGCACCCGCAGTTCGGCCTCGGAAAGTTCCATGAACTATTCCATTCAGGAATATGCCAACGATGCCGTGTCGGCGCTTGTGGAGGTGTGCAAGAAAAACGGACTTAATCAGCCTAACATCATCACGGAGAGCGGACGTTCGCTCGCGGCGCATCATTCGGTGCTCGTGTTCGAAGTGCTCGAGACCACATCGCTCCCCTCGTGGAAGGAGAGCCAGGAGATCGGTCCGGACGATCATGAGCTTGCCCGCGAACTTTACGATATATGGGATCGCCTCGACCATCCGCGTCTGTTCGAGAGCTGGCATGATGCCTTGCAGATACGCGAGGAGGCGCTCGACCTCTTCAGCCTCGGCATGCTCGACCTGCGCACACGCGCTCAGATCGAGAAACTCTTCTGGTCCATAGCCCGCGAGGTGGGCGAATTGGCTTCAACGCTCAAGCATGCTCCCGAAGAGCTGCGCAAGATAGCGCGCATGCTTCCCGACAAATATTTCTGCAATTTCTCGCTGTTCCAGTCGCTGCCCGACCTTTGGGCCATCGACCAGCTTTTCCCGATCATGCCCATACAGAGGCTCGACGAGAAGCCCTCGCGCAACTGCACCATACAGGATATCACCTGCGATTCCGACGGCAAGATAGCCAACTTCATCAGTCCCCACGGCACCGTAAGCTCGCTCCCCGTGCATCCCGTGAAGGATGGCGAGCACTATTATATAGGAGTGTTCCTGGCGGGAGCATATCAGGAGATACTTGGCGACCTCCACAATCTCTTCGGCGACACCAACGCGGTGCACATAAGCGTTCACCGCGACCGTTATGAGATCGACCGTGTGATCGACGGTGAAACCGTGGCCGATGTGCTCGACTATGTGGCCTACAATCCCAAAAAACTGGTGCGCAATGTCGAAACGTGGGTGTCTATGTCGATGCGGGCCGGCAAGATCACGCCCGAGGAGGGTCGCGAATTCCTAAGCAATTACCGTTCGGGCCTTTATGGATACACCTATCTCGACAAGGAATGATCCGGCGTCAGCGCGCTGTTTCCTGACGCTCTCCTATCGCGGCGCGCCATTCCATGGATGGCAGGTGCAGCCGGGAGCGGTCAGTGTGCAGCAGGTCATAGAGGAGTCTCTGTCGAAGCTGACCGGACACAGGGTGGCTGTTGTCGGAGCCGGACGCACCGATGCCGGAGTCAATGCCCGCATGATGGTGGCGCACGCCGATCTGCCCGAAAGCGCTCCTGCCGCCGACGCTTTGTTGCGTGGGCTCAACGCTCTGTGCGGTCCCGATATCGCGATACATTCGCTGACGCCTGTGCATCCCGACGCCCATGCCCGCTTCGACGCCACGTCGCGCACATATCGTTATTATGCCCTCGAACGCAAGAATCCATTTTTCCACTGGCTCGCATGGCAGTGCGGGCCGCGTCTTGACTTCGAGGCCATGAACGCGGCGGCCGCCATGCTGACCGAGGTCAGCGATTTCGCTTCGTTCGCCAAACTTCATTCTGATGCCCGCACTACGATATGCCGTGTGAGTCACGCCCGCTGGACACCGGTCGAAGGCATCCCCGGCGGATGGGCTTTCGAGATCACGGCCGACCGGTTTCTGCGCAATATGGTGCGCGCTGTGGTCGGAACGCTTGTGGAAGTGGGGCGCGGCAAACTATCGCTCGACGGATTTGCCCGCGTGGTCGAGGCCCGCGACCGATGTGCCGCCGGCACCTCCATGCCTCCGCAAGCGCTCTATCTATGGGACGTGACCTATCCTTATTTCGACGCATACACAGCAAAATACACAAGCCAATGAAACATTATCACCTTATCTCATTATCATTATCGCTTCTGCTTGCATATACCGCGGCCACGGCTGCCGCTGAAGAACCGTTGCCCGACCGTGTGAGCTGCACCAGCATAATGGTAGGCCGCAAGGCCTCTGCCGACGGATCGGTAATAACATCCCACACTTGCGACGGCAACTACCGCACATGGATGGATATAGTGCCTGCTGCCCGTTATGAGCGCGATACGACGGTGACGGTGGTCAGCGGACGGATGCACACCGATCATTCGACAGGAGCGCGCGGAATACGCGTGCTCGACACCATACCGCAGCCGGCCCACACCTATGCTTTCCTCAACACTGCATATCCGTGCCTTAATGAGCGTCAGCTCGCTATGGGCGAAACCACCATTTCCGGACGCCGCGAGCTTGAAAACCCGCGGGGACTCTTCCGCATAGAGGAGCTGCAGAGACTGGCATTGCAGCGCTGTGTCACCGCGCGCGAGGCCATCAGTCTGATGGGACAGCTCGTCAAGCGTTATGGCTATGGTGATTCGGGCGAATGTCTGACCATAGCCGATCCGCGCGAGGTGTGGCAGTTCGAGATCTTCGGCGAGGGACCCGATTCTATCGGAGGCGTATGGGCGGCCGTGCGCATCCCCGACGATCATGTCGGAGTGTCGGCCAACATTCCCCGTATCTCCGCCATCAATCCTGCCGATACGGCCAACTGCATGGCCTCGGACAATGTCTACGATGTGGCCCGGCGTATGGGATTCTGGGACGGCAAAGAGCCGTTCCGTTTCTGGAAAGCCTATGCCGGAGGCAACTATTTCGGAGAGCCTAAATCGTTCAGCGTGCGCGAATATTTTATTCTCGACCGTCTGGCACCTTCACTCCGCCTCGACTACGATGCCGAGGAACTCCCGATAAGCGTAAAGCCCGACAGCCTTGTGTCGCCGCAGCTTGTCATGGAACTGCTGGCTTCAACCTACGAGGGGACTCCGTTTGATATGACACGCAATCTCAAGGTCGCACGCAAGAATCGTGCGACCGGAGAAACTGATACCGTCGTAAGCCCTGTGGCCAACCCGTGGATGGGACGCGACATGATGCAGCTGTTCAATGCCGTGAAGGATTCGACGGTGGTCAACGTGCGCAATGTGTCGGTGCCGCAGTGTGCGTATTCCACCGTCATACAGTGCCGCGGATGGCTTCCCGATGCAGTTGGCGGCGTGGCCTGGGTGGCATTCGACAATCCGGGGCAGAGTCCGCGCATACCGGTGTTTGCCGGAACATCCGACCTTCCTGATGCGTTCAAGGTCGACGGACAGCTACGCTACGACGAGAACGCTGCCGTATGGCCGTTCCGCCGCGCCAATAAGCTCGCTACTGTGAGGTGGGGCGACACTCGCGGCGAGATGAACGATGCACGCCGTCACTTCACCGACAAAGGCCTTGCCGAAATGCCTTACGTCGAAAGCCGCTACGCTCAGATTCTTGAGGCGGAGGGAGCTGACGCCGCATCGCGGTTCCTCACCGGCTATACGGCCGACTTCGCCGGGGCTGCAATGCAGCGGTGGACCGAACTTGGACTACGCTTCTGGAGCCGTTTCGCCCGTGGATTCTGATTTGGAAATAACACAAAACGTTGAAGATAATGAAACACGCCGTTTCTTTCATTTCGCTGCTGCTGGCCATGTCGGTGTCGGCGCAGACCTACGACTTCACTGTCACCGATTCGGTGGCTGTCACTCCCGTGAAAAATCAGGCTTCGAGCGGCACATGCTGGTGCTTCGCCACTGCTTCTTTCCTCGAATCGGAGCTTCTGCGCAAGGGTAAGGGCGAGCATGATCTGTCGGAAATGTTCATCGTCCGTCAGAAACTCATCAATCAGCTGAACGATAATTATCTGCGTCGTGGACGCGGCAATATCGGACAGGGATCGCTCAGCCACACATTCCTCAATGCCTACAATCAGGTAGGCATAGTGCCCGAAGAGGTGTATTCAGGTATCAACTATGATTCGCCGCGCCACAACCACGGCGAGATGATGGCCATGCTTGAGGCTGTGGCCGGAGTGGCGCTTAAGGCCAAAAAGCGTTCGCCGCAATACGATGCGATGGTCAAGAGCGTGCTCGATACATATCTCGGACCGTTGCCCGAAACATTCACCTACCGTGGCAAGACATATACGCCAAAGTCGTTCGCCGAGTCGCTGGGCATTAACACCTCCGATTATGTCGAGCTTACATCGTTCACGCATCATCCCTACTATGAGGCCTTCGAGCTGGAGGTGCCCGACAACTGGGAGCACGCCCGGCAGTACAATCTGCCTCTCGACGAACTGATGGATGTCATCGACGGTGCTCTGCGCAGCGGTTACTCGGTGTGCTGGGACGGCGATGTGAGCGAACGCGGATTCCGGTTTGCCAATGGAGTCGCCATAAACCCTGATGTCAGGGATCTGTCGCGTTATTCCGCCGCCGATTCGGCTGTGTTCGCGCCGCTGACGGAGGCTCAGCGTCTTGACTCGGTGATGACTTTCAGCCGTCCCTATCTCGAGATTGTTGTCACCCCCGAAGTGCGTCAGGAGGGTTTCGAGTCATTTGTCACTACCGATGACCATCTGATGCATCTGACCGGTCTGGCCAAGGATCAGAACGGCACGAAATACTATGTCACCAAAAACTCCTGGGGTACCGACCGCAACGGATTCGGAGGATATCTCAACATGTCGGAGTCGTTTGTACGTGCCAAGACTATATACGTGATGCTTCATAAGGACGCTCTTCCTGTGGCATTGCGTAAGCGTCTGGGCATACGGTAAGATACGTCTGCGGGCGTCAATGTCCGTCTGCGCCTCCTGCATCTGGTTCATGAGCCGGCCTGTGTGCCGTGGTCATGGATGGTGCGGGAGGCGTCGGTTTTTGCCGGCCGGTCGCCAACCACATATTCGTGATAGTAGGCCAGCAGCAGGGTGGTCATCGGCAAGGCTATTATCATGCCGATGATCCCCATCAGCGATCCCCACACCGACAGCGACAGCAGTATGATGGCCGGATTCAGCCCCATGGCATGACCCATGATTTTGGGCGTCAGCACGTAGTCGCAGATGCATTGGCTGACCACATACACCAGTATGCACTGGCCTAATTCGGGCCAGAACTGGGCTGTGCCGGTCATGGAATCGATCAGACATACAAGTGCCACCGGAATCAGAGTGATATACTGGAAATAGGGTATCAGGTAAAGAACTCCGACCAGAATCCCGAGGACTATCGCAAGCGGTATGCCTACTATGGAGAAGCCTATGCAATAGAACACAGCCGCACACAGAGCTATCAGCGCCTGACTGCGGAAGTAGCGGTTCATGCTGTCCTTTATGTCGTCGCACACTTTATAGGCCACGCTGCGGTAGCGTTTCGGCACGAGCATCCTGAAACCCGACATGAGTGAGTTGTAATCGATCATTATGAAGATCACATAGATGAATGTCAGAAGCCATTCGAGAGTGTGGAGCAGAAAGTCGATTGTCGACGCTATGAATGTTGTCCCCGAACTCAGCAACGACTCCATCTGGATGCTTTTGAGTATGTCGGTCATGTCGATCGAACTGATCCATCTCCGCAGCGGACCGGCGATATTCTCGGGAACAAACGGTACGGCCACGTTGCTCGTCTGACTGTTTTTGATCAGTTCGCCGATCTGGTCTATCTCACTTAACACCGACGGCATGATAAAATACCACAGAAGGCCTATCACGACCGTCACCTCAAGAAGCGTCAGCGCTACGGCAATGACACGTCCCTTGAGCCGAAGCCGACGCCGGTGAAGTTCCACAAGCGGTTCGAGCAGATAGGCTATCAGGCAGGCCAGGCAGAATGGCAGCAGCACGTTGCGCAGCTTGTTGATCATCCACACCGCGCCGGCAAGCATTGCCAGACCGGCCAGTATTCTGACCACACGGTCGAATGTGAACGGGCGTGATGTGTTCATGTTTATGGTGGATTGTGGATGATTTTTATAGCTGAAACGGTCTCCCGGATGAAATGTATGGTGCCGGCGGCATGGCTGGCAGAATCATCTCTGCCGCATTGGGTTCATCAGCCGCCTCTTCAGTCATCATCGTCGTCGTGATGGTGGTGGCGTTTATAGTATTTCTTATACTTCTTGTGGTGTTTCTTGTGTTTTTTGTGATGATGTCCGTCATCATCGAAGTCATAGCGGTAGTCATGTTCCATACCCCAGTGTGTGCGTATGGTGCCGCATCCTCCTGCGCTCACTGCCACGAGTGCTACGATGATCATGCATAATATTCTCCTTGGCGATAGACGGCGTTTCATATCTGTTGTTTATGGAGTGTGTTTGTATTATGACCTATTAACATCGCTCGGCGGTCAAATGTTTGCCGATAGATCATGTAATGTTTCGGGCTGCATGATAGTCGGCATGATGGTCTACATGATGCGGCCATGCATTTGTGCAGGAATCCGATTGGACGGCCATAAAAAAAATTGATTGTCATCGCGACAATCAATCTTTGTTAACCTTAAATCTAATACCATGAAAAACACGTTGCAAATTTAATGGGTTTTCGCTGTTTGTCCAAGAAAAACTGCAAGAAATATCGCCTCTTTTAACTTTATTTTAAGTAAATCGCCGATTTTGCTTGCGAAAACAAAGCAAATTACGTTAAAAAACTACTGTTTGGTAGCAATATGCAATAAATTGAGGCCGCGGCGCCGATATGGCGATCCGCGGCCTCGTTAACGTTTGTTAGCGCGGTGGATCAGTAGCGTTGACCCGTTGAGTAGAAGCGTAGTATGCGTCGGCGCAATACCGATTCGTATTTGGCCTGCACGGCGTCGCTTACGGCGCGTATATAGGCGGTCTTGGCCTGTTCGAATTCGGTGGCGTTGGCCTTGCCGTAATTGTATTTTTCGCGAATGGCCTCCAGAGCGGCGTGTGTCGATGTTTCGGCCGTGCGGCTTGCTTCGCGGCGTTTGTCGGCTGCTATGGCCTGGGTATGGGCCTGGGTGATGTTCTTAAGCAGGCGGTTGCGGCTGTCGCTGAGCTGCAGGCGTGCGGAGATCTCCTGCAGGCGTGCGCGGCGCACCGAATTGCGGGTCGAGAAGCCGTCGAAGATAGGGATGCTCAGTGAGAATCCGAGCGATTTGCTCAGGTTGTGGCGCATCTGTGCTCCGAAATTTTCGTTGACGTAACCTGATGTCTTGTAGTAGCTGCTGCCTATGCCGGCGCTGAACGACAGCGACGGAAGCCACCCGCTCTGCGCCACCTTCACATACTTGCCTGAGGCTTCCACTCCTGCGCGTGCGGCTGCTATGGAATGGTTGATGCGCAGCGCCGATTCATACACTTCGGTGGGCGAGGGGAGCCGGTCATCGACCGGATCCGTGGTGAGCGGGGCAATGTCGAATCCGTCGGTCGAGGGAAGTTCAAGCAGCTGCGCGAGGTCGAGCATGGCTATGTCAAGATTGTTGAGCGCAGTCACGGCCGACACTTCGTCCTGAGCGAGCTGCGACTCGGCCTGCAGAAGATCCACTTCGGGTATCTTGCCGGCTGCAAGCAGCTCCTTGCGCCGCTCAAGCTCCACTTTCGACAGACGTACCTGTTCGAGAGCCACACCGTGGAGCTCACGGCAGTAGAGCGCCTGAAGATACTGGGCTATGACATTGAGCGTGATGTCGTCCTTGGTCTCTTCGAGCTGTTCGAGAGTCTGCACCATCGACGAGCGTGCATAGTCGAGATTTCTTACATTGCGCAGTCCTTGGAAGAGGGGCAGACTCAGCCCCACGTTCCAGCCGAAATTGGACGTGTTACGGCTCGCGTAGGTGTTCTCTGCTGTGAGCGAGCGTCCGAATCCCCACGATTGGTTGGCTCCTGCCTGCACCTGCGGCAGGAAGCGGTCCTTGGCTTCGGTCACACCCAGTTCACCCTGCTCGGCGCTTATCTGCCGGCTTTTCACCGTGAGGTTGTGGGCTATGGCGTAGCTGATGCAGCTGTCGAGACTCCATGTTTCGGCACCGGCTGTCAGCGCGGTCGCCAGTGTTATTGCGGTCAGTATTGATTTCGAAAGTTTCATAATGCTGATGTCATTGTCGGGATCATACACACATAATAATTCAGCCTACTGGTCAGTCTTTTATGGCGTCGCCGCGCACTTTCACAAGACTGTCTATGCCCTCTTTCACCTCTATGTTGATGCCGTCGGACGATCCGGTCATTATCGGGCGGCGTTCGAACTGCTGACCCGAAGTGCTGTCGGTAAGCACGTAGACAAATGTGCTGTCACCGGCAAACTCCACTACGCCTTCAGGCACGGTCAGCACTTTGTCGAGTCGGCTCAGGATGACGGTGGCGTTGGCGCTGTAGCCGGCGCGCAGACCGCTGACGCTGTCAATGTCGAGCGCGGCTTTGATCTCAAAGGTGTTGGCTCCGTTCTCCTCCACTCCTTTCGGGGCGATGTATTCGATTACAGCTTTGGGCGACAGTTCGGGAAGGGCGCCAACGGCGATGGTCATAGGCATTCCCACTGCGAGAAGCCCTACTTCGGTTTCGTCGACCTTGCCTTTGAATATCAGATTGTTCATGTCGGCAATGGTGGCTACGGTGGTTCCGTCGTTGAATGTGTTGGCCTGGATCACGGATGATCCCACCTTGACCGGCACGTCAAGTATCAGTCCGTCTATGGTGGCTCTGACCATAGTGTTGCTCTCCGATGCGTTGTATTTAGACACACCGTCGCGCACGATCATGTAGGCGTCGTTGGCGGCATCCACTTCGCGTGCGGCCTGTTTCCAGCTGGTTTCAGAGGTTTCGAACTCCTCGCGCGATATTATTTTCTTGTCAAAAAGAGTCTTGTTGCGCTCATATTTGGCGGTGGCGTCTTCGAGAGCTATCTTGGCGTTCTCCACTCTCGACTGGGCGGAGCTGAGCGATGATGCTTCGGGTATCACCTTGATGCGGGCTATCACGTCGCCGGCATGCACCATGTCGCCCGGTTCCACGTTGATTTCGCTTATAATGCCCGATATCTGCGGTTTTATGTCGATCTCGTCGCGAGGCTCGATCTTTCCGGTAAGCACCGTTGTGCGTTCGATACTCGTGTCGGTCGGACTTACGAGCGCGTAAGTGGTCACCTTAGGCTTGGAGTTGAGGAAGAGAAATACAAATGTGCCTATGAAAACAATGGCTATCACTACCCATAGCACAATCTTGAAAAACTTTTTCATATCTTGTCGTTTATAGTTTTATTATCATTTTATGTTGCTGATAAGTCAGGCATTGACTATCTGTCGCGCATGGCTTCGATCGGTTTTATACGCATGGCCTTTATCGACGGGATGAGTCCGGCGCACGTGCCCAGGATCAGGAACACCGTCATTATGGTCATCGCATGTGAGAAGTGGAGCTGGAAGTTGGCGCTTCCGAGCGTCGGGTCGTAGGTGGCGTAGTCGACGCCGAACAGCACCATCGTGGCGAAGCATATTCCGGCAATGCCTGATATGGCCGTGAGCACGAGGCCTTCGGAAAGCACCTGTATGATTATGTCGCGGGGTTTGGCGCCGATGGCGCGGCGTATGCCTATCTCCTGCGTGCGCTCCTTGACAATGATCCACATGATGTTGCCCACGCCGATTATTCCGGCTATGAGAGTGCCGGCACCCACAAACAGGGAGAGAATGCTCACGCCGAGAAACAGATTGTTGACCATCCTGAACTGCTCGGCCAGATTCATCATGCCCAGAGCGGGAGTGTCGTCGGGGTGGATGGGATGACTGATGCGTATGGCGCGTTTTATGGCGGGGAGCACGTCGGCCGGATCCATGCCGTCGTTGACGGTGAACGCGAAGAATCCGACTGAATTGCCGAGATTGAACGCGCGTATCATTGTGGTGTTGGGGAGTATCACCGAATCGTCAAGACGTGTGCCTATGGAGGCTTCCGACATCTGTCCGATCACTCCCACAACCTGAAAGTAGACCCCTTTGACGTTGATATACCGTCCGAGAGGATCCGAGGTGCCGAACAGTTCGTTGGCGAGATTGCGTCCGATCAGAGCCACTTTACGCAGTCCGTAGGTGTCGCTTTCGTTGAGCAGCCGGCCGCTGTATATCACCGGGGTCATGATCTTGAAATAGTCAGATTCCACACCGGTGACGTTCGACGACTTCTGCTTGGTTCCGTAGGCCACGGTGCCGCCGTTGTTGAGCACACCCGACGATGCTTTGATCCCTTTGGCGAGCCGGCGTATGTTGGCCAGGTCGCTCTCGGTCATGTCCCATCTCATGCCCTTGTTGAATCCTTTGTAGCTGATGGTGGTGCGGCCGGGGAATATCACGCCCATATTGGTGTCGAAACCGTTGAGGTTGCGCATCAGCAGGCCTTTCAGGCCACCGGCGCCGCCCCAGAGCATGGCAAGCATGGCAGTGCCCCAGAAAATGCCGAATGCGGTCAGGAATGTGCGTGTCTTGTTGCGGGCGAGCGTGGCGCCTATCTCGCGCCAGTTCTCTATGTCGAATATCGGATTTTTCATAATGTGTCATTCATCTCTTAAGGCTTCCACCGGTTTGACTTTGGTCGCTTTCAGCGCCGGAAACAGTCCGGCAAGCGCGCCGGCCATCACAAGCACTATAGTCACTTCAATAGCTATGCTGATGTCGATAGTGGGGTTGCGCATGAAGTCGCTCGAACCGAAAGCCATGTCTACAAGCTGCATCACTGTCATCCCCAAAAACACACCTATGTAGCCGAACAAGGCGGTGATGGCGACGCTCTCGAGCACCACCTGCAGCAGCACCGAGCGGGGTTTGGCGCCGATGGCGCGGCGTATGCCTATCTCATGGGTGCGCTCACGCACGCTGACAAACATTATGTTGCTCACACCCACGATGCCGCTCAGAAGGGTGAAGATGCCTATGATCCATATCGACATGTTGAGGATCGAGAAGCTCTGGCTTTCGCGTAGATAGGAGCTGAAGCGGTTGTGCATGTATAGTGCTGATTCGTCGCTCTCGTCGTAGTCGTGGGCGCGCGCCAGACTGCGGCGCACCTCTGACGTGGCACGGTCGGCATCCTCCATTGTCTTCATGCCCTTGAGTTTCACCTGAAGGTTGCTTACCTTGCCGTCGGTGCCTCCGATGGCCATGGCTGTAGTGAACGGGATGTACACGTCGCTGAGCCATTCATGGTCGTAGACGCCGGTCACAAGCCATGACAGGCCGAATGCGTTGACCCGCTGTCCGACAGCTTTTTCAGCATCGCCGAAAAGTGTCTTGGCGTCATCGGTGCCTATCACCATCACTTTGCGCAGCGAGCGCAGGTCGGCGTCGTTTATAAAGCGTCCGTAGAGCATCGGTATCCGATACATCTCCTGCTCGGCCGGATACACCCCTTCGGGCGATTTCGATATGTGGTCGGTGACCGAGGCTATATCCGTGGAGCCAAGATATTTATATGAGGCGACACTTTCAACCAGGTCGGGATTGTCGGCTTTAAGACGCTCTATGTCGTCGACATCAGGGGTGATCCATCTGCCCTCTTTGAAACCTTTGTAGGGCTTGGATGTGACGCCCGAGTAAACGTTTAGGCGTTTCGAACGGTCGCCC
This sequence comes from Paramuribaculum intestinale, assembly GCF_030759015.1. Classification (GTDB taxonomy): domain Bacteria; phylum Bacteroidota; class Bacteroidia; order Bacteroidales; family Muribaculaceae; genus Paramuribaculum; species Paramuribaculum intestinale. Next base: position 1,741,420 of record NZ_CP098825.1, on the reverse strand, counting down.
GAAGTACGTTCGGCAAAGGAGTTGGTCACGCCTCTTGCCATACCGAGCAGTATGATGAGCATGAATATGCCCCATGTCACTGCAAATCCGGTCAGGAATGTGCGCAGTTTGTTGTTGCGCATGGCCTGGCCTATTTCTCTGATAAGATCCAACATCTCGGAAGCGTGTTTATGAAGGTTGGATTATGCCGTCGGCTATGCGTATGACGCGGCCGGTTGCCTGACCGACACCGGGGTCGTGGGTTACGATCACGATGGTCATCCCTTCGGAGTTGAGGTCGCGGAACACCTGCATCACGTCTTTCGACGTCTTTGAGTCGAGGGCGCCCGTAGGCTCGTCGGCAAGTATTATCGACGGATTCGTGATGAGCGACCGGGCTATGGCCACGCGCTGTTTCTGTCCGCCCGACAGTTCGCCCGGAAGATGATGTGCCCGGTCGGCAAGCCCCATGCGTTCGAGCTGTTCCATCGCCATGGCATTGCGTTTTTTGCGGCTCACTCCCTGATAGAAAAGCGGAAGAGCCACGTTTTCAAGAGCGTTTTTATAGCCGATGAGGTTGAACGACTGGAACACGAAGCCTATCATGCGGTTGCGCAGTTCGGCGGCTCGGTTCTCGCTCAGGTTTTTTATTAAAACTCCGTCGAGATGATATTCGCCGGTGTCGTATGTATCGAGTATGCCGAGTATGTTGAGCAGTGTCGATTTGCCAGAGCCTGACGCTCCCATGATCGACACCAGCTCACCTTTGTCTATTTCGAGATTGATGCCTTTCAGCACGTGCAGAGGCACTGCGCCGGGATAGGTCTTGTTGATGTCTTTTAGTCCGATTATCATTGCGATGGTGTTGCCTTGTGTTTTGTCTTTTTTAATGATTACGCCTATTAGACGCAATGCATGCAGTAAAAGTTACACACTATTCATTTTTTTTTCATGGAAGCAAAACCGACCGCCGGGTGAATAAGCAGTTATCCCGCATCGCCGGGCTTGAAGCCTCCGGCTGATGCGGGATGGTATATATATGACGTTGAATTGGAATAGCTATGGAGCGTGCATTCAGTCGCTATTACCCTTCAGGTTTCTGCCGGTGGCATGCACTGCGTTTGTCCCACGACGGTTTGGCGGGATCCTCGGCCACAAGCGCTTCATCAAGGTTGATGCCTAACGCCTGCGCGAGCATGGCGCCGTATTCCGGATCGGCATTGTGGCAGGCGCGCACGTGCCTCTGGCGGATGAAGAGCGGCACCTCCTTCATCTGTGCCGCGGTATTCCGGCAGGTGGCTTGCTTGTCGGCCTCGTTCATCAGGCGCCACAGTTTGCCGGGCTGGGTGTAGTAATCGTCGTCAAGTTCACGCTCGTCGTAGTCGTAGGCATCGCCATGCAGCGTCAGGGGCGGTTCCTTGCGCGAAGGTGTGTCGTGCCATTCGCCGAAGCTGTTGGGCTCGTAGACTGCAGTGTCGCCGTAGTTGCCGTCGGTGCGCATCTGTCCGTCGCGATGGTAGGAATGAACGGGGCATTTCGGACGGTTGACCGGTATCAGATTGTTGTTCACTCCGAGTCGGTATCGCTGTGCGTCGCCGTATGAAAACAGTCGTCCCTGCAGCATTTTGTCGGGGGAGAATCCAATGCCGTCGACTATATTGGCCGGATTGAAGGCGGCCTGCTCGATCTCGGCAAAGAAGTTTTCAGGATTGCGGTTCAGTTCGAGTATGCCTACATCTCTCAGGGGAAAATCTCCGTGATACCACACTTTTGTGAGATCAAACGGATTGATGTGGTAGCGTTCGGCCTCATCCTCGGTCATCAGCTGCACCTGCAGTTTCCATCGGGGGAATTCTCCGCGTTCTATGGCGTCGAAAAGATCACGCTGGTGTGATTCGCGATCCTTGGCTATGATGGCCTCGGCTTCCTCATCGGTCAGATTCTTTATGCCTTGGAGTGTGCGGAAGTGAAATTTTACCCACGTGCGTTTCCCCTCCTTGTTGATGAAGCTGTAAGTGTGGCTTCCGAAACCGTGCATGTGGCGGAATGAAGCCGGTATGCCGCGTGGCGACATCGTGATGGTGATCTGATGGAGAGCTTCCGGCAGGAGTGTCCAGAAGTCCCAATTGCTTGTCGGATTGCGCATCCCTGTGCGCGGATCGCGTTTTATCGCATGGTTCAGATCGGGAAATTTCAGCGGATCGCGCAGGAAAAACACCGGGGTGTTGTTGCCCACGAGGTCCCAGTTGCCCTCGTCGGTATAGAATTTCATGGCAAATCCGCGTATGTCGCGTTCGGCGTCGGCGGCACCGCGCTCTCCGGCCACTGTGGAAAATCTCACCAGGCAGGGCGTCTGTTTGCCGACTTCTGAGAATATCGAGGCGCGTGTATAGGCGGTGATGTCATCGGTCACTGTAAATGTGCCGAATGCGCCCGAGCCCTTGGCGTGCATACGACGTTCGGGTATCACTTCCCGGTCGAAATGGGCTATCTTTTCAAGATACCATGGATTGTGGGCAGTCATCGGGCCGCGCTGTCCGGCGGTGTTTACATTCTGGTTGTCGGCTATCGGGCGTCCGTTTTCAGAGGTCAGTCTTTTCTTGTCCATATAGTCACAGTATAGTTTTGATATGTAATTGTTCGGGGTAGTATAACGGACAGGGTTGCACAAAAGTTCGTAGGAACGCACTCCAAAAGTCATGGTGAGGCAATGTCAAGAGCAATCAAAAAAACATCAGAAAAAAAACATGATGGAATATTTGGAAATGCGAACAGGATGATATAACTTTGCGTTATAAAGATGAAGCGAGAGAGTTTCACAGTTCCTGCAACGGACTATTACATTTAATGGCATACCACATCAAAGTAGATTGGGAAACTCATCAATTACAAATGAAATGCCGAGACAAGCTTAGCCGTCCGATGGCGGGCCCCATCCCCTCCGGGGGAGGCTTTTATGCCCAGGCGGATTACAAAGGCCGGCGAGCTCTCAAATCCTGTCATCCGGAGTTTCATCGCATCCTTTGATGTGGCTCTTAAAGAAGCGGTGCTTCAATGCTGCGTAAAGCGTTGAAGCACCGCTTGATTTTTATCCGGATCTGTTTGATGAGAATTACTGTCTTTGCACTGACATAGCTGCCACAGTTGATTTTTGCGAGTTACTTATGACATATTGTCTTCTCCAAGGCCATAAGGTACGTACATGCCGAGGGATGATTGTGATTCAGCGGGGGCTGAAGGTGATGGTATCGCCCGGAAGATCGATGGTGATTGAGGGGTGAGAGGTGAGGGTGTCGACAGGGACGGAGTCGGCTGAAATACTTTTGATGGAATCAGATAAGTGCTTTCCAGCGTGATCCGGTGTCTGTTTGTGGCGTTTGGGACGCAGGAAATTAAACATGTTGTCGAAGTCGCGCTTGAACACCACGCCTACGCCCTGGGTGGTCAGCGCCGACCGCAGATAGTAGTTCCGGTCGTTGTAGCGGTTATAGGCTCTGAGGCGGAGAGTGCCGGTGCGGTTGAGCAGATACTCTATGTCGAAGTCGCCTATGAATGTATTGGAATTCATGGCTTTGTCGCGGTAGCCGAAATTGCCGTTGAGAAGCAGGCGGTTGTTGAGCAGATTGCTCGACAGCGCGAGATCCACCTCCACGTCGGAGAAGTCGCCACGGTCGGAGCGTATGTTGGGAGCTATGCTCCAGTTGTCGCTGAGCTGTCCGAGTATCGAACTGAGCTGCGACGATATGGTCGACGAAGCTACCGAGACAAACTCATTGCCCTTGGTGGCGTTCATGTAGTCGGGCGTATAGAAGCGGTTGAGAGCCAGCAGATAGATTATCTGACGGTTCATCATGTCTTCGGTGCTGACAATAGATCGGACCTTGCGGTAGGTGTCGGAGGTCAGTGTCGGGAATTCAAGATCAAATGATATGTCGGGGCTGCGCATATCTCCCGCCACGTTGAGAAGCGCGTGTACGGGCACGTTGGTGCGGTTGAGCTCCTTGTCCTGAAGAAACGATTCGTCGAGATCCGACAGGTTGGCGTTGAGCGAGTAGATGGCCTGTATGTCGAGCTGTGCGGCATAAGGATCGCCGTGGAATGTTATCGAAGATCCGTCGCGGATGGTGAAGTCCTTGATTATGATATCCTGAAGGGTGAAGTTGTAGTTGCCGCGTGTCAGGGTGTATGTGCCGAACATCCGCAGGTCTTCGTTGGCCGAGTCGTAGGTCATGCGCAGGTTGCCGTTGCCAAAAGCACGTATGCGGTCGCCGCCGACCGGATCCATAACCAGTGTGACCTGTGCCGACGGATTGACATCCACGGCTATGTTCATTTTGTAGATGCTGCCCGGGCCGTCGTCGTTGGAGCGTGCTATCCGCTCTTTAAGCTCTTTGACAATCTGTGGCGGACTTGTCAGGCGTTCGATTGAGTCCTTGCGATGCCGGTCGCGGTCGCGGAAGGTGATAAACCGGTAGTCGTAGGCCTGCTCTGCGTCGGAGAGTACGAAAGTGAAACTCGATCCCGGAGCCGTCGACATGTTTACGCCGATATCCACCACTCCCGGTTGTCCGCTGACGGTGGCAGAGCCGTTGCCGAATATGCGCCCGAACCATCGTTGTTCCTGTGTTTCGTGTACATCATAGACGAGCATGTCGCGGGCCTGTGTGATGCGGAACTGGAATTTTGGCCGTTTGAAGAATTCGTGGTCGAGGTAGCCGTTGAGCAGGGCGGTGTGTCCGCGGTCGTCGTGCAGGGTTATGTCATGCAGATCGATGTGGCCGGGAGTGAGTCGGACCGTGTCGGATTTTACATTGTAGAATGTGTTGGTGAAGTCAACCTTCATTCTGAAATCTTCCGCCAGTATGTCGCCGACCATATCGATATACTTGAAGCTTCCCCACAGACGCGCCTTGCCCGATGCATAGCCGCTCACCGACGATGTGAAGGCTTCCATGAAGGGGAGCATGAAGCCTACCTCTATGCGGTCGGCGTCGAAATGGAAGTCGAGGGAGTCAGCAAGCGGCATTATTCGCCCGTCGATGGTGGAGTGCCGGCCGTTGGGCTGATCGACTACGGCGTTGATTGCCACGGCGCGTGCGTCGGCAAGCCAGTGCGACCGTATGGTGGTGTTGCCCATTAGCGAATGGTTGTAGCTCAGACGATCCACGTAGAGGCCGTCGGTATAGAGTCTCGGCTCGGCCGAGAGCAGCGACGATGCGTGGAATGTACCGGTGGCTATGCCTCCGAACATGGCGGTGGGTATGTCGAGCGTTTCAAATACGTAGTCAAGATTGGCGTTGCGCAGATCTATCGTAAGGCTGTCGGCGGGGTCGTCGCTGACTTTGCCGTCGATGCGCAGGCTTTGTCCGGGGCGCGAAAGGCTTATGCCTTCGACGGTGTAGCTGCGGGGGGCGATACCGATTTTAGCTATGCCGATATTCCATATGGTGTCGTTGATGGTGATGTGGCCGGGGTTGATGTTTATATCGGCTGTAAGCGGCTGCCGCGACACTTTGGCCGATGATGTATGCTCGTCGTCAGGATGCCCCAGTAGAGTGTTGAAACTTACTTCGCCGCTGAAATCGGCTTCGCGGTCTATGCGCCATCCTATGCGCGAGTCGATAGAGTTGGTAATTGCATGGGCGTCGAGGCTGATCGTGGCTGTGCCTTTCTTTGTCGGAAAGGCGGTGGCGATGGCGAGTGTGCCGCGCGGCGACGAGCAGCTGTCGGCGCTGATGTCGATGTGGAGCGAAGTGTTTTCGAGCAATCGGTTTTTCTGTTGCAGATACGGTGCGTTTACGTCAAGCGCCATGTCGTGACGGTTGAGAGTGCCGTGGATCTCCACCGGATAGATTACGGCTATCGGCAGGGAAGCCGGCTGACCGATGGGGTCGGTGGTCTTCAGTTTTATGTCCAGAGTCAGAGAGTCGTTGGCCGCATACATGGTGTCGGCCATGGGTGTCGGGCTCTGAAACAGTGCCGGCAGCAGCGCGGCGGCGCTTTCGCGAAGTATGTGGGTGGCCGATCCTACAGTGAAATGTCCGTGGAGTGTCGCGTCGGCCATGTCAGAGACAAGGCGTATGGTGCGTTCGGTCGAATCTCGTTCGGCTTCAAGGCGTATGTTGGCTATGTCTATGTCGCGCGCGGTGGATCCGCCGAACGACAGACGGCTTATGTCGATATGACCGGTGATGTCGTCGATCCCGGTTCCTTCGAGATCCACGTCGGCGGTAAGCGATGCTATATGGCTTACGGGCAGTTTCAGATTCGGGATTGTCGATAGATCGACACGGCGCAGATCGGCTTGTGCGGTGAGCCGTGAGAAGGGGAATGTGGTGAGTGCTTCTATCTCGAAGTCGAGCGCGGGATTGTCCGATGATGCGGTGATTTCGAGGTCGGTGCCGTCAAAGGCGGCCTCAGCTGTCACATCGGTTATCGTCTGCCCGTTGTAGACCAGTTCGCTGATGCTGGCCTTTGTGCGGCCGGTCATCCTTTTGCCGCCTATCAGTGCCTCGGAGGTGACGGAAAAGCCGGCGTTGCCGATGGCCGCGATCCGCGGAGATGCTCCTTTGGTCAGCATGGCTCCATCGAAGTCTGCGCTTTCGATGGATGCGTTGAGAAGATACCCCTCTTTCACGCGCCGATAGTCCGCTCCAAGTTCCAGTGCTCCCGGGGCGAGGGTCACGGAGGCGGTCAGCCGGCCGTTGTCGGGGGTCAGGACTGCCTCTCCGAGAATGTTTACATTGCCGGCGTTGTGAAGCAGAGTGTCTGCATCATGGCTGAGCTGACGTCCGGTCAGCCGCTCGATAACATCAGTGGCGTCAGAGCCGTCAAGGCCGATGCTGAGGCGCTTTAGATCTGCTGATTTCAATCTGAGGTCAGGATGCATGGCGATTGATGCGTCAGTCCGTAGCCACAGGTGTCCGTCGTCCGATGTGAAATCAAGATCACTCACGTCGACATGCGACATAGTGCCGTGTATGCGTCCGGATATGTTGAATGTGACATCTCTGTCGGCAAGCGAGGGAACAAACGGGTTGAGTGTAGGCAGCGACAGGTGGCTCTCGGGAAGTATTTTCAGGTCTATGGGAACGGAGGCAGGATGTGTCTTCAGACCGGTATAGTCGAATGTGAAGTCGGCAATAGACAGCATCGACAGGGGAGTGGCTATGCTCAGTCCGGCGACTGACAATGATGAGGTGTCGGCGCAGACCTCCGCGTCAAGGCTTTCGAGTGCGAATCCCGAACGTTCGCTGAATGCCATGCGCCTTATCACGGCCTGATATTTGTCGTTCGATATGCGTGGCAGCCGCAGGTCGGCCCTGATGTCCGACAAGGCGATATGGTTGGGATCAAAGCGTCCCGAATCCGCGGGTGCGGCGGTGCTCACGTCATAGCGTAAGGCTGTCCTTCTGATTACTACCGTATTGATGCGCAGATCGTAAGGTCGAGGCTTGTGGGTGGTGTCGCGTGGCGAAAGTGCGTCGATCATGGGCTGTATGTTGAGCGGCGCTCCGGCAGAGTCGCGCTGAAGTCTTGCCTCAAGTCCGATGATTTCGGCATAGTTCACCTCCATGCGGCGCTTGAAAATCAAGCTCGTAAGATTGAGTCCGGCGCCGATATGATCGGCACAGATGGCTGTGTCGCCTTCGGCGTCGGTAATTGATACGCGTTTCAGTGTTATGCGGCTGAATGGAGCTATGTTGACGTTGCCTATGCCAACGTTCATGCCGAGCAGAGATGTGAGCTCATGTTCGGCAGTGGTGCGGATTGTGTTCTGCACCCGTGGGATCGAAAGTGCGATGAAAAGTCCTACCGGCACGGTCACAGCCAGTATAATAGCCACCATCACGATGGCTCTCAGTATTTTATAGATCCATTTCAATGCCTGTCGGAACGAAGTGCTGCTCTCGTCGGGAAGTGCATCTCGGGAGCGGCTGCAAAGTTACAAAAATTAAGCTTCTTGCCGAATGGAGATTTGTCGTTTTGAGCCTCTGTTTTGGCCAAAAAAGCATAAAACCGCCGGGATATGATCTGATCACATCGGATCGACATCGTAGTAGATCTGAGCCGAACGGATCGGACTGCCCGGCACGCTGTGCATCCGTTCGTAGAGATCGCGCAGTATTGTGCGCACTTTGGTCATGGATGCCTCTGTCTCGATCTTGAGCATTATCTTGCGGATATAGAGCTGCTGGATGCGTCCGACGTGTGGCTCTTCGGGACCGTACACACGGTTGCCGAACAGCTGCCGAAGGGCGTGGGTATATGCCACCGCTATGGAGTCGACTTCACGTGGGTCGCGGTGCTTGATGTAGATGTAGATGATGCGGGTGAATGGAGGATACAGAAATTTGCGGCGCTCCTCGATCTCGTAGCTGTAGAATCCGAGATAGTCATGGGAAGCCACGTAGGGCAATACCGGGTGAGCCGGCTGATACGACTGTATGATGACATGGCCCGGGGTGCCGCGGCGTCCGGCTCGTCCGGCCACCTGTTCCATCATGTTGAAGGCTCTCTCGGAGGCGCGGAAGTCGGGGACGTTGAGCAGGGCGTCGGCGCTGAGTATCACTACTGCAGATACGCCTGCGAAATCGAGTCCCTTTGTGACCATCTGCGTGCCGATCAGTATGTCAGCTTTCCTCCCCGAGAAATCGTTGATGATCTGCTGGTAGCTGTCCTTGCTGCGAGTGGTGTCGAGATCCATACGCAGGGTCGTGGCTCCTCCGAAGGCTGCTCCGACTTCGTCCTCCACACGTTCGGTGCCGAATCCGAGCACTTCGATGGCCGGTTCCTTGCAGGCCGGACACACTGTCGGCAGGGGATATTGCGATCCGCAGTAATGACACACAAGCCGGTCGATACGCTTGTGATAGGTGAGGGTGACATCGCAGTGCTCGCATTTCGGCGAGTAGCCGCAGCTGCTGCATTCGGCCACGGGCGCGAAGCCGCGGCGGTTTATAAACACTATGGCCTGTCCGCCGTTGGCTGTGGCATCGGCCACTGTACGCGAGGCGTCGGCCGACAACGGCCCTTTGACCTCGCCGCGAAGCCGGGCGCGTTTCATGTCGACGACGTTCACTTCCGGGAGAACCGCCGCGCCGTAGCGTTCTGTAAGTTCAACAAGCCCGAAGCGTCCGGTTGTGGCCTTGTAATATGTTTCGACCGACGGGGTGGCGCTTCCCAGAAGAGTCTTGGCGCCGTGCATTCTGGCAAGTACCATCGCAGTGTCGCGGGCGTTGTAGCGCGGTGCCGGATCCTGCTGTTTATAGCTTGTTTCGTGTTCTTCGTCGACGATCACAAGACCGAGCGGACCGAAAGGCAGCAGCACCGAAGAGCGGGCGCCGATCACCACGCACGGTTCGTCGGAACAGAGCAGGCGTTTCCAGATGTCTACGCGCTCGTTGTCGGTGAATTTCGAGTGATATATCACCACCTTGTCGCCGAAGACGCGTTGCAGCCGCTCGGTGAGCTGTGTGGTCAGCGCTATCTCCGGAACGAGGTACAACACCTGACGGCGCTGTCGGAGCACGAAGTCGATCAGATGGATGTAAAGCTCCGTCTTGCCGCTCGACGTGACGCCGCGCAGCAGAGTGACGTTTTTGTCGCGCCATGAGGCATGAATAGCGTTCAGGGCTTCCCGCTGGGGATCGCTGAGAGTCGGTAGCGATGCGGTCACGAGTCCGTTGTATCTGAATCGTCCGATCTCCTTCCGGTATATCTCCACAATGCCTTTCTGCTGTAGGGCCTTAAGGATCGGCAGATTGATGTCGGCTCGTTCGCATAGAGCCTTTACCGCTACTTCGCTGGGTTCGCCGCGCATGATTCCCGACATGTCGGTCAGTGCGAGAAGTGCGGCTTCCTGTCGGCGTGCCGACGCTACGGCATCGAAGGCGCGGTGGAGCGCTTCGGTATCGCCGTGGCCAAATGCCATACGCACGTATGTTTCGCGCCGTGGCGCGTAGCGTTCTACCAGTTTCTCGCTGACGGCTACAGCCTTCTTGTCGATCATGCGGCCTATCAGGGCATTCACGCCGGTGAATCCGGTCAGCTTCTCGATATCGGCTACGGTCAGCCGTTTGGCCGCATGGTCGAGCGTCTGAAGCACTATCACTTCACGTTCCGACAGCCTGGCCTTAGGATCTTCTTCGAAGTCAGGCACCGGCTCTACGTATGTTTCGCTCTCCACTTTGAGACCGGCCGGCAGAGCGGCCTTCATCACTTCGCCTACTGTTGCCAGGTAGTAGTCGGCAATCCAGTTCCACAGCTGGATCTGCGGTCGCTTTATGATCGGGGAGCCCGAATCGAGCACCGCCGCGATGGCTTTCAGTTCATATCCTTCAGGCTTGCGGTCGCTGACGGAATCGACTATGCCGGTGTAGAACTTGCGTCGGCCGAAAGGCACGATGACCCTCGCCCCGATACGCAGCTGCCGCTCCGCTTCGGGGGGCACCTCGTAAGTGAATCCACCCTGTAGCGGGAGCGGCAGTATGACTTGTGCGTAGGTCATCGGCGGTCGAGTCCGAGAGCGAAATAGCGCCAGAGCGGAGCCGCCATGAGAGCCTGTTTCATCCTGTCGGTTGAGAGCAGGGTCAGCAGTTCGTCGCGTGTCAGCAGGCGCACGTCGATATCCTCGTTGGCATCGAGATGTTGCTGTGATGTGTGCTCTACTCCGCGGGCTATATAGCAGTAGGTCAGATTATTCGTGACGCTCGGGTTGCCGGAGATTATGCATCCGAGTTCCCACTCTCCGCCGGTGTATCCGGTTTCCTCCTCAAGCTCGCGCCGCGCCGCGTCGAGCGGGGCCTCTCCCTCCTCTACCACACCGGCACACAGTTCTATCCCCACCTGTCCCAGACCGTGGCGATATTGCTCTACCATCACGTATCGGCCGTCGGCCGTAACAGCGATGACGTTGATCCACGAAGGGTATTCGAGCACGTAGAATTCGTCGTTGACACGGCCGTCGGGAAGTTCCACGGTGTCGCGCCGGGCTGTGAGCCACGGACGCCGGAACAGATATTCCGACGAGAGGGTCTTCCAGCACTTGCTGTCGTCAGTCTTGAGATTGTCCATCGGTGAGGGTTTAGCGGAGAGAACTGTTCAGACGATGGAGTTGCGGCGGATCCAGTCGACGAGTTCGTCGACTTTGGCGAATGCCATGCCGGTCACTGTGTCGGCGCAGCCATAGTACACGGCCATGCGGCCGGTGGGAGCGTCGACGAGGGCGGCGCAGGGGAATGTCACGTTGGGCACATCGCCTGTCAGCTCATAGATCTCGCGCGGAGAGATCAGATAGGGGGCGCTGCGGGCTATCACCTCCCACGGACGGTCGAGGTCGAGCAGAGCCGATCCGAAGGCGTAGACATAGCCGTTGCACGAGCGGAGCACGCCGTGATAGAGCAGCAGCCAGCCTTCGGATGTCTCGATGGGCACGGGGCCGGCGCCGATCTTCATGCACTGCCATGCGCTCTCTTCGAAGCGCGCGGGAGCCATCACGTGGCGGTGGTGTCCCCAGAATTCCATGTCGGGCGATTCGGAGTAGAAAATGTCGCCGAAGGCGGTGTGGCCGGTATCGCTCGGACGCGAGAGCATGGCATAACGGCCATTTATCTTGCGGGGGAACAGCACACCGTTGCGGTTGTAGGGCAGAAATGCGTTTTCAAGCTGGTGGAAGGTGCGGAAATCTTCGGTCCAGGCCACTCCGATAGTAGGGCCGTGATAACCGTTGCACCAGGTCACCCAGTAGCGGTCGTCGATATGCGCCACGCGCGGATCGTAGCCATATTCCCAGGCGGCTATTTCGGGATCGGCGCCGGTCAGCACCACGTCGGATTCGTCGATATGCCAGTTGATGCCGTCGTGGGAGAATCCCGGATGAATGCGCATACGACGGTTGGTGTCGTCGACTCTGAACACTCCGGCAAATTCCCATCCGTCGCGTCCATAGGGCACCACGGCCGAGTTGAAGATGCTGTTGGATGTCGGCAGAAGGTCGCGGGGTATCACGGGGTTGGCCGAGTAGCGCCACATGACGTGGTCGCATCCCTGCGGGCGGTCCTGCCATGGAATATTGGGGATGGCTTGTCCTTTGATTTCGAGTGCCATAATGTTTGATTTTGTGTATGTTCGTATTAAATTTATTCAAATCTGTAGGTGATGGTGCCGGTCTGTTCGACGGCGGCATCAAGATCAACTGAAAAACGCGAGCGCATGGCCGCTTGTTCACAGCTTCGCCGGGCTGCGGGCTGGGATGCGACGGGACCGGTGCCGGTGGCATACGATGCCGCAATGACATGGCCCTGGCGGTTGACGCGCACGGTGATGGTGATGGTGCCGGTCTGTGTGCCGGCCGGTTTTTCCCATGAAGAGAGCGTGCGTCCCTTGAGGTTTGTCCCAGGAGTGCCGCTCAATGCTCCTGACGATGCGTTGCCGTCGGGCGAGCCGGTGCTCCCTTTGGCCTGCGTCGATCCCGGCTTTGTGCCTCCGAAGCTCACCCGCGAATTGATGCGGTCGGCGGCTTCTTTCTGCTTGCGCTCTCTCTCCTGCTCCTCAAGCTCGGCCTGTGTCGGTCCGGTCTTCTCAGGCTTCGGTTTTCTTTTGGTCTTCATCGGCGACTCCTGCTCGCTGCTCACCACCGGTGCCGTTTCAGGCGCGGGAGTGCCGGTGTCGGTCAGATCGTCGGCTTCGGGAGCTGGCTGTTCGGCGGCCTCCGGCGCGGGTCGGGGATCGTTGAGCTCTGGCTGCGGTATGTCGCCGGCCATCACATATTCACCGGCAAGCAGCAACTCGGCGGAGTCGACCGGAGGCCACACCCGAGGCTCGTCGCCGTTGTAGCGCAGGCGTGCCGTGAGCAGGGCGAGAAGTATCAGCCCCACTGTGATCAGGGTGGCTGTCAGCGCTTCGATGCGTCGCCGGCGGTCATCGCGGTTCATGGGCGTGAGGGCTTGGCTGAGGAGGGCGCGGGCTTGGTGGCGAGCACCATCTTCAGGTTGTTTTGCGCGCCGAGTGTCAGCACGTCGATAACACGGCCGTAGGGCACGGCCGCATCGGCGTAGACGGCGATATACTGCAGGTCGGGCTGCTCTTTCATCACGAGCTGCAGGAAAGCCAGAAGCTGATCCTCGGCCACAGCCTGCGGTTCGCTGCCGTCAAACGATGCGTAGATCACCTGATCGGCGTCGATATACACCCTTGTCGAGGGTTTGAGCGGCGTCTGCTCCGAACTTTGCGGCAGAGTTATCTCAAGGGCGGTGGGAAACACGAATGTCGACGTCACCATGAAGAAGATAAGCAGCAGAAATATGACGTCGGTCATCGAGGCCATCGAGAATAGCGACGTCATGTCGTATTGACGCTTTAGTGCCATGGTCGGATTGTGGTCAGGAGGGTTCGTTGAGAAGGTCCATGAACTCCATGGTCTTCGCTTCCAGGACGTTCATGATGCCATTGATGCGTGCCACGAGATAGTTGTAGGCAAAGAGGGCTATGATACCCACCACCAGACCGGCCACGGTGGTGACGAGAGCCTCGTAGATGCCTCCGGCGAGCACGTCGATGTTGGCCGACGATCCTGCGCTGGCGAGGTTGTAGAACGCTTCGACCATGCCCATTACCGTGCCAAGAAAGCCTATCATCGGCGCGCCGGCCGCGGTGGTGGCGAGCCAGGGGAGTCCCTTGCCGAGGCGGGCCACTTCGATGTTGCCGGTGTTTTCGATCGCCACGAGCACGTCGTTCATCGGGCGTCCGATGCGGCTGATGCCTTTGTCGATTAGGCGGGCGTAGGGAGTGTCGGTCTGAGCGCACAGACGTCGTGCCGACTCAAGCTCGCCGTCGATTATATAGTCCTTGATGCGTTGCATGAACGATTTGTCCTCATGTGCGGCGCGGCGTATGGCTATGGCGCGCTCGAAGAACACGTAGATGGCCACCAGCGCCAGAAGCGCGAGAGGTATCATCACCAGTCCGCCCTCGATGCAGAGCTGCCACACCGAGAGGTCGGCGGCGGGTGCGGCGGCTTCGGCGCCCTGTGGCAGGGCTGTGGTGTCGGTCATTGCTATGGCTGTGGTGGCAGTGGTGTCGGCTATTGCCGCTGCGGTGGCCTGAATGGATGTAAGTATGCTCATTGGTCAGTCGGGATGTGGGTTGCTTTGAAGTCTGTTGTCATTCGGCCGGAGCTGCAGGACGCAGGCATTCGCGATAGGCGGCTATCGTGGCCGGAAGTCCGAGATAGAGAGCGTCGGATATCAGCGCGTGTCCTATCGACACTTCGTTGAGATAGGGCACTCTCTCGTGGAAAAACGCCAGGTTGGCGAGACTCAGGTCATGGCCGGCGTTGACGCCCAGGCCGCATCCGTGGGCGGCGCGGCTCGCTTCGACAAACGGAGCCACGGCGGCTTCACGGTCGGAGGCGTAGGCGTCGGCATAGGGCTTGGTGTATAGCTCCACGCGGTCGGCTCCGGTCTTGGCGGCGAGTTTTATGGCCTCGGGATCGGGATCCACGAAGATGGATGTGCGTATGCCTGCGTCGCGGAATTTCTCGACGGTCTCGGTGAGCATCTCCATATTGGCGCCTACGTCCCATCCGGCCGACGAGGTCAGGGCGTCGGGAGCATCGGGCACGAGCGTCACCTGCTCGGGCTTCACTGTCAGCACGAGCTTGATGAACTCGGCCGAAGGGTATCCCTCGATATTGAATTCGGTCTTCACCGCCGGACGAAGCTGTATGACGTCGCTGCGGCGTATGTGGCGCTCGTCGGGCCGCGGGTGCACGGTGATGCCGTTGACGCCGAGTTTCTCGCATTCGATGGCGAAGCGCACCACGTCGGGCATGTTCTCTCCGCGCGAGTTGCGCAGCGTCGCTACTTTGTTGATATTCACACTTAAGTTAGTCATTGCCATGGGCGTTGTTCCGTTGAGAAAAACATATTGCGCATCATAAGCGTTGGATTTACAGAGCAATGTCGGGAAATTTCTGTAAATTTGCACTTCGAAATGCGAACGCAAAAATAGTCAGAAATAATCATAATATAAAAAGTTTGGCCTCAAAAGATAATACGATACTTTGCAAAGATCCGTTTTTCAGCCTGTTGCAGCCCGATGATCCATCGACGTCGGCCGGCAGTGACCTGTCGGTGGTGTGCCGGCGCGACGACTACAGCGCCTCGCGCATAGCACGGGCCTGCGAGGACGTCGACGCGCAGCTGCTCGCCCTTTCGGTCGGCCGGCGCGGAGGTGATTGCGACGACGGCACTCTGCACGTAGATCTGCATATCGACCTGGCCGACGCCACCGCCGCAGCCCGGTCGCTTGAGCGCTACGGCTACAGGGTGGTGGATCTCCGCCACGAAGGGGGAGTTCCCGCGGCCGACGGACTTTCGGAGCGTATCGACGGACTGCTGGCGCTGCTCAATGTGTGAGCGCCGCCGACGTCGCCCGCGATAGATTTCCATCAGATACACAACCAATCCATATACCATATAGCCCAATGAAAATAGCCATATTCGGCAACTCCTATCAGGATGAGCACGCCGACGGACTGCGCCGGCTGTTCGGCGCGCTTGGCCGTGCCGAGGGAGTGACGCTGGCCATACAGCATGCCTACGCCGATTATCTCCGCACTGTGCTCGGCGACGCCATGCCTGTCGCCGAACTGTTTGATCCTACCTGCGATTTCAGCGCCGGCCTGGCCTTGAGCATCGGCGGCGACGGAACTTTTCTCCATACGGCATTTCACGTGGGCGACAAGCAGATACCTATAATGGGCATCAACACCGGACATCTCGGATATCTGTCGGCGGCTCCGCTGGCCAATGCCGGAGCCATCGTGGAGGCGGCCGTGAGCGGCGACTATCTGGTGGAGGCGCGCACCATGCTGTCGGTGAGCCGCTCCTCTGAGCCGGAGGCCGGGAACGGGGAGTGGCCTTGCGCGCTCAACGAGGTGGCGATACTCCGTCAGGCGTCGGCCTCGATGATAGCCGTCGACACTACGGTCGATTCGCAGCCGCTCGCCCGATACCTCTGCGACGGCCTTATTGTGGCTACCCCCACCGGAAGCACGGCCTACAACCTGTCGGCCGGAGGCCCCATACTGGCTCCCTCGGCGCCGAGCTGGGTGCTCACCCCCGTGGCGCCCCATTCGCTCAACATGCGCCCCATCGTGGTGGCCGATTCGGCAGTGGTGGAGGTGGAGCCGCATTCGCGTGCCGGATTCTTCACCCTGAGTATCGACGGCATGGTGTGGACGCTCCCCGAGGGAACGCGTCTGCGCATCGCCCGGTCGAAGTTCCACACCAATGTGGTGCGTCTGCGTGGCACCACCTTCACCGACTCTCTGCGCGAGAAACTCCTCTGGGGTGTGGCTCATCAGTAAGCCTCGGCCCGGATATCACAGATAGATATCACAGATATATGCAAGAGCGCCCACGGTCCGAGACCGTGGGCGCTCTGCGCATATGACCGTATGGTCAGTGAGGATGGTTTACTTCACCACCGCCTTGACGGCCTTGCCCGAGGCGAGGCGCACGATGTAGATGCCGCGGGGGAGTCCCTGTGGATTCACACGGCGTCCGGCGATGTCGAAGGTCTGCGCGCCCTCGGGCACGATGATCGAGTTGCCCTCCACGCGCACGCTTCCGGCCTCCTGATCGGCCCCCACGCCGTCAATGCCGGTCACTTCGGGCTTGAACTTGATCTGGTAGTCCTTGACAGACTCCGCTCCTGGGCGCTTGCCGCTCTCGAGGGCGTAGGCCTTGATCTGTCCGTTGATGACGGCCTGCGTGTCGTTGGTGAGCGTCAGCGGTCCGTTGTAGAGCTTCTCGGCGGTTCCGTCGAGCGAGTAGTAGATTGCCGCTCCTGCGGGTCCGGTGATGGTGATGACGGTCAGTGCCTCCTGCTCGTCGACGGTGATGGTGACGTCGCCCGAGAGGTATTCTCTCACTACCGACGCTTTGGCCTCATGCGAGGGGAGCATGTCGTCGGCTGTGGCGCGTGCGAGTATCTCGCCCGATGCCGTGGCGTCGAAGGCTCCGGTGTAGGGGTTCCATGTCTTGCCTCCGTCGAGCGAATACTCGATGGCTGCACCCTCTGTGGCACAGGTGATGCTGACGGTGGTCTTGTCGAGGAACGCAGCCTCGGCGGGATTGATCACGGGGAGTGCCACACGGTCGATGGCCTGCGATGCGGTGAGGTAGATCACCGGCTTGTCATTGTCGTCGGCGAGCACGTAGCCTGTGAGCTTCCATGCCTCGGCGTCACCCTCGGGGATGGCGGCGAATGTCGGATCGATGGCGTATGTGTTGCCCTCGGCGTCGGTGGCGTTGCCTTCGGCCACGGTGACTCCAAAGAGTGTGGCGGGCGCGGGGGTGCTGATAGCGAAGCTTTCGTCCTCGTCGAGCAGCTCGGCGTCGGCGTCGATCTCATGGATCGAAGCGGTGTTCTTGCTGTTTCTGACGAGCACGATGTCGGCGAGATACTTGCCCTCTTCGGCCTCGGCCGGAGCGGCAGCCACCACGGCGAGATTACCCTCTTTGTCGGCGGCCATCACCGTTCCCTCGGCAGCAGCCACCACTTTCAGATGCTTGCGAAAGTGGTAGAGATTGTTGGCGTTGTCGCCTCCAGCCATCTCGGCGAGCGTGTTGACGTCGGAAGCATCCTTGCTGAGGGTCAGCGTGGTGATGCGGTCGCCGGCGAGATATCCCGGACGGAGCGGGCACTTGAATGCCACGGTGGTGTTGTGGGTGTCAAATCCGGCGAGTTTTGCGGCGTCGTAGGCCTCGTATTCGCCTCCGTTGATGCTCATGAGTATTTCGAAGTCGGCATCCTCCAGTTCAGCGTCGGGGCTGCTTACGCTCACGGTCTTGATGAACGATGCTGCGAGCTTCGATGCGTCGTCGGCGTCGGGAGTGGCCACGATCTCATTGCCTTCGGCTGTCACTTTGACTGTGGGCAGCGGTGCGGCCTCGGTGATGGAGTAGTCCTTGATCTTGAGCGCATAGCCTGTGGCTGTGGCGTTCTTGAAGATGTGGCCCTGGATATTGAAGTAGATATTCTTGCCTTCGGTCTTGGCGTCGTTGTAGGCCTTTATGATCTCGGCCTTTACATCCTTCACGGCAGGCTCTTCGGCTTCGTCGCTATCCACGGCGAGTGCGGCAGTCGACTCTGCGGCGGGCAGCAGCGACCAGTCGATCTCGAGGTTGGTGCCGAGTCCTGTGGTGGAGAATACCGGATCGGTGTCCTCGTTGGCGGTCAGCTTCACATTGTTGATGGCCACATAGTCGGCGATGTTCGAGTCATCGAAGGTCAGCTTGGCCGCGTCGGCCTCGTTTGAGGCATCGTAGCAGAGATCCTTCCTGATCGGCGCTCCGAGGCGTTCCATGTGGTTCTTGTACATCGGTTCGGCATATTCCAAATCTCCCCAGATCGTTTTGTCAGGGTCGTTGTTTTTATCGACACCACTGTAAGAGTGTCCCTTGATGTAGCCATACTGATAACCTACAGTGTATATGTTTCCTGGAACGAATTTGCCTTCAAGTCCCGATACGTCTGCTATAGCCACGCCTGATTCATCTTTTGGCGTGAAAGTCACCTCTGTGATTTGATCGCCGATCCTTGGGTTTTTATAAATACTTCTTGACGTGGTGCCGTCATGAAAACTGCCGTGCACAAACCGATAGTCTGTATAGTCCCATCCTTTTTTGCTATATGCGACTATATATCCGTCAGATTCGGCATCGCGCAGATACATGTACTTATTGGTGTCATCAAATCCGAGTACCACCATTTTAGACGCTACCTTGTAGTATTTGTCCTTCAGTTCGTCGGCGGTTTTGCCGCTGAGTTCCTTCTTGACCTCGGCGATTGAATTAAAGACAGGAGCTTTGCTTATTACGTCAGACACTGTAAAAGTGTACGGGTCGCTGACGTAAAACGGTGCGTTGGAGCTTGAGGAACCCTGTACGCAAGCGGTGAATACAATCTGCTTGTTTTCATCGAAATTTGCCGATGTGAGATTGATAGTCTTGTTGCCGGCTGCATATGTGACAGCGTCTGTGGAGAAGGTGTTAGTGATAAGATTAAAATAAGAGAAGTAGTAATACTGTGAAGAAGCAGTCGCGTTGGTGAAATTCAACTTCATCTTGGTGACAAGTTTGATAGTCGCGCTGCCGGCGGTTCCATCCTCTTCTTCCTGCGAGTCTATTACCTGTGTGAAATTGGCGATGCTTTCTGTCGTGACTTTCGGGCGGGCAGGCATCTGATTGATGGCGCGTGGCATGATATAATACTCCTGTTTATCAGAGTCGTATTCCACTATGCCGGTCAAGGCGTATTCCACGTTATCCGTCAGGGAAGCTGTTGCAGCCGGCGAGTAGGTACTGCCGGGGTTGCAGTTCAGGAATCCTGTATTAGTGGATATGCGTGTTGGTATTGTCTCGGTAGTGCCGACGAGGGTGAAAGTCTGGTCGGTTGTATTGTAAGTGGCTACGACGTAGACATATTTCCCGTAATCATCAGCCGACAGTTTATTGCGTCTGTTCCCTACGAAGGTTTCGCGGACGAATACACTGGCATTCTGTTTTATGGCTGCGGAGGGATAGATGCTTGCGCCGGTGTGGCAATATTCGAAATTGTCGATGTTGTTGTCTTCGTCTTTAAGCACAATGATCGGACGGTCTTGTTCGTCAAACTGTAGCGTGCCGACGACTCCTCCTGCCGGACAGAAGGGCCAGGTTGCAATTGTTTGAGCATTTATGCCCTTGAAAGCATTTCCCGGGAAGAGACGTGTCGCTGCGGTGCTTGAAGTGATGTTCTCTGAAATTCGTGTGACAATACGTACGGCGGTACCGAGTGTGTCGCGGGTATAAATGTTCAGTTCTTTTGGTGACGCAGTGAGATATCCTGATGCCAGAATCTGAAGCGGGAAGTCGAGCCGCACGGTTTTTCCCTTGTATGTTTTGTCTAAAAGTTGGTTTGTGTTGGTAACATTTAACGTTTCAACTCTTTTGAACTGACGGTTGATGACATTGGATGCACGTTCAGTATTTTCGTGCTGTGCGTAGGTGCGTATAGACAGTACACAGTCGTGATTAATATGTATCTTGCCGCCTTCCGGTAATAGGGTTGCTTTCGATTTGTCGAACGAATCGTTGTCGAGTGCTTGATTGCCGATGATATAATAGATTTTAGCATCGGGATAGATGCAGGCGCTGTTTGTGGTTGCTTCGACATCAATTTCCTCAACGAGCAAATTGTATATGCCGGTAGCAGGGCTTTTGATTGCACCCGAAGGGATTACATCAATAGGTGTCATGGGAGTCTGATTTGCCGACTCGCTATTGGATGTATAAGACAATGTCACGATGTCGAATCCGGCAACAACTTCTGTACCGTTTTTTTGATTCGTGGTTGCCGATGAGACACTCCATGGATTGTTGTTTGGACTGGTGGAAACAGTTATCGAAGAGTTTTCGGGAGTGATACCTTGTGCATTGATGTATCTGGTGATCATGGTGCCGTCGGCTGCCGATGCTCCGGTTGGTCTTGTCAGTGCCATTCTTGCAGAGCTTTGCATATTTTTATTCCCTGTATGGTTGTCTATGAAGTATGATATGCCATAGTACAGGTTGTCATCGGCAGCGTTTTCTATAGTAGTGTGGAATTTTACACCGATCGTGGTTCCAATGATATATTTGTCGGGATCAATTATGACAGTCTTTTGGTTGGTTTTCGGCTTAGTCGGGGGAATGAATGTGGTGATGGCTTTTCCGATACGAGTCTGGACAAAGCCTTTGCCTGATTCGAACAATGTTGTTGCTTCGTTCCATTCTCCGGTGAATTCATTGGTTGCCGATTCTCTATAATAGATTTTATCTCCATACGGTTTGCCGAAAGAGATAGAATTGTCGTATTTTGGCACCCATCCGTCGGAGTTGTCATAGTAAGTGACCTCTATTTTTTTTATGACTAAGACTCCAAAGTCTGTAGATTTCAACATTTGCAAGCACAGTGGCTCGGATGAACCATATAATCCGGAAGCCTCATATGTAACTCCGGTTATATATCTGTAGTTGCCGGAAGCGGATCCCAAATCAGGGGTGCAGATGAACGTCGATGATTTATCTGAAGATCCGAGTGATCGTACTGATGCGACATATTCATCAAAACTGGCACTTTTCCCTATACCCACTAATCCTGCTTTGTTTGGATCAAATGTTATGACCACCTTTTTTATGGTTTTGTTTTCTCCCATACTCAACCTCATGGCGGCTGATGGGGTGGTTGACGTCTTTGGCCCGAAATTCATCTGTGATGCTGATAACTGATTAGTGTTTTTTACAGGGCTGCTTCCGTCTTTGGAACATTTGCTGAAGTCGAAATCCAGAGTGAGTATGTCCTCATTTTTGGCTTGCTTGAATTGTATCTGTCCGAAACCATACGCATTAGATGGGCTGGCAGATAATTGGATGACAGGGTCGGTTTCGTCGATTGTTAGATCGCTTTTGTTTTCAGCCTCGTTGATGTTGGGTTGTGCGGCCTTCACTCTTTTACCAGCCCAAATATAGCCGTTGTTGTATGCATTGGCATTGATGGTGATGGTAAATGTTTTGGCCGAATGGTCGGTCTGGGCGGCGGCGTGGTGTGGCGATAGGCCACAGAGAGCGGCCACCCCGAGAAGGGTGAGTAGAAATCGTTTCATAATCTCTGTCCTGTTTTTTAAGTTAGTATATATGAAATAAATGTTTGCGTATAAGCAAATTAAGCATTGTAGGCAAGAGCGGTCGAAACAGATCGTGATCGGTCTGTCTCTGTAACGTCGGCAAAGTTATGCAATATGGATAATTCGGGCTATAGAATGTTAATGAATGTAACTATATTGTAACTGAATGACCGAAGTTTGCACAGAGTGGAGAAAAATGAGCATTAATTAGGCGGATGGATGGAATATTTGTTAATTTTAGCGCGGATTAAAAGAGTGTTTGAATTTCACTGCTGTTCACTCAAAGAGGATTTTCTGAGAGATTAGCGTCAGTTGAGGAGGGAGCGATGCGTGCATCGTGACCGATGAAACCTGGCGGAAATTGCCCGAAAAGACCTTTGAAGGGATAGAAAGAAGTCCATATATATTTCTTCGTGTTAAAATCAAACATACTCTAAAACTTACATTATAGCTACTGATGTCGACAATAGAGGAGATGATTCGCACGCCGTGGGTCCACTGGACTTTGGCGGTGGCCTATGCCGGTACGATACTGAGCATAGTGGGTATCATTGTGTCGGAAAACCGCAATCCGGTGAAGTCGCTCGCGTGGGTGACCGTGCTGCTGATGTTTCCGATCGGGGGGATAGTGCTCTATGTGTTTTTCGGCCGCAGCATCAAGAACACGCGCATGATATCGCGGCGCAACCGCCGGCGGTTGCGTGAGCTGACCATGCCGGAGGCTGGTGAGCCGGATTTCAGGGATATGTCGGCCGAAACGCGGCAGCAGATACAGCTGGCGCAGTCGCTGACGGGAAGTGTCTATTATGGGGGCAACGATGTGGAGATATTCGACGGCCGCGAGAAGTTTGAGGCTCTGGAGCGTGATATAGCCGGGGCACGGGAGTATATCAATCTGCAGTATTATATTTTTTCAGACGACTCTACG
Source organism: Paramuribaculum intestinale (assembly GCF_030759015.1). Classification (GTDB taxonomy): domain Bacteria; phylum Bacteroidota; class Bacteroidia; order Bacteroidales; family Muribaculaceae; genus Paramuribaculum; species Paramuribaculum intestinale. The sequence goes on along the minus strand of NZ_CP098825.1, from coordinate 1,718,798 downwards.
GGGCAGCGGATAGCTGAGGCGCTGATTGAGCGCGCGCGTGCGGGGGTGAAGGTGAGGGTTATATATGACCATATAGGGTCGATAGCCACGAAGAACTCTTTTTTCAGGAGCATGCGTGAGGCAGGCATTGAAGTGTATCCGTTTTTCAGGGTGGCTTTTCCGCCGTTTGCCACCCGCATCAACTGGCGCAATCACCGCAAGCTGGTGGTGATCGACGGGTCGACGGGCTATATAGGCGGCATGAACATCGCTGACCGATATACCGACGGGGGCAAGGGTTTTGCGGGGTGGCGCGACACGCATCTGCGCATAACGGGGCCGGCGGTGGGTGCGCTGCAATACAGCTTTGCGGTTGACTGGCGTTTCATGGGCCGGGAGCTGATAGAGGAGGGGGTGGCCGGCGCTGAAGCAGCCGGCGGTGTGGCCTCGACTCCGGGCGATGCGGGGATGAATCTGCTGACGTGCGGCCCTACGAGCGAGTGGAGCAATATATCGTACATGCTGCTGAAGGCCATAGGCAATGCGAAGAAGCGGGTGTGGGTGCAGACGCCTTATTTTCTGCCTACGGAGAGTCTGCTGAAGGGGTTGCAGGCTGCGGCTCTGTCGAGGGTCGACGTGAGGGTGATGATGCCGCGGCGTAGTGATTCGGCGATATTGACGTATGCTTCGCGGAGCTATGTGCAGGAGTGTATTCTGGCGGGGGTGAAGATCTATTTCTACGACGGTGGGATGCTCCACAGCAAGGTGGTGGTGGTGGACGACGATTTCAGTTCGGTTGGTTCGGCCAATATAGATTTCCGCAGTTTCGAGCATAATTTCGAGGCGAATATGATGATATATTCGCCGTCGGTCAACAGTAGGCTGCGGCGGAGGTTTGAGGATGACCAGGCATGCAGCGAGCGGGTGAGGGGCGCGGAGTGGCGCCGTAGGCCGGTGATGCACAAGGCTCTGGAGTCGATAGTGAGGCTTATGAGCCCGGTGCTGTAAGGGGGGGCGGACCAATCGTAATAGTCGGAGTGACCGGAAGGAGAGAGTGAGGAGAGAGTGAGGAGAGAGTGAGGAGGGAGGAGAGGATAGAGGGAAGGGGGATCAGAAGCTGTATTGTATCATGGCGGTGACGCGGTTGGCATGGCCGTGGATGCCCGACATGTCGGCGCGGTTGCCGTAAATATACTGCAGGCCGAGGCGTAGGTCGGGTATGATGTCGTAGAATCCGCTGACGGTGGCGTATTGTGCGTAGCGGTAGGCCTGCGGACCCATGGCCTGCTGGTCGTAGACGCGTGCCTGGCTGTAGCATCCGGTCAGGAAGAACGATGGGCTGACGTCGAGGCGTGCGCCGGCTTCGAATGCGAGTGAACGGGGGGCGGTGAGACGTCCGGGGGTGGATGTGGGTATGAGGTCGTAGCCGTAGCCGTTTAGGTCGTTGATGTAGTTGGCCATTCCTCGGCCGTAGCTTGCCTGACATAGCAGCGAGAGCTGTGGGGCTATGCCGATGGCTCCGCTGAGCATGAATCCGTAGCCGGTGACGAAGCGGTTGTCGCTGCGGACTTCGTCGCGGTAGACGAGGTTGCGGAGCATGGCTGTCAGTCGGACGTGGCTGTGTCCGCCTTGCCAGCTGTATTGTATGTGTGACGATATGTCGGGCACGCGCTGGGCTATCTTGCGGGTGTGGTCGGTGAGGGTCATTGCGGCCTGGGGTATCTCAAGGGCGAATGACGCTCCCCAGTGGCGTCCGAATTTTGGGGTGTAGCGCACCTGTGCGCTGTAGGCGAAGGCTGAGCCGGAGGGTCCCTGGTCGTCGACTACGGGGACGGCTGCTCCCGGATCCATCCACGGGGAGAGGTTGTAGCCGGCCATCAGGTTGCCCAGCCGGAGGTAGACTTTCTTGACCTGTACGCCGTAGGTGTCGCCGGAGCCTTGTGAGAAGCGTGTCATGACGTAGACTTCGTAGTTGCCGAAGCGGCTTGTGGTGCCGACGAGCTGCATGAAGACTACGGAGTGGTTGAATGTGGCTCCGAGTGCCTGGTTCTGGTCGCTGCGGTTGGGTACGGCTATGTCGTGGGTGTAGAAGCTTGGGCCGTCGTCGACAGCTCCGTCGAAGTCGTAGCGTGCGGAACCTTTGATGTAGCCGCCGATGCCGAATGCGACTTTGCCTTCGCGGTCGAGAAAGAGGAAGCGTGGCGGCGTGGGGTCGGTGAAGTGGGCTTCGACGGGGTTGTAGAGTATTCCGACGAGGTGTCGGCCGTTGTCGGCGTCGCCGGTGGCTACGATGGCTCGTTCGGGTATGAGAAATGTGTCGGCGGGTTCTTGTGCGGCGGCACGTGGGGAGAGGATTGCGGCCGTGAGTGTGGCGGCGGCGAGCAGGAGGGTGCGCGGGTGTTCCATAGGGAATCAGTGTGTGTTTGTGAAAGTATGTAATATATGGTTATGGACTTATAACGCGGCTGGCTGGGGGATGGTTTTGGCGCGGGCGTGTTAATCGGGGGGGATATGAAAAAGGCGCTGCGCCGGTATGGTGGTCGGTGCAGCGCCTTGATGAGTGGCGTGGATCATGGGCGGGCTATGAGATGGGGCGCCCGCTGGGGCTGGGGGGGATTATTCGGCGATCACTTCAAATTCGGATCCGGAGGCGTAGTCGCGTCCGTCCTGTGCGCTGAGGGCCATGAAGCGGATGTAGCGGCCTTTGACGGGGCTGGCGAAGGTGACTGTCTTCTGCGATGCGCCTTTGTCGAAGGTGCCTTTGGCTACGGGCTCGCCCCACTGGCTGCCGTTGGTGCTGATGTAGATTTCGTAGTCTTTGACTGTGCCGGTGGAGTTGCCGTCCTGACGCGGGAGGTAGTTGATGCCTTTGATGGTCTTAGGTTCTCCGGCGTCGAAGTCGACCCAGTGGGGATAGGGTGCTACGGTGACGGAATACATGGTGTGCCAGATGGTGGTCGGGTCGCCGTCGGTGAGGTTGGTGGCTTCGCCATAGTCGGGTTCCTGGCTGCTGGCGTAGGTGGCCTGTGTGGCGATGGTTTCGATGCGCGGGAGTGTCATCGATGTGTAGACTGTGGGTGTGTCTTTGAGCCATGCCTTGACGGTGCCGCCCTGCTTGAATGGGAATGGGGCTGTGTAGAGGCGCGGCCGGCGCGATGTTCCGTCGGTGTAGAGGATTTTGGCCGTGGGGTCGGGCGATGAGATGGTGAGTTGGCCTGAGCGTGAGCGGCTGATGCCGATGGGCTGGAGGCCGCCTCCGCGCACTTTGGCGTTCTGGGAGAGGGTGTCGCCGGGGTGTGTGGGCCGGATGATGAATGTGAAGCGGTGTTCTGTGGCTTTTACGCGGTCGTTTTCAAGTGGGCCGCCTTGTCCGCAGCTGTTGCCGCCGAGTCCGGTCACTCCGAGGTCGAGGTGGAGTGTGGTGTTTTTTTTCGAGGGGAGTTTGTAGGTGTGGTCGGCCAGGAGGAGTTCCATCTCTGTATAGGGTATGGCTGTGGCGGACATTTTGTCGGGTGCGACGAACATGACTCCGCTTCCGTTGCTGTCGGTGAGTGCGGCCCAGCGCACTTCTTCACGGTTGCCGCAGCTCTGCGGGCGGGTGTAGGGTGTGAACATGCTGGCTACGGGTGCGCTGTAGAGTCCGATAAACTGGCCGGTCTTGCGGTCGGCATAGTTTTCTTCGGGTCCGCGTCCGTAGTAGGTGAACTGCGGGAGGTCGTCGGGCACTTCCATGGTGTAGCCGAGGCGGGGGAGCACTGCGGCGGGGTTGTTGGATGAGATGACGGCGTTGAGTTCGACGGATCCGTCGGGGTAGACGGTCCATATCTGGTTGGTGGTGAAGCGGAAGTCGTCGGGGCCGAAGATGGCTGACTGGCTTTCATCGATGGCGTAGGTGCCTGATGCGTTGCCGTTGCCTCCGGTCATTCGTCCGCCGCGCGGTGCCTGGCTTTCGATGGTGAAGGAGAGGACGGCGTTGCCGAAGCGGTCGGTGAATGTCTCGCAGGCGGTGACTTTGTGCTTGAGGTTGTAGAGTCCGTTGGCAAACCATTGTCCGTAGGCCCAGTTGTCGTTGTTGAGGTAGGCGCGGAATGCGTCGAGTGTGGGTCCGTGGCCGGGTACGATGACGTTGTGGCCGTCGTAGGTGAGGCTCTGGAGTGTGCCGGATATGAGGGAGAAGCGGGCTTCAAATCCTTGTCCGGTGATGGTCTGTGTGTTGCCTTTGCGGTTGATGTCGATCTTGCCTATCTGTCCGGCTATGCCGCGCATGCAGCGTGGGCGTTCGGGTCGGTTGATCTCGAGCTGTTCGGACATCTGTGTGTAGCCGGCTTTGGCCCATGGGCGGTCGCTGGCGAGGCGGTAGTCGATGTTGAGGTAGTATTCGTTGCAGGGTTTGATGAGTGTGGTGTCGAAGGGGACGGTGTAGATCTGGCGCTGGCGGGGCTGGAGTGCGATGCGGGGTCCCTGGAGTGCGTTGCCGGTCTGTATGGGTTGTCCGTCTTCGTAGAGGGTCCATGTGGTGGTGTAGTCGTCGAGGGGTGTGAAGTAGTTTTTGTTGAATACTTCGATCTGTCCTTTGGCGATGTCGACGGGTGTTATGGCGATGTTCTGGTAGACTTTTTTGACTTCGGCGAGCTGTGGTTTGGGTGTGAGGTCGCCGAAGAGTATGCCGTTCATGACGAATTGTCCGTCGGTGGGGCGGTCGCCGAAGTCGCCTCCGAATGCGAGGTAGCGCTGGCGGGTCTTGGGGTCGTAGTTGTAGAGGCTTTGGTCGATCCAGTCCCAGATGGCTCCTCCGATGAAGAAGTTGGTGCTTTCGATTGCGTTCCAGTAGTCGACGAGGTTGCCGAGGGCGTTGCCCATGGAGTGGGCGTATTCGGAGATGTGGAAGGGGTAGTTGAGTTTCATTTTGCCTTTTACGGCTTCGTTGACCCATGCGATGGAGGGGTATTGGTTGGAGCCGATGTCGACGATGTCGTTGTTGCGTTCGTACTGTACGGGGCGTGTGGTGTCGAAGGCTTTGATGGCGTTGTAGGCTGTGACGAAGTTTTTGCCTGGTCCGGCTTCGTTGCCGAGGCTCCAGATGACGATTGAGGGTGAGTTGATGTTGGAGCGAACCATTTCGATGTTGCGCGCTACGTGGGCGTTTTCGAATTCGGGGACGTGGGAGAGTGATGCGTTGCCGTAGTAGTATTCGTGGCTTTCGAGGTTGGCTTCGTCTTCGAGGTAGATGCCGTATTTGTCTGTGAGGTAGTACCAGTAGGGGTCGTCGGGGTAGTGTGAGTTGCGGACGTGGTTGATGTTGGCCCGTTTCATGATCATGATTTCCTGGGTCATGCGGTCGTGGCTGATGGTGTGGCCGGTCGCGGGGTCGGTTTCGTGGCGGTTGACGCCTTTGAGTTTGACGGGTTGGTTGTTGATGTAGAAGTAGCGTCCGGCGAGGTTGAATTCGTCGTCTTCGGCTTTGGTCTGGCGGACTTCGATCTGGCGGAATCCGGTGTAGGTCGATACGGTTTCGAGGGGTTGTCCTTTTTTGTCAAGGAGTTGGGCTACAAGGACGTAGCGTGCGGGGTGTTCGGCGCTCCAGAGGTGGGGGTGCTGTAGGGTGAGGGGTAGGGTGATTGTGGCGGCGGTGTCGGGGGTGATGGTGGGGAGGGGCGTGGTGGCGGTGGCTATGGGCTGGTTGGTTGCGAGGGTGTCGGAGTAGAGGATGCAGGGGTAGAGGGTGTAGGAGAGGGTGAGGTCGCGGGGTGTTTTTTTGTTGGTGTGGTTGCTGACGGTGGTGGCTACGCTGAGGGTGCCTTCGCTGAGGTCGGCGTTGAGGCGGGGGGTGGCTACGAGGTCGGATATCTGGACTTTAGGTGTGGAGTAGAGGTGGACGGAGCGGAATATTCCGGGGAGTCGGAACATGTCTTGTGCTTCGAGGAATGATGCGTCGGATGAGCGGTAGACTTCTACTGCTATGGTGTTCGGGCCTTTTTTGTTGAGGTAGGGTGTGATGTTGAATCGTGCGGCGTTGCGTGAGTTTTTGCTGAATCCGACGTATCGGCCGTTGATCCAGAGGTAGAAGAATGAGTCGACGCCGTCGAATTGTATGTAGATGAGTCGGTTGCGCCAGTTGTTGGGTATGGTGAATGTGCGGCGGTATGATCCGACTTCGTTGCGGTGGGCGTAGGTGGTCCAGTCGGTTGGCGGTGTGCGCATTACGCCTCCTTTCCAGTCGCCGGGGCGGACTTGGTGCCAGAAGATTACGGGTTGGTTGACGTAGATTGGTGTGCCGTAGCGTTGGGTGCCGTCGGGTTGTAGGCCGACGATGTTCCAGTTGGAGGGGACGGGTATGGTGTCCCATTGTGAGTCGTCGTAATCGGGTGACTGGAAGTGGGTTGGGCGTTGGTAGGGGTTGGGTGCCCAGTTGAATCGCCATTGTCCGTCGAGGGAGATGGTGTAGGGTGATGTGTGGGGGAGGACTTTGGTGGCGGTGGGTGCGTCAGGGAAGTGGGAGTAGGTGGCTCGGGGTTGTAATTTGTTGTAGGCGAGGGAGTCGGGTGATTGCCATTCGTGTCCGCGGGGTGCGGTGTCGTGGCCGTAGTAGTAGCCTGCGAGTGGTGGTTGGGGTGGTGTGATTGTGGGGGTGGGGTTGTTGGGTGCGGCTGTGGCTGCAAGGAGTGTTGATGCGGTGAGGATCGCGCTGATTGTGAGCCTGTTCATGGGTGTATGGTTGGTTGTGGTTAATAACGTTTTTGGAGGGAGGGCGGTGCTTTTGGGGACTGCTCTCTGTACAAAGTTAGTGATTTTTTTTGTTTTTGGGTGGGGGCGGTGTGTTTTTTTGTGTGTTTTTTGGGGTGGTTGTGGGGGATTTGGGGGTGTTGGTGGGTGTGGTGGAGGAGGTGTTTGGTGGGGTGTGATGGGGGTGTGTAGTGGGTGGAATGGGGGCTAATGTGCGGTGTTTTCGGGTGGTTAGTTTTTGTGGGGTGGGCAATGCTTTGGTCGGCAGGTGGTTAGGTGTGGCGAGTGCGTAACAGGTTAAGCTAATCGCGGTGTTTTGAGGCGGTTAGCTTTGCGGGTGGTGGCAAGTGTGTGGGTGTTAGGTAGTTAGCGGTGCGGAATCGGGACGTGATTTTGCTACGATCGTGTAATTGCGGGGATATGAGGGGGTTAGGGGTGATGGGGTTATATTACGATGTTAAGTTTATAAAGGATTGCCTGAATAATTCGGTAGGCGTATCGGATACTTTCGGTGGCGATATTAGCTCTGATCCCATGCTTGCGATAAGCGCGTAGATGATCACTTGTGTTTGGCTTGGATTTCTTTATGATTGCCGAGTTTTATAAACTGTTCTAAATTGTCAATGCACTGTTCGAAATTAAAGTGCAATTCGCTATATCTTTTCCCATTTAATCCTTTTGAAACTAATTTCGATTTATCTAATAGGGATATTTTTTTTAGAAGTTCTGCTAACGCTTCTGAATCTCCTGCGGGTACACTCCATCCACAATCTGCTTCCTGAATCAATTCAGCTCCTTCTCCATTAATCATTGAGATAACTGGTTTTCCGGATGACATGTATGCCTGTAATCTGGAAGGTACGGTCAAAGCGAAAATTGGATCATCTTTCAGAGCCATGAATAATACGTCGGCTTGGGAAAACAGTGAAGGCATAGCAGCCAAGGGGAATTGACCTAAACAGAACACTTGTTTGTGTAGTCCATGATTTCGAGCGAATTCTTCTACATAGCTTTTTTTTCTGCCATTACCCACAAATATAAAATTGATGTTTGAATCTCTCAATTTTGTAGCAGCATCCATGACATGCGGGAGATCTTGTGCGTCACCCATGTTCCCTGCAATCATGACGTTGAAGCCGTCAGGCAATTTTGGAATTCCATCATTGATAATTAGATCAGATGCTAATTCATTTTCAACCCAATTGGGAAAATAATGGATTTTAGCATCAAATGCTCCTTTATTGTTGATAGATGTTCGATAACCTTTAGATCCAATCAAAATCATATCCGAATTCTCATAAAGGCATCGAGTCAATTTATTAAAGAGACCTAAAATGAGTTTGTTGTTTATTCCTCCGGCTGCTGAAAGGCTTTCCGGCCATAGATCCAATACCCAAAATACCATTGGGATATGTTGCAATCGTTTAATAATCGCCGCCGGTATTCCAACCATGACCGGTGAAGTTTCATGAACAATGATTGTATCGTATTTGTGAATCAATCCAAACCAAAGGGCTTTAATTGTAGAAAATAATGAATACGAGATATAATTAAGCGCAAGCCTAATGGATGAACCAGATCCTCTTGGAATAATAAATGAACGATGTATTTTCACACCATTAACACATTCGCGGCGTCGTTTGAAAATCCCATATCCTGCATGGTATTTTCCTGCAGGATAATCCGGTATTGCTGTCATAACAGTGACGTCGTGACCTCTTTTGTTTAGTTCAAATGCCATGTCATTGCATTTGAAGTTTTCTGGATAGAAGTGTGGTGTGACAATGAGAACTTTCATTGTTTCCGCCAAATCATTTTGTTGACAATCCCAGTATAAGATTGTATTATACGCACAACTTTGTCAGACACAGTGGTGTCAGTATATGCTGAAACCGGGGATGGAATGTAGTCGTTGGATCGCATGTCAACAGCCATCCGGACCGCTTGTATTACGGCTTCAGAAGTGATAGAGCCGATTACGAATATGCCGCTGTCAATGGCTTCAGGGCGTTCAGTAGATGTCCTGACTGAAACCGCCGGGAAGTGAAGCGCTGCGCTTTCTTCAGGAAGTGTTCCGCTGTCAGATACGACACAATATGCATTTTGTTGTAATTTGTTATAGTCGAAGAATCCAAGCGGTTTATGCTTGATAACTCTTTTATCAAATTGGAATCCGCGTTCGTTGATGTGTTTTTCGGATCGTGGATGACAACTGTAAAGAATCGGCATGTCGTAATATTGTGCCATCGCGTTTACCGCACTCATTACGGAATAAAAGTTCGTTTCTATGTCAATATTCTCTTCACGATGTATGGAGAGAAGTATGTAGCTTTTAGGTTGAAGTCCTAATGTTTCAAGAATCTGACTTTCTTTGATGGCTGTGTAATGCGCATTGAGGACTTCTGCCATCGGTGATCCTACAACATACGTGTATTCAGGTTTGACTCCAGAATCTATTATGTATCTGCGAGCGTGTTCAGAATAGCATAGGTTGATATCGCTGGTAACATCAACAATTCGTCGTATGACTTCTTCGGGAAGATTCTCATCTTTACATCTGTTGCCTGCCTCCATGTGAAACACAGGTATTTTTAGCCTTTTTGCTGAAAGGACAGAAAGACATGAGTTTGTGTCGCCCAAGACAATGATTGCGTCAGGTTGTTCACGAATCATTATTTCGTAAGACTTGGCAATAACATTGCCCATGGTCTGCCCCAGATTGTCACCAACCACATCTAGATAATGGTCGGGTTTTCGAAGATCAAGCTCCTTGAAGAATACTTCGTTAAGGGTATAATCGTAGTTTTGTCCCGTGTGAACTATTATGTGGTCAAAATATGCGTCAGATTTCTTTATGATTTCTGACATTTTGATGATTTCAGGACGTGTGCCTAAAATCGTCATGAGTTTTAGTTTTCTCATTTTATAGGTTATAGTGTGGATAAAGCTGTTTATGTGAGAATATCCATTGGGCTGCTTCCGCTACCATTTTTTCATAGTCTGGGATCTGGTAGGAAAAATCAAATCGGGTGCGTTTAAGTGATTTGTCAGCAACGATACCATCTACTGGATGAATTATCACGCTATTGCCACGAAGATATTTGTTGAATAGTTTGACAAGGTCGCATTTTGAAATGCTTGAATCGGGTACGGCATTATATAAACCAGTAGCATGTTCCATTGCTGCCGCTTCCATCGTTTTTGCGAGTTGAAGGGTGGTTTGCCCAGTCCAAAGCGATTTGGTAAACCCGTTTATTTCACCAACTTGATGCATAAACCAATTCAATAGTCCGATTCCTTGTTCGTTGATATCAGGGCCAACAATCGAATTGCGGAGTGTGATGTTTTTGTCATCATCCAATTCTCCAAGAGCTTTGCTTCTGTCGTAAAATGTAGAGCCGTCAGGAAGGTCATCCTCAGTGTACTGTCCGCGTGCTCCTGAAAACACACAATCGGTGCTCATGTGTATAACATGTGTGCCGACTTCATTTGCCACCATTGCAAGAAAATGTGGCAAGTAGCTGTTCAGTAATGTCGCAAGAGCGTGGTTGTTTTCTGCGAACTGGTTGAGAATGCCAATACAATTTATGACAGTGTCGTATTTTCCTTCTTTGATAATTTTCTTTAAGGAAGGAAAGTCGGTAGCGTCACCGGAAATACTATGTTTAAGCAGTTTGGATTTCTGAAAGGCAAATCCTGTAACGTCATGTCCTTGTTCTTGAAGATACAAAGAAATCTGATGCCCAGCCATGCCGTTGCATCCAAGTACCAAAAATTTCATAGTTCAAAAATTAGACCAGTCCATCCACAATTCTGAATTGTATCTCCATGAATCATTGTATGCTTCGGGAATGGGTACATCTGAAAATACCTGAATTATGGATTCCGGGGAATGTGCTTTCAGACAATTAGCATATCCAGCCGGAACACATATAAGCTTGCTTTCATTTTCGTTCAGTTGGAAAACTTGCGGAACAAGATCAGGTGAAGGATTTGTCCAATCGTCTATCTTCACCAAAGCGAGTGTCCATGCGCCTTTAAGACAATAGAACCATTTACGTTCATGCATGTGACCGTGCCATCCGCGGATAATGGATGGTTCGGGATGATGAATGATGTATGTACGCTTTATGTTTTCGAAAAGAAAGTTGTTGAGTGATCGAATTGTGCCACGATGGTCGGTGAATATCTCGCCATCGACGATTTTAACAGTGTCCATTTTATTCTGAACGGATTTCTCGTTTTGTGTCGGCTTCAATCAGTCCAAGGTCAGCCTGGATGAAACGAAGACGCATCAATTGCTCTTTCATTCCATCTATGTCAAGTCTGGTTGTGTTGTGGCTATGATATTCTTCCACAGATGTCAGGGATCCTTCTCCCTCAATGAAGTATTTGTCGTAATTGAGGTCGCGTGTGTCGGCAGGTATGCGGTAGTAATTTCCCATGTCTATGGCTTTCGCCATTTCTTCACGGGTGACAAGGGTTTCATAAAGTTTTTCGCCATGCCTTGTGCCAATTATTTTCACATCTGTTTCGCCATATTTCGGATCGAGTTTAGCATATATCTCTTTCAGGGCTGTCGCTAATGTAGACAGTGTCGCAGCCGGGGCTTTTTGAACAAAAAGGTCGCCATTATGTGCATGAGTAAATGCATAAATAACCAAATCGACAGCGTCATCAAGTGTCATCATAAAACGTGTCATCTCAGGATCGGTAATTGTGATCGGTTTTCCGTCCATCATCTGTTCGACCCATAATGGAATGACTGATCCACGCGATGCCATGACATTTCCATATCGAGTGCAGCAGATTGTAGTCGCAGCGTTGTCACCAAGTTCTCTTCCTTTGGAAATAGCAACTTTTTCCATCAGTGCCTTTGAGATTCCCATGGCGTTGATAGGATAGGCGGCTTTGTCGGTAGACAACACAACAACGTTTTTCACTCCGTGTTCTATAGCACTTAAAAGTACATTGTTAGTGCCTTCAACATTGGTGCGAGTCGCTTCCATAGGGAAGAATTCACAGCTGGGCACTTGTTTGAGTGCAGCGGCTGAGAATACGTAATCAACTCCCCGCATGGCGATGTCGACAGATTCCTTGTTGCGTACATCTCCTATGAAGTATTTCACTTTCTGACTCTGGAGTTTGTGACGCATATCGTCTTGCTTTTTTTCATCTCGACTCAGGATGCGGATTTCTTTTATGTCCGAATCCAGAAAGCGCCTTAAAACAGCGTTTCCAAAAGATCCTGTACCTCCAGTTATGAGAAGAATCTTGTCTTTGAATATTGACATAATATAGTAGTGTTATATGGACGAATGGATTGTGTGGAACAATTCCACCCATCCGGGTCGGTTAGATATATTGAGTTGTGGGAATCGTTTCCCTTTTTCTATATTGTTAATGGCTTCAGCCCATTCATTGGGGTTGTCAAAGGGTACAAACTGCGCTCCCGAATATCCGTTTAATACTTCTCTTGCATATGGTAGATCCGAAGCTATAATCGGGAGTCCGACCATGGCAGCTTCAATAAGTGGCAGCCCGAATGACTCGAGGTAACTTGGATAAACCAATGCGTCAACGGAATTATACCAAGTGAAGATTTCATCGTAGCTGACTTTTCCAAGGTTAACTGTCAGACCAGTATGATCAGGTGCAAATGATACCGTTTCAGGTATGGTAGTGTAAAGAACTGCCGGATGTGATACCAATTGCAGTGCATCTAATATTGTGGCGTGATTCTTATAAAAATGTGCGGTGGCTGGATAAAACAGATTAATCGTATCGGAGGGCAAGTCAATGGTTTCTATGCTGTTTGATTTATTAATGGTTGGCGAGAACACCCTGATTTTTTCTTTCGGATGTCGGAATAGTTGGGAAAATCCTTGTTTGATGTAGTCAAGCTGCACAAACACTGTGACGTTTGTATTAAGTGTGGCTTTTATAAAAAACGGATAGATGTGTTTATATAGCCATAGTTTTAGTTGGCTTTTTTTTAACGGATTCCATGCGTTTTCATAAAAAGGGATAGCCTGATGGAAATATATAAATTGCGGAATACTTTTTTTTAATCGAAAAGCAGTGTTTTGCAATGAAACAGCGGCAATCGGATCAATTTGATGTTGTTTGATCCATCTGTTGATCCCATGCCAATCCCATTTTATACGCTTAAACCAGGTAGTGGTGTCAATTTTTACCAGTTGAATATTTTCATTAGTGTCAGTATCATAAGATGGATCGACAAATATGACATATTCGAATCCGGCAGGGATGTTGGATATAAACTGATCAAGAATGGAACGTGCTCCACTTTCCCTTGCTGCTGTAGCATTTACGATGATGGCTTTTTTCATCGGTTTAATTTGTTTCGAATTTTAGAAACAATATTGTTGACTGCACAAACCGGATGACGGTAATATCTGGCTACAAACAGTATGATGCGTTTTAATATTCCGTGTTTTTCTGATCTCCAACTTCCCTCGCAATGATGAATAGCATACGTTTCGCCTTTAACAATCTCTCCGTTTTTATTGGTGAAATAGTGTGGAGGATATAGTGTCATTTTGTCGGGCAGTTTCTGGAGCATAGGCAAATATTTGAATCCTCTTGATTCGGCAAGTCGAGCAATTCTTATCGTAATGGGAGTTTCATCTAATGTCCCATCTGTTTTCTTGAATTGTAATCGATCGTAGGTTTCAAGACATTCTTTCAAAAAAGGGTGATGTGGTATCGCTCCCATTATTGCAGCCTCAATCGCAATATATCCTGTTGGCTTAAAATATTCTATACCTGAAAAGAATTCATTGTCAAGCAGGTCGTCAAAACTTTTATATACTTGAACATCGGAATCCAAATAAATACCACCATATTTATAGAGTGCGTACAGTCTGAGATAATCTGCTGCAAATGCCCATTTTTTAGCCTTAAGGGCATCTATGGCGAATGAAGCAGTGATCTCGTTCTCAAACTTTTCTTTGTTCCAAAGAATTATCTTATATTCTGGCATTATATCTTGCCATGATTCAATGCATGTTTTTATTGTCTGTGGGTATTCATCTCCACTTAACCAGCATAGGTGGATCTGTTTAGGTATTTTCATTGTTTTTGGATGTTAGAAAAGCCAACTTCGATACGGGATGTACCATTCTGAATATGTGGTAACGATATCAAGATGTCTTACAAATGAACAAAAAGCATAGAAAAAGAAAATAATTGGTTTTAATTTTTTATTTGTCACATATAGGATCATAGGAGCAAGAAGTATTTCAAAGTAATGAAAATAAACTGCGCCTCTAGAAGACATCTGTGGTAAAAAACCAAAGGCTATATACATTATCAGTGACAAGAAGTAGATATTGAAGAAATATGATCCATCAGTTTTGAACTTATTAAATATCCTGTTGGAATAATACAGAGCCAGTGAAAAAGTAATAAGTCGCAACACAACGGCAGCATTCAGGCCAAAATTCTGGCCTGCTTCTTCTGCTATATAAGTATTTAGCTTCCATGCTATAACTGTCGGCATCAGTGCAGAAGCCATAACGAACAGATTATAAAAAAACAGATTGGAACATACAGCTGCAAGCAACCACTTGAGATATGTTTTAATTTTGAGAAATCTTTGTGGAAATAGTTTGACAGCAGTAACTATAATGGCTGAATAATGAAACCCGATGGCGAAAATGAGGTAGATCCAAAATCTACGGTTGTTGCGGTTAACAATCGCCCATAAAGCAATTGATATGGCAAGTGATTGCCTAATCAATCCCATCATGCCACTATACATGAACATTCCGGCAAATAATAGAAGTGAGAAATGAGGATATGGTGAATACTTATATATAAACGGGAATAGAAAGGCAATATTCAAAAATGCCATTATCATGATTACGCTTCTGAACCCGCCTGGAGCGCATATGTTTAATATTGAATACAGAGGTTCTACATAGACGAGTTTAGGGTCTGTAATGTCGGATAAACTGAGGCTTTTCAGGTTGTTGAAAATAGTTCTGTATGGTTCATAATCAAACCCCATTTCCCGGGTTGATACTAATAAAAATATAACGATAGAGAAGCAGACATACATGAATAATTGAAATTTACCATGTCTTGTAATAAACAAGTCAAGGAATGACATCACAATCAGATATCCGTATATAGTGAAGTATATTCCCATCCTGTCTGCTGAGGTGTTATGATTTTATGATGTTGCTTTTGATCTTATAGTAGAAGAATTTCCACTTCGGAACTCCAATGGTGTGGAAAAGTTGAGCATCTCGTGTCCAATTTGTGATCTTACGTTTAAGGACTTCTATGGAACAGGCGTTATTCTGCATACTTTCCAATCCGCATACCTGTCCTTCATGTTGTCGATATAAGTTAAATCTGTTTTCTATACAGAATATTTTGCCGTGTTTTACTGTGCATAGTGCAATCCAGTGATCGTACATTATCCTTTTATTAGATGGTATGGGGAATACATACTGTTTTACGTGATGGTTGAAGATGCTGGTAGCCCCTGCAACTATTGGTGTTGTCATAAGCAAGTTGAAAGTGTTGAATTTCCATGGTTTAATATTGATACTTTTCCAAAGAGAGTCATGTATAACGTTTAGATTCTCATCACAAACAGTCACGTCGTGATGTACTAGAATCGGGATGTCAGGATGTTGGAGTTCTTTGTCGTGCATGGTTTTGATTAAAGTGCCGACTTTGTCGAGAGTCCATACATCATCATTGTCACAAAACATATAATATTCTGAATCAACTGCCTCAAGAAGCATATAAAAATTGTCATTGCATCCAATATTGCTCCCTCCTTTATCAATCTGAATTATTTTGTCAGGATATGCGGTAGCATATTTTTCTATGATGTCCGGCGTCGAATCTGTTGAACCGTCGTCGCGAATATATAAAGTCCACTTATCAAATTTCTGATTGAGAACTGATTCAATTTGTTCACTGATATACTTCTCACCATTATATGTAGCCATTAGGATCGCAACTGGTGTTGGGCATTGAATTTTATTCATAATTGTTTTCAGCAATAATTATTTTTGATAAATTTCTAAATAATATTGGTTTAATTGCGTATATATGTTATTCCAGTTGTACTTACGAGAAAAATTGATCAGATCATATCTTTTACGATTTTTTTGAAGATTGAGAAAGATTTTAAGTAGCTCCTCTTTGTCTTTATAAAAAAGATTCCCGTTATATGCATAATCATTAATTCCATCTATCAGTGGTAGAATAGATGTGATTCCTAGTGATTGTGCTTCAAGTAATGTGTTGTTAGCAGTGGCAAAGGTGACAGGTAAGAAGTTATAATCACAGAGTTCGATAAGAGAATAATACTCATCGTCGGATAATCGATTGTAAATACGGACGTTACCATATTGGCCAAGTATAGATTTATATGTATGATCTATTCCGATGAGGTGGAAAATTATTTTGTGATTTTTTTGTATAATGTATTCAAGTGTTTCTAAATCACGATAATTTTTCCCGATTGTGCAAACGTTGATGTTGTCATTGCATATTACATGATTATTTATATCAGCTGGGATCTTTTTTGTAAAAGATGGTTTATCGAATCCGTGAGGGATGAAGACACTCTTGATGCCGAATTTTTCGTTTAAGATTTTTTTTTGTTGAGTGCTCAGGACGATGATACCATCCATCGTTTTTAGAAATTTGATGAATCTCTTTTGCTTCCAATTGTTTTCTATATCAAGATGAAGAGTTATTACAATCTTATGTTTTTGGCTTTGTCTATAAGGAATATAATTTATGCATGTGAGTTCTCCGTAAAATAGATGCGTTATGTCGTGTTTGTATCTCAATATACGCGTCTTGAACTCTAAAATCAGTCTTGGGATGTGATACAAGACTCTGGTGTAAAAAAATCGACCTAATGGTTGATCTTCTGAATATAATACTGTTTTGTTTACGTTGTTATAAGTCACTTTGTTGTAGCCGCCATTAGCGGAGTGCATAATTCCTTTGAATCCAGAATAGAGGATTTTCATTTTGTAAGATTGATGAGGCGGTTAATAAATAGCCGGAAGCCTTTGGTAGTAAAATATAGTGTGGTGGACAATATGGCAGACAGTAGGATGACAAATAGTGTGGAAGCGATGAGAAATCGTGTCCAAGATGCTGCGGGATCGATGGGAATGAATCTGTAAAGGGTTGTTGTAATAAGAATCGCTGCAGTTGCCAGAAGAGTATAACGTAGAAAGAGTGTGAGATATTTGAGTGGTGGCTGTTTTAGTCCGCAGGTGTAAAGGAAATACGGTTTCCAAATGCCTATGATAATAATAAGGCTTATGAGTGATCCGGAGAGTATGCCCGGAAGACCCCATAGATAACCAAAAGCTATGGATATAGTGATGTTGATTAATGCTTCGGCAATAGGTGACCAAATGTCTTTGAACAGACCGAAGGCGTTGATAAAGATATCGAGGGCATTGCGATATATGTTGATGAACAAGACTCCGGCTATTATGATGACTGTAATTGCGGGTAGGATGTATGATCGGCCAATCCACAGTTGGATAAACGGTGGTGTAAGTATTGTGAAACAGACAGATGCAATTGTTGCGAAAAAGAAGCGGATGCTGAACATTTCTTCGAATACTGTTAGTATTTTAGAAGTGTTATTTTCAGCTATGAGATCGCCTACGCCTGCAGCTGTGCTGCCGAACACTGCGTCGCAGGCGCTGCGGATGCCGTTGACTATAATAAGGTAGTTGCCGTAGATGGTGACTACTGAAAGGGATAGGTAGGCGTAGATTATGAGTGGTGATGCTTGAAAAAGAGCAAACCCGGCGATGCGGTGGAAAATGAGTTGTTTGATTTTTGTGAATATGATAGCATGAGTTTTTTTTAGCTGGTGGAATGATTGGGTGACGGGGCGGAGGTAGGGGAATGTGTGTTTGATGTGTCGGTGTAGTGAAATGGTTGCAATTATTGCAAAAATCACTTCGAGTATAAGCCACCATACATAAGGGTTGGGCAGTTTGGCGACAGCAAGCATTTGGAAGACAATCTTAATGATGATCCATGTGCGGTAATAGAGTTGGATGGCGTAGTCTTTTTGAGAGGATGAAAGGAGTACTTGACGATAGGTGAAGAAATAGCTGAGGAGTGAACTGAAAAGCATAACTCCAAAAGATGCATACGCGTACCAGAGGGGTAGTGATATTTTTTTGAAGATAATTGGGAAGAAAGCCATTACGGCCAATGCTCCAATTATCATGAAAATTGCTATTCGTCGATATAGGAAGCCTTGAAGGGCGATGATTTCACAGATTGTGTCGTGATTTTTTTGGCGTATGGGTCGGTAGAGTGAGAATCCAACGGCTGTGCCAATTCCGAGTTCAGCAAGGTTAATGAATTGAAGGATGTTGACGGCAGTAGTGTTAAGTCCGAGTATTTCGTCGCCGAGGTAGTTGATGAAGATTTTTCTGGAGTAGAAGCCCAACAGGAGTTGTACGACCATGTATATGGACGAAATGGATGAGTTTATTAGTCCAAGTTTAGTTCTGGATTGGCTCATAATCTGATGGAGGGCATGGGATCAGGCGGGGAGGGGCTGGATGTCGAGGGGGGAGATGGCGACGGTGGCGCAGCCGAGTTGGTGGAGGCGGATGAGGATGCGGGCTGTGGGGGGGTAGGGGGTGTTTATGGTGTTGTCGGAGGGGTCGGATGTGGTGGGGGTGGGTGATGTGGTGGTGGGGGTGGTGTTGGCGGGGGTGGTGAGGATTTCGGCGTGGAGGCCGCGGAGGGGTCCGCGGATGACGGTGATGTGCTGGCCTGGTGTGAGGGGGCGGGGGATGAATTCGACGGGGGTGTCGGTGGCGCCGAGCATGAAGCGGAGGCGTTGGATCTGTTGGTCGGGGATGGTGGCGGGTCGTGGTGGGGTGGCGGTGGCTCGGTCGATGAGGAATCGGTGGAGTCCGGGTGTGGTCTGGAGGAGGGTGCGGCGTTGTGGTTCGGTGCAGTGGATGAAGATGGTGGATGGTATGACGACGTGGTCGATGTGTCGGCGGCGGCCGTCGCGCCAAATGCGTAGCTGTGGTTGTGAGGCGACGTAGGTGGGGATGCCTCGGGCGGCGATGGTGCGTGCGATGGTGTGTTCGGCGTTGTGGTTGACGATGGCGACGTGCCATCGGGGGGTGGGTACGCCTCCGGCGCGGTCGACGTTTTTGGTGGCCGGCCGGGTGGATGGATGTATGTGGTTGTCAGACATTTGACTGTCGGCGGTTGTGGTGCCCGTGGCGTGTGGGCTTTGGGCGTGTAGGGCAGTATCTCTTGGTAAGAGATAGTGATTCCTGCGCAAAGATAGGCAATTCGTTTGAAATGAGCAAATCAAATGTGGGGTGGTGAGGGGGAGTTGTGCCGGTTTAAGGTGTGTTTGTGTTTTTTGACTTAAATGTGGAGGGGTAATCCACTGTATTACACGGTGTTGTGGAAATCTACTATCTCTTACCAAGAGATATGTGGGTTGCAATCGTGTCGGGGTGAGCTTCGTGCGGTTTTAGCGACATGCCTGAGTCAGTACCGAAATGGCTGATATGAACGGACATATGGGTTGTGGTGCGCCAGGGTCTGCGGACGTTGACGTGGCCGGAGGCGTGGGTGTCGGTGGCTGGTTTGTGGTGTTGGTGGGTCATAATGGGGAGCGTGCTGTGGGTCGGCGGTTGGGTGAGCGTGGTTATGAGGTGTATGTTGCTTTGCAGCGTGAGGTGAGGGTGTGGCGTGATGGTCGTCGGCGGGAGGTGGATCGTGTGGTGATTCCGTCGGTGGTGTTTGTGCGTTGTGGGGAGGGTGAGCGGCGCGATGTGCTGCGGACGTCGGGTGTGAGGGGTTTTCTGATGAATCGTGCTGGTCGTGGTGGGTCGTCGGTGGCTGTGGTGCCTGATGTTCAGCTGGATCGGTTGCGGTTTATGCTTGGGGCGACGGACCGGCGTGTGGATTTTGTGGGTGAGGGTCTGCGTGCGGGTATGTGTGTGAGGGTGGTGCGTGGTTCGCTGTGTGGTCTTTGCGGTGAGGTGGTGGGTGACGGTAGGTCGGCCGATGGGTCGGTGCGGTTGCTGGTGAGGGTGGATGCTCTGGGGTGTGCTTGTGTGGAGATTTCTGAGTTGGATCTGGAGGGTGTGTGATGGTGATGAAACGTATTTTAAGTTTAGATATAAATATTAGTTATGCAGGCTCTTATACTTGCGGCCGGAATGGGTCGGCGTCTTGGTGAGTTTACGGCTAACAATACCAAGTGTATGCTTGAGGTGAATGGGGTGAGGCTCATTGACCGTATGCTGAATCAGTTGTTTGCTCTGGATCTGTCGCGTATAGTGATCGTGGTGGGTTATGAGGGTGGCAATCTGATGGATTATATCAGCCGGCAGTATCCGGGGCGTGATATCGTTTTTGTAGAGAATCCGATCTATGACAAGACGAACAATATATATTCGCTTTGGCTTGCGCGGGAGTATATGGCTTCTGATGATACTTTGCTGCTTGAGTCGGATCTGATATTCGAGGATTCGGTGCTTGGTGCGGCGATGGAATGTGATCATAGGGACTGTGCTTTGGTGTCGAAGTATGAGATTTGGATGGACGGTACGATGGTGAGGATTGACGATGAGGATAATATCGTGAATTTCATTCCGAAGAAGGCGTTCAAGTACAGCGATACGAAGTTTTATTACAAGACGGTAAATATATATAAGTTCAGCAGGGAGTTTATAGCCAACCATTATCTGCCGTTTCTGGAGGCATATATACGTGTGCTTGGTGAGAATGAGTATTACGAGCAGGTGCTGAGGGTGATAACTCTGATAGACAATGCCGGGATTAAGGCGTTGCCGATCACGGGGATGCACTGGTATGAGATAGATGACGTGCAGGATCTGAGGATCGCTGAGACTATATTTGCTGAGCGTGAGGATCGTCTGCGGAAGCTTCAGGGCAGTTTCGGGGGATATTGGCGTTATGCCGGTCTGCTTGATTTCTGCTATCTGGTGAATCCTTATTTCCCGAAGGCGAGAATGATAGAGGAGATGAAGGCTAATTTTGAGCCTCTTCTGCGGGATTATCCTTCGGGTATGGGTGTGAATTCGCTTCTGGCGGCGAAGTATTTCGGGGTGAGGCATGATTATATGGTGGTGGGCAATGGTGCGGCTGAGCTTATCAAGAGTCTGATGGGGTGTGTTGAGGGTGGTGTGGGTGTAATATATCCGACGTTTGAGGAGTATCCCAACCGGCTTTCGGCTGACCGGATTGTGGCGTATTATCCGTCGAACGGTGATTTTTCCTATACGGCGGATGATATTGTGGATTTCTATTCGGAGAAGGAGATAGGGAGTCTGCTGATAGTGAATCCTGATAATCCTTCGGGGAACATGATAGGCCGTGAGGGGCTTGAGCGGCTTGCTGTGTGGGCCGAGGAGCGGGGTGTGAGGCTGATTGTGGATGAGTCGTTCGTGGATTTTGCGGATGAGGCAGCTGAAACGACGTTGCTCCATAATGGTGTTCTTGAGGCGCATCCGACGATGTGTGTTATGAAGTCGATCTCGAAGAGTTACGGTGTACCCGGTCTTAGGCTGGGTGTTCTGGCTAGTGCTGACAGGTCGCTGATAGATTTCATGCGGAAGGATGTGGGAATATGGAATATCAATTCGTTCGCGGAGTTTTACATGCAGATCTATGGCAAGTATGAGAAAGACTATGTGAGGTCGTGCGAGAAGTTCCGTGAAGAGCGTGCGATATTTGAGCGCGAGCTTCGTGAAATTCCTTTCCTGCGTGTGATTCCGTCGCAGGCCAATTATTTCCTGTGTGAGGTGCTTCCGCCGTTTACTTCATACAATCTAACACTACAATTGTTAGAAAGATACAGTATTTTGATTAAAGACTGTACGTCAAAAAAAGGTTTTCCAAATAATCGACATTTCATCCGAATTGCAATACGCAATCGAAAAGATGATATCCAAATGTTTAATGCATTAAAAGGCCTAATTCTATGAAAATAATTGAGAATGATCAGATTGTAGCCCTCGATATTTCCCCTGCACAATGTGTGGAATGGGCATATGAGGGATTTCTGTTGAAGCGAAAGAGTTGCATGCCTCCGAAAACTGCAATACATCTTGATGGGAGTCTGGATTTTTTTAGGACAATGCCTTGTCTTTTACCAAAAGAGTATGGAAGATTTGGATGTAAAAATGCATCAAGATTTCAATGCTCTCATCCATCGGTGAAAAGTTATCTCACTTTGTGTGACAGCACCAATGGCAACTTCATCGCATTGGTGAATTGTGACTGGATTACACCTATGCGAACCGGAGCAGTTGCTGCATTGGCTATTAAGACATTTCGTAAATCCGATGCAAGAGTCTATTCTTTCATGGGTTTAGGTTGCGCTGGAAAAGCTGCATTGCGGTGTTTTTTGGATTCAACTAAAAATGAACATTATGAGGTGAGATTATTGCAATATAAGGATCATGCCGACAAAACTATAGAAGAGTTCTCGTCCTATAAAAATGTTGAGTTCAGAATCATGGATAGTGTTGACTCTTTGGTGGATGGATCAGATGTCGTGGTGTCTGCAATTACTCAGTCAGCCGGCTTGCTGGTAAATGATATTTCATTGTTTAAGCCAGGTGTATTGCTTGTCCCGATCCATACACGTGGTTTTCAGAATTGCGACACTGTTTTCGATAAGATATTTGGTGATGACACTGCGCAAATCTCCGGTTTTCAGTTTTTTGAGCAGTTTAAGTCGTTCGGAGAGTTCTGTGATGTCCTTTCGGGAGATATATGCGGACGCGAAAATGATAGACAAAGAATTATTTCGTATAATATCGGTCTTGGACTACATGATGTGTATTTTGCATATCAAATCGAAAAGATGCTAAAGTCAAAGTGACTTCTTCTCTTGGATATAGGGCTGCACGGGGTGCGGTATGGGCGACATTGGATCGTTTTGGTTCGATGGGCATCCAGTTTGTGTTTGATAATTTATAAGTTGTGTAATGGCATATTCTAAAGTGTTATTGAAGGTTATATTGATTATTAAATGATGAGCTATAACAATTCACTTTATGTATTGCCTGAAAAAGATGGATTTTTTCATGACAGTATAAATTACTGTCTCCTTAAATGTTAAAGTGTTTGAAATAATAGATTTATTGTTATGATGATAAGTGAATCACAACAAAAATATTATAGAGAAAAGTATAACCCAGATGGGTCTAGGTTGAGGTGCCTTCAGCTGGGGATGTTGGAAATTCTTAAATATATAGACAAGGTTTGTTCTGAAAATAATATTTCATACTGGCTTTCTTCTGGAACATGCCTTGGAGCGGTAAGGCATGGTGGATTTATCCCTTGGGATGATGATGTTGATATAGAGATGCTCAGACCAGATTATGAGAAGCTTTTACGTGTTCTTTCACATACAGAAGGTGATTATTGTTTGCAAACAAACTCTAATGATCCGTATTTTATATATGATTTTGGCAAGTTAAGGAATCCTAAAATCGCTTTTGATGAGTCATTACCACTAGCTAAATATTATACTCATAAGGGTGTGTTTGTTGATATATTTAAGCTTGAAGAATCGAACTCTGAAAAACTACACTATATATGCGGTCGATTAAGAACTTTGGAATTTCATATTTTGAACTGGTCTGCTAGTAGGTGTAAGTTTCTAGTAAAGCCTGCCATGATGTTGCATAAATGGAATGATGTATTGTTCTCATTGATTCGATTGTTGGATCGAATTGGTAACAAGGATAGATTGCGTCATACTTTGGGTGTGACTTTTACAAAGGCTCGAAGTTATAAAGATATTTTTCCTCTTAGACGTGTCAGGTTCGAGAATGTGGACTTGCCAATTCCCAATAGTTATGACAATTATTTGTCAAAAATGTATGGTGATTATAATAAAATCGTGATCGGGCCGTCTCATCTTATCGTATCGGATAATTGCGATTGACTAACTGAAATGAATTTGAACTCAATATACAATAAGTTAAAGGGTGATAAGCTCATTTCTGATTCTGTGTGGTCAATACTTGGATCTGTATTGGGATATGGCTTGTCGCTTATCTCAGGAGTGATACTGGCCCGTTGTATGGGTGACACTGTCTACGGTGAGTTCGGTATGGTAAAGCAGATGCTAATATATATGTGTATCGTAGCGACATTTGGAATGGGTATTACAGGCACTCGTTTTATTGCAGACGCAGATGTCGAAAAAGATTTATCTTCAAAAATGATAGCTGCTTTGTTGATTTCGACCTTATTCAGTTTGTTTTTAGCGATACCTCTTTTTATATTTTCAAGTCAGATAGCGTCGTTTCTTGGCTCCAGATCATTTTTGATGCCTCTGAAAATCACGTCTTTAGCATTGATTTTTTGTGGCTCATATACAACTGGAACTGGATTGTTATCGGGTCTAAAGGAATTCAAACAGATAACCTTAATAAAGATTATTTATGGATTCATGATGCTGATTGGCTGTGTTTTATTGTATTGTATATTAGGTCTGAATGGAGCGGTTTGGGGGTTGGCAGTATGTTATTTTATTGTAACCGTTTTTTGTCTGATTGTAATCCATCGTAGGGCGTCACTATTAAAATTTGATACAAACGAGGTGCAGAAAGTAGCCAAGAAGATGCTGTTGTTTTCTATTCCAGTTGTATTACATGAGGCAATTTATGGTGTTATGAACTGGTTGCTCATGTTGATAATAGCGAAAATGACTGATTACAGTCAACTGGGATTATATACGGCAGCGGCTATATGGGGAAGCACAATAATGTTTATTCCTACAGCATTAAGGTCTGTAGCTTTATCTCATCTTTCGTCTTCACAATCAGATGAAACTTCACATTATAGAATATTAAATCGATTAATAATAATAACATCAGTTTCAGTCGCGGTCCCTATGATCATAATAATACTTTGTTCCGGTTTTATTCAGTCGTTGTATGGCCCAAGTTACGATGGTCTATCACAAGTGATTTCAGTTACTTGCCTGTCTTGTATTTTTAATGCTGTTATTTTTATTCTTACTCAAGAATTAACATCCAAAGGGAATAACTGGTCGATTTTCATATCACGGTTTATTGGAAATTGTTGCGCAATTCTGCTTACATTTGTTTTGATTGAATACTTCAATCAAAAGGGTGCGATATCTGCTTCATGGGCTTGTCTGTTCTCTGCTGTTATTATGGCATTAAGTCTATTTATTTACAAGTATGTGGTAATAAAACACTTCAAAAGTAGATGATATATTGTTTATTACTTATATACTCGCTTTTTTTTACGATGCAATATCCTGGTAAATGGGCATCCCTGCAAAAGGGTAGCATCGTAATATATATGTTATGTTTTTTGTCATTTGTTATGCCATGGATTATTGTTTGTGGCGGTCAATATGAGACGGGGACAGATTATAACACATACATGTCATTATTTAGATCGGGAGATGTTGCGCTATATCTAACTAAAAGAGAATATCTGTTTGCTTATATCGTAGAATTGTGGCATGAATTGAGGCTTTGTCCGCAGGGTCTTTATTTCTTTTTTTATACGGTGTGCTTTTGTTTTTTAGGTCTGATCTGTCATAAGATAAATAATAGGTATTTGTATTTATTCATAATACTATATTTTACAGTTTCCAGTATTTTTTTTAACCAACTGAATCTGTTAAGACAATCCACGGCTGCATATATTGTGACATACGGAGCGATTAGTTATCTGAAAGACAAAAGCGTATTATTGTTTTTTATATCAATTTTCATCGGAAGTCTCTTTCATGCTTCAAGTTGGATTGTCTTAATAGTTCCGTTAGTGGCGAAAGTTAGGTTATCATTGACATCATTAAGATTCATTTCTATAATTTGTTTGATGTTAGTTCTATTTGGTCGCTCGATAGTCGGTTCTATTTTAGATTCATTAGTGAATTATATTCCATCAATATATAGAGGTTATTTAGCCAGTACTTTTAATACTGATGTGTCATTATTAAAACTTATTCCCAAGCTATGTTTTTTCCCGCTGTATTTTTTTTCCTTACAGTTCTTGGGGAAAAAAATTTCCTTTAATCAAAGGAGTCTTTTTATTGTAGGGATGTTTGCATATTTATTTCGTCTTGTTTCACTGACCAATGTGATATTAGATAGATTGGGTTATATTTTTATCCTGATATCGATATTCCCACTATTCTTATACTGGCAATATTTGAGTAAAACTAGAAGAAGGGCTCTTCTAATTTCAAATATAATGATTTGTATATCAGTGTTCCTAATAAAGACATTGTTTTTAGCAAGTAATGAGTATGATTATCATTCTATTTACATAGAGATGATCATGGTCTAATACAAGTTTGGAATGAAGGCATATAATACATTAATCATCACCGATCTAGCAGCTTTCTACAAGCTAAAGCTATTCAATAAAATTGCTTGTAAGAAAGAGATCTTGGTAATATTTATAGAGTCATACGGGAGAAAGCGAAACGAAGATTTCTACTCTGGTGAAAGACAGTTTGATTATAAGACATTAGATGGCAGCAATATAAAAAAAATCAGGGAAATCATCTCAATTATAGCAAAAACAAAATATGAAAATGTCATTATAGGTGGATGGAACTCTGTGTTATATTGGCTGGTTGCTTTGATGTCAAAAAAAAAGAAGAATGCCGTAATTGTCGAATCTAGTGTGCTAGAGTCCAAGGTAGAGGGCAGTAGAGCTTTGTTAAAAAAACTTTTTCTTTCACGGATTTCTAAAGCTTTAGTTCCGGGTGTTTCTAATGAAAAGCTACTGTGTCAATTGGGTTTTAAGGGTGAGATAATTAAAACTCATGGAGTAGGACTGTATAATCGGAATAGAAGAGTGCCATTCCGAGCTCTTCATGAAGATGCCAAAAAGTTTTTGTATGTGGGTAGATTAAGTATTGAGAAGAATCTGAAGTCTTTAATTACCGTTTTCAATGATTGTCCGGAATGGATATTAGAGATAGTTGGATTTGGCCCACAAGAAGAACAGCTGAAATTGATGGCAAAAAAAAATGTTATTTTTAGAGGTGCTGTAAAAAACACAGATTTGCTAGAAATTTATCAAAAGTCTGACGTGTTTGTCTTGCCATCGGATCGAGAGCCTTGGGGATTAGTTGTAGAAGAGGCTATAAATAACGGTGTGCCGGTAGCTTTAAGTTCACGAGTCGGAGCTGCAGAGGATTGGGTGGGTATTCATAAGTGTGGATTGACTTTCAATCCCGATGATATTGACGATATTAAACACACGCTAGACGTCATTGCAAATAAGGAAGTAAACAATGATTTTCGGCGTCGGATTCAAGGTGTTGATTTTGATTATATTGAACGAGAACAAGTCGATTCATTTATTTTTTAATTAAGCTTGTGCGACTACTTCAAATAAACGTTACAGCCAACTGGGGATCAACTGGAAAAATTGCTGAACAAATAGGTCGACTAGCTGTAAGGCAGGGGTGGGAAAGCTATATTGCTTATGGCAGGGGAAATCCCGAATCGGATTCAAACCTAATCAGAATTGGCAGTGATTGGGATATGCGGTTTCATGGTCTTCAAACAAGATTATTTGACAATCATGGCCACGCATCCCGTGGAGCTACGAAGGCGCTCATTCATAAGATTGAACAGATAATGCCAGATGTTATTCATTTGCATAATATACATGGTTATTATCTAAATTATCCTTTGTTGTTTGATTTTTTGAAGAGTTGGAGTGGACCGATAGTGTGGACGCTTCATGATTGCTGGGCATTTACCGGCCATTGTGCTTATTATGATTATGTACAATGCGATTGCTGGCAATCAGCCTGTCGTCGTTGTCCTCAGCAGGGTTCGTATCCGGCTTCTTTTTTAGTTGATCGCAGCTACCAAAACTATATAGATAAAAGAGCATCTTTTCAAGGGGTGAGAAATGTCACCCTTGTTCCAGTATCAAATTGGTTGAAAGAAGAGTTGCGACATTCTTTTCTTGAGTCTTACCCGGCGGTTACTATTCATAATGGAGTAAATATAGATGTATTCAAACCGTCATCCAAAGGTAAGGATATTAGGCATATTATAGGTGTCGCAAGCATTTGGGAAACGCGAAAGGGTCTATCTGAATTTGTTAAGTTAAGAGAGGTATTGCCAGAGGAGTATGAAATAACATTGGTAGGCTTATCTGCCTGTCAGATAAAAAAACTCCCACCTGGTATAAAGGGAATTACAAGGACTGAAAATGTAGGTAAACTTGTAGATCTCTATTCACGTGCATCGGTTTTTGTTAATCCAACGTTAGAGGATAATTTCCCGACAACAAATATTGAAGCTCTAGCTTGTGGTACACCTGTGGTTACTTACCTGACTGGAGGTTCGCCTGAATCCATTGATGCTGACACTGGTATTGTCGTAGAAAAGGGAAATATAGGGGAGCTAGCAAATGCTATAGAGTCAATATGTGCATCGTCTCATTTTTCTTCTGAAGCTTGTCGCAGACGTGCGGAAATTGAATTTGATCAAAATGCTTGTTTCCAGAAATATATTGATCTATATGATAAAATGTGCTTTAATACTATAAAACGTGGTAATATCAGTAGTCATATCAACTTTTAATAGTGGTAATACGCTGCGTGATACTTTGGAGAGTGTGCTGAGGCAGGGGTATCGTGATGTGGAGGTGATCGTGGTCGACGGGGGGTCGAGTGATAATACGATGGAGATTGTCAGGGAGTACGAGGGGCGGTTTGAGGGGAGATTGAGGTGGATCAGCGAGCCTGACCGTGGGCTGTATGATGCGATGAACAAGGGGATCGCGTTGGCTACGGGCGATGTGGTGGGGATACTCAACAGTGATGATTTCTATACGTCGGATGATGTGCTGGAGCGTGTGGCGCGCGAGATAGATGGGGTGGATGCGGTGTATGGCGACATTCATTTCGTCGATCCTGACGATCTGACCAAATGCGTGAGGTATTATAGCTCGCGTTCGTTCCGCCGGTGGCAGATGCGGCTCGGCTTCATGCCTGCGCATCCGTCGTTTTATTGCCGCAGGCATGTGTATCAGAGTCTGGGTGCGTTTGACCTGCAGTTTAAGGTGGCTGCGGATTTCGAGCAGTTGTTGCGGCTGATCTATGTCAACCGCATTTCGACGAAATATATTCCGATGGATTTCGTGACGATGCGCACTGGGGGGGCGTCGACGTCGGGGTTGCAGAGCCATAAGGCGATCTTGCGGGATCATCTGCGGGCTTATCGGAAGCATGGGATCGGGGCGAGTGTGGCTACTGAGGGGTTGAGATATGCTTATAGGGTCGTTCAGGGGGTGTTGTATAGGTTTGGAGTTGTGATATAGTTTTTTTGGGATAGGATGAGGTGGCTCTGCTGTGCGTTGCGCGGTGGGGCTTTTTTGTGGGGATGAGAATAATCGGAGGTGGTAGGCTCGGGATCGGGGATCGGGGAATAGGTGGGGATATGGGTAGGCTCCGGATCGGGGGTAGGTGGGGGTATGGGCAGGCCCCGGGTCGGGGATCGGGGGGTGGGGTGATCTGACTCGGGGCCTTGGGGGTGTGGGGGTGCTCGAAGCGGGACTCGAACCCGCACGGCCGCTATGGCCAAAGGATTTTAAGTCCTTCGTGTCTACCATTCCACCATTCGAGCGTGTGACAGGTGAGGGGAGGGGTGGGGGGTGCTGTGGGATGGTTTGATGTTGCAAAGTTAGGTGTTAGTTTGCGATTTTGCAATATGGTTGGGCGGTTTTTCGGTGGGATTTGTTAATTTTGGGGTTTTGATGTGGATGTTTTCCATGTTTATTGTGTAATTCAATGGTTAAAAATGGATATGAAGGATAGAAGGAGTGTGGCGGAGCGTGTGGCTGACGGGCTGATGCGTTGTGTTGAGTCGTTGGTGAGTGTGGTGAAGTTGTTGTCTCGGTCGCGTGGGTGTGACTGGGTGTGCGGCGGTGGTGGCCGGGGGCGCTGTGGTGGCGAGCTTGTGGTGCTGGGCAATGGTCCGTCGTTGCGTGGGTTGCTTGATGGGGGCAGGGGTGGTCTGCGTGGGCGTGATCTGCTGGCGGTGAATTTTGCGGGGAGGACTGTGGAGTTTTTTGATTTGCGTCCGGGGCTTTATGTGTTGGCTGATCCGGTGTTTTTCGGTGATACGTGTGACGGGAATGTGCTGGGGCTGCGTGAGGCTTTGGGTCGTGTGGACTGGGATATGCGGTTGTTTGTGCCGTGGGGTGTGGATGCTTCGGCCTATGAGGGCAATGGGTGTGTGAGGGTGGAGAGGTTCAATTTTCTTGCTGTGGAGGGGTGGGGTTGGCTTGAGCGTTGGGCCTGGGGGAGTGGGCGTGGCATGCCTCGTCCGCGTAATGTGTTGATTCCGTCGTTGATGATCGGGTTGTGGCTGGGCTATGATGTGGTTTATGTGGCGGGTGCTGATCATTCGTGGATGCGGACTCTGGAGGTGGATGAGGGGAATCGTGTGGTGAGTGTGCAGCCTCATTTTTATGCTGACAATGAGGAGGAGGGGCGTCGTGTGGCGGAGGTTTACAGTGGTGTGCGGTTGCATGAGGTAGTGTATAGTTTTTATCTGGCTTTCAAGGGGTATCATGCTATCCGGAGGTTGGCCGACAGGATGGGGATAAGGGTGGTGAATGTGACGGCGGGGAGTTTTATTGATGCGTTTGAGAGGGGGAGGTTGTAAGTGGGGGGACAGGGATCGGATATGTCTGGGGCGTGAGCCGTAGTGTTGTCAGGGGTTGGTGAGGATGAGTGTGGTGATGCGGCCGGAGTTGATGGTGTGGTGGCGTGCGGAGAAGAGGATGTGGGGGTTGCAGTGGGTGCAGAGTGGTGGCATGGATATGTGGTGGGATGGTATTCCGGCTTTGATGAGCTGGAGTCGGATGAGTGCGGGTATGTCGGCGTGGGGGCGTGGGGTGGTGGTGTTTGGGTAGGTGATGAGGTGTGGTGGGAATTGTGCGGCGATCTGTGGTGATGTTTCGAAGCATCGGGGGCATATTGCGGGACCCATGGCGGCGATGATGTGCGATGGGTGTGCGCCGAGTGTGGTCATGGCGTTGACGGTGTGGGTGGTGATGTCGGCTATGGCTCCTCTCCATCCGGCGTGGATGGCGGCGATGATGTGGGTGTGTGGGTCGTGGAGTATGATGGGGACGCAGTCGGCGGTGTGGATGAGGAGTGGTGTGCTGGGGAGGTTGGTGACGAGTGCGTCGGTGTCAGTGAGTGGTGGGATATGGTCGGGGTGGGTGATTGTGGCGACGTTGGCGGAGTGGGTCTGTCGGGGTATGATGAGTTTTTGGAGGGGTATGCGGAGGTGTCGGGCGAGGAGGGTGCGTGATGTTTGGATGTGTTGGGGCGTGTCGCCGGTGTAGTGGCAGCAGTTGAGTCCGTCGTATGGGTCGTTGGGGCGGGTGGCTCCGCGGAGTGTGGAGAGTGCTGTGGCGTTAGGGCCGGCGTTGAGTGTGATGTGGGGTAGTGGTGTCATTGTTGTGGTGTGGTGGGGTATCCGTCGTCGTCGAGTCGTGAGGCTGCGTCGTCGTAGTCCCAGTGGGTGTCCCATTGGCCTTGGTCGCCGTAGTCTTCGTCGATGTATTCTTCGGTGTCGTCGTCGGTGTCGGTGGCCTGTGGGTCGGGCTGTATGATGAACTGGTCTTCGTCGGTGACGCGGTGGTGTGCGTCGAGTGGCCGGTGGGTGATGGCTGGTGTGGCTATCTGGTTGCGTTCGTCGGTGATTGATGCCCAGAGGAGGTCTTTGAGTGTGTCGATGCCTTGTCCGGTGACGGCTGATATGAATACGTGGGGAAGGTCGTCGGGTAGTGTGGTCTGTATGGCTTGACGGAGTTCGTCGTCGAGCATGTCGGATTTGGATATGGCGAGGATGCGTTGTTTGTCGATGAGTTGTGGGTTGAATCGGCGCAGTTCTTCGAGGAGTATGTTGTATTGTGCGGTTATGTCGTCGGCGTCGGCTGGTACCATGAAGAGTAGTACGGCGTTGCGTTCGATGTGGCGGAGAAACCGGAGTCCGAGTCCTTTTCCCTGGCTGGCTCCTTCGATGATGCCGGGTATGTCGGCCATGACGAATGATCGGTTGTCGCGGTAGCTGACGATGCCGAGCTGTGGTTCCATTGTTGTGAACGGGTAGTCGGCTATTTTGGGGCGTGCGGCTGATATGGCTGAGAGGAGTGTGGATTTTCCGGCGTTGGGGAATCCGACGAGTCCGACGTCGGCGAGTAGTTTGAGTTCGAGTATGACGGTTCGTTCGGTGGCTGGTTCGCCGGGCTGTGCGTAGCGTGGTGTGCGGTTGGTGGGGCTTTTGAAGTGCCAGTTGCCGAGTCCGCCTCGTCCGCCTTTGAGTAGTGGCACTATCTGTTGGTCGTGTGTGACTTCGCAGAGGTATTGTCCGGTTTCGGCGTCGAATACGACTGTTCCGCAGGGTACGTCGATGGTGATGTCTTCTCCGTCTTTGCCGGAGCTTCGTCCTTCTGATCCTGATTGTCCGTTTCCGGCGAATATGTGTCGGCGGTAGCGTAGGGGGAGGAGTGTCCACATGTGTGAGTTGCCTCTGAGGAGTATGTGTCCTCCGCGGCCTCCGTCGCCTCCGTCGGGTCCGCCTTTGGGGACGTATTTGGCTCGGTGGTAGTGGCGTGATCCGGCTCCTCCTTTTCCGGAGCGGCAGAGTATCTTGACGTAGTCTATGAAGTTTGATTCGGGCATGTGGTGTTGGGTTTTTTAGGTGGTTTGTTGATGTTGCGGGTGGTTTGTCAGGCGTTCATGCTGCGGTGGTGCTGCATGAGTTCGCATGCGTGCCGGTAGTCGGCTGGTGATCCGATGTCGATCCATGTGCCTGATATGGGGTAGTATGTGACTTTGCGCCGGTCGGCGATGGCCTGGCTGATGAGGTCGGTGGCGTCGGTGCGTCGGTCGGTGGGGAGTGTCTGGAGGAGGTGGTTGGCTATGATGTAGATTCCTGCGTTGGCGTAGTAGGAGTATGATGGTTTTTCTTCGAGTCCGGTGACCCGGAGGTTGTCGGTGGTGAGTATTGCGTAGGGTACGGAGAGGTTGTAGGGTATGGCTGCGATGGTGATGTCGGCTTGCTGTGATGTGTGGCGGAGCCACATGTCTTCGAGTGATATGGTGGTGAGGAGGTCGGAGTTCATGACGAGTGTGTGGTGTCCGGGTCGGTGTGGTATGAGTGATGCTGCTCCGATGGTGCCGAGTGGTTGTGGTTCGCGGATGCATTTTACGCCGAGGTTTTCGTGGCTGAAGTGTTGTTCGATTTGTTCGGCGAGGTAGTTGACTGTGACTGTGATGTCGGTGATGCCGTTGGCCCGGAGTAGTGTGGTGTTGTAGTCGATGATTGGTTTGCCGGCTACTTGGAGGAGTGGTTTGGGGCAGGTGAGTGTGGCGGGTCGGAGTCGTTCGCCTTTTCCTCCTGCCATGATTATGGCTGTGAGGGGGAGTTGTGATCGGGTGCGTGTGGTGTCGATGAGGTCGGTGATCCGTCCGTTTTGGTCGAGGCGTGGTATGAGGCGGATGCCTTGGCTGCGGAATTCGCGTATGGTGGTTATCTGGTCGGTTGTGTGGTTGTGTGGGGTGATGGCTCGGAAGTTGCGGTGCATTATTGTGTCGACGGTGTCGGTGAGTGATGCTCCGTCGAGCAGTCCGCGCCGTATGTCGCCGTCGGTGAGTGTGCCTGTCATTCTTCGGTCGCTGTCGGTGACGGCGAGTGTCATGACTCCTCCGGAGAGGCTGTTGAGTCGTCGGAGTGCTTCGATGATGGTGGCGTTTTCGGTTATGATATGTTGTTGCATTTGGTGCGGAGTGTCGTTTTGGGTGGTGCAAATCTATATAAAAATCCCGAGATTTTTACACCGGCAGAATAAAAAATCAAGGCTGACAACTTTATTCCTGCCCCCTCCGACGTGCTCTAAGTCACAATTTTATTAATTTGGAGGAAAATTTAAAAAATTACAAAATATGGACAGGAACCGAACAGTCGCCGGCCTTGATGTCCACAAAGATAGCATTTATCTTTGTATTATGGGGCATGACGAGGTCATTATCTTCGAAAAAAAGTACGGAGTGCTGACGCCTGATCTCCGTCAGATGTGCAACGACATGGTAGAACGAGGTGTGACAGAGGCCGCAATGGAGAGTACGGCAGTCTATTGGGTGCCGGTATGGAACGAACTATGTGAATCGATGGAACTCAAGCTTGTGAATCCATATTTCATAAAGCAGCTGCCGGGACGCAAGAGTGATGTAAAGGATGCCCAGTGGATAGCGGAATGTTTGCTGAAAAATCTCATCAAGGGGAGTTTCGTGCCGGAGCCGATTGTGCAGGACATGCGCAAACTCAACCGCCGCATCATGGATCTTAACGAGGACATGACCTATAACTGCAACAAACTGGACGCCGCTATGCAGAGAAGCGGATTCCGTCTGAGCAATTACGTCACCACAATAAAGAGCAAAAGCTATCAGAAGGTGCTTCATGCAATCATAGACGGCACGACCGATCCGGACGAACTGGTGAAAATGGTGCACGGACGTACCGTCAACAAGCATGGCCGCGATACAATCAGAGCGGCGGTCACCGGATTGTTCTCACGGATCGACATCACGATATTCCGCCAAACAAAGGAAGTCATCGACACCATAGAGCGGCAGATTGAGGTATGCCAAAAGGAACTGACAACTCTATGTGAACAATATTTTCCCGAACAATACAGACGTCTTCAAACCATCCCCGGAGTCAAGGAACGCGCAGCCACAGCCATAATTGCGGAGACAGGGGTTGACATGAAGATGTTCGCCACTGCGGCATGCCTTGTGGGATGGTGCGGACTCAAACCGCGGAACGATGTCAGCAACGGACGATACAAAAGCAGAAAGGTGACACACGGAAACAAATATCTCAGACAGATTCTGATTGAAATCGCATGGGTCGCATCAAGAACCCGGAACTGTTTCTTCTTCAACTTCAGCTATATCCAAACCACGGTCAAGAAAAAGAGCAAAATGAAAATACAAGTGGCCATCGCACGCAAAATACTCGTTGCCGTATGGCACATGCTCACCAAAGAACAGGACTTCATCGACATTTACCTCAAAAGGCTTGAGGAACAAAAGAAGATGGAGGAACAAATGAAAAGACTTGGATCGACTGTCATCCGATAGTCATTCGACATACCTTCCGGTACAATGTAATTACCTTTGTGGTGCATCGCAGCCCGGTTCGCAAATTTGCAAAGGCATCGGAAGGAGTTGGACACCGGCATAAGCTACCCAAGCTTGTAGAGGAAAGTAACAATCTTATATCTCTATCCATCCCTATTCAGGGTCATGGACAGGCTCGCCGTATGCCTGTAACAAGGAATGCACCATTCTCCTTGGTGTTTTCAGCAATCCGGAAAGAAAATTACCAATACGTTTTTAGAGGAAAGGTAGCTAAAAAGGGCGAGATCGCGTGCGGTCGGGGGTGGTTAAGTGGTGTGGTGGTGTGCGGATCGTGATGCGATGATGGTTTCGGCTACGGCCCAGTCGAGGGGTGTGTCGAGGTCGATGCTTCGTTCGGCGGGTACTTCTACGGGGAGGCGTCGGGTCATGCGTCCGATTTCGGTGGTGCGGAGTGAGTGGGGGTTGATGATGTAGACTGATCCGGAGAATTCCCATGCGGGTGGTGCTTCCTGGCGCCGGACGATGCATCCGTTGCCTTTGGATATGTGGAGAAATCCGTCGTTGTCGGTTTCGTAGCAGTTGTAGTAGGGGTTGGTGGCTGCGGGCCGTACGGTGGTGACCATGTCGATGTCGGGGGTGTATCGGTCGATGCATCGAAGTATGTCGTCGGCTGTGCGCAGTGGTGATGTGGGCTGCAGCAGGCATATTTTTTTGTAGGGTATGCCGTGTGTGTCGGCCCAGTCCATGGCGTGGAGGAGTGCGTCGCGTGTGGGTGCGTTGTCGGTGGCGAGTTCGGGCGGGCGCATGTAGTTTACGGGTAGTCCGGCGGTGCGGGCTGTGATGGCAATCTGTTCGGAGTCGGTGGAGAGGATTATGTGGGTGTCGGGGAACAGTTGCCGGGCGAGGTCGACGGTGTAGAGTATGAGTGGTTTTCCGGCGAGTGGGCGGATGTTTTTGCCGGGGATGCCTTTGCTGCCTCCGCGGGCGGGGATTATGACGAGTGTGTCGGTGATCATATGTTATTGGATATGTGGGATTCTGGTGTCAGCGGATGGTCATGGCTATGAGCCATGCGGTGTAGGCTATGTAGAGGGCGGCCATGAGTATGCCTTCGGGCCGGGTGATTGTGCGGACGCGGTAGATGCGTGCGAAGATCCAGAAGAGGAGTGAGGCGCCGCAGAGTGCGAGGAGGTCGACGTTGCCGATGGATCCGAATGGCAGTGGGCGGATGACGGCTGCTGTGCCGAGGATGAAGAATGCGTTGAATATGCATGATCCGATGACGTTGCCGATGGCGAGTCCGGGCCGGCCTTTGATTGCGGCGACGATTGATGCGGCGAGTTCGGGGAGCGATGTTCCCATGGCCACGATGGTGAGTCCGATGAGGGCGTCGCTGACTCCGAGCGCTGCGGCTATTCCTGAGGCTCCTGCTACGAACCGGTCGCCTCCGGCTATGAGTCCGGCGAGTCCGGCGATGACGAGCAGTGAGGCTTTGGCCATCGGGATCTGTGGTTTTTGTGCGGCGGCATCGGCGGCGGGGTCGTCCTGTGGCTGTCGGATTGATCTGGCTTGTGCGAATGTGTAGCGCATGAAGATGGCGAAGAAGAGCAGGAGCATTATTCCGTCGACGCGTGTGAGCACGGATGAGGATGTCGCGTCGAGCGTGGCGGAGTTGCCCATGGCGAGGAGTGCCAGGGATGAGAGGAGCACGAGTGGGAGTTCGTTGGTCATCACTGAGCGGTCGACGGCAATGGGGCGTATTATGGCTGTGACTCCGATGATGACGAGTATGTTGAAGAGGTTGGATCCGACGACGTTGCCTATTGCGAGTCCGGCCGATCCGTTGATGGCCGACATGACCGAGATGACGAGTTCGGGTGCTGATGTGCCGAAGGCTACCACGGTAAGTCCGACGATGAGGTCGGAGATGCCGAATCGGCGGGCAATGGCTGCGGAGCCGTCGGTGAGCCAGTTGGCGCCGAAAAGTATGAGCGCCAGGCCGATGATGAGATATACGATGTCAAGTATCATAGTGTCCGGAAAGGAATATTAAATTCAATCGCTGCTTATTTGTCGGCAAATATAGAGAATTATTAGTAATTTTGGGGTGTGAAAATCTATTTTTTGCTCATATTGATGGCTGTGGCTGTGTCTGAGTGCTTTGGCTCGACTCCGGCTGCTCTGCGTGGTCTGCGTCTTGAGGCTTCGGTGGAGGCGACGGCCGGCAGCGGTGAGTTTGCTCCGCTGTATATGGCTTCTAACCGCCGTGGCACGCTGTCGTCGGCCGACAATGTAGTGCTGTCGGCCGGAGCGGTGCGTCCGATGGAGTGTGACCGCCGTCTGAGCTATGGCTATGGCGTGGAGCTGTGGGGCGGATATTCGTCGGCGGTGGGTTACGGCCGCTACGATGTGTCGACTGAAAGCTGGGGCATGAACCGTCGCAGGCCGCCGGCTTTGTGGCTTCAGCAGCTGTATGGTGAGGTGAAATGGCGTTCGCTGACGGCGTCGGCCGGAATGAAGCATGAGGGCTCGCCGATAGTCGACGACCGGCTGTCGGGGGGCGACATGATACGCTCGGCCAATGCCAGGCCGATTCCGGGTGTGCGTGCCGGATTTACGGGTTTTCAGCCGGTTCCTCTGACTTCGGGTTGGCTTGAGATCTCGGGGGAGCTGGAATATGGCCGGTTTGCCGACGATGGCTGGTGGCGCGATCATTCGGCGCTCTACAACGGGCATGTGGCGCAGGGTGAGTGGATGGTCTACCGCCGGATGCATTTGCGCACAGATCCCGGGCGGCCGCTGACGGTGACGTTGGGTGTGCAGTGCGCGTCGCAGATAGGGGGGACTACGACGTATTACCGCGACGGTGAGATAGCTAAAGTGGAACACCGCGGCCATAAGGTGGCCGATTTCATAAAGATACTTGCTCCGGTGGAGAAGGGTGCTGAGGATTATGTGCTCGGCAATACTCTCGGCACGTGGGATCTGAAGGCTACCGCTGTCGTGCGCGGAGGGTGGTCGCTGTCGGGCTATTTCCAGTGGATCTGGGAGGATGGCTCGGGCATGGCGAAGCTCAACGGCTGGGACGGCCTGTGGGGAATAGAGCTGAAAGCTCCGTCGGCTGCTGCCATAGTGAGCGGCGTTGTGGTGGAGTATCTTGATCTGACTAATCAGAGCGGTCCGATACACTGGGCTCCGGGCGATCATCCGTCGACCTCGATCACGAGCGAGGCCACCGGTGCCGACGACTATTACAACAACGCGTATTACAACGCATACGCCTATTACGGCATGGGTATGGGTCGCGCCACGGTGATGAGTCCGCTGTACAATACTGACGGCTATATGTCGTATATCGGCAATCGTACACGCGGGATCCATGTCGGTGTCGAGGGGCGGATAGGGCGTGTGGGCTACCGTGTTCTCGCCGGATGGCGCAAGGCCTACGGCAACGGATATGAGGCGATGATTCCAGCCCGTCGGTCGACTTCGCTGATGGCCGAGGCGTCGATGCCCCTGCGGAGTGTGCCCGGAGTGAGGATCGGCGTGCAGGGCGCGATAGACCGCGGCCGGCTTCCGGCCAATGCTTCGGCAGCTGCAGTAAGTCTTACCTATAGCGGATTATGGCGATGAGATACCTGTCGGTGATATTATCGGTCGTGGCGCTGACGATGCTGTCGGCGGGATGTACGCGCAACAACGGCGACATAGGGCCGTGGTTCGGCACCTGGCAGGTGACCCGTATCGATGTCGACGGTGTGCCGGCAGCCGATTACCGCGGCAACGTGGTGATGAAATTCCAGAGCCACGTGATGGAGAGCCGTGCTCAGAGCGACAATCATTCTTATAGCGCCTACTGGTGTACGTGGAGCGAGAGCGACGGGTCGCTGCGGCTGGAAATCACTCCGGGCGATGACGCGAGCGGCTATGTCGCCGAGCTGATGATTCCGTGGACGCCTGTGAATATGCTGCGGATAGTGAACCAGACCGGCAAAACCGCCTGTCTGAGCCGTCGCTCTGACGAGGGGACGGAATATGTCTATTATCTGAAGAAACTTTACTGACACTCAAACATACTCTCTCCGACCAAGGTTATTAAATCAAACGCAAGCGATATGAATAGAAACGACAACGGACATACAAGGGTGCTCGTCACCGGCGCCGACGGCTTCATCGGCTCGCATCTGACCCAGCTTCTTCTCGACGAAGGTTACAGTGTCAGAGCATTGAGCCTGTACAACTCATTCGGTGTCAACGGCTGGCTTGAGGACGTAGCGGCCAGCGAGCGTCTGGAGATTGTGAGCGGCGATGTCCGTGATCCGGCGTTCTGCCGCATGATATCGCGTGATGTCGACACGATATTCCATCTGGCCGCCCTGATAGCCATACCTTACAGCTATGTGGCTCCCGACAGCTATGTGGACACGAACATACGCGGCACTCTCAACATGCTTCAGGCCGCACGCGACTGCGGAGTGAGGCGCATTATAGTGACCTCCACCTCGGAGGTGTACGGTACGGCTATAGAGGTGCCGATCACGGAGCATCATCCGCGTCAGCCCCAGTCGCCTTATTCGGCCACGAAGATCGGTGCCGACGCACTCGCGCTGAGCTTCTACAACGCGTTTTCGACTCCGGTGGTGATAGCCCGCCCGTTCAATACCTACGGTCCGCGTCAGAGCGCCCGCGCGATCATCCCGACCATCATCACCCAGATAGCCAACGGCGCCACCGAGATCAAGACCGGCGATCTGAGTCCGACCCGCGACTTCAACTTCGTTGCCGACACGGCTCGCGGATTTTTGGCTCTTGCCCGCGCCGAGGGCGTGGAGGGTCAGGAATATAACATCTCGACCGGCACGGAGGTGACGATGCTTCAAACGCTTCAGACGATAGCACGCCTGATGGGACGCGAGGTGAACTACGTGACCGACCCTCAGCGTCTGCGTCCTGGCAAGAGCGAAGTGTTCAGGCTCTGCGGCGACAGCACCCGTCTGCGCGAGCTTACAGGATGGCGTCCGGAGGTGAGTCTTGAAGAGGGGCTGCAGCGCACGATCGACTGGTTTGTGCGTCCGGAAAATCTCGCCCGCTACAAGTGGGACATATATAATGTGTGATCTTAGAGTATGTTTGAATTTGACACGATGTAAAAAGCCATAATCGCGGATGGAAGAGTCGCTTAAGTTAAGTCAGAAACAGCAGTTGCGCCAGACTTTGTCGCCGGTGCAGGTGCAGTATGTGAGGCTGCTTGAGATGGGTACAGCCGAGATCGAGGACGAAGTGAAGCGCGAACTCGACGAGAATCCGGCGCTTGAGGCCTCTTCCGACGATCAGATCCGTCAGGCAGACGCTCAGGGCGAAACCGCCGAGCAGATGATGCTGGCCGACTACCGCAGCGAAGATGATGTCCCGTCCTACAGGCTTGAGGCCAAGAACGGCTCCTCGGACCGCACTTTCTTTGATCCGGACACTCGTCAGGAGGGTGAAACGCTCATGGCCTATCTGACCGAACAGCTGCGCCAGAGCGGCATGGACGGGAGTGAACTCGAAACGGCCGTTTTTCTTGCCGGAAGTCTTGACGGCAACGGCTATCTGACACGCGCGCTGCCTCTTGTGCGTGAGGATCTGGAGGTTCAGACCGGCGTGGAGGTGACGATGGACGAAATGCGCTCCGCTCTCG
The DNA here is from genome assembly GCF_030759015.1 of Paramuribaculum intestinale. Lineage (GTDB taxonomy): Bacteria > Bacteroidota > Bacteroidia > Bacteroidales > Muribaculaceae > Paramuribaculum > Paramuribaculum intestinale. Next base: position 1,678,173 of record NZ_CP098825.1, on the reverse strand, counting down.
ACACGCTGCGTAGGCTCGATCCAGCGGGCGTCGGAGCGTCGGATCTGCGCGACTGTCTGCTGCTGCAGCTTCGCCGTCTTGATCCGCAGCAGGATGTGGCTGACGCCACGGAGATAATAACCCATTATTTCGATCTCTTCGCGGGAATGAAGATGGACCGGCTGATGACGGCCGCATCGCTTAGCGAAAGCCGACTTAAAGCGGCGATAGACCTGATACGCACTCTGAATCCGAAACCGGGAGCCACTTTTGAAGGATCCGACAGCGAAGCTGAAATCAGAGCCGCCCATATAACGCCCGACTTCTACGTCGAAACCGACGGCGACAGGCTCTTGCTGAGCATGCCCGACAATCTGCCGCATCTTGCGATAGAACAGAGCTTCGACGTGGACAACATAGAGATAAGCCCGCGTATGCCGCGTCGAGATGCGGATGCTCTGGCATTTCTGAAGAGCCGTCGCGATTCGGCAGCCGACTTCATAAAGGCCATAGGTATGCGCCGCGAAACCCTGTGGCGCGTCATGACCGCGATAATGCGTCATCAGCGCGACTTCTTCCTCACTGACGACGAGCTGAAACTGCGGCCGATGATACTGAAGGATATCGCAGCCGCCACAGGCTATGACATATCGGTGGTGAGCCGCGCCACACAGGGTAAATATGTGGCGACGGCCGGCGGTGTTTATCCGCTCAAATTTTTCTTCAACGAGCGCCCCAAGAGCGACAGCGACGCATCGTCGCTTGAGATCATGGCCGCCCTGCGACACCTTGTCGACCAGGAAAACAAGCGCTCGCCGCTGAGCGATGAAGCTCTGACAGCGGCTTTGAAGGCTCAGGGCTACGACATAGCGCGGCGCACGGTGGCCAAATACCGCGAAAAGGCCGGTATTCCCGTGGCGCGACTCCGTACTCTCCACGGTATCTGACCACTGCGACATCCATACGCAAACATGAAACGCTAAAATACTATAATGAAACTTCTATCACAGATATTATCAGCCCTTCTGTCGCCGCTGCTCGTGCCGACCTACGGTGTGGTGCTGTCGCTGTTTCTCACCGTGCTGTCGACGGTCCCGGCTCCGGTGAAGTGGACTGTGACCGGCGTGTGTTTCGCCATCACCTGCCTCGTGCCATTGCTGGCCATAATCGTGCTCCACAGGATCGGACTGGTGAAAGATCCCGGGCTGAACAACCGCAACGAGCGCCTGATCCCCTACGTCGTGTCGGCGCTAAGCTACGGAGCCTGCGCTGCATACCTGCACACGGCTCACGCCCCGTCGTGGCTGTGGCTGTTCATGGCCGGAGCCGGTGTCGCCACGGTGGTATGCGCAGCCGTCAATTTCCGCTGGAAGATAAGCGCCCATCTCACTGCAATGGGCGGACTGACGGCGATCGCATTCAGAATCCTTGACATGCACATAGCGGCTCCGGGCGTGAATTTCATATTGGCGGCTATGGCAGCCGTGCTGCTGTCGGGTCTGCTTGGCACCGCCCGCATATATCTCGGCCGCCACACCCTGTGGCAGACACTGGCCGGCATGGCCAACGGCTTCGCGTGCGTGTATCTGATATCACTGATATAATCCAAATCAATCATAATCATGACTCCATTAGTAAGCATCATCATGGGAAGCACAAGCGATCTTCCCATTCTCAGCAAGGCAGCCGACTTTCTTGAAAAGATGGAGGTGCCGTTTGAAATGAACGCCCTGTCGGCTCACCGCACTCCCGATGAAGTGGAGCGCTTCGCACGTGGCGCGCGCGACCGAGGCCTTAAGGTGATCATCGCCGCCGCCGGCATGGCCGCCGCCCTTCCCGGTGTGATAGCCGCCATGACTCCGCTGCCTGTTATCGGCCTGCCGATCAACTCCACCCTGTCGGGTCAGGACGCACTGTATTCGATAGTGATGATGCCGCCGGGCGTATCGGTGGCCACCGTAGGCATAAACGCCGGTCTGAACGCCGCTGTAATGGCCGTGCAGATCCTTGCGCTTGAAGACAAGGCCCTCGCAGAGCGTTTCGACAATTACCGCTCCGGACTCAAGGAGAAGATAGTCAACGCCAACCGTGAGCTTGACAAGCTCGACTACAAGTTCAAGTCCAATGGAGGGTTTTGACTACTCCCGACGTCGGACGGTGGAGGTGCGCGCCGGCCGTGTGGCCATAGGGGGCGACAACCCTGTGCGCCTGCAGTCGATGACCAACACTTCCACTATGGACGCCGACGGCTCCGTAAGGCAGTCGGCTCAGCTTGCCGCCGCCGGCAGTGAGCTTGTGAGGCTCACCGCGCAGGGCGTCAGGGAGGCCGACAACATAGGCGTGATCTCGTCGCGTCTGCGTGAGGCCGGTGTCGACGTGCCCCTGGTGGCCGACATACATTTCAATCCCCGCGCGGCTTTTGCCGCCGCCGTCACTGCCGACAAAGTACGCATCAATCCCGGCAACTTCGTGGATCCGGGTCGTGTGTTCAAGAAACTGGAATATACCGACGAGGAGTATGCAGCCGAACTGCAGCGGATCGACGACGCTCTGACGCCGTTTCTGGAGCTGTGTCGCGAGAACGGTACGGCGATACGCATAGGTGTGAACCACGGTTCGCTTTCTGACCGTATCATGAGCCGTTTCGGTGACAATCCGGCCGGCATGACCGAGAGCGCCATGGAGTTTCTGCGCGTGTGCCGCAAACGCCGTTTTGACAATGTCGTGATCTCGATCAAGGCCTCCAACGTGAGTCTGATGGTGGAAACCGTCAGGATGCTCGCCGACGCGATGGCTGCCGAGGATATGCACTACCCGATACATCTTGGAGTGACCGAGGCCGGCGACGGTGAGGACGGGCGTGTGAAATCGGCCGTAGGGATAGCCACGCTTCTCACCGAAGGTATCGGCGACACGATAAGGGTGTCGCTGTCGGAGGATCCTGTAAATGAACTTCCTGTGGCGAGAATGCTTGCCGACTATTCCCTTCGTGGAGCCGGCGCTCCCCATATACCCGGCACTCCGCAGGGGTCGCGCCCGAACGGACGCCGGCGCAGCCTCAGCCATGGCGCCATCGGCGGCGACAATCCGCCAGCCGTGGCCGGCGGCCATGAGGGCTATGTGGCCGAGGGGGAGATGAAGCCCGACTTCACGGCCGACGAAGTGGCGGCATGGCCTGTGCTTGTGGCTCCGCTGAGCGACGAGGAGGCCGAGGCCGTAGCGCCCGGACAGCCGGTGGTTCTGACCACGGAGCACCCCTTCTTCCGTGGCGCGATACGTCAGGCCATGCATCAACTGTCGGTTCACGGCAAGGACAATCCGGTCATGATCCGTGTATCCTACAAAGGTCTGACTCCCGAACAGACCATGGTGTATGCCGCGGCCGATCTCGGTCCGGCACTTCTAGACGGCTTTGCCGACGGCATACAGGTGGAATCGGACTCACTGAGCGACAGCGAATCGATAAGTCTGGCGTTCGCCATACTTCAGTCGACCCGTCAGCGCATCAGCCGCACGGAGTACATCTCGTGCCCCTCGTGCGGACGCACCATGTTTGATCTCCAGCAGACCCTTGCCGCCGTCAAGGCGGCCACGGCTTCGCTAAAGGGTCTGAAGATAGGAGTGATGGGCTGCGTGGTGAACGGTCCGGGCGAGATGGCCGACGCCGACTACGGCTATGTCGGCGCCGGTGTGGGTCGTGTGAGCCTTTATCGTGGCAAGGAGTGTGTCAGGAAAAACATTCCCGCCGAAGAGGCTGTGGATGCTCTGACCGCATTGATTAAAAGCGACGGTCGATGGACGTGACAGCCTTCGACGAAGAGATGATGCGCCGTGCCATGCAGCTTGCCCGCTGCGGCGAGCTCGGCGCATCGCCCAACCCGATGGTAGGGGCAGTGGTGACATGCGACGGCCATATCATAGGCGAGGGCTATCACCGTAAGTGCGGCGGCCCTCATGCCGAGGTCAACGCCATAGCATCGGTGGCCGATCAGCATAAATTGCCGGAAAGTGCCATATATGTGACTCTTGAGCCGTGTGCCCATTTCGGCCGCACGCCTCCGTGTGCCGATCTGATAGCCGACAAGGGTCTGAAGCGTGTGGTGGTGGGTTGTCTCGATCCCTTTGCCAAAGTCGACGGAAGGGGAGTGGAGCGTCTGCGCCGCGCCGGCATCGAAGTGGTGACCGGAGTGCTTCGTGAAGAGTGCGAGGCTCTCAATGTGAAGTTTTTCACCGCCCACCGCCGGCACCGACCCTACACGCTGCTCAAATGGGCCACGAGCGCCGACGGCTTCATGGCATCGCGTGACGGCGCTGTGAAATTTTCCACGCCGCTCACCATGCAGCTCATGCACGGGCTGCGCGCTCGCTACGATGCCATAATGACGGGCGCCGGGACCATACTGACCGACAATCCTTCGCTGACCGTGCGCGGCACGGCAGGGCGCAATCCCGCCCGTGTGGTATTAGACGCCTCCGGTGTGACCCCAGCCGGAGCGTCGGTGTATGACCCGGGTCGTGTGATATGTTTCACAGACCGGCGGCGTGATGATCTGCCTTCGCACGTGGAGCAGCAGACCGATATCGACTCCCACGACATGGCCGCTGTCATGAAGCGGCTTTATGACCTTGGATTCATATCTCTGATGGTGGAGGGTGGAGCGCGGACTCTGACGGCGGTGGCCGACAGCGGCCTGTGGGACGAGGCCCGCGTGGAGAGATCTCCCGTGAGGCTCGGCCGCGACGGGCGGTGTCTCATGCCGGCTCCCACTGGAGTGCTGAAACGCTCCGAAACGATCGACGGCAATATAATCGCGGAATATGTGAGGCCGTGTGTAGAACCGGTGTGATAACCTGTGCCGTGGGTGTGAGGCCGTGTGTGAGATTACGTATTTTAACTATGAAGGTCGCGGAGTTAATGAAAATGTTGTTAACTTCCCATCTTTTACAGTCCAAAAACGAGCAAACCCTTTTGTACATTGGCGTGAAGCCATGTGCAAAAGGGTCTATATATGTAGCACTGGAATGGGGTTATCTATATTTAACCTTTTTTAATATTAGCAATAATCTGTTTGATTTTCTGACGAGTAACAATCTCGGTGTCGAGTCTGAAGCCGGCTTTGGCATGTAGGTCATCGGTAAGATCATCCCGTGTGAAGTTAGGCTTGTAGCCTTCTCCCTTGACTATGTTCATAGTCATTGACCGTAGTTTCTCAATTATAGCGGAGGATGTGTATTTATAGTTCAGTTCCTTTTCCATTATTCTGAAGAGCAGTAGTGTGATAAAGCAGACAATGAAGTGGGCCCTTATGTGTTCCGCCGTCCAGACGAAGACGGGTCGACCCTTGAAGTCAGTCTTGATGACCCTGAAGGCATCCTCCGACTCCCAGCGGTTATGGTTCAGTTCGATGATTTTCGTCACATTGTCAGACAGATCCGTACATATCGCATAGAAGCCGTCATATTTTTCTTCTTCTGATATGGCGTCAAGATTCAGGGAGACGGTTCTGAATACCGCAACCTCGCCGTCTTCTGTGGCGTAGGTCTCGGAAAGGAACCTGTCAGGGCTCTTATAAGATTTGGTCAATGTCCTGTTTCCACGTGCATTGCTGTCAGCCTTGTCAATCTCGCGTTGACGCAGGAATCGGAGGTAGTCGCGGTATTTGTATGAAAATGTCACAATCAATCTTTGAGAGAACTTTGTCTTTTCATTGACAATCCAACGCTCGCGATAAAAAGTGCGGTCTCCGTAATAACGGGCAGTATCGGCATCAGTCAGGTCAAACTCCAGTTCATCCTCGTCTGCATCCCGGTACCGCTTGTCTTTTTGTACCGTGTCGGACTTTACAAGTTTCCATCCTGTCGGTTCCAGACACCAGTCCCTGAGATTATCCTCCAGTTTCTTTATTGACTGCACCGTTATGAATGATCTTTCTGCTGTGGAGTTATATGACCGGTTGCCTTCAGAAGAGAGACCTCCGTCTGTACAGACTACAATCTTGCTGACCCCCATCTTCTCAACTATAATCTTTTCAGTTGGAATCAAGGTAGTCTGTTCGTTGGCATTGCCGGGATTGATGCACATCGCAACCGGCATGCCGGAGTTGTCGATGAACATACCCATCTGTACGATGGGGTTCGGTCGATGTTCCTTGGAGACTCCGTACTTGCGTATACGTTCATGAACGTTCCCTTTTTTGTCTGTCACATAGTCCGGATCGGCAGATTCTCTCTCGAAAAAATAGTTGGTGCAGTCATAGTACATGACGGTCGTATCCCGTTCGACAACCTTTGACGAATTAAGGAAAAGTCTCTTCTGGATGTATTCACCGTGTCTGTCCAGGATATCCAGACTCCTGTAGATATGCTGTTTTTCTATATCAAAAGGCTCGATATAGCTTCCGCTCCTGCGATAATTACCTAGTTTTGAAGCCGGTCTCAAAAGCCGTTCGTAGACCATCAGCTCCAGAACTTTGTTGAAATCGAAGTCGAACTTATGTTTACGTGAGATTGCCTCGCATATCCTGTCCATCCCGACCTTATGGTACAGCCGTTTAAGAAACAGATATCCGCTCTCGCAACTCTGAGCCTCGCCTTTTTCAATAAGCTTTGTGGGCGACAGACGTGATATTATCACCTGCCGGCCCTCCTTCTCCTGTGCCGTAAGCCTGGCGATATATTCCCTGGCCCATTCAACAGGATCTCTGTCTCCGCATCTCTGACGAACTTCCTCAAGCGTTCCAAGGCGCTCATGGATTCTTGAGGTACTTTTGCCGTTCTTGTCCCTGTATGCCTTCTGTACATAAAGGATGGAAGTCTTTTTTGTCTTGGTTATTTTCAGCTTCATATTATGCCGCCCTGCCGTTGATTGCTACACGGTGCTACAAAGATAGTAATAAAATTTGACACGTGCAAGCGTGCCAGCAAAAAAGATTCATGAAAATGCAACTGTCAAACTACCGGGTGGAGCGCGGACTCTGACGGCGGTGGCCGACAGCGGCCTGTGGGACGAGGCCCGCGTGGAGAGATCTCCCGTGAGGCTCGGCCGCGACGGGCGGTGTCTCATGCCGGCTCCCACTGGAGTGCTGAAACGCTCCGAAACGATCGACGGCAATATAATCGCGGAATATGTGAGGCCGTGTGTAGAACCGGTGTGATAACCTGTGCCGTGGGTGTGAGGCCGTGTGTGAGATTACGTATTTTAACTATGAAGGTCGCGGAGTTAATGAAAATGTTGTTAACTTTGCACGTTGAAAAATATAGTTTTATGAAGCCAAGACTTTATCACATCATATTGGCAGTCCTAACCGGTTGGTCTGTAATATCATGCAATAGCGATGACAGCGAGGTGACTGTGATCGAAAGCACTACGTTGAGCAATGTGGAGGTGAAATATTTCGGACTGGGAAGCGCTCCGCTGATAGCCGAGAACACCGACACACTGTTTTTTTCGATAGATCTCAACAACGGGGTGATATTCAACGCCGACTCTCTTCCGGCCGGAACCGTGAAGGGCAATGTTACGGTAGATCTCACTGTCGAATCGGCCAGCCAGCTTGAGGTGCTTTTCACTGATAAAGAGGGTGAACCGCAGACGATCAACTACTTCGAGAGCAGCAATGACTCGGTGTATTTCGGCAACGATGACGTGAAGGTGCGCATAGTGTCGGCCGACGGCAAGGTGCAGCGCGACTATGTGGTGAAACTCAATGTGCACGAGAAGAAACCTGACTCGCTTTATTGGGATGTGACCAATTTCGCCATGCTTCCCACTACTCTCGGCAGCCCGGCGGCGCAGAAGACCGTGGAGATGGGCGGCAGATACTACACTCTTGCTTCTGACGGACGCTCTGCTACAATCGCAGTGACCGACAATCCGGCCGACCGCCGGTGGAGCATCTCGCAGGCCTCACTTCCGTCCGGCAGCGATGTGGCCACGTTATCGTCGGTTGACGGCATTCTCTATATCACGGCTCTCCACAAGCTTTACCTAAGCGCCGACGGCGGCAAGACGTGGCGCGACACCGGTGCTTCGATGGACTACATCTATGGCGGTTACGGTGCGACGGTGCTCGGCAACAAGAAGAATGCAGACGGCTCTTACAGTCATGTGACATATCCGGCGACGGCAGAGAAGCCGGTGGCCGAGGACTGTCCGGTCAAGGGTGCGAGCGCTCCGATGACTTTCACCACCCAGTGGAGCGACAAGGCGATGTTCGCCATGCTTGGCGGCCGGAAGGCCGACGGCACGCTCACGGGCAGCATGTGGGCCTACGACGGCAGTGAATGGGCCGCTGTATCGCTTCAGTCGCTGCCCCCTGTGGAGGGTGCGGTGATGATACCTTATTATCATGTGACGCATGACATCCAGTATGTGGCGAGCAGTTCGCCTGTGCTGCTGGCTTTCGGCGGCAACTATGCCAGCGGTCAGCTTAACGACAAGGTGTATATGTCGGTAGACCAGGGTGTGCATTGGGCGGAGGCTCCAGCGTATATGCAGCCCGGAAGCAACGCTCCTCTGCTGACAGGCGCCCAGGCGCTGGTCGTGAACCAGACTCTTTATCCCGAGGCTTCCCGTGCCGTCAAGCCGATAAGCTCTTGGGAGTGTCCGTATATATATCTGTTCGGCGGAGTATCGTATGACGGTTTCTCGCCGTCTATAAAGCGCGGATATATCAATTACTTCACTTTCTTCCCGATACAATAAGCCGTGTGGTGAGGAGGACGAGGCTTTACATACTGGCAATGTCTCTTGCGGTGTCGGCTCTGACGGGTCTGCGCGCGCAGGAGGCACGCTATATGTGGGATTTCGGCGTCTCGCTGGGGATGAGCGGATATACGGGCGATGCCAACGAGGAGTTCGCTTTCCGTCGTCCGGGCATCCATGCCGATCTGTTCGGCCGCTACAATTTCAATTCGCGCTGGTCGGGCCGGGTGCAGGCCGGGGTGAACAGTATCAGCGGCAATACCTCCGACATGAACAATGCACTGCCCGGCGGAGCTGATTACCGTTTTACGGCGACAGTGGCCGATCTGGCCGTGCGTGGCGAATTCAATTTTTTCCCTTATGGCATAGGTGAGACCTACAAGCGTCTGCGCCGCTGGACTCCATATCTGGGTCTGGGTGTGGGCGTGGTGATGTCGAATGTTGACTCGCGCAGCTACGCCTCTCTGACACTTCCGATAGCTGCCGGCGTGCGCTACAAGCCTTCGGAGCGGCTTAATCTCGGACTGGAGCTGACGATGAACAAAACGCTGACGGACAATCTCGACGGCCGTGATCTCGCCGATCCATACGGTATCAAGAGTTCGCTGCTGAAGAACACTGACATGTACTGGGCTTTGAGCATGTCGGTGAGCTACGAGTTTGGCGAGCGCTGCGAAACCTGTCACCGCATAGACTGATCTTATCAGAGAAACAAACACAAGCAATCATGAACAGACACCATAACACTTCAGCCACCGACCGCCGGATACCGGAGCATGTGGCCATAATAATGGACGGCAACGGACGGTGGGCCACCGAACGCGGCATGGACCGTTCGGCCGGTCATGTGGAGGGTGTCAACACAGTCAGGAAGATCACCGAGGCCGCTTCTGAGGCCGGTGTGGGCTACCTGACCCTATATGCTTTCTCGACCGAGAACTGGCAGCGTCCGCAGGCCGAGGTGGATGCCCTGATGCATCTGATCGTCATGGCCATCGAGCGGGAAACCCCCGATCTGATCAAGAACAATGTCAGGCTGACGATGATAGGCGATTTCGAGCGTATGCCGGCCGAGGCAATGGCCCGTCTGCAGCAGTGCATGGCCGATACGGCCCACTGCACCGGGCTGACGCTGTGTCTGGCGCTGAGCTATTCGTCGCGTTGGGAGATCACCGAGGCGTGCCGCCGTATGGCCGCGGCCGCGGCCGCGGGCACTCTGACGCCTGAGGAGATCACTCCGCAGACTGTCTCGGGGTATCTGACAACAGCCTCAATGCCTGATCCGGATCTGCTGATACGCACCGGCGGCGACCGCCGTGTCAGCAACTTCCTGTTGTGGCAGATAGCATATTCAGAAATCTATATCACCCCTACCTACTGGCCCGACTTCAGCAAGGCCGACTTCGAGCGCGCTCTCGACGACTTTGCCGGACGCGAGCGGCGTTTCGGGCTAACTTCCGATCAGGTAAAACAACCATAAACGACAGTTCACTACGATTTACATACTATCACCGATATCAATCACGCAATGGATATAATGAACAAGCTGAGTCAAATATATCGTAATCTCATAGCCTTCGCGGCGCTGGCGCTCATGGCCGGTCAGCCGGCCGCAGGCATGGTAAGCCAGCCGGCTGACACTGTGTACAATCCGCCGGTGGTGTTCAACAGCATGCCGCGCTCCTACGAGATCGCCGAGATCAGTGTGGACGGAGCCGACAACTATGAGGATCACATCGTGATAGGCTATTCGGGTCTTAAGACCGGCGAGCGGATAGAGATACCGGGCGACGAGCTGACCCAGGCCATGAAGCGTCTGTGGCGTCAGGGTCTGTTCAGCAAGGTGCAGATCACGGTGGACAAGACCGCCGACGACAAGGCCTGGCTGACGATCCATCTGCGCGAGCAGCCCCAGATATCGAAGATCGAGTATCAGGGGGTGAAAAAGGGCGAGAAGAACGACCTTCAGGAGCGTCTGCAGCTTTATGAGGGCAATCAGGTGACGCAGAACATCGTGAACCGCGCCACCATGATCATAAAGGCTTATTACAAGGAGAAAGGTTTCGGCAATGCCGAGGTCAGCATAGTGCTTCACGAGGATCTGTCGGCTCCCAACAAGATGATAGTGGAGATCAACGTCGACAAGCACGACAAGCTCAAGGTGCACAAGATCTATATCGACGGCAACGAGATGCTTTCGGACAAGAAGATCAAGAGCGCCATGAAGAAGACCAACGAGAATGGCAATCTGCTCAATCTCTTCAAGCAGAAGAAGTTTGTGGAGAGCGACTATCAGGATGACCTCAACCGCATACTGGAGAAATACAACGAGCTCGGCTACCGCGACGCGAAGATATTGTCGGACAGCGTCGTGCCGTTTGACGAGAAGACTGTCGACGTGCACATCAACGTCGAGGAGGGTCAGAAATACTATATAAGCGACATATCCTGGGTGGGCAATACGGTGATCGAAACCGACAGGCTCAACCGGATACTCGACATACGTCCGGGCGAGGTGTACAACCAGAAACTGCTGGAGAAGCGCACGCAGACCGATGAGGACGCTGTGGCCAACTATTATCTCAACAACGGCTATCTGTTCTATCAGCTTGTGCCTATCGAGAAGAATGTCAGGGGCGACTCCATCGATCTGGAGCTTCGCATGATGGAGGGTCCGCAGGCGCGAATCAACCGTGTGGAGATCAACGGCAACGACCGCCTGTATGAGAAGGTGGTGCGCCGCGAGCTTTACATACGTCCGGGCGAGCTTTTCCGCAAGGATGACCTCGTGAGATCGATACGTGAGATAGCGCAGACGGGTCATTTCAATCCTGAGAATCTGAATCCGGATATCCGTCCCAATCAGGAGGACGGCACGGTGGATATAATCCTGCCGCTTGAGTCGAAAGCCAATGACCAGATAGAGTTCTCGCTGGGCTGGGGTCAGACCGGCGTGATAGGCAAGGTGGCTCTGAAATTCACCAACTTCTCGATCAAGAATCTTTTCAACCCGGGCAGCTACAAGGGGATAATACCGCAGGGCGAGGGTCAGACGTTCACCGTTTCGGCTCAAACCAATGCCCGCTACTATCAGCAGTATGCGGTGTCGTTCCTTGATCCGTGGTTTGGCGGCAAGCGCCCCAACTCTCTGTCGGTGTCGGCTTATTTCTCGCGTCAGACCGGTGTGAACGACTCTTATTACAACAACAACTGGTATAATTCGGGTTACGGCTACGGCTATCCTTACGGTTACGGTTATGGCTACGGATATGGCAACTATGGCTACGGTTATGACAATCAGTACAGCTACGAGAATGCCTATGATCCGAACAAGGTGCTTCAGATGGCCGGCGTGACTCTGGGCTTCGGCAAGCGTCTGAACTGGCCCGACGACTATTTTTCCTTCACCACCGAGCTGTCGTATCAGTGGTATTATCTGAAGAACTGGGATTACCTGTACTATATGAACAACGGTACGTCGAACTCGCTTGTGCTCGGTCTGACCCTGGCCCGCAATTCGATTGACAGTCCGCTTTACACCCGCCGCGGCTCGCAGTTTTCGCTGAGCCTGCAGATGACTCCTCCGGCATCGCTCTTCGGCAAGCATGACTGGAAACAGCTCAGCGAGGAGAATACCACCGAGGCTAAGAAAAAGATGTATCGCTGGATCGAGTACTGGAAGCTGAAGTTCCAGAGCCGCACATACACTCCGCTCAATAATCCGACGGGCAAGTGGACTCTGGTGATGATGACCCGTGCCGATTTCGGTCTGCTGGGCAGCTACAACAAGTATCTGAAGACTCCGTTCGAGACATTCTATGTGGGCGGTGACGGCATGAGCGGATCGTACAGCTACGCAACGGAAACCGTGGCTCTCCGCGGATATGACAACGGCGCTCTGACTCCGTGGGGCTATGACGGCTACGCTTATGCCCGACTGGGTGTGGAACTCCACTTCCCGTTCATGCTGCAGCCCACGACGACCATCTATGGCCTGACATTCCTCGAGGCGGGCAATGCATGGACCAATGTGAAGGACTTCTCGCCGTTCAACCTCAAGCGTTCGGCCGGTGCGGGCGTGCGTATCTTCCTTCCGATGGTGGGTCTGATGGGTATCGACTGGGGCTATGGCTTCGACAAGGTGTTCGGCCGTCGTGGCGGAAGTCATTTCCACTTCATTCTCGGTCAGGAGTTCTGATGCCGGTGCGGATGTGTGTGTCGGGACTGAATGTGGCCGTCGATTAAACAATTCGGCCGCGTGAGTGTCTAAATAATATATAAATCGGAAAAACTGAGATATGAAACGTATAGCATTGATAGCAATATCCCTGGTGGGATGTGCGCTCGGCGCCATGGCTCAGAAGTTCGCTCTGGTCGACATGGAGTATGTGCTGAAGAACATACCTGCCTACGAGATTGCCAATGAGCAGGTCAACCAGATGTCGCTGCGCTGGCAGAAGGAGGTGGATGTTCTTGCCGAGGAGGCCGACAAGATGTATAAGGACTATCAGTCAAACATGGTGTTTCTGACCGACGAGCAGAAGCAGAAGCGCGAGAAGGAGATAACGGCCAAGGAGAAGGCCGCCGCCGAGTTGCGCCAGAAGTATTTCGGTCCGGAGGGCGATCTGTTCGTGCTTCGTCAGAAGCTCATGGAGCCGATTCAGGACGAGGTTTACAATGCCGTGAAGGCGGTGAGCGAGGAGCGCGGATTCCAGTGTATCTTCGACCGTGCCTCGTCGGCCGACATAATATTCGCCTCGCCGCGGATTGATATCAGCAACGAGGTGCTGGCCAAGTTAGGATATTCGAAGTAAATTTCGTAACTTTGCATAACGAAAGCGATAATTTTTAACAGACTCAAACATAAACGATGATTAAGAAAATTTTTGTGGCTATCTTGATAGCTCTCCCCGCCATCGCCTCCGCGCAGGCAAAGTTCGGTGTGGTCAACAGTCAGCAGATTTTTGCGGAGCTTCCTGAAACCAAGGAGGCCGAAACACAGATGGAGGCCGCTTCCGCCAAATTCCAGTCGGAGTTCAAAGTGCTTCAGGATGAGTATAACAAGGTATATACTGAGTTCCAGAACATGGATGCCAATACTCCCGAAACGATCCGTCAGCGCCGCATGACTGACATTCAGGAGAAGTCTCAGCGCATAGGCCAGTTCCAGCAGAGCGCTTCGGAGGATCTGGACCGTATGCAGCAGCAGCTGCTTGCTCCGATCCAGCAGAAGATCGCCGATGCTATCAAGGCCGTAGGTCAGGAGAACAATTTCACCATGATCTTCGATGTGACCCAGCCTGTGTATGTAGGCACCGATGTGGTCGACGCCTCCGATCTGGTCAAAAAGAAGCTCGGAATAGCGAAGTAAGGTTTTTAAGGCCTTGCTTCCGGGTTGAAAAAAATGTGGCGCTGTGTCAGGGTGATCAACAGATCATGTGACACAGCGTTTTTTTGTATGGTGACGTCACATTGTTTGCATTATGGATGCTGTGAATGAGGAGAGATATGCCTCCGGGCCGATCGGGGTGTTTGACTCGGGCTATGGCGGCCTGACGATACTCAAGGAGATACGCCGGGCGCTGCCGCAGTATGACTACGTGTATCTGGGCGACAATGCCAGAGCGCCTTACGGTCCGCGTTCGTTCGATATCGTATACCGTTTCACACTTGAGGCGGTGAGGTTTCTTTTCGCTCGGGGATGCCGTCTGGTAATCCTGGCGTGCAATACGGCCTCGGCCAAGGCTCTGCGGACGATACAGCAGAATGATCTGCCGCAGATAGATCCGTCGCGGCGCGTGCTCGGGGTGATACGTCCTACGGCGGAATCGATAGGGCGGCTTACAAAGACCGGCCATATCGGCGTGCTCGGCACCGTCGGGACGGTAAGCTCGCAGAGTTATGACATGGAGGTGGAGAAGCTTTATCCGGGCTACAGGGTGACGTCGGAGGCTTGCCCGATGTGGGTGCCTCTGGTGGAGAATCTGGAGGCTGACGGCGACGGTGCGGATTATTTTGTCGACAAGTATGTAGGCCGGCTGCTTGAGGGCAATGAGACGCTCGACACGATAGTGCTTGCCTGCACGCATTATCCGCTTCTTTACGGCAAAATACGCCGGAGGGTTCCCGAAGGAATCCGCGTGGTGTGTCAGGGCGAGATCGTGGCAGAGAGTCTTAAGGATTATCTCGGGCGGCATCCGGAGATGGAGAGACGCTGCCGTCGCGGTGGCACATGCGAGTATCTGACGACGGAGAATCCTGAAAAGTTCACCGGTCTGGGTCGTGTGTTTCTCAACGAGGATGTGATAGCCACTCATGTAGATATCGACTGAACATTATGGCTTTTTGAGCATTATCTAATAAGAGATCGTGTTGTTTGAGCCAGGGCTGTGATATTCCTGTAGCTGAAACAACGAGATGCAAGTAATCATATACAGCGTTATGAAACTTTCGGGACGCAGACAGAGCAGCAACATCGAGGATCGCCGCCGCAGCGGCGGCAAGGTGGCTGCAGGTGGCATCGGAGCCGTGATAGTGGCGGCTCTCATAGCCTGGATATCGGGCGGTAATCCGCTTGAGGTAGTGATGGGCAATGCCGGACAGCTTCTTGGCGGCGGGACTTCGCAGCAGCAGGCGTATGTGCCCGACAGTCAGGATGAGGAGCTGGAGCAGTTTGTCAGCACGATTCTTGCCGGAACGGAGGATGTGTGGACCGAAGAGTTTCAGCGCCGCGGACTGACGTATGAGCCTCCCAAACTGGTGCTGTTCAACGGTTCGGTGCAGAGCGGTTGCGGTGGCGCGACGGCGCAGACCGGTCCGTTTTATTGTTCGGCCGACGAGTCGGTGTATATCGATCTGAGTTTTCTGAAAGAGATGCGTCAGACGATCGGTGCGGGCGGTGATTTCGCATTTGCTTATGTCATAGCCCATGAGGTGGGCCATCATGTGCAGAATCAGTTGGGAATACTTGGCAAGGCTCACGAGCAGATGAGCCGTCTGAGCAAGTCGGAGGCCAACAAGATCAGTGTGCGTCTGGAGCTTCAGGCCGATTATCTGGCCGGCGTGTGGGCTCACAACGATAACAAGCGGTTCAACTCGCTTGAGGAGGGTGATCTGGAGGAGGCTCTCGACGCTGCGATGAAAATCGGCGACGATTATCTGCAGAAGCGCGCTCATGGCTATGCCGTGCCTGAATCGTTCAATCACGGCACTTCGGATCAGCGTAGCCGCTGGCTCCGCAAGGGGGTGACCGACGGGACTATAGAGGGTGGCGACACCTTCACTCCCGCTTATTCTTCGCTCTGACCGTGCCGTGTGTGCGCAATCATGGTCAGAAGTCAGCAGGGCGGCTAAGGGGTGGAATGTGGCTGATCAGTATTTATGGGCGAGGGCGAGGGTGGCCACGCTTATGCGTGCGGCCGGAGAGGCAGTGTGGAGCGCTGTCAGGCAGCTGAGCGTTGTGGCTCCGGTGGTCATTACGTCGTCGACGAGCAGTATGTGACGGCTGTCGGGCGTGTGATGCTTTGACACGGTGTAGACGCCGCGTGTGTTGATCCAGCGCTGGTATGACGTGCGGCGCGTCTGCGTGGAGTGGCGACGTGCATGGAGCATTTCCTCTACCGGCAGGCCTGTAGCGTCGGATATGCCGAGCGCTATTTCCTTGGCCTGATTGTAGCCGCGGATGATGAACTTGAGTGTGGCCAGCGGCACGGGCGTTATGACGTCGATGCCGTCGAAGAATCCTGTTGGGGCGATCTCTGTGGCAAACATGCGTCCGAGTGTGCGTGCGAGCCGCGGACGGCCGTTGTATTTGGCCTGCTGTATGAGTTTTGCGTAGGGTGAGTCGCGGTAGTAGTAGAACCACGAGGCCGCTTTTTCGACCGGAAGGCCGGGTGATGCGAGGCGTATGTGCATCTGTGTAAATGCGTCGGAGGCGATGCCCGTGCGTGGCATGTCGGTGAGGCATTCGAGGCAGAGGATATGTTCGCCGTGTGCCAGCGACCGGCCGCAGACTTCGCATACGCGGGGGAATATCACGGAAGCCAGATCGTCGATCCATGAGCGGATGGACTGTTTCATAGGGGGCTGTCGCCGTCGTCGTCCCACAGCCGGGGGGATTTTACCGCGCGGATCGCTGCCGCGCTTTCGTAGCCGCGCGACAGGGCAAACCGTATGAGCCGCGTCAGGCTGTCGTAGTCGGCCGGATCGGCGTTTATGGCACGCGAACGTGTGCGCAGCAGGGCTATCAGGGAGTTTTCGTAGGCTTCGGGGGAGATCTCCTCGTCGATGATGCTGTCGGCCATGTCGCGGTCGATGCGCTTGGCTGCGAGGGCGGCACGGATTTTGAGTCGTCCCCAGTGGTTGAAGATGAATTTGTCGCGGACAAACGCGCTTGTGAATCGCCTGTCGTCGATATAGCGGTCGCGCTTGAGCAGGCGTATGATCTTGTCGCTGTCGGATGATCCTATGCCCCAGGTGTAGAGTTTGCGCGCTATCTCGGCGGTGCAGTGTTCGGATCGGCCGCAGAGGTCGCGGAGCCGTTCGAGCGCCTGACGCGGCGATGTGGTGCGTCGGTTCATGAGGTCCGTGTGGCTATGGCGAAGCGCAGCTTGCCTGATGTGTCGCGCCGCAGATCGATGTCGTGCCATCCCTGTCGGGCGAGCATGTCGCGAAGCGCTTCGGCGTGGAGTGGATTGATCTCAAGGTATAGCGAGTGTCGGGGTGCGAGCGCTTTGACGGCATAGAGTCCGATCGCTTCGTAGAAGAGCAGCGGGTCGGTGTCGGGCACGAACAGAGCAGAGTGGGGTTCGTAGAGGAGCACGTTGGCGTCGACCGACGTTTTTTCGCTCTGTGTGATGTAGGGCGGGTTGCTGACGATGATGTCGTAGAGCGGGGCTTCGGGTGGAGTGAGCGCGAGCACGTCGTCGCGTCGCACGTCGACGTCGACTTTGAGCTGCGACGCGTTTTCGCGTGCCACGGCTATGGCGGGCTCGGAGATGTCGATGGCGGTGACTTCCGCGAATGGGAGGTTGCGTGCGAGAGCGCAGGCTATGCATCCTGATCCGGTACAAAGATCGGCCACCCGCAGATCGGACTGACCGCTGTGGTCGCCGACAATGATGTCGACGAGTTCGGCCGTTTCGGGCCGCGGTATGAGCACGTCGGGGGTGACGGTGAAGTCGAGTCCGTAGAATGTGGCGCGCCGGAAGATGTATTGCACGGGCTCGTCGCGCAGCAGCCGGTCGACGGCTTCGCTGATTTTCGACTGTATGAATCCGCTGACCGGCTCGTCGGCCTTGACGGCTATGTCGACAGGAGTCCATCCTTTGAGCCGGAACAGTATCTCTCTGACGAGCGCCCGGGCCTCACCGTCGGAATAGTGAGGCTCCAGGCGCTTGCGGGTTTCGGCTATGCTCTGGCCGAGTGTCATAGTGGAGACAGTGTGGTCATTTATACTCGTCCCACGACTTGATCTCGATCTGGTCGAGTGTCATCGATGTGAATGCGTCGATGAATGCCGATGCCAGGCGGGCGTTGGTGAGCAGCGGTATGTTGAGGTCGATTGCCGCGCGGCGTATCGTGTGTCCGTTGCCCAGTTCGGTGGGTGTGAGGTTCTTGGGGATGTTTACCACGAGATCAATCTCATGGTTGTGGAGCAGTTCGAGTGCCTGCGGCTGCATGTCGGCCTGACTGGGCCAGTAGACCTTTACGGCGGGTATGCCGTTGTCGTTGAGGAAGGCGTGTGTGCCTCCTGTGGCGTAGATCTTGTAGCCCTTGTTGTTGAGTTTGTGTGCGGCGTCGAGCATTGCGGCCTTCTGCTTGGGTCCGCCGGTGGAGAGGAGTATTCCCTTTGAGGGGATGCGGTTGCCGACGGAGAGCATGGCCTTGAGCAGCGCGTCGGACGAATCGTCGCCCAGACAGCCGACTTCGCCGGTCGACGACATGTCGACTCCGAGCACCGGGTCGGCTCCCTGCAGGCGTGAGAAGCTGAACTGCGAGGCCTTGATGCCTACGTAGTCGAGGTCGAATGCGCTCTTCGCGGGTTTTTCGACGGGAATGCCGAGCATCACCTTGGTGGCTATGTCGATGAAGTTGAGTTTCAACACCTTCGATACGAAGGGGAAGCTGCGCGATGCGCGCAGATTGCACTCGATGACTTTGATGTCGTTGTTCTTAGCCAGGAACTGGATATTGAACGGGCCGGATATGTCGAGGGCTTTGGCTATGGCCGAGGCCACTTTCTTAAGACGGCGTATGGTTTCGACGTAGAGTTTCTGCGGCGGGAACTGTATGGTGGCGTCGCCGGAGTGTACGCCGGCATATTCGATATGCTCGGATATGGCGTAGATCTTGATCTCTCCGTTCTGTGCCACGGCATCCATCTCGATCTCCTTGGCGTTTTGTATGAACTCGCTGACCACTACGGGGTGCTTCTTCGAAACGTTGGCAGCCAGACGCAGGAAGCGTTCAAGCTCGTCGGAGTTGGAGCAGACGTTCATAGCGGCTCCCGAAAGCACGTAGCTCGGGCGCACGAGCACCGGATAGCCAACTTCGTCGATAAACTGGTAGATATCCTCGAAGCTCGTCAGCTCACGCCAGCGCGGCTGATCGACTCCGATGCGGTCGAGCATTGCGGAGAACTTGTTGCGGTCCTCGGCGTTGTCGATGCTGCGCGCCGATGTGCCGAGTATGTTGACGTGCTGGTCGTCGAGGCGTGTGGCGAGGTTGTTGGGTATCTGTCCTCCCACCGAGAGGATGACTCCGTGGGGCTGCTCAAGGTCGAGTATGTCCATGACACGCTCGAATGTCAGCTCGTCGAAGTAGAGGCGGTCGCAGAGGTCGTAGTCGGTCGATACGGTTTCGGGGTTGTAGTTGATCATCACCGATCGCCAGCCTTCTTTCTTGACGGTGAGAAGTGCGTTGACCGAGCACCAGTCGAACTCCACGGAGCTGCCGATGCGGTAGGCTCCCGATCCGAGGACTACGATCGACCGGTGGTCGTGGAGATAGTTGACGTCGTTTTCGGTGCCGTTGTATGTGAGGTAGAGGTAGTTGGTGCTTGCGGGATATTCGGCGGCGAGCGTGTCGATCTGCTTGACGACAGGGGTGATGCCGAGCCGTTTGCGCAGTTCTCTCACCTGAAGTATATTGTTTTCGGGATCGGCCATGGAGTCCTTGAGCACGCAGCGTGCTATCTGGAAGTCGGAGAATCCCTGCTGCTTGGCCTGGCGGAGAAGCGGCTCGGAGATGTTTTCGAGCTTGTCGCAGAGGCTGAGTTCGTCGGATGTGCTGACGATGTTGGCCAGACGGTGGAGGAACCAGCGGTCGATCTTTGTGAGTTCGTGTATGCGTTCGACGCTGTAGCCTTTCATCATGGCCTGTGCGATGACGAAGATGCGTTTGTCGGTCGGCTCGGCGAGTGCATGGTCGATGTCGGCTATGGAGAGTTCGCGGTTGCCGGTGAATCCGTGCATGCCCTGTCCGATCATGCGTAGGCCTTTCTGTATGGCTTCCTCGAATGTTCGTCCGATGGCCATGACTTCGCCGACGGATTTCATGGACGATCCGATCTCGCGGCGTACGCCGTGGAATTTGCCGAGGTCCCAGCGGGGTATCTTGCAGACGATATAGTCGAGCGCCGGCTCGAAGAATGCGGATGTCTCCTTGGTGACGGAGTTCTTAAGGTCGAAGAGTCCGTATCCGAGTCCGAGTTTGGCGGCGACGAATGCCAGAGGATATCCGGTGGCTTTCGATGCGAGTGCCGAAGACCGGCTCAACCGGGCGTTGACCTCGATGACGCGGTAGTCCATCGATGCGGGGTCGAAGGCATACTGCACGTTGCATTCGCCGACGATGCCGATATGGCGTATGATCTTGATGGCGAGCTGGCGCAGGTAGTGGTAGTCTTCGTTGGTGAGTGTCTGCGAGGGTGCTACGACGATTGATTCGCCGGTGTGTATGCCGAGCGGGTCGAAGTTTTCCATGTTGCAGACGGTGATGCAGTTGTCGAACCGGTCGCGGACCACTTCGTATTCGACCTCTTTCCATCCTTTGAGCGATTTCTCCACGAGCACCTGGGGTGAGAAGGAGAGTGCTTTTTCGGTGAGGCTGACGAGCTGCTCCTCGTTGTCGCAGAATCCCGATCCGAGTCCGCCGAGGGCGTAGGCCGCGCGGACAATGACGGGGTAGCCGAGGCGCGCTGCTGCCGCGCGTGCGTCGTCGATGGTGTTGACGGCCTCGCTCTTGATGGTCTTGACCCCGATCTCGTCGAGCTTATGGACGAAGAGTTCGCGGTCCTCGGTGTCCATGATGGCCTGTACGGGGGTTCCGAGCACTTCTACTCCGTAGCGTTCGAGCACCCCGCTCTCGAAGAGTGCCACTCCGCAGTTGAGTGCGGTCTGTCCGCCGAATGCGAGCAGTATGCCGTCGGGGCGTTCTTTTTCGATGACTTTCTCAACGAAGTAGGGTGTGACGGGGAGGAAGTAGATCTTGTCGGCGAATCCTTCGGAGGTCTGTACGGTGGCGATGTTGGGGTTGATGAGGACAGTGGTGATGCCCTCTTCCTTCATTGCTTTGAGAGCCTGCGATCCCGAGTAGTCAAATTCGCCGGCTTCTCCGATCTTGAGTGCTCCGGAGCCCAGCAGAAGGGCTTTTTTTATTTTTTGGTTCTTGTGGTCTGTCATGATGATGGCTGATGGTTAGAGGAGGCTGATGAATTCGTCGAAAAGAAACTCTGTGTCCTTGGGTCCGCTGCTTGCTTCGGGGTGGAACTGCGCGGAGAAGAAGGGCTTGGTCTTGTGGCGTATGCCTTCGTTGGTGCCGTCGTTCATGTTGACGAAGAGTGTTTCCCACTCTTCGGGCAGTGTGTCGGAGTCGACGGCGAATCCGTGGTTCTGCGATGTGACGAAACATTTGTCGGTGCCGATTCTTCTTACCGGCTGGTTGTGGGAGCGGTGTCCGTATTTGAGCTTGTAGATGCTGGCTCCTGCGGCTTTAGACAGCAGCTGGTTGCCCATGCATATTCCGCAGATGGGTTTGCCGGTGTCCATGGCTTTACGGATGTTGTCGACGGTGGCCTGCGCCATGTCGGGGTTGCCCGGTCCGTTGGATATGAAGAGTCCGTCGTAGTCGATCTGGTTGAAGTCGTAGTCCCATGGCACGAGTATGACTTTGACTCCGCGGCGTGTGAGGCATCGGATAATGTTGTGTTTCACTCCGCAGTCGACGAGCACGACGGTCTTGTCGCCGTCGCCGTGGGTCTCGACCTGTCGGGTGCTGACTTTGGCGACGAGGTTTTCTTTGTTGGGGTCGTAGAATTCGACGTCGCCGCATCCTTCGACGATGATTTTGCCGAGCATTGATCCTTTTTCGCGGAGATGTCGCGTGAGGGCGCGGGTGTCGATGTCGTATATTCCGGGGATATGCTGCTCCTTGAGCCAGTCGCCGAGCGATCGTGCGGCCTGCCAGTGGGAGTGGTCGTAGCTGTAGTCCTGTGCTATGATTGCGCGTGCGTGGATATGGTCGCTTTCAAGAAATTCGCTGACCTGCTCCTTCTCTCTTTCTGGTGGAACTCCGTAGTTGCCTAATATGGGATAGGTGGTGACGAGGATCTGTCCTTCGTAGGACGGGTCGGTGAGGCTTTCGGGGTAGCCTGTCATGGCGGTATTGAACACCACTTCGCCCGAAGTCGAGGCCTCGTAGCCGAATGATTTGCCTTCAAAGCGTGTGCCGTCTTCGAGTATCAGTACGGCTTTTTTTGTTTGTCGCATGCGATAGAATTTTGATGATGTTTCGTCGGTTGTCATGACTTCTATCGTGAAAACCATGCAAATTTAGCAAATATGCTTCAATTGGCAAAATCGGCGGGCGATTTTATGTGCATAATCATGCAAAAAAGCATTCAAATCGGCCATGGGTGTCGTATGAATTCGGGGTGTCCGGCCGGTGAGATCTGTCGGGCGGGTACACCTCCGGCTGTGGTGTGTGGCATGATGTCGCGTGTGACCACCGCTCCGGCTCCTATGCAGGCTCCGCTTCCGATCTCCACGTTGTCGACAATGCATACCGAGGGTCCGATGTAGACTCCGTCGCCGATCCGTGCGGCTTGTGGCCCGTTTGCTCCGATGGTGGTGAACTGTCCGATGTTGACGTTGTTTCCAATGACAGCCGTGGGGTTGATGATGAGTCCCTGGCAATGCTGTATGTATAGTCCGAACCCGATGGTGACCTTTGGCGGGATAAATAGCCCGTAGCGTCGTTTATAGCGTTTGGTCATCAGTCGTGCTATAGGGTAAAGCCATCCTTTGCGGTGTTGCGCGAGCCTGAACCAGAACGAGAATCCGATGCTGATGCGTGTGAATCCGCTGATCCATATCCGCAGTATGGAGTCGTGTCGGCCGTTGTGGCGGTATGAGTCGGACTTTATGAGGGTGGCGCAGTCGGCATAGCTTTCGGGTGAGGGTATGCTGACGTCGGATCCGGCTATGTTATAGGTGGTGTAGCGCATGGCTCAGTCTTGTGTCGTGGCGGGGTTGTTGAGGGTGAATGTCATTTCGACGGGGTAGTGGTCGGAGTATGGCCATGTTAGGCGTCGTGTGCGCAGCGGTGTGATGAGCTGCGGGCTGTAGAGTATGTGGTCGATGCGGAAGTAGAGCCGGTTGGCGTGGTAGGTGATGGCGGGTCCGAGCGCCGACTTCCGCCATGCGTCGCGCAGTCCGGTGGCGGCGAGCGATCTGAGTGCATAGCATCCGGGCACGTCGTTGAAGTCGCCGCAAACGATGCATTTGCCTCCGGTTTCGGCTATCATGTCGGTCAGCGCGGCGGTCTGCAGGGCTCTTGCGCGAAACGCTTCTGTGAGTTTGGATATGAGGTCGGAGCGGATCTCGCGTATTTCGCCTTTGATGCCGCGGCCCTGTGTGTCGCCCCGTGTGAGGTCGCGGTAGAGCTGTTTGTCGTCGGGTGTGAGTCCGATCGACTGGAGGTGTACGTCGAACAGTGTGATTGTGTCGGCTCCGATGTAGATGCGGAAGGCCCGTACCCGGAAGTCGTCGGCATTCGGTCGTGAGAGGATTATTTCGTCGAAGGGGAAGCGCGAGAGCAACGACTGTCCGCGTGCGCCATAGGAGCGGTAGGGATAATGACGGCTGATGCTGTCGAGGAGCGGACGGTTGGCCTCGCCGGCGGCTATGGATGCGATGTCGTAGCATTCCTGAAGCGCTATGATGTCGGCTTCGGACGACGCCAGCATCCGGAGGGTGGGATTGGGGCTGTCGGAGACGGATGTGCCGGTGAAGTCGGTGAGCTGCATGACGTTGTAGGTCAGTAGCGTCAGCGGTTCTGAGTCGGCGGCCGGCTCGGAGAAGTTGAGCGGGCAGACGTCGAGAGCCGGGCTGAGGCAGCAGAGGAGTGACGCGACTCCGACTATGGCGGCCTTGCGGCAGATAAACAGGTTGACGATAATCAGTATGACCGTCAGTAGCAGCATGGCCGGAAATATCATGGCAAGCACTGATGGGAGAGCCCATGACTGTGGATTGACCGAGCCGGCGTAGGCCGACGCGACGGTGACTATGGCCACTGTCAGCGCCGACAGCATGGCTATGATGCGGATCAGTTTCATTTGCGGCTGATTTCGAATAGTGTGCGACGTTCTTCGGGTGTCAGCGACGCGTAGCCTGAGATGCGAATCTTGTCGAGCAGCATGTCGAGCTGTTTACGGTCATCGGTGCCGACTCGGCCGGAGGTGTTCTCAGGCCGGTGTCGGACCGTCCCGGGTCGGGATGTGGCCGTTCGGCGTATCTTGATCATAAACAGGACGCCGGCTGCAGCTCCTGCGAGATGGGCTATGTGTGCGCCGATGGATGTGCCTCCGATGGCTGCGGCGTCGAGCGCCACGATGGCGAGTGCGATCCACCGGATCTCTACGGGACCTATGAGCATCAGGTTGATGCGTAGGCGCGGAAGCGCTACTGCCGTGGCTGCGACTACGGCAAGCACGGCTGCGCTGGCTCCGACCATGGAGTGTGGGGCCGTGAGCGATGCTGTCAGGCCGAAGAGCAGGTATGTGGCCGCTCCGGCGAGTCCGCCGGTGAGATAGACTGCCATTAGCCGCGTGCCGGAGAATACGGTGAGCAGCAGTGTGCCGAACCAGTAGAGCCAGAGCATGTTGAAAATGAGGTGCATCACCTCATAGTGGGTGAACATGTAGGTGAACGGTGTCCACGGGCGACTCATGAGCGCGGCGGCGTCGGATGACAGCGCGAGCCGGTCGACGAGTGTCTGGGCCATGCTTCCGCCGGCAGCAGATGCGCCTGTGGCTGCGGCGATCCTGACGATAACGAACACTGCCGCGCAGGCAATGATGATCCAAGTGAGCGCCGACCATCGTGGGGCGCGATTTCGTATGAGTTCAATAACCGCCATGCAGTGTGCCTTTCTTTTTCCAGAACCATATCATGATGAATCCGAAGATCATGCCTCCGAGGTGGGCGAAGTGGGCCACTCCGTCGTTGGCCGAGCTGAGCCCGATCAGCAGTTCGATGGCTCCGTAGCCGATGACCATCCATTTGGCTTTGATCGGCACGGGTATGAACATGATGTAGAGCGGCATGTTGGGGAAGAGCATTCCGAATGCGAGCAGTACTCCGTAGATGGCTCCGGATGCTCCGATGGTCTGCAGCTGGTTGAGGAATGTCAGTTCCTGTCCGGAGCTGACCGCCGCGCTGATGGCCTGGCGCATTTCGGGGAAGTCGACGCCGTAGAAATTGGCCATGCTTCTGACGAAGATATCCTCCCATGTGCATGCCCACACGAGTTCCTGTATGATGGCAGCTCCGATGCCGCACGAGATGTAGTAGAAGAGAAACCGCGGCGCGCCCATGACTCTTTCAAGGGTGACTCCGAATATGAAGAGTGTGAACATGTTGAAGAGTATGTGGGCGAAGTCGGATGTGGAGTGCATGAACATGTATGTCAGCAGCTGCGCGGGGTTGAAATCGGGCGCCTTGATATAGTGGAGCGCGCCAAACTGCATGATGTCTATGCCGAGCCGGTGGGGAAGCGCCATGGTGGCGAGCCAGACTATGAAGTTGATGATTATGAGATTTTTTGTAACAGGCGGAATGTTACTGAATATCGAGCCTCCTGATCTAAGCATGTTATATTATATATGGTTGTTTATATCGAGTTGCAACCGCAAAATTACCAATAATCGCCGTCACGGCAAAATCTGAATCAGCGTGGGTCGCGGTGTGGTTTGTGACATGTGGCCGCAGGATGTAAAATGCGGTAAGAAATGTGTATGAAAGTGTCGCCAATTGGTGTGCTATTTTGATTAAAAATGGCAAAAAACGGCACTGTTCAATGGTTTTTTCGGCAAAAAAAAATTCAATATGTCATATTTTTAACTTATTTTTGCCGAAGCATTTGAAATAACCACACATTAATCTTTACGAAATGAATAAGACTGAGCTAATCAATGCAGTTGCCGAGAAGGCAAATCTGTCGAAAGCACAGGCAAAGGCTGCTCTCGACGCTACTCTCAACACAATCAGCGAGGCTCTTCTGAAGGAAGACAAGGTGGCTCTCATCGGTTTCGGCACTTTCAGCGTGGCTGAAAAGCCTGCCCGTACCGGCATCAACCCCCGCACAAAGGAGAAGATCGAGATTCCCGCACGCAAGGCCGTGAAGTTCAAGGCCGGTGCTGATCTCAGCCTGTCGAAGTAATTTCGGCTGAGGTAGCGGGAGGTATGTCGGTGGCCTGCGCCTGCCGGCATGTTTCAAGCCGATCAGAAAAAAAACGCTGTGTCGATCGATATGATGACACAGCGCTTTTTTTTGTGCTTTGCAGTTGCTGACGCCGGGGTGTGGATCTGTGCGGATCAGACGCCGGCGTGAGAACGGTTCAGAGTCCCTGGCGGCGTGATGCGAGATGAAGGTCGTCGAGCTCTGCGGTGATGGCGTCGAAAATGTCGTCGACCGATCCGCTTCCTGCTATGGCGTGGTATTTGCCGCGTTTCATGTAGTAGTCGCGCAGGGGCTGTGTCTGCGAGTGATATACTTTCAGACGGTTGGATATGGTCTGCGGGTTGTCGTCGGCTCGTCCGGTCTGCTGTCCGCGTTTGATCATGCGGTCGATCAGTTCGTTGTCGGCCACTTCGAGTCCGACAACGGCGTCGAGCTGCGCTCCGCGCTTCTCCAGCAGTTCGTTGAGTGCTTCGGCCTGCGGTATGGTGCGTGGGAATCCGTCGAATATTACTCCGTTGGCGGCTTCCGGGTGGTTTTCGATGATGTCGGCGAGTATGCTGATCATCAGCTCGTCGGGTATGAGCTGGCCTTTGTCGATGTATTCTTTGGCGGTTTTGCCGAGCTGGGTTCCTTCGGCGATATGGCTGCGGAGCACTTCGCCGGTGGAGATATGGTGTATGCCGTAACGTTCGATGAGTTTTGCGCTTTGCGTCCCTTTGCCGCTGCCGGGTGCGCCGAATACTACGATGTTGAACATTTGATTGGTGTATGGTGGTTTATTGGGTTGTTATGTCGCGGATGTGGGTAGGTCGCCGCTGTGGACGGTTATGCGTCGGGGCAGCTCTGCGGGTCGACTACCCAGATGTCGGGGAGATTGCGCGCGAGTCCGTCGATGTCGAGTCCGTATCCGATGATGAATTTGTTGGGTATGGTGAATCCTACGTATTCCGGATTGATGTCGTGGCGGCATGCTTCAGGCTTATAGAGGAGTGTCGCTACCTTGACCGAAGCGGGATTCATGGCCTTGAGGTCATCGATGAGTCGGCTGATGGTGGTGCCGGTGTCGATGATGTCCTCCACGACGATGATGTCGCGTCCGGCTATGTCTTCGCTCAGGCCTACAACCTGTTTTACTACTCCGGTGGATGATGTGCCTTCGTAGCTTTTGAGTCGGATGAATGTGATTTCGGCGTCGATCGAGAGCCGGCGGAACATGTCGACAGCAAAAACGGCGGCTCCGTTGAGCACGCAGATCACGAGCGGCCGGAGTCCGTTGTAGTCCGATGACATTGTAGCAGCGATATCATCGACACGCTGTGCGATTGCCGAAGCCTCGATAAATGGCTTAAAAGTCAAGCCGTTGTAGCTTACTCTTTTGTTTTCTGACATTTTAGGAAGTCGTTGTTGTTTCTTACATGTGGGTGCAAAATTAATAAAAATACCATTTCCCGATGCCAGTGTGGTCTGTTAAGTATCTGTTAAAAAAGCGGCGGAAGGCAGCATGTGCCGGCGTGGTGTGCCGGCGTGGCGTATAAAATATTCGTTAATTTGGTGAGAACAACGGGTAAATGTAGTAATTTTGCGGTAGGAAAGCATTTGTATTACCATAGGACTCTATCGAACAGCATAATCTATGAAGATATTCACCACCGAAGATGTAAGAGCGATCGACCGGCGCACCATGGAGGTAGACGGCATCCCGTCGCGCGAACTGATAAAACGTGCGGCTCGCGGCATGGCTGACGAGATCATGGCGAGATGGCGTCCGACGCGTCCGTTCGTCTTTTTTGCCGGTCCGGGCAATAATGGTGCCGACGCTCTGGCGATAGCCACCATAATGATGGGTCAGGGCTACCGTCCGACGGTGTATCTGCTCAATATCGGCGGCCAGATGCTGTCGCTCGACTGCCGGACGTTCCGCGACGAGATGCTTTCGTCGGGCGGTCAGGTCAATTTCATAGAGATCAAGGATCAGCTGAAGCTTCCGGAACTGACGGCCGACACGATAGTGATAGACGGTCTGTTCGGAACGGGTCTGCGCGAGGGTCTTCAGGGTGGTTTCCAGGTGCTGGTGAGGTATATCAACGAGTCGTCGGCCACGGTGGTGAGCATCGACATACCGTCGGGCATGACGGGCGATCTCAATCCCGATGCCATCAACCGCAATATAGTCCATGCCGATCTGACTCTGACGGTGGAGTTTCCCCGCATATCGTTTTTCCTCAGGGATAATGCCGATCTGGTAGGGGAGTGGCGTGTGGTGAAGATAGGCCTCAACAAGGATATCATCAAGTCGACTCCGAGCAGTTTTCATATAGTAGAAGAGGCTGAGGTGCGTCATCTGCTCAAGCCTCGCAGTCCGTTCGTGTCCAAGGCCGATCTTGGTTCGGCTCTTCTGGTGACCGGAAGCTACGGCATGGCCGGAGCTGCTGTGCTGAGCGCGCGTGGCGCTTTGCGTTCGGGCGTGGGGAAGGTGACTGCTCACAGTCCGCTGTGTTGCTACGAGATAATGCAGTCGGCGGTGCCTGAGGCTATGTTTGAGCCTGACGAGCACAAGCTGGTGGTGAGCGGTATAAATCCCCGCCATGACTATTCGGCGATAGGCCTTGGCCCCGGACTGGGCACAAACGAGATGACTTTCAGCGCGCTTGACACTTTTCTGAAGGTGCATAAGCGGCCGGTGGTGATCGATGCCGACGCCCTCAACTGTCTGGCCGCGCGTCCGTATCTGCTGCAGGATCTGCCTGTGCTCTCGGTGCTTACGCCTCATGTCGGCGAGTTCGACCGCATTTTCGGCGATCAGCCGAGCGACTCCGTGCGTCTGATGAAGGCGATGGAGGTGGCTCATACCTATCAGGTGCTGATATTGCTCAAGGGACATTATACGGCTCTCGTGCGCCCCGACAGCAAAGTGTATTTCAATCCTACGGGCACTCCCGCGATGGCCAAAGGGGGTAGCGGCGATGTGCTGACCGGTCTGATCACCGGTCTGATGGCGCAGGGCTACAAACCCGAGGTGAGTGCGCTGATGGGAGCGTATATCCATGGTCTGGCCGGTGAGATGGCCGAAGAGGAGCATGGCGTCTATGGTGTCACCGCAGGCGATATCGCCGCCAATATAGGCAAAGCAATCCAATCGATAATGAAACCCAAAAACGAGATATGAAACACCAACTTACCGCGCTTCTGCTGGCTGCGGCGGCAATGACGGCCGGCGCTCAGACGACACAGAAATTCACTGCGAGCAAGCTCAACGAGTACGGACTGGTCTACAATCTGCCGCTGACGGCGGTGGATGTGACTGTAGAGGCCGAGAAAACGGTGAGCACTCCCGGAGAATTTTATAAATACTGCAGCAAGTATCTGGGTATAAAGCCGATCACGGAGCCGTCGACAGTGTGGACGGTGAAAAGCGTGACGGTCACCACCCGTGGTGTGGCCGACGAGAAGGAGGCATATCTTGTGCAGTTCAAAAACGGGAGTACGCCGTTCATGATCCTTGACGAGCATAATTTTCCGCTGACGGTCAACGACGAGGACTATGAGGTTCAGCCTTCGCCGCAACTTCCGGAGGCAGTGGCCGCTCGTCCGACGATATTGGAGACAGCTGCGGCGCGTCAGGCCATGACGGAGGATATGCTTCGGAGCACTTCCACCGCCAAGCGTGCCGAACTTGCGGCAGCGCGTATCTATGAGCTGCGGCAGAGCCGAAGCGACATAATGTCGGGCAATGCCGATCAGGCGCCTACCGACGGCGAGGGACTGAAGCTTGTGCTGGCCGGTCTGCAGCAACAGGAGGATGCGTTGACGGCTATGTTTACGGGCACGCGACAGGTGTCGACGGCCGTTCGCACCTATACGTATGTGCCCGACGGCGTGGATGACAGCAACAGGGTGACTGTGGGACGTGTGTCGCTGACCGACGGCCCGGTCGATGCCGACGATCTGTCGGGTGTGCCTGTGGTGCTTTCGGTCAATGTGACGTCCAGAGGCAAGATACCGGTCAACGACAAGGGTGAGGAGAAGCGTTTCCCGAAGGGGGGGCTTGCCTATCGTGTGCCCGGATCGGCTTCGCTTCAGATAGAGGTGGAGGGTGAGGTGATGGCCGACGTTGACGCCGGCATAGCCCAGTATGGCATAGTGTTCGGTATCGATCCTGACATGTTTACCGACAAAAAGGCTCCCGCCTACGTGGTGTTTGACGCGCAGACGGGAGCTATACGTGAGATCGGCACACGATAGGAGCCGATCCGTTGCCGGGCGGTCAAGGCCGCCGTTCAGATCAGTTGGCGGGAACTTCGCCGAAGCGGTTGGGCTGCGGCTCTGACGGTGCGGCGCAGAAAACGATGAAGATGATGAGGCCTACTGCGGGGATGAAGTTGATGAACCACCATCCTCCGGCACGGCCTGTGTCGTGGAGACGGCGCCAGCTAACGGCCAGTGTGGGCACGAGCACTGCGAGCGAGAAGAGTCCGGAGATCATCTGGAAGAGCTTGAATCCGGTGATTGCGGCGAGGATGCTGAGCACTACCGATACGGCGGCGCATCCGAGCATCCACCACCAGAATTCGGCGCGCGATGCGCGTCCTTTGAATTCAGCATACTTGTTGATTACACGTTTGACCGCGTCTACAAAGCCGAGCGGTGCGGCCTGATTGAATTCTGCCATAATTGAAAAACGTTTGGTTTATAGCTAAATAAAATTAGATCGGATCAGGATATGAGTGGATGTGAAATCCTGTCATATCCTCGACGCGCTGCAAAATTACAAAATTTTAGTGAAAACTCGTCCTTAAATTCTATAGAAGGTTAAACAAGCTGTAAATCGAAGGGGTAAATCAAGTCTTTTGACTATTTGCGGTATGTTTTTGATGTGATGGTAAGTAACTCTTAAAAATTAGTTGATATTATGAAACTCGTCAGTAACCCATGGTTTGCTGCGGCACTTTTTGATTTTGTCCGGCGTTTTTTACTTTCATCCTCAGTTGTGTAGCTCGCTACACGCCCTCGTCTTCAAGCAAAAACCACTCGAACAAATCTCAAAAATCACTCGCAGCTAATTTTTGCGAGTTACTTAGTGTGTGGCTGGTTAGATTTTGTGTAAGTCGGTCTTAGCGTCGGGCGTCGGAACTTTTGTGGTAGCCGGAGTGTTGGTAATGTGTAAGTTTCAACAATATTATCAAGTTTGCTTTACTATGTTGGCTGACATCATTCCCACCCATCAGGCCGCGCAATGGCTTCTGACTCATATCGACCGTTTGCTTGATCACCTTGGACTCGACAGGGCAAAGGGTGTCGAGGAGTGGGTGTATGTGGCTGTGATAGTGGCTGTGGCGTTGCTGGCGGGCTGGATCGTCAGGCGCTGCATACTGTTTGTGGCCAAGCGATTCGTAAGGCTCCGCGACAGTGCGGCCGGACGGCTCATGCTGGAACAGCATCTGCTGACGAAGTGCAGCCACGTGATACCTCCGCTTGTGGTGCTGGCTCTTCTGCCGTTTGCTTTCGACACGAGTTCGCCGATGCTCCGTCTGTTCCGTCTGGCGCTGTATGTCTATACCGTGGTGGTGGTGGCTATGGCGGTGTGTGCGGTGCTGACATTTGTGTGGACGCGCTTTGACGAGAAGGAGAATACCAACAATCTTCCGCTGAAGGGCGTGTTGAATGTCGGCAAGGGGATAGTGTGGATAATCGTGGCCGTCATCATAGGGTCGCTGCTTCTGGGCAAGACTCCCGGAGCTTTTCTGGCGGGGCTTGGCGCGTTTGCCGCTGCGCTCATGCTTGTGTTCAAGGACACGATACTCGGTTTTGTGGCCGGCATACAGCTGTCGAACAACGATATGCTCCATGTGGGCGACTGGATCGTGGTGCCGTCGACAATTGCCAACGGCATAGTGACGGATGTGTCGCTGACGGCTGTGAAGGTGAGAAACTGGGACAATACCATAGTGACTCTTCCGCCGTATACGCTGGTGTCGACTTCGTTTCAGAACTGGCGCGGCATGTCGCAGTCGGGTGCCCGGCAGATATGCCGTTCGGTCAATTTCGAGGCTTACACTGTGAAGCGGTGTGACGACGATCTGCTTCAGCGCGTTTCGGCCAAATATCCCAAGATGAAGACGTTCATAGACCGCGCGAAGAGTGCCGGCAAGGTAGATTATGATCCGGGCACAGCCGTGGTCAACGGCACGATTGAGACAAATCTCGGTCTGTTTCGCGCGTATATGTGCCAATATCTGCTCGATCATCCGCTGATCGTGACCGACCAGCAGATTCTTGTCAGGCTGCTTGCTCCGACCACTACGGGGATTCCGCTGCAGATATGGTGTTTCACCACTACGGCATGGACCGCCTACGAGGCTGTGCAGAGCGAGATATTCGAGCATATAGCGGCTGTGTGCGGCGACTTTGACCTGCGTCTGTTCAACTATGCCTCGGGCATGGATACGGAAACGGTGGAGATGCTTCCTGCTGACTCACGTTCCTGACCACCTGGCGGATATTTTTGAGTGAGATCGGAGTTGTCGGATGGATCGGAGCGTATCGGATGAGGCTTATTGGGGCGGGGAAGCATAATGGGCGGTAATTTTGGGCGGCGCCAAGGGGAGAGTGCGGTAAAAAATTCGTAACTTTGTGGGTGAATCGAAAAAACGCAGTAACAATCTATACCCACAATGACTTTTGAAGAGCTTGACCTCAGTGATGAAGTGCTCGACGCGCTCTATGACATGAATTTCAGCGAGTGCACCCCAATACAGGAGCAGGCAATACCTATAGCGCTCGAAGGGCGCGATCTGCTGGCTGTGGCGCAGACCGGCACAGGCAAGACGGCGGCTTATCTGCTGCCGGTGATCAGCCGTCTGTCGGAGGGCGATTATCCTTCCGATGCCGTCAACTGCATAGTGATGGCTCCCACGCGTGAGCTTGCGCAGCAGATCGACCGCCAGATGGAGGGTTTCTCTTATTTCCTGCCGATATCGAGTGTGGCCATATACGGCGGCACTGACGGCAAGGAGTTTGCCCGTCAGGAGCGCGGTCTCAAGATGGGCGCCGATATGGTGATAGCCACTCCGGGGCGTCTGCTCGCTCATCTGAGCATGGGTTATGTGGATCTGTCGAAGGTGTCGTTCTTTATCCTCGACGAGGCCGACCGTATGCTCGACATGGGTTTCTACGACGATATAATGCAGATCGTAAGGCAGCTTCCCAAGGAGCGTCAGACGCTGATGTTCTCGGCGACGATGCCTCCGAAGATACAGCAGCTGGCGGCGACGATACTCAACGATCCTGTGGAGGTGAAGATCGCTGTGTCGAGGCCTACCGACAAGATAAGTCAGTCGGCTTTCGTGTGCTATGAGGCGCAGAAGACGGAGATACTGAAGCATCTGCTCCGTGAGCGTCATTCGCAGCGTGTCATAGTGTTTGCCGCGTCGAAGCTAAAGGTCAAGGAGCTGGCGCGCGCGCTGTCGAAGGCCCGAATACGTATAGGCGAGATGCACTCGGATCTTGACCAGACGGTGCGCGAGAATGTGATGCTCGACTTCCGGGCTGGCAATATCGACGTGCTCGTGGCAACGGATATAGTGGCGCGCGGCATAGATATAGACGACATCGCGATGGTGGTCAACTATGATGTGCCATACGAGCCGGAGGATTACATACACCGTATCGGACGCACGGCGCGCGCCAACAGCGACGGTACGGCGGTGACGTTTGTCGGAGAGCGTGATCAGGTGAAGTTCGGCGGCATAGAGCGCTTCCTCGGCTATGAGGTGAAGAAAGAGGATCTTCCCGAGCGTATTGGCGAGGCGCCTCAGTACAGGCCGGAACGTCGCTCAGGCTTAAGGCAGCAGCCGAAGAGTCAGAAGGGACGCAACGGTGGCGGAAATTCGCGCAGGAACGGTGCGCCCAAAGGTGGCCGTAAGAGTTCAGGGGACGCCAGGAATGCCAAAGACGCCGCGATGACAGCCGTCGATAGGCCGTCGCAGGGCGGTGGGGCTGAAGCGGGTGGCGCTAACCGCGGAGTCCGTCGCAACAACGGCCGCCGCAAGTGGCATGGCCGCCGCAAGGGTGGCGACAGCAAGGGCGTCGGAGGTGAGTCAGGGCACGGAGGTGAGTCATGGCAGTAAGAAGTGCCATCAACTCCCGCGGACAGCTCTTAGAGAGTTTTGAATTTAACACGAAGAAATATATATGGACTTCTTTCTATCCTCTCAAAGGTCTTTTCGGGCGATTTGTGTCAGGTTTCATCGGTCACGATGCCCGCATCGCTCCATCCTCAACTGACGCAAATCTCTCCGAAAATCCTCTTTGAGTGAATAGAAGTGAAATTCAAACACTCTCTGAAATCATCAGCAAGACAATATATTGTTGGATTTTCTACCAGTCATTAATATGAGAAAACACTATCTAACGCTCACTGCGGCTCTTATGACTGCCGCGGTGGCACTCACACCAGAAGCGATGTCACAGCAACGCAAGAATCCATTTCTCGTGCCTTATGGCACGCAATTCAACATTCCGCCGTTTGAGAAGATCACCTACGACGACTATCTGCCCGCTATCAAGGAGGGCATAGCCCGCCGCGAGCAGGAGGTGGAGAAGATCACCGGCCAGGCTCACGAGCCGACATTTGCCAATACGGTGCTTGCGCTCGAGAAGTCGGGCGAGCTGCTCAACCGTGTGATGATGGTATTCTCGAGTCTTGACGAGACCAATTCGTCGCCCGAGATGGTGGCCATAAGCGAGGTGGCTTATCCGCTCGTGTCGCAAAGCAGCGACGAGCTGATGATGAACTCGCTGCTTTTCGGACGTGTGGAACACGTGTATGAAACCCGCGACGAAGAGGGTCTGAACCCGCAGCAGAAGAGAGCCGTGGAGGAACTTTACAGGGATTTCGTCAGGTCGGGCGCCAAGCTCAACATGGTGGATCAGATGAAGCTCAAGAAGATCAATTCGCAGCTGACGGAGCTTTATCTGCAGTATAACAAGAACTTGTTGAACGCTACGAACGCTTTCTCGATCGTGGTCGACGATGAGGCGATGCTCGCCGGAATACCGGCAAGCAATGTGGCTGTGGCCGCCGAGGAGGCCAAGTCGCGCGGACTTGACGGCAAGTGGGTGTTCACGCTTCAGGCTCCGAGCCGTCTGCCGCTGCTCCAGTATGCCGACAACCGTGATCTCCGCCGCCGTATGTATGAGGGATACATCAATCTTGCGTCGTCAGGCGAGTTTGACAACCGTCCGGTCATACAGCAGATCGTTAAGCTGCGTGCGGAGAAGGCGCGTCTGCTCGGTTATCCCGACTATGCGTCGTATATGACGGCCAATGTGATGGCCAAGAATCCGGCCAATGCCGAGGGTCTGCTCATGAAGATATGGGAGCCGGCGGTAGAGCGGGTGCATGAGGAGGTGGCTGAAATGCAGGCTCTCTCCGACAAGGAGGGCAATGACTTCAAGATCGCTCCGTGGGATTACTATTACTATGCCGAAAAGGTGCGTCGCGACAAGTATGCTCTCGACGAGGACGAGGTGCGCAGCTATTTCGCTCTCGAAAACGTCAGAAAGGGTATATTCTCTATGGCTGAAAGACTCTATGGAGTGACATTCACCGAACTGCCCAATGCTCCGAAGTATTACGACGAAGTGAAGGTGTATGAGGTGAAGGATCTCAAGGGGCAGCATGTGGCGGTGTTCATGACCGACTATTTCCCCCGTGCTTCGAAGCGCCAGGGTGCGTGGATGAGCGAGTTTCAGGGTGCGTTTGTCGATCCCGACGGCAAGTCGCAGCGTCCGATCGTCTACAATGTTGGCAATTTCTCGAAGCCGGCCGGCGATACTCCTTCGCTGCTGACCCTCGACGAGGTGGCCACTATGTTCCATGAATTCGGCCATGGTCTGCACGGTATGCTGACCCGCGCCAAGCTTCGCAGTCAGGCCGGCACGAATGTCGACCGCGACTTCGTGGAGCTTCCCTCGCAGATCCATGAGCACTGGGCTCTTGAGCCTGAGATGCTTCGCACTTATGCCCGCCACTACAAGACCGGCGAGGTGATACCCGATTCGCTTGTGGCGAAGCTTCAGGCTGCTGCCAAGCACAATCAGGGCTTCATGACCACCGAACTGGTGGGTGCCGCGCTGCTTGATCTGCAGTGGGGCAAGCTGACCGGCGCCGATGCCGAAAATGTCGACGTGAGCGCTTTCGAGAAGTCGGTGGCAGAGCGTCTGGGCATGCCTGCCGAGGTGCAGTTCCGCTACAGAAGCCCTTATTTCCGTCATATATTCGGAAGTGACGGCTATGCTTCGGGCTATTACACTTATCTGTGGGCCGAGGTGCTTGATGCCGACGGCTTCGAGCTGTTCAAGCAGAAGGGTATC
The DNA here is from genome assembly GCF_030759015.1 of Paramuribaculum intestinale. Lineage (GTDB taxonomy): Bacteria > Bacteroidota > Bacteroidia > Bacteroidales > Muribaculaceae > Paramuribaculum > Paramuribaculum intestinale. The sequence continues at coordinate 1,641,371 of NZ_CP098825.1, read as the reverse complement.
TTTGATCCTGCCACTGCGGCCGCTTTCAAGAAGTATGTCCTTGAGGCGGGAGGCACTGAGGATCCGATGGAGCTTTACAAGAAGTTCCGCGGCCGTGAGCCACGCGTGGAGGCGCTGCTGCGCAACCGCGGACTGCTCAAGGACGATGAGCCTGAAAAGACCGATATAAACATGCCCGGCGGCAAGTAAGCCGTCGTTGCGACTGACAAATAAGCGGGGCGCTGCAACTATTTAGGCTGCGGCGCCCTGTCATTTTTTGTCGGTATCGGCCCGGGCGGGTGTCGGTGAGGCCGGTGGCCGGGTGGATGCTTGCTGCCGGGTCTTACTTGCGGCGGTTGCGTTCGCGGTGGCGCAGTGTGAAGTGCAGTCCTATAATGCAGGCGAGGGTGAGGCCGATGACTCCGAAGTAGAAGAGATAGTGGCCGTCGGCCAGCTCCTGCCGGCCTATATAGGCCATCACGGCAAGATATATGAGCAGTAGGATGGGTATGAGCGTGGAGCGTTTCATTGCTGTGGTGTCTGTGACGGTTGCTGCGGTGTGATTTCGGTGCGGTAGGGTGATGCTTCGGGGTCGAAGAGCCCTTGCGTGAGATGTCGGTAGATGACGAGGCATGCCCATGCGTCGATAGCGGCATATCGTTGCTGGGCGGGTGTCAGTTCGGAAGCTTCCCAGTTGCTGAGCCGTTGTCCTTTGGATATGCGCCGGCCGAAGAGTATGCCGTAGATTTTCTGCAGGCTGGTGTCGGATATGCGCCATTGTGTGACGATCTTCTGCAGGTCGATGAATCCGCGTGGCTCGAAGTCGGAGTTGCGGTGCATGACGTGGAAATCGTCCTTGAGCGATAGGCCTACCTTTAGCGTGTCGGCGTCTTCCACAAATTCTTTCATCGGCTGAGAGAATCCGAGTCGGTTGAGGCGGAAGAGAAACGACTCTTCGTCGGTGGACACCTGCATGAGCGCCACTTTGTTGGGATGGCCTTTGCGGAACGACGGTCTGGTTTCGGTGTCGAAGCCCACAACTGGGTGGCGCCGGATTCGTGTCAGCGCTTCGGCTTCGGCCTGGGGAGTGTCGATCACCGTGATGGGCGATGAGTATTCGACAAGCGGCATCGGTGCCAGTTGCTCTTTGGTTATGGTGACTGTAGTGTTGGTGGTTTTCATAAGACTCGGCAAAGTTACGAAAAAAAGCCGGCAACGCGGCCAAAAAAACAGTGGATGGTGGTGGCAGGGGGGCGTGTTTCGGCGCAATGTCAGTGAGCCAGAAAATAGAGAGAGCCATGTGTCATGGCATCTGATTGCTGACACATGGCCCTGTCGGTGTTGAGGCTATCCTGTTGCGGATCAGAGTCCGAGGTCGCGGAATGTGCGCGGTGCGGGCACCTCGGGGAGCGGTTTGCGGTCTTTGAGCTGCCGCAGCGCTTCTTCGATGGCGCGGTTGAGCTGCTGATCCTCACCGGCCTGTTCGCGGATGGGGTCGTTGTCGACGAGTATGTCGGGATCCACTCCGTGGTTCTCCACGATCCAGCGTCCTGTGGCAGCGTCGAAGTTGGTGAAGAACGGCACTCTGACGTCGGTGCCGTCCATGTAGGGAAGGCTGCCGCTGATGCCTACGATTCCTCCCCATGTGCGGGTGCCGATGACGGTGCCGAGTTTATTGGCTTTGAAGCTCCAGGGGAACAGGTCGCCGTCGGATGCCGAGTATTTGTTGATGAGGAGCACTTTGGGGCCTACGTGTGTTCCTTCGGGAATAGTGCCGACTTTGGATGATGTGCGGCTCATTGTCAGTCGGTAGGGTTTACGCATCAGGCGCTCGATGACCATAGGCGATATGTTGCCTCCGCCGTTGGCTCGGTCGTCGATGATGAGTGCTTCCTTGTCGAGTTGCGGATAGTAGTAGCGTGCGAACTCGTTAAGGCCTTCGGGTCCCATGTCGGGGATATAGATGTAGCCTACGCGTCCGTCGGTGGCCTCGCTGACTTTGCGGATGTTGTTCTGTACCCAGTCGTAGTGGTAGAGGGGATATTCGTTGTCAATCGGACGTACGACGATCTTGCGTGCATCCCGGGCTGTAGGGCGTGAGTTGATCTTGAGCTCGGTGAGTTTTCCGGCTTTGCCGATCAGGCGGCTGTAGATGTTGGGGCATCCGGCGAGGTCAACTCCGTCGATGGCAGTGATGTAGTATCCCTCCTTCACGTCGAGTCCTGGCAGCGCGAGTGGCGACCGGAGGTTTTCGCTGTAGGGCGCGCCGGGAAGTATGCGGTCAATGCGGTAGTAGCCGCTCTTGTCGCGCGAGATTTCTGCTCCGAGGAGTCCCATAGGTATGTTCTCGGGGCGTGGCGTGTCGCCGGGATTGACGTAGGCGTGTCCGCAGGCCAGTTCCGATATCATGGCTCCGATCACGTAGTTGAGATCGAGGCGTGTCTTGACGTGGGGCAGAAGCACGGCATATTTCTGCCTTATGGCGTTCCAGTCGACTCCGTGCATGTTTTCGAGATAAAAGCCGTCGCGGAACGCGCGCCATGTCTCGTCGAAGATCTGTGCCCATTCCTGCGGATAGTCGATGACGGCGATCATGTCGGATGTGTCGACGGCTTTGTCGAGCGATGCTTTCGCTGCAGTCAGTGGTGTGACGAAGATGTCGTTGCCTCTGACGAAGGTTGCTGTCTTGCCGTCGGGGCTAACCTCCATCGATGCACGTTCGGCCACGGTCTCCTCTTTTTGTGTGGCGAGATCAAACACTTTGGTGGATCCGCCGCTGTAGTACCAGACGCGGTGGCCGTCGCTGTAGATGTTGGCATACCATGATGTGGGCAGCGGTAGGCGGACAATGCGTCCGGAGATGCCGTCGGGGTCGATGCGTACTGTCGGAGCGTTGGAGGCTTCGGTCTTGGATCCGGTTGCCTTTTCGGGTTGTTCAGCGGTGGCTACAGCCGGGTCGGAGGGGAGAAGCGGCGAAGGGGTGGATGCTTCGAGAAGGGCTATGTAGAGACAGTCCATGTTGCCGTAGGCATGGTTCCATTCGGTGCGGCTGTAGATGGGGTTGAAGTCGCGGGCAGAGCTGAAAATGAGGTAGCGTCCGTCGGAGCTGAACACAGGTGACGAGGAGTCGTACCATTTGTCGGTGACGGCTATTTCCTCGCCTGAAGCGAGATTCATCACGTAGACAACGCTCATGTTGTTGGCGCCGGAGCGTGTGTAGGTGATCCAGCGGCTGTCGGGCGAGTATGCCACGTCGAAGAACTCTCCTTCGGGATTCTGTCGGACGGTGCGTTTCGATCCGCCGGCGGGATCTACCTCCACGATGCGGTTTTTGCGGTCGGTGTAGAGTATGTGGCGCGAGTCGGGACTCCACTGTAGATTTCTGATGTATGTGTCGTTGTCCTTGGTGAGCTGACGCGGTTCGCCTCCTTCGGCAGGCTGTAGCCATATCTCGGTTTCGCCTGTGCGGTCGGAAATATAGGCTATGCTGCGTCCGTCGGGACTCCATGTGGCGTTGCGCTCATTGGCTCCGGGTGTGAGGGTGATGCACCGTGTGACTCCCTCTTTGACTGGGATGTCGAACACTTCTCCGCGTGCGGTGACGGCCATGCGCCTGCCGTCGGGCGAGGTGGAGACGGCTCTGATCAGCGAACCGGCCGGTTTGCGTGCGGTGCGCGCGAAGTTGGCCTCCGGTTTGAGCCGTATATCTATTTTCGATGTGGAGCGCGTGGCCGGATCGAGCTTGTAGAGGTATCCGCCCTTTTCAAACACGATGATATGGCCGTCGGTCGACGGGAATTTCACATCGTAGTCGGTGAAGTCGGTGACTTTCTCTGTAGTGCCGGTCAGTGTGTTGTAGACGAAGAAGTTCATGGTCATGTCGCGGTCGGATATGAAGAATATCTCGTCGCCGATCCACATCGGTATTATGTCCTGGGCCACATTGTCGGTGATGTTCTTGACCGTGGCGGCCTCGGGGTCATAGATCCAGATGTCGTCGGCCATGCCTCCGCGGTAATATTTCCAGTTGCGGAACTCTCTCATCACCCGGTTGTAGGCCATCTTGCGGCCGTCGGGCGAGAAGCTGCAGAATCCTCCTTCGGGGAGGGGAATCTGCTTTGACATGCCTCCTTGGGGCGAGATGGTCCAGAGCCGTCCGTCGAAGCCGTCGGAGATGCGGTTGCGGTAGACGATGCTTTGTCCGTCGGGACTCCATGTCATGACGATGTTGTTGGGTCCCATACGGTCGCCGATGTCATCGCGCGCGTTGGTGGCCGTGTATGTCAGCCGTTTAGGGGTGCCTCCGTCCGACGGCATCAGATACACTTCGGTGTTGCCGTCGTAGTGGCCGGTGAAGGCGATGTGGCGTCCGTCGGGGGAGAAACGGGGGAACATTTCGTATCCTTCGTGGGATGTCAGCCTGTGGGCTTCTCCTCCGGCGAGCGGAGCGGTGTAGAGATCTCCGGCGTAGGTGAACACCACTTCCTTGCCGTTGGTGGACGGAAATCTCAGCAGACGCGCTCCGTCGGGCTGATCCATGGCTTGCAGTCCGTAGCCTGAAACGGCCATCAAGGCTGCCATAGCGATAATTCTCATAATGTCGGTTTATTATGGTGAATGCTTCCCGGCCTGCTTATGGTGGCGGTCAGGCCGGGGTGGGGTTATATTGTCACGCAAATGTAGCGATTTTCCGGCAGGATTTGACTATTTTTGCAGTATGAATCGAAGAAACTTCTGCAAAGCTCTTGCTGCGGTGGCGGCCATGGCGGCTACCGCGCCGGCGTCTGCGGCAGCGATGACCGGCAACTGCGGACGCCGATGCCGTCTGACTGTGGTGAGGCGCATGTGGGTCGAGGATCTGCAGGCCCGTTATCTTGACGATCCCGAGGCGGGGCCGTGTCCGCTGCTCAATCAGGGTCAGTCGTGGCTGATCGACGGTCCGGTAGAGGCGGGTATTCCTCCCCGTGGCATGTGTGGCAGGGCATGGGCGGCTATAGCGCCACGGCTTGCAGAGGCGGCCGGATGCGCCGCTACAGCCGATGGTGGCCCGAGGCTGTTGTCGTGTGGCGATCCTACACGCGCTGTGATATTCAGGGTGGATTATGACCGTGTCTGACCGCCGGATGAGGCCTCGCTGTCGTCGCGGCTGTGGCCTTTTCTTACCTGACGTGTCACGTAGTCGGTCAGATAGACTGTAAACAGGGGGAATATGACCATTCCTACGACAGGGAGCACTACATCGACGATTTTTCCGGCGACTGTGACAGGCGACACATCACATCCGACAGTTGTCATGTTCATGGCCGCCCACCAGAGGGCAGTCCAGTAGGTGTCGACCTGTGGGTTGATGCCGTATTCTTCCTGAAAGAAGATGAGTGAGCAGAAGTAGGTGACCATCACCATTATCACGATGTAGGATAGAAACAGGCTCGATATGGCGTTGGACGACAGGTAGCCTATGACGATCGACATGGCGAGTGCGCCGCGCGCAAGCGGTATGAACCTGACGAAGTAGAGTGCGGTGTCGGACATCTGTATGTCGAGCAGTCCGATGATGTTGAGGTAGGGGATCGACAGTAGCAGGAACACGATGCGGTGGGCTATGTAGCGCCACCGGTCGGGGGCAAATGCGAGTTCGACAAAAAAGTCGATGATGAAGAACACGCATACCCACAGCTGAAATGTCATGTAGGGGCGGCTGTTGAGGAAGTCGACATTGTTGAAGGTGTCGAGAGAAATCCACACGATAAGCATCACCGAGAGCAGAAGCACAAGTGTGTTGAACAGACCGGTGATGATGCTTTTCTCTCTGGCGATCCTGTGCAGACGCTTCAGGCTGGCGGCCGTGGCAGGTGGGGTGGCGGGTGGGTTTATGTTGTCGGCCATAGGTGATTGATTCTTAAAATTATCTGACTCTCACAAAATCAGTAGGAACGTTTTTCATTCTTAACATCGGCTGATCGCGAAAAGTTTTATACTTTTGCATAAGTAACTCTTCCAAACTGTTTGACTCCTATGAAAGGACTTCTTAAATCATCATTAGCTGTGCTTGCGTTGGGTACTGTGGCTGCGCTTACGTCAATGGCACCTTCCCGTCAGGGTTACAAGACTCCGGCCTTGGTCGACACGATCACCGTGAGCGGGTCGTATATCGACCGTCCGATGAAGGTGACTGTGGCTGTGCCCGAGGGCTACGGCAGCGATACGACACGTTATCCGGTGATTTATCTGCTCAACGGTCATGGCGGCGACTATCGCAACTGGCCGCGGCTGGTGCCGGTTGACAGCATAGCCACGCGCTACGGGGCTGTGGTGGTGTGTCCGTCGGGCTTCAACAGCTGGTACTGGGATAGCCCTGTGAAGCCCGGTATGCAGATGGAGAGTTTTTTCATTAAGGAGCTTGTGCCGGCCATCGATTCGATGTACCGCACCATACCTCAGGCTCAGAGCCGTGCCATCACGGGTTTCAGTATGGGAGGTCACGGAGCTTTGTGGCTCGCCATACGCCACAGCGATGTGTTCGCTCATGCGGGAGCCAGTTCGGGCGGGGTGGATATCAGGCCTTTCCCAAAGAGCTGGGGTATGCATGGGTTGCTTGGCAAGCAGTCGGAGAACAGGGAGCGGTGGGACCGCCACACGGTGATAAATCTCGTCGATTCGCTAAAGCCCGGTCAGATAAACATCATATTTGACTGCGGTACGGAGGATTTCTTCTATAAGGTCAACTGCAGCCTTGACAGCGCGCTCAATGCCCGGCGCATTCCTCACATTTATCTGACTTCGCCGGGTCAGCACAACGGGCAGTATTGGAAGCGAGCCATATATCCTCAGCTCGATTTTTTCGGTCGGGTACTGCGTCGATAAAGATGTTTAACATGCCGGTGCGGCGTTCTTGCCCAGCTGACTGCTAATTTTGCCGTTGAAAGCCATGGTGGCTTTCCCCGAAACCCGAGCATGCGGACTGATGGCACAGAAATAGAATATGCGGGATGAAAGCGTGCTCCAAAAAATTTAAGGATATGGCATTCATTATTGCGATTTTATGTGTGTTCGGCTGGCTCGGTCAAGCTCTCAAAGATGGTGCGGATATAAACTGACGTCGTGATCGGCATAGTTTTATGGGTGATATTGATACTGGTTATCGTATCATTAGTATGCCCGGGATTCTGGACGGCTCTTCTGGTGATTTCGGCATCAGTGGTCGGAGTGATGTGGCTGATAAAATGGATATTCTCTGTTATAACAAGAAAGGGATAGTATGTCGTTATGGAATTTGATAGGCGGTTTTGCCGCTATGTCGATGATGCGCAAGTGGTTTTCGGGAAGGTCGGACTGCGTGTCGGCGCAGCCGGGAAGCGAATATGGCAGTGGGATACGCGATACGTCGTATCATGCGCGGATCGCCGAGCTTGAGCATCAGATCATGGAATCGAAACGCCGTATAGCCGAGTATCAGAAGGTGATCGATGACAGCCGTGCGGCATCGGGATATGACGATTGTGACGTGGACGAGCTTCAATGCCGCATCGACGAGCTTGAGAAAAGTCTTTATGACTGCGATGTGATGTCGGATCGCTACGACATGATTCAGGAGGAGATCGAAATACTTCAGCATCGGATCAATCAGATAGAGGATAGCCGGGATGATGATACATATTGCAGCGAAGATGACGATACATACAGCGGTATATGTCAGCTTTATGATGATCATCATTACGATTATGACGATCACTGCTACGATGATCATCAGCTCTATGACGATCACCACTATGATGACAGGTGATCCGGTGTGTTATTGATGTCGGGGTGATGCTCCTTGTCAGCATGATGAAAACAAAAGCACTGTGTCACAAACGATATGTGACACAGTGCTTTTATTTATGGTCGGGGGTATGATTCCCTTGGTGGCTTGGGTCAGTCGGCTTTGAGTTTGTCCTTGACTGCATCGGTGGCTTTGTTGACTGCGTCGGCAGTCTTGTCGGCTGCTTTGCCTACTGCGTCGGAGGCCTTTCCGGCGGCGTTTTCAACGGCGTCGGTGGCTTTGTCGACTGTCGCTGATGCCTTGTTGCTGATGGTCTGCTTGGCAGCGTCGATCTTGTTGCCTACGGAGTCGGTCACAGCCTGCTTGGTGCTGTCGGCGGTTTCGCCTACTGCTGATTCAACCTTGTCGAGCGCAGACTCTGCCGAGGTGAGCATAGTGGCGAGTGCGGGTGCTTTCTGCTTGACAACGGGTTCGATCTTGGCCAAGAATTCCTTGGCCTGCTCGATCTTGCCCTCGCTGACGAGTGTCTGCGCATAGGCCTTGGCCTGATCCACGTAGGCTTTCAGGGAGTCGGTGTTGGTGCAGTTCTCGATTTTGGCCATGATACCGCCGTCTTCCTTGTCGGCCTGCTGTTTGCCGGTACATGCTACCATAAGCGCTACGGTCGCAACAGCCACAGAGAGAATCAATTTTCTCATAATCTATAAGAAGTTAAGTTTGGTTACACGATATAAACCAATGGCCATTGAAAAAAGTTCGGCGGATATAAAACGAGGGGCTCAGAATTTATAGGAGATGCCTATCGAGGGGGCGAATGCGTGCACTCGGTAGTCGGCCTTGAATGTCTTTTGGGCGGGAAGCTGCAGTTGTGGGAACATCTGTCCGACCGATGCGGCCAGCAGATCGGGATATGTACATGAGGCTCCGTCTTTGCCCAGTCCGGCGATATACATGAATGCGAGGTCGATTGAGAGATGTTCGATGGGTCGGAAGGAGAATCCGACAGTAGGCTCAATTTTGGTCATGCCGGGTGTCTCGGGGTTGTAGTGGTTGATGTCGACGGGATCGGTGTCGACCATCAGTCCGGCACGGATGTCAAACCGGTGTGTGAGCGCATACTGTGCTCCGGCCTTGAATGCCCACGAGTTGTGGTAGTTCTTGACGATATGCTGGTTGTAGGCGCTTGCGATGTCGTTGAGAAACTCTATGTCGAGGCTTTTGTAGGTGTTCCATCCTGTGAGCTGTGCGTCGAGCGCGAGTGTGAGGCGGTCGGTGGGACGGAAGCTTACTCCCATTCCGAGCACGTAGGGTGCGGGCATTGATGCCTTGAAGTTGGCGGCGTTGATCATGTTGAGCCGGTCCTCAAGCACTTTTTCGGCCACTTCGTTGGCATAGCTTACAGTGGCGTCGCCTTTTTTGACGGTCATGGTCATGCGTGTGCGGAACGAAGCTCCGAGAGTCCACCGGTCGTTGATGTCGTACATCACGCCGATGTTTGCTCCGAATGCCATCTGCGACGTGCCTTTGAGTCCGACCGATGCGGGCGATGTGTTGCCGAAGCGGTAGTCGGCGGGGAGTCCGAGCATGTTGGAGAGTCCGGCTCCGAGAATATGGTCGAATGTCGATGCGCTGACGAGCGCTTTGTGGAGGTCGACGTTGCCCCATGTCATCATGAGTCCGGCGCCTACCGACAGGCGTGGTGTGATGCGCCATGCCAGGGTGGGCTGTATGGTGAACATGCGGAGATCAACCGAACTGTTGAGCACGGCGCCGGGCCAGTCGCGACCCCAGTCGATGGAGCTTCCGTAGGGTGTATAGAAGGCTACTCCGGCCTGAAGGTTGTCGTAGATGCGGAATGATGCGTTGAGTGCTATGGGTGTCGAGATGCCGTTGTCGGTGTGGTATTTCTGTCCGTCGTGTATTGTGGTAGCGTCGGCCTTGATGCCTGTGATGCTGCCTGTAAAGTCAAATGTGGTGTTGGCGAAGCCCATTCCGGCCGGGTTGAATATCATGCTTTCCGCGCCGAGGTGCAGTGCCGTGCCGGTATGTCCCATGCCAAGCTGCCGTGCGCTGAGTGTGTTGATCTGATAGCCTTCGGCTTTAGCTGTCATGCCGATGCACAGCAGGGCAGCCAGTGCGGTTGCGGTCCGTTTAATCATTCTGTTCTGTGTTTTTTTATGAATAATGGCCGCAAAGTTACTCATTTTTGCCGACACCAGCATCAGAGCCATGCATTTTGGCGTTCTCTGACGGCGACGGAGTCGGAGAGTATGCGCAGAAATTCCTGCATGGATCGTTTGCGGTATGAGTCGGTCAGCAGGTGTACGCATCCGGTCATGGTGTTGTCGGGGATGTCGAGGGGGATCGCTTTTACTCCGGCAATGTTGTGTATGGTGGCTTCGGCCAGTATGGTGACAAGGTCGGTCTGTCCGATAAGTCGTAGGAGTATGTTGACTTCGTTGAGTTCGATCCTCACTCTCATGCCGGTGAAGTATGATGCCACGCTGTCGAATGCGTTGCGTGCCTGGAGTCCTCTGGCGGGGAGCGCGAGGTCGTAGGGCTGCAGGTCGTGGAGCGACAGGCGTGAGTGCGAGGCCAGCGAATGGGTGGGCCGCACTATGGCTGCCAGATAGCTCTGGAAAAGGATGTGTGATTCCACTCCCTCTGCGGGCTGCAGCGGTCGGAAGGCGAGTGCGAAATCCACTTCGCGTCGTCGCAGGGCTTCCATCAGCTCCGACATCGGTTTGTAGAGCACGTTGAGTTTTATGCTGGGATACATTTTCATGAATGTGACGATGCTTTCGGTAAGTATCGGGCTGAAGGAGTAGGTGACTCCGATGTTGAGTGTGCCGCATTTCATGTCGGAGAGATCGTCGATGCGTGATCGGCAGTCGTCGGCCGCGGAGATTGCTTTGCGTGCGACAGGCAAGAGCTCGCGGCCCGCTTCGGTGAGGGCTACGCTGTGGCTTGTGCGTTCGAACAGCAGTGTGTCGAATTCGTTTTCGAGCTGTTTGATCTGTTGCGAGAGGGTGCTTTGTGTGATGCAGAGCGAGCGTGCGGCCTCAGAGAAGCTGAGGCATTCGGCCAGTCTGACGAAGTATCTGATCTGTCGTAATTCCATTATGTGGCAGGTGTGTGTGGCTGTTGGTGATGAACGCTTATTGTCGGTTCTTTTCAAAAGTAACAAAAAAGAGTCTATCTTGTGGCCTGAAACGATATTTTTTTGAATATGAATATCGGGAGTGTGGCTCCGGTGACCATGGCTATAAGCACAGCCATGCATACGAATCCGTTGCTTGCGGCCTGATAGAAGTAGTAGCCGAACGTGTCGGGGTTGTCGTTGAGCACGCATACGGCCAGTGCGCCGAACGCCCGATAGGCATACATGCCCGGAATCATGGGCAGCAGCGCCGGGAAGAAATAGGCTTCGGCGGGAGTGCGGGTTCTTGAGGAGATCATCACGGCTATGAGTCCGATAAGGAACGACGCCACGAGGCTTGCCCAGAAGATGTGAAATCCGGGCACTGGGCGCATCATGAGCAGGTAGCGTAGCGAGTGGCCGAGTGCGGCGATGGCCGCGCAGTAGGGATAGGCGCGTAGCGGCAGCCGGCTTATGGAGGAGAATCCTATGGCTGCAAGCGCGGCGAAAAACGCGTCGGACAGTATATCGATATCCATGATTGTCGTGTATGTGTTGCTTAAAACATGCCTACTCCCATCACTATCATTCCGGCGCACAGGCCTATCGACAGGCAGGCGGTGAGCACTGTGGCGTCCATGAGTCGTCCGAACGAGCAGATGTAGAACCGGTGGAGCATGTCGCTGAACGAATTCAAGAACGGTACGCCGGGTACGAGATAGAGTATGCTGGTGCCGATGGCGATCTGTGGCGTATCGCCCAGATTGAAAAGATAGCTGCTCGCTCCGATCACTGCCGATGCGAAGGAGCATAGGAGGAAAGTCAGCCTGAGGTCGGCGCGCATTGATGTGAGCCACATTTTGAGGTTGTAGCCGGCAAGGGTGGCCATGAATACTACAGCCATCGCCTGGATGTCGCCTCCGAAGAGTCGGCAGAACGATGCGTTGGCAAGCGCTACGAGCGGTGGGACGACCCATGTGTGGCGCGGGCGGTCGTTGACGATGATGTCAAACATGCGTCGCGCGCGTCGGATGTCGATTCCTGTGTCGGCTATGCGCCAGCTGAGGGTGCTCAGCCGGGTGATGGTGTCGAAGCTGGTGGCTCCTTTTGCGGTGGCGATCGAGGTGAATACTGTCCGGTCGTTTCGGTCGACTATATATATGTGGACATGATGCGGCGATATGGTGATCTCCACATCCTGTCCGTAGGCGGCGGCTATGCGTTTGAGGTTTTTCTCAAGCCTGATGCATGTGGCTCCGCAGCCGAGCAGCCATCCGGCGTAGTCGGTGAGCAGATCTCTTACCATGGTCGTGCGGTGGTCTGTGGTGGTGTGGTCCGGTTGTTCAGCAGTCTTCATAGTCACGGCTATTGTCGTAGGTCGGACGGTCGCCTGGCACGAAGAATTCGTCGCGTTCAGAACCGATTTCCACTATATGCAGGTGTTTTCTGTGGCGGTGGCAGCGGTGACGGTGGCAGACTATCGCGGTTCTTACGATAAAGAGGATAATAAGTAATGCTGCCAGTGCAGCCCATGTGATCAACGGTCGATACATGATATTGTAGTTTTTATATGATTAATAACATCGGCTGCCGGCTTTTAGAGATTGTCTAAAATTCATATCACTTTGCTTTTGAGAGTCTTTCCAGCGTCTTTTTGTTTGCTCCTCGGTCATGTAGCTACGGCTACACTCCCTCATCACAAACAAAAATCCATCTGACAATCCTTCTCAAAACCCGTATTATATAAATTTAGACAATCTCTTAGAAACTGTTTAAATTTGATTCAATAAAATTTTTATGGCAGCCAAATCAATCATTTCTTCAGCGACCTCTGTTGATTCTTCATAATTGCGTGAAAGGCGACGGAACCAATCAAGCCATGAGAAAGTTCTCTCGACTACCCATCTGAGAGGTTTCGGTATGAATCCCTTAGTCCCGTTTGGAGTATTGGAAACCTCAAGGCTGATTGCAAAATCTTTTTCAATATCTTTAGCAATCTCCCCCCGGTAACCACGGTCAACAAGAACCTTTTCAAGCCGTTCCCACTCTCTGTCTGCTGCATTACACAATGGGTGAGCCTGATGGGAATCATGAACCGATGCACTGCATACTGTCCGGGCAAGAATAAAGCCATTGCGGTCAACCACGATGTTACGTTTGATGCCCTTGACCTTCTTGTTTGCGTCAAATCCATTGTCACTCTTACGGTTGCCCCATTTAACGCTCTGGGCATCCAATGCTCCCACAGAGGGACTTTCTGATTGATTTCGTTTCTTCCTCACCTTTCGTACAAGTTTGTTGAGCAAATGTTCGATTCTACCTTCTTTGGACCACTTTCGGAAGTAATAGTACACCAATTGCCACTTGGGATAATCGTGCGGAAGCATCCTCCACTGACATCCTGTGACCAGTAGGTATAATACCGCTTCGAATAGGCTCCGTAGTGAATTTTTACGTTTGCGACAATCATTTTCGAAGAATACTTCGTTTATATAAGACCATTGACCCTCGGTCAAAAGTGTCTGATAGAGATTGATTCTATGCATATGAACAATGTTTTTCTCCTTCAACACTTTGGCTGAGGGTTTGTTATGCCCTATAACATTTTTTCAATTCTAATTTTAAACAGTTTCTTAGATTTGTGTTTTGTGCGTCGGTGACTGTCGGCCGATCAGCTTTTGCGGCCGCAAAGTAAGCTTATGTGGCTGTGGGTACATAGTGTTTTTGATGGGAAATTACGATAGCGGCTATCGGTAGGATCTGTGGCCGACGGTCGACGGAGGGGATGCCGGTGTGACAGCGGAGGGATGGCAAGGTGTGCTGTGGGCCGGACTGTGCTGTGGCCATAAATATAAAAGAGGACGCCGCTGCCGCGGAATCCTCTCCTATGAGTTTCAATAAGGTAGAATTTCTAAGGTAAAAAAGATTGTTTTAGTTTTGTAACGCAAAGGTATGCCTTAATTCTGTCACCGACGAATAAAAAAATATGTTGTGTAACATCATTGTAGCGCATAAAAATTGTGGCATATGTTACAAAATGTTGACATTCAACAGGTAGTAAATTTTCTATAAAAACGCTCCGATTGTTAATGTTACTTAATTTTGTGAATTTCGAAGCTGTTTCCGTCAAAAACTCCGTAGGTCATGAGCCGGAATCCTTCGCCGAGTATCACGAGGCGGCATCCCGGAGCGATGTCAGTGTCAACTACCACGTGGCGGTGGCCGAAAACGAAGTATTCGGTGTCGGGATGCATGGCGAGGTAGTTTTTTGCGAATGTGATCAGCTGGTCGTTGTCGCTGAGCCGGTCGGATGCCTCTTTGCCGTTGCGCCGTGAGTGGGACGACCATCGGTGGGCGAATCCGACGGTCCATCGCGGGTGTATGGCTGCAAAGAGCCGTTGTGCAGTGGGGTTGCGGAATATGCGCTGCATCCGGCGGTAGGAGGGGCGCGGCTCTCCGCTAAGGTCGCCGTGCTCGAGATAGAATGTGTGGCCGAGTATCCGGGTGTGGAGCGGGCCGTCGATCACTTTCACTCCGATCTCCCGGGGCAGGTAGTCAAAGATCCATATGTCATGGTTGCCTTTAAGCCAGTAGACCGGCGTCCCGGCGTCGGTGAGCGATGCAATGGCCGCGAAGAAGCGCACGAATCCGCGTGGCACCACGGTGCGGTATTCATACCAGTAGTCGATGGCGTCGCCGAGGATGTAGAGCGCGGAGGCTTTGCCGGCAAGCGATCTGATCCATTCGGCAATGGCGAGTTCGTGGGCGCGGTTGTCGGCGATCCACTGCGCTCCCAGATGCAGGTCGGATATGAAGTAGGCTTTTTCCTGATCCATGTCGTGCGCGGGGTGATGGTGCGTATTACATGAAGCCGAGGTCGAGTTTGGCTTCGTCGCTCATCATGTCCTTGTCCCATACGGGTTCGAACACGAGGCGTATATCCACGCTTTTGATCCCCTCGATGCTTTCGAGCTTTATGCGTGCGTCGTCGATGATGAAGTCGGCGGCGGGGCAGTTGGGCGCTGTCAGTGTCATGTCGATTTTCAGATTGGCGTCATCGTCTATATCGATTCCATAGACGAGTCCGAGGCTGTAGATGTCGACCGGTATCTCTGGGTCGAAGACAGTCTTGAGCATTGCTACTACCTTTTCTTCAAGCTGTAGCTTCTCTTGTGGTGTCAGCATAGTTGTTATCTCTGTTGAAGTATTGTAGGGTTGCTTTTCTCACGCTTTTGCGGAGCAATATAAGCGAGAGCATGGTTGGGAATGCCATGAGGGCGTAGAACAGGTCGCACATGGCTACTGCGGCGCTCAGCGGTACGGCTGCGAACAGTATCAGCGACAGGGTGAACGCGAGTGTGTACCATCGGCTGCTCCGTTCGCCGAACAGGTAGGCGGCGCAACGGCTGCCGTAGAATGAATAGGTGAACATGGAGCTGAGGGCGAAGCAGGTGACTATGGCTGTGAGCAGATATTCGCCGAAGGGTATGGCTCGGCCGAATGCATCGATGGCGAGCGACAGTCCTTGCGGTCCGCTCTGGCTGAAGTCGCCGGCAAGCAGCAGAGCCACGGCTGTAAGTGTGCATACGAAGCCTGAGTCTATGGCCGGGCCGAGCATGGCGATGAGTCCTTCTCTGACGGGCTCCTTGTTGGCCGACGTGGCGTGCATGATGGAGGCGGTGCCTACTCCGGCGTCGTTGACGAGGGCTGCGCGGCGTGCTCCGATGATGGCCACTCCGGCCAGTGCTCCCCATCCGGCGCGGAGGCTGAATGCCTCGCTGAAAATAGAGGCGAACACTCCGGGTACAGCCTCGATGTTGGCGGCCACGATGTAGGCCACCATGATGAAGTAGGTCGTGACCATGAACGGTACGAGCACTGTGGCTACGGATGCGATGCGCTTGATGCCTCCGATCACCACGCTTCCTACGATGAGGGCCATCAGTATGCCGAGCGACAGGCGTAGGGCGTGGGAGTCGTCGGCCAGTCCGGCCGAGGAGGCTGCTGTGGCGAGCGCTTCGGCAAGCTGGTTGGCGTTGATGATGCAGAGTGTGCCGAACATTCCGGCTATGGCGAATATCACAGCGAGCGGACGCCATCGGCGGCCGAGTCCTGAGGTGATGATATGCATCGGGCCGCCGACCGGAGTGCCGTCAGTGCGTGTGGAGCGGTGGAGTATGGCGAGCACCCCTTCATGATATTTGGTGCTCATGCCCACGATGGCGCTTATCCACATCCAGAAGATGGCTCCGGGTCCGCCCATGGCGAGTGCGATGGCCACTCCTGCTATATTGCCCATGCCGACGGTGGCGGCCACGACCGACAGCAGTGCCTGTGCGGAGCTGATGCCGCGTTGCGGGGCGTCTCCGGAGCGGTTTTGGCGAAGGGCAGCCAGAGCGTCGGGAAGGCGTCGCACCGAGACCATGCCAGAGTAGAGAAACAGGAAGAGTCCTCCACCGATAAGCACAATGAAAAGCGGGTAGCCGCACAAAGTGTCGGCTACCTGCGTAAGTGTGTCGGATATCGATGTCATGATCGCCTGTCAGACGAGATGTGCCACGAGTTCCTCGCGGTCGCCCGGAAGAAGGTCGATGACGGGTATCTCGATCATGGTGTAGGCTCCGGGCTGCAGACGCATGGCCGCGCGCGCCGCTCCGACGAGTATCTGTGCGGTCAGCGCGGGGTTGTTGATGCTCATGCTGAATTCAAAACGCTGGTTCTGTGTGCGTCCGGAAACTCCTTTGCGGGTCATGTTGACGCCGTGTCCCATGTCCTTGACTTCATCGACCGATTTGACTTCGATCACGTGGGTTTCGTCGCTGGCGAAGTAGGGGTCGGTCTTCACGGCTTTGGCCACGTCGTCGAGCTTTGCTCCCGGCTCAAGTTCTACATATACCATGCGGCGGTGTATGCCTGTGCCGAGGGGTATGGTCATGGAGAGTGCGTCCTTTACTCCGGGTTTGGATTTGACGCAGACGGTGTGGCCCATGCTCATTCCGGGACCGAAGTTGGTGTAGGTCACGCCTTTGGGCGCGGCAGCCTGCATGAGTGTCCTTACCACGGAGTCGCTTCCGGGATCCCATCCGGCCGAGATGACTGCCACTGTGCCGTGCTGGCTGGCAATTTTGCCGAGGTCGCGGCGGAGCTGCGGTATGAGCGAGTGGATGTCGAAGCTGTCGACGGTGCAGATGCCGGCGGCGAGCATTGCCGATGCGTGCTTTTGCACTTCGCGTGTGGGTGTGCAGAGTATAGCCACGTCGACTTTGCCCAGTTCGGCAATGTCGGTCACTACCTTGTAGGGGGCGAGTTCGGCAGGCTGCGCGCCGAGGCTTCGGCGTACGATTCCGGCGATTTCGAAGTCGTCGGCTTCCTGAAGCGATTCGAGCACGAAGCGTCCGATATTGCCGTAGCCTACGATCGCTGCTTTGATTTTGTTCATAGAGTGTGTGTGTTATTGATAGTTGTTATTTGAGAGCCGAAACGATGTCGCGCGTGTCGCGTGCGATCATCAGCTCTTCGTCGGTGGGTATGACCACTACCTTTACTTTCGATGCGGGAGTGGATATTTCGGTTTCGGTGCCGCGTGTGCGTGCGTTGAGATCCTTGTCGATCTCCACACCCATGAATTTAAGCGGTTCGCATACGTTCTCGCGTACGCCTGTCTGGTTTTCGCCGACTCCGCCTGTAAACACGATGACGTCGACTCCTCCCATCTCTGCGGCGTAGGCGCCGATATATTTTATGATGCGCTGTTCATACATGTCGAGTCCGAGCTGGGCGCGCTCGTCGCCGGCATTGTCGGCTGCTTCAATCTCGCGCATGTCGGAGGATATCTCTGTGACTCCGGCTATGCCGCTCTCTTTGTTGATGATGCGCTGTATGTCGTCGGCGGTGTAGCCGTGGCGGTGCATGAGATATGTGATCGCTCCGGGATCAACGTCGCCCACGCGGGTGCCCATCATGAGGCCTTCGGTGGGGGTGAGTCCCATCGATGTGTCGACGCTCTTGCCGTAGAGCACAGCGGTGATTGATCCGCCGTTGCCGATATGGCAGGTGATGACTTTCTGCTTGGTGATGTCGAGTCCGAGGAATTCGCATGAGCGAGCCGACACGTAGCGGTGGCTGGTGCCGTGGAATCCGTAGCGGCGCACTCCGTCCTCTTTATAGAACTTGTAGGGGAGTGCATACATGAACGACTTGGCGGGCATGGTCTGATGGAATGCGGTGTCGAACACTCCTACCTGAGGCACTTCGGGCATGAGAGCCGAGATGGCTTCGATGCCGGTGATGTTGGCGGGGTTGTGGAGCGGTGCGAGGTTGTAGCAGTCCTTTACCTGCTGTATGACTTCGTCGGTGATCAGCACCGATTTATTGAATTTTTCCGCTCCGTGCACCACGCGGTGTCCGACGGCGTCGATCTCCGAGTAGTCCTTGATGCATCCGACGGTGGGATCGGTCAGGTTGTTGAGTATGGCTTCGACGGCTCCCTTATGGTCGGTGAGTCCGAGGGGCTGTATTTCTTTCGATCCGTCGGCTTTCTTGAATTTGAGGAATCCGTCGGCGAGTCCGATTTTCTCTACTCCGCCTTCGGCCATGGTGTTGTCTGTGTCGGTATCGATCAGTTTGTATTTCACGGAACTGCTGCCGCAGTTAAGCACTAATATTTTCATGCCTGATTAAAGATTGTAGCGTTATGATATGTTGAATTTCGGTCAGTTTTTAAGTCCGATGGCCTGATTGCAGGTCATGATGATGGTCTTGTAGATATCCTCGGGGAAGCATCCGCGCGAGAGGTCGTTGACCGGGGCGGCGAGTCCCTGCAGCACCGGACCTACAGCCTGTACTCCGCCCAGGCGCTGCACGAGCTTGTAGGCGATGTTGCCGACTTCGAGCGAGGGGAACACCAGCACGTTGGCGCGGCCGTTGAGGGGGCTGTTGGGTGCCTTGGAGTGTGCTACTCCGGGCACGATTGCTGCGTCGGCCTGCAGCTCTCCGTCGAGAATGAGGTCGGGCGCCATTTCTTTGGCTATCTCAGTGGCGCGGATCACTTTGTCGACGCGCTCATGGCGTGCGCTGCCCTTGGTGGAGAAGCTGAGTATTGCCACACGCGGCTCTATGCCGGCTATGTCGCGGGCGGTCTGTGCGGCCGATACGGCTATCTGTGCGAGCTCCTCGGCTGTGGGATCGGGAACTACCGCACAGTCGGCAAAGACGAGTATGCCGTCGGTGCCGAAGTTGAGTCCTTCGGGGAGCAGCATGAGGAACGCTCCCGAAACGACGCTGATGCCGGGCTGTGTCTTGATCACCTGGAATGCGGCGCGGAGCACGTTGCCGGTGGTGTTCTGTGCGCCTGCCACCTGTCCGTCGGCGTCGCCGGCTTTCACCATCAGGCAGCCGAGATATAGCGGATTGGCCGTAGTCAGGCGAGCCTCCTCCATGGTGATGCCCTTGTTTTTGCGCAGTTCGAAAAAGAGCGGCGCATAGCGGTCGATGACTTTCTCGTCGGCCGGATTGACGATGTTGGCGTCCTTGATGTGCTCGAGTTTCAGCTCTTTTGCAAGGGCGTGTATGTCGGCGGGATCACCAATGAGGGTGATGTCGGCGATTTTTTCGGCGATGATTCGGTCAGCAGCCGAAAGAGTACGGGGCTCAGTGCCTTCCGGGAGAACTATCCGCTGGATATTGGCCTTGGCCTTTGCGGTCATTTTCTCTATCAGTTCCATTTGACAGGTAGTGTGATTAGGTTGAATTTTATACGCAAATTTAGGCAATATCCCGAAACTGACCTATAAAAAAGGAACAAATTACCGGCTGTAAACGTTTTTTTACCAAACAAGATATCGGATTGAGATAATTTTCAATTGATTGTAATTATGGAAAAAAGAAAGAAGAGATCAAATACCAGCGTATGGCTGGTGGCCGGAGTGGCGGTGCTGATAATTCTGCTGATCGTGTGGCTGACGGTGGCCGATCTGTGGGGCGACACTGACGTGGCGGCTCGTGCGGTCATGAAAGGTGTAGAAAATTTCAATATGCTGTCATGATACTTGCCGGAATAGGATTGACGACATGGCTCGTCTGGGCTCTGATCGGGGCGGTCGGAGGATATATGTGCGGCCGGCTTATGACTTCGGGCGGAGTGCCGGCGGCGGTCAATGTAGCGGTGGGCATAGCGTCGGCCATCGGTGGCGGCTATGCCTTCATCCGGTGGTTTGGCGAGAATGACTATGGACAGACCATATCGCTCTGTGGAGCGGTGGTGGTGTGTGCTGTCGTGCTGTGGTGTCTGAGCTTCATATTCAGGAGAAACGGCGGCGATTCATGACCGTCTCTGGAGTCTATGGCTTGCGCCGGCACAAAAAAACGTCAAATACACCGTAATCATGACCAATTTCTTCGTAACTTTGCCGATATGTTACGAAGAGCCATACCACTGATAATATTTTGCATTGCGGCCTGTCTCGGTGCCGCCGGACAGAAGAAGGCCACAGTCATAGCACCGTCATATGCCTGGAGTATGCTTCCGCCGCTCGGACTGCATGAGTCTGCCACGATAGACACACTGCTATTTGACTACTCGATGGAGTCAGTGCCCTCGGCTGTGTCTCCGGCGTGGGTCTCGACGGGCAATCTCGGTTCGCCCGGCATAAATATGATACTGGCCGACAGGCCTGCCATGAGCGATTTTTACTTTCGCGACGCCATACGCCACTGGATACCGATGCAGGGTAACCACAAGTTTTACAACACGCGCATTCCGATGACGCTCGTGAGCTATAACACGTCGGGCGGCCGGGAAACGGCGCAGGATCGTCTGCAGGCCGATTTTTCCGGTAATGTCAACAGTCGCCTGCAGTTTGGCGCTTCGGTCGACTATCTTTATTCGAAGGGAAGCTATGCCAATCAGGCCGACAAGAATCTGGCGTGGGGGCTGTCGTCGTCGTATATGGGCGACCGCTATGAGCTGCAGACGTTCATAAATCATTACAACCTTGTGGCTAAGGAGAACGGCGGCATCACCGACGATCTGTATATCACCAATCCGGAAGTGCTTCAGGGCGGATCGGCCAAGATCGATGCCAAATCGATCCCGACCTTTCTGACCGGCGCGCACTCGAGAGTCACCGGATCGGAGTTCATGGCCAATTCGCGCTATAAGGTGGGTTACTGGCACGTGACGCCTCCCAACGATTCCATTCCCGGCGATACGATCGAGCACCGCACATACATACCGGTGTCGAGTTTCATCTGGACACTCGACTACAACAAGGCCCGCCATGTGTTTGACAACACTGTGCCTGCGGCGGCGGAGGATTTCTGGCGCAATACGTATCTGTCGGACGGGTACACTCACGACAATACATCGTACTGGTCGCTTTCTAACACTCTCGGTGTGTCGCTTCTCGAAGGTTTCCACAAGTATGCGAAAGCGGGTCTGGCGGCATATGTCACTCATGAGATCAGGCGTTACAATCAGACCGTCGACAGCATTCCGTTGACCGGCATCGACAGGCCGGAGGGTCTGACTCCATATCCGTTTGACAGCAAGCTGCGTCCGAAGGTGACCGAAAATCTGCTTTATGTCGGCGGACAGCTGACAAAGCAGTCGGGCCGGTTGCTGAGATACGATGTCACCGGCAGGCTCGGCATCGCCGGCACTGCGGCGGGCGATGTAAGGGTAAACGCCAATCTCTCCACACTGTTCAGGCTCAAGGATGACACGGTGAGGATCAACGGATATTTCAACTTCTCGAACGAGGAGGCCCCGCTGCTGATGCGACAGTATGTGTCGAATCATTTCATCTGGAAAAACGATTTCGGCAAGACGCGTCGTGTCAAGGCCGGAGGATGGCTGCGGATTCCGCTTACAGGCACATATATAAATGCCGGGGTCGAGAATATACAGAATCTGATATATTTCGGACCTGACTGCCTTCCGGTGCAGCATAAGGGGAGCGTGCAGGTGGTGAGCGTCAATCTTCGTCAGAATTTCAGCTACAGGGCGCTCAACTGGCAGAACAACATCACGTATCAGGTGACATCGGATCAGGCGGTGCTGCCTGCGCCGAAGCTGGCGATCAACTCCAATCTGTTTGTCTACTTCAAGGTGGCCAGGGTGCTTGAGGTGCAGCTCGGCCTCGATTGCGATTATTACACGCGCTATTATTCGCCGTCGTATCAGCCGGCCACGATGGCGTTCTACAACCAGCGGGAGATCGAGGTGGGCAATTATCCTTTCATGAATCTCTATGCCAATATGAAACTGAGCCGTACGCGATTCTATGTCATGATGTCGCATATCAATCAGGGTCTGACGGGCAAGAATTATTTCGCAATGCCCCATTATCCGATGAATCCACGGCGGTTTCAGCTCGGATTGTCGGTGGATTTCGCCAACTGATCTCTACGAAAATCCTCTCTAAGAGTATGTTTGAATTTAACACGAAGAAATATATAGGGACTTCTTTCCATCCCCTCAAAGGTCTTTTCGGGCGATTCGCGTCAAGTTTCATCGGTCACGATGCCCGCATCGCTCCCTCATCAACTCACGCGAATCTCTCCGAAAATCCTCTTTGAGTGAATAGAAGTGAAATTCAAACATACTCTAAATGAATGGAAGTGAAATTCAAGCACACTCTAAGATATGACCGAAAGCCCTCTTCGAGGCTGGCACTGTATGGACTGCTGCTCGTGGCGGCTCTGACACTGATGTTGTGTGTGCGCACATGCAGTATGCCCACTCTGCGCGTGGCCGAGCGGCATCCTTCGGGTGGCGACACGCTCGATGTGGCGATCGAGTACGGGCCATTGTCGCTCTACCGCTACGATGACACCCTCGGCGGTTTCTCTTACGATTTGCTGCGACAGCTGGCGTCGGAGCGCGGACTGCATCTGAAGTTCCACCCCGTGGTGGCTCTCGGCGATGCTCTCAGTGGGCTTGACGAGGGATTGTTCGATATAGTGGTCGGGGCGATGCCTATGACGGAGCGTTATCGGGAGCGCTATGCGTTCACCGCTCCGGTATATATTGACCGTCAGGTGCTTGTGCAGCTGCGTGATTCGGCCGGTAAGGCGCCCATCGGTTCGCAGCTCGACATGGCCGGCCATGAGGTGTGGGTCATGGCTCAGTCGCCGGTGGCCGACCGTCTGCATAATCTCGCATCGGAGATCGGCGATACGATCTATGTGGTGGAGGATCCGGCATACGGCAGCGAGCAGCTGTTTATCATGACGGCTACCGGTGAGATACCGTCGGCTGTGGTGAACGAGCGGATAGCGCGCGTCATGGCTGCGGATTATCCGCAGGTGGATATATCGACGGCGGTGTCGTTCAATCAGTTTCAGTCGTGGCTGTGCAGAAAAGCCGATTCACTGCTTGTGAACCGGCTTGATACCATTATGGAGGCGCATCGCCAGACCGGCGGTTATCGCGAGCTCTCGCGCCGTTATTTTCCCTGAGGCCGGATTTTCCCGGGGGCTTGTGCGTCGGGATCGTAAATAAGGTCGGCTTCGCGTGATCCGTCGGGAGTGGTGAATACAAACGTGAACATCCACTTCACCAGTCGTGTTTCGGGTGTGGAGAAGCTGCCTACGGGGAGTTTGATCATCACGTCGTTCCAGCCTTTGCGGAGCTTGACGGGGAGTGGACGCCGCGCTGCGGCATTTTCGTTTGTAAGTGAAATTTCGTTGCTTCTGACCCGGTGGGTCGACTGCCATGCCGGAGGCGCTACTGTGTCGCCGTTGATCCATATCCGGCTGTGGCGGTAATCCCAGCAGCCCGGCAGAGGGGCGAGGTCGGGTTCGGACCGGCTGTAGTTTTGTGTTTCTGCCTGCAGGCCAACTGTCTGGTCGGCCGGAGAGTAGACGCGTGTGAACGCGTATGCCGTGTGGTCGGGCTGCGGATCAGCATAGAATCCGGGTATGGTGGCTGAACCCCATACGTGCCGCAGATATATGCCTGCGCCGGTGGCGCGACGTGTGTTGTAGACAGAGTCGGCATAGGTGTAGCTCTGTGCCGGTCCTTCGGTTTCGGGCGGAAACCGGCGGCTGAGATCGCCTCCGTTGGGAAATGCGTCGGTGATGCGCCAGTGCACGTTGGTCTGTTTCACGTAGGGTATGGCGAGGTGGCGCAGCGATGTGGCCTTGTGGTGCAGCATGCGTCGCTCGAAGTCGGCAAACTCTTTGAAATCGTCGGTGCCGGGTCGGTCCATGTTGGTTCCAAGGCTGTCGAAGTATTCTGTGCCTCCTCCTCTCCACGCTCGTTCGGCCATGGCCATCATTATCGGGTAGAGATTGTTCTGGCTGGCATTGGTCGCCTCATCGGCCACATAGCGGTCGTTCCAGATGGCTATTTCCGCTCCGGCTACATCGGGTGTGGCCGATGTCAGCCGGTAGATCTTGCTCCGATAGAGGGCGCGTATGTCGGCATAAAGATCGAAATGGTTGAGATAGTGTAGCTTGGAGTCTATGGCCGGAATGCCTTTCTGCCCTTTGCCGCGATAGCTCCAGAGGTGTGTCATGTCGATCTCTCCCGGTTCATAATGCCATCCCGGATTCCACGATATGACTTTCTTGCCGTGGCTTCTGACGAATGCCACCATTTCAGGCACAAATTCTGGGTCGGTGAAGCGCACTTCGTCGGTGCCGATATGCAGATACGGGACTTCATCAAACGTGGCGCATGCCTCCTCGACAAGCAGCCGGAGTATCTTCTTGCCTTCGGCCGACTGCATGTCGTGGCGGAATGTGCGCTCGAAAGCGGCGCTATGCCCGGGCATATCTATCTCGGGCAGGAGCATGATGCCTCTTTCGCGGCAGTATGCCACGAGCTGCCGGGCTTCGTCGATGGTGTAGTAGCGGCCCGGCTGGCGGGTGGTGTTGATGCTGTCGTTGAGCATCGGGAACAGGCGGCTC
This sequence comes from Paramuribaculum intestinale, assembly GCF_030759015.1. Lineage (GTDB taxonomy): Bacteria > Bacteroidota > Bacteroidia > Bacteroidales > Muribaculaceae > Paramuribaculum > Paramuribaculum intestinale. The sequence goes on along the minus strand of NZ_CP098825.1, from coordinate 1,616,577 downwards.
TCCAGACGCCATGCCTGGTTTTCGGTCAGATGCCAGTGGAATACGTTGAGTTTGAAGAGCGACATGGCGTCGATCTCGCGTTTGAGTTCGTCGAGGCTTATATAGGAGCGGCCGACATCCATCATGAATCCGCGCCAGGGGAATGCGGGCCAGTCGGTGACGCTGCATCGTGGCAGCCGCAATTGTCGCGATGGGGTGCTTTCCGCCAGCTGTCGCAGTGTCTGCAGCGCCCATCGTATGCCCTTGGATGAGACGGCGCTGACGTCTATCCGCCGGTTGTCGATGCCGAGGGTGTAGGCCTCGTCGTTGATGCCGGCGCCGGGGATGGAGTCGACGATTTTTCCTGTGATGAGGAATCGTGCGCGCGGGTCGATTCTGACGCCGAGAGCAGTCAGCGTGTCGGCCCACTGTGCCGAGTCGGCAGCCATCATCAGGCGTGCGGCGCTGATTCTGACATCTCCGCCGTGGAACTCGATGTGCTGCGGAGCGGGCAGCAATGTGTGGGAGGTTTCGGTAGTCCGGGCTATAATCGGCATTGCCGAAATAGCGGTGGCAAGCATTGCCAGCAGTGTGTGTCTGATTGAGTGCATCGGTTTCGGGGTATTTAATCTATTTCATTCTCGATTATGGCTTCGCATGCCTGGACCAGCTCGTCGTACCATTCCTTGCCGAAACGTTCGGTCAGGGGGGCTTTCATGAACTGGTACAGGCGTATGCCGAGGCGCCGGCCGTTGGCTTCGGCGCTCCGGCATATTTTCCATCGGTGGTAGTTGACGGCGGTGAACGAGGGGTATTCGGTCAGGCGCAGCGGATAGAGATAGCATGATATCGGTTTGCGGAACGATCCGGTGAGTCCCTGCCTGAAGGCGCTGTCGATGGCACACAGGCATTTGCCGCCGGGTGCGTGGCATGTGAACACGCAGTCGCGGCCACCTACTATCGAGGTGACGAGGTCGCCCTCTTCGTCGATGTAGCTGACTCCCTGTTCGCCGATCACGCGTCGTGCCTGCGGGGTGAGCTGCTGCTCGACAATGGGGAGCACTCTCTCAAGTTCGCGCTGTTCGGCAGTGGTGATGGGGGCGCCGGCGTCGCCCTCTATGCAGCATTGTCCGAGACATTGGTCGAGATCGCAGCAAAAAAAACGTTCGGCCAGGTCGAGCGACACCAGCGTATTTCCTATTTCTATCATGATTTCTTCGTTTTTATCTTCGTTGGTCATCGGTCGTTTGTAATGACGGTCACTCCGGCCAGACGGTAGCCCCGGGCAGTGCGTGGCCGGTAGTAGACTCTGATGGTGTATTCGTTGACGGTCTGGTGGAAGTTTCCCTCGATCAGTCCCTCTATCGGCCGTCCTGTGCGGCGGTCGACGGCCAGATAGCGGTAATTGTAGGCTCCCTGCTTGAGCGGAAGCGTCAGACGGTAGGATCCGGCTGTGGGATCGTAGTACATACGCGATGTCTTGTCAAGGCGTCGGCCGGTCAGTTCGCCTTCGACATATACGTCGCAGCCTTCTATCGGCTCGCTGACAAGTGTGAATCCGGTGTCGACATAGTCGGCTTCCGTGTCGGGGCGGTCGGAGTCGACGGTGCGGACGAGCATGCGTCCATGCTGTGTGCGGTCGTAGGCATACGGCGAGCCGGCTCTCGCAGCGGCCGGCTCGGTTTCGGCTGCGAACCTTCCGGCATTCTGACCTACCGACGCTATGCCCATGCCGGGCCGTCGGGTGTCGACGGTTTCCATGCGACGGTATTCGTTGCCGGCCTTGAATATCAGCTGCGGAAGATGGTCGTAGCGGGCGCGGCGTCCGGTGACGGCGGTAGGCGATGTCAGTTCCACCCTGGTTTCCGGCCGTGAGTCCTGCTCTACGGTGACGATGATGTCGGTGTATGGGCTGGTGATTTCGTTCCAGATGCGGTCGAGGTCAAGGTCGATCGAGAGCTGCTGATGTGCTCCGAGGTAGTCTGTGTCGGTGCGCGGCGATACGGTGGCTGCGATGTCGACCGATTGTTCGCTTACGCCGAACGGTATGCTTACAAGCGTAGGGCGCGCAGTGTCGTAGTCGTCGAATATCTCGATCAGGTAGTTGCCGCTTATGGTGGGGATGATGTCGGTCGGGACAGTCAGGCGGTAATGCACATAGTGGGTGAGTGTGGCTCTGGAATATGTGCCGTCGTCTAAAGGCGCTTCATTGAATCCGTCTATGTATTCGGATTCGATGAGCTGCGACGGATGCCAGTGCGGGTCGCAGTGTATCAGCCGGTAGCGCAGCTGACGGCTTTCGAGGCTCTCTTCGTCGAAGCTGACGGTAAGTCGGTCGCCGGCTCGGGGTATGATGACAGCCGGGGCGTTGTCGTGGCCTTCGATGCGTGTGATCACGCTTCTGATGGCCGGATGTTTGGCCATGTAGGCCTGTGACTGTGCGGCGAGAGCCGCCGATGCCGCGAGCATGACTGCGGCCATGCGCCGGGCTACCATGCGATAGGTGTCAGTCCGTGGCTCTGAAGCCACTGGTTAGTGCGGGTGAAGTGGTGGTTGCCGAAGAAGCCTCTTGCAGCGCTCAGCGGCGAGGGGTGGGCCGAGGTGAGCACCAGATGTCGGTCGCGATCGATGATGGCTCCTTTGCGTATGGCGTAAGAGCCCCAGAGGATGAACACCAGCCCCTGGCGTTTTTCGGCGAGATTTCTGACAACGGCGTCGGTGAATTCCTCCCATCCGTGTCCCTGATGTGAGCCGGGTGAGTGTGCTCCGACGGTGAGTGTGGCGTTGAGCATCAGCACTCCCTGACGCGCCCAACGGCTCAGATCGCCGTCGGTCGAGGGGGGTGTGCCTGTGTCGGCAGCCACCTCTTTGAATATATTGACGAGCGAGCGGGGGAGGGCTATGCCCGGATTGACCGAGAAGCACAGTCCGTTGGCTTGTCCTTCGCCATGATATGGATCCTGACCGAGGATCACCACCTTGACCTTGTCGAACGGGCATGAATCGAATGCTGCAAAGATTTTCGAGGCGGGCGGATAGACCGTCCGCCGGCCGTATTCGGCTCTGACAAATTCGGTGAGCCTGACGAAGTATTCCTTGTCGAATTCGGCTCCGAGTATCTCTTTCCAGCTGCTGTCGATTCTAACTTCCATTGCTTTTTTGCGAGTTCTTTTGCAAAGATATAAAAAATTCAGTAACTTTGCACCGTTTTTGAGCGTGTTTTCCATGCTCCGAAGCGACAAGTCTCCGTAGTTCAATGGATAGAATATTGGATTCCGGTTCCAACGATTGGGGTTCGACTCCCCACGGGGATACAAATATTTTAATAAGAAAATCAACATACGGCAATGAAAAGAACATTCCAACCTTCTAACAGAAAAAGAGTCAACAAGCACGGCTTCCGTGAGAGAATGGCCACAGCCGATGGCCGCAAGGTGCTTGCACGTCGTCGTGCGAAAGGCCGCAAGCGTCTTACTGTCAGCTGTTCTATCGCCGGCAAGTAATTCTCTTTCTGACGCGACATTCCGGGCCGGAATCTCTCTTGCACAACAAGGAGGCTCCGGCCCGAAGCGTATGCGTCAGATTCCTGTCCGCCATAGTCCGATACACTCATCAGTCATCATGATCTAACGCCGTCGCACCGATGATCAACCCGTTCTCCACTCCGGTCTATGTCATGCCAAAGCCTGTAGGCTCGACCTGCAACATGGCGTGCACCTACTGCTACTACCTTGAGAAGAAACGATATTATCCCGACGCGCGCCGTCAGATGATGTCGGAGGCTACGCTCGAGGAGTTTGTCAAGCAGTATATCGCCGCGCAGACCACTCCTGATGTCATTTTCACATGGCATGGAGGGGAGGCTACGGTGAGGAAGCTCGACTTCTATCGCAAGGTTCTGGAGCTGCAGAAGAAGTATGGAGCCGGACGCAATATCACCAACTGCCTTCAGACCAACGCCACGCTGCTCACCGACGAGTGGTGTCTGTTTCTGAAGCGCAACAACTGGTTGGTGGGGGTGTCGATAGACGGTCCGGAGGATTTTCACGATGAATACAGGCGCATGGCCGACGGCCGGCCGTCGTTCGGTGCCGTCATGCGCGGCATACGCATGCTTCAGCGTCATGGGGTGGAGTGGAACGCTCTGGCGGTGGTCAATGATTACAATGCCGACTATCCTGTCGAGTTCTACCGTTTTTTCAAGGAACTGGGGTGTCGGTTCATACAGTTTACTCCCGTAGTGGAGCGTATGAAGCCCGACGATATGCTGGCCGATGTGGCGGCCGGCGGCGAGCTGACCGGTTTTTCGGTGACGCCACGCCAGTGGGGTGATTTTCTTATCGGTGTGTTTGACGAGTGGGTCAAGGAGGATGTCGGACGTGTGTTCGTGCAGATCTTCGATGCCACTCTGGCCAACTGGGTCGGTGCGATGCCGGGGCTATGCACTCTGTCGTCGATGTGCGGCCACGCGGCGGCCATGGAGTGGAACGGCGACGTTTATGCCTGCGACCATTTTGTATTTCCGCAATACAGGCTCGGAAATATCCATCAAAACACTCTTATAGAGATGATGGCCTCCGACCGTCAGCTTGAGTTTGGAGCCGGCAAACTCGGTTCGTTGCCCAAGCAGTGCCGTGATTGCCGGTGGCTGTTTGCCTGCAACGGCGAGTGTCCCCGCAACCGCTTCGCCACGACGGCTGAGGGTGAGCCTGGACTGAATTACCTGTGTGAGGGTTATCGTGCTTTTTTCAATCATGTGGCGCCCTATATGGACTTCATGAAGGGGGAGCTTGAGGCCGGGCGTGCACCGGCCAATGTCAATGGGATGCGTTTCGGCTGACGGTTTCTTCGTCGGCATCGTCGCGGTGTGACGGCGACGAGAGCCGGCGGCATATCCGGTTGATCAGGTCGGGGTGGGCTGCGGTTTCGCTCTCCAGATCAATGTGCCACGGGGCCTCCTCTTCAAGAAACGGCGAGGTGGCGGCCTGCGGTCCGAGATTCCAGGTGTAGAGCAGCACGTTGACTTTAAGCGCTTTCAGTTTTCGGATGAGCATCTCGTGATCGGCATCGCCGGTGATGAGCACCACGTAGTCGAATTTGCGTATGCTGGTCAGTTCGTAGGCTTCGAGGGCAAACCATACGTCGACCCCTTTTTCTACTATGGTGGTGCCTCCGGCGGCATTGGGCACTTCGCGGAGGTGCTTGTAGTGGAATATGACGTCGTTGTCGATCAGCGCGTCCTCGAAATATCGCTCGGTAAGCAGTATGCGCTTTTCGTTGGCCAGAGCTGCGCGAAACCGCCCTCTGAAGTAGTGGCTCTCCGTGATGAGGCAGTCAGACGGATCGGTGTCGGCATGGCGGGCTATGCGGCGGCGTATGTAGTCGAGATAGCCGTGGATGTCGATCTGCAGCTGGCGTTTGTGGCGCAGCTCGTCGTTGATTTTGGAGAAGTAGCCTCCGTCAATGAAAATTCCTATGGATATGGGCGAGGTGTTCATACGTGATTAACACCCGCCGGGCGGGGAGGGTTCGGGCGTTCAGTGTGGTTATTCGTCGATGTTGTCGATGTCGTCGTCATCATCGTCATCGAAGTCAAAATCGAAGTCCCATCCGTCGCTTTCCATGGCTTCGGAGGTGAATTTCGACAACTCTCTGCCTTCGCGTTTGGTGGGGCGTCCGAGTCCTTTGCGGCGGTCGATGAATCCGGATATTTTCACGATCTCAAGCAGGTCGAGCTGGCTCTGCGGGGTGATGTTTTCCAGATAGTCGGGCACAAGGCGTGCGCCAAGACGGTTTTCGGTGAGCGCCTTGACTCTGAAACTGTAGGTCACCGGCGGTTTGCGCACTTCTATTACGTCGCCGACCTTGATGGTGCGCGATGGCTTGGCTGTGGCGCCTCCCACGCTGATGCGTCCTTTTTTGCATGCGTCGGTGCTTATGGTGCGGGTCTTGAATATGCGGGTGGCCCACATCCATTTGTCGATTCTTTCTTCGGTCTTGGCCATGAGTGTCTGTTGTGTGGAGTGAAGGTTTTATAGGTGTAAAACACCTGAGCCTGCGGCGATGGTTCGCATAGCGGTCACTTGTTGTTGAAGTTGCACATAGCGAAGTCGAGTCCTGACAGGCAGAATGCCTTGATGGCCTCGATGGCCACGTCGATGCGCACTGGCAGTTTCTGGCGCTGGTCGAGCGTGAAGGCTCCGAGCACGTATTCTACCTGCTGGCCGCGCTGGAAGTCGTTGCCTATGCCGAACCGCAGGCGTGGATATGCCTGGGTGCCGAGCATGGCTGCGATGTTTTTGAGTCCGTTGTGTCCGGCGTCGCTGCCGTTGGCTTTGAGGCGTATGGCTCCGAAGGGCAGCGCGAGGTCGTCGACGAGTACGAGCAGGTGGTCGTTGTCGATCTTTTCGTGATCGCGCCAGTAGCGCACGGCGTTGCCGCTGAGATTCATGTAGGTCGAGGGCTTGAGCAGTATGAGCTGCGCGTTCTTGACGCGCAGGCGTGCGATGTCGCCGTAACGTTCGGGTGTAAAAGTAATATTGGATGCCTTTGCAAAGGCATCCAATATCATAAATCCTATGTTGTGGCGTGTCATGGCATACTCGCTGCCGATATTGCCAAGCCCAACTATCAGATATTTCATCAGCTGTTGTCGGGAATAGTTTACGGGATTACTTTCCTGCGGCGGCGGCGGCTGCTGCGCCACGGGCGGCACGGGTCAGCTGTACGGCGCATACGACAGCGTTCTTGGCGTTGGTCAGTTCGAGGCCTTCGAAGTGGAGGTCGCCGATCTGGATGGTCTTGCCGAGGCCGAGGTTGTCGACGTTGACTACAACGCGTTCGGGGATCTTGTCGTAAGTGGCTTTAACCTTGATCTTTTTCATTGAGAGGGTGAGCTTACCACCGGCTTTCACACCTTCGGCGTGGCCTTCAAGCTGCACGGGCACTTCGATCACCACGGGCTTCTTGTCGTTGACTTCGAGAAGATCGATGTGGAGGATTGTGTCCTTGACGGGGTGGAACTGGATGTCCTTGAGCACAGCCATGCGCTTTTCGCCGTGGAGGCTCAGCTCGATAGCGAAGATGTCGGGTGTATAGATGAGCTTGCGCACGGAGTCGTTGGTCACAACGAGGTCGGTGGTGATGAGGCCCTTGGACTGGTCTTTCTCGATCACGACGATCTTTTCGCCGTCGCGGAGCTTGCCTTTGTAGGGGAGGTCGATCACTTCACCGCCGTTGAGCACTACGGGGATTTTGTTTTCCTTGCGGAGTGCCTTGGCGGCTTTCTTGCCGAGATCGGTACGGGGCTCGGCGCTGAGCTGGAATGTCTTCATTCTTTGAGATGTTTGTTGTTGTGTTACTAAAAATTAAGCGCTCCTTAATTTCCCATCACACGGGATGCCTAAAAAGCGGTGCAAAGGTAGCGATTTTTGGACTGAATTCCAAATGTATGGTCATAAACATGTCGAGAAAAAGCGCGACAGACTTCGTGAAGGGGCTTCACACGGGTTTTCTCATGTGAGCTGTGTGGATGGGCCTGTGTGGGGTATTGTATGAATGTGTAAAAGAAAAAGCGCACGTCATCGCGACGCGCGCTTTCTCACCATGAGAAAAAATATTACATCTATTGTCCTTGCAATTTTATGTAGGTGTTTTGTGTCCGAGCCGTCCGTGCGTCACTGGCCGAGGTAGGTCTTCAGCAGGCGGCTTTTCTGTCCTTTGAGCCGGCGGATGGCTTTCTCCTTGATCTGGCGTACGCGTTCGCGTGTGAGATCAAATTTGGCTCCGATCTCTTCAAGCGTCATCTCCTGACAGCCGATGCCGAAGAACATTTTGAGTATCTCGCGTTCGCGTTCGTGGAGCTGGCGCAGCGCGCGGTCCACTTCTTTCGACAGGGATTCCTGTGTCAGCGTGGAGTCTGCTGCGGGGGAGTCGTCGTTGGTGAGCACGTCGAGAAGGCTGTTGTCCTCACCTTCTACAAATGGTGCGTCGACCGAGATGCTTCGTCCCGATACCTTAAGGGTGTCGGAGATTTTTTCAAGAGGCACGTCGAGGCGTGCGGCAAGCTCTTCGGGCGAAGGACGGCGCTCGTTTTCCTGCTCGAACTTCGATAGCTCCTTGCTGATTTTATTCAATGCTCCCACCTGATTGAGGGGCAATCTGACGATGCGGGCCTGTTCGGCCAGCGCCTGAAGGATTGACTGCCGTATCCACCACACGGCATAGGAGATGAATTTGAAACCGCGGGTTTCGTCAAACTTCTGTGCCGCTTTAATCAAGCCGAGATTGCCTTCGTTGATCAGGTCGGGGAGGCTCAGTCCCTGATTTTGATACTGTTTTGCTACTGATACGACGAAGCGAAGGTTGGCACACGTTAACTTTTCCAGCGCTCTCTGATCACCTTGGCGTATGCGCCTTGCAAGCTCAACTTCCTCATCTACGGATATAAGCTCTTCGCGGCCTATCTCCTGGAGGTACTTGTCGAGCGATGCGCTCTCGCGGTTGGTAATCGACTTGGTGATTTTAAGTTGTCTCATTCGTTTCTTGAGATTAAGCGCGCAAAGGTAATGATTATTTTCCTAATACGCAAATGTTTCGGCCTGATTTTAGAACTGATTTGAAGGCTTCCGCCGGTTTGGGCTTTGCTTGGATATTGGTTTGGGGCTTTGCTTGGCTTGAGACCACTTTATGCGCGCGGCTATGGCGGCCGGTGTTGGTGTCACGACTCCGGCGAGTCCTCCTGAGCTGTCAGGTCGAGCAGGCGCCGGGCTGTGTCGGCATATTCGGCGGGGACGACAAGGTTGATGCCTCCGATGCTGTTGAAGCCTATAGGGTATATCGACGAGAATGTTTCGTTGGTCAGGGTGCAGGGGATCCCTTCGTTGGACAGCACTCCTTCGGCTATGTGGGCTTCCCAGTCGGTGGAGTATGTCGCTATCGTTATACTGGTGTCGTTGGTCTGTTTCATAATGGATGGATAACGTGGATGCGGCAGTGTTTGTTCAGCCTTATCTAATGCCTCTGCGGTCGAGCTCTTTCTGGTAGCGTCGGGCGTTGGCCTGATGTGTGGGGTAGTCGGCTGCGAAATTGTGGTAGCCTGAAAAGTCTTCACGCGCGCACATGTAGATGTAGTTGTGGAGCGGCGCCTCAAGCACGGCGTCGATGGTGCGGCGGTCGGCGATATGCTCGGATATGTTGTCATTCTAATTCGGGCTGTGTGCGTTTTTTCTTTAACTCGGCATTTTTTTGTTGATTCACGGTGTGCGGCAACGTAGTTGCTACGCCTGAAAATCATGTGCCACGGAGGTTATATGTTTCACTTTGAGGAAAAAGCAATGGTCTGGCTTTTCCTTTTATTTTGAAACTGTATGTGTCGCCTCCAGAATCACGGCAGAGAAGAAAATCTACAGTAATTTGTCCCTGATCAAGGAGTACATCAAATTGAGAAGGTATTGGATTCTTGGTATGGAGTATTTCAGAAACACGGAAAAACTCGCGACCGGATTCATGTTTTGTTTCAGCGTCAATCCAAAAAGTCTCACGATGTTTGGTTAGTAACCTCTCATGTAATTTGATTAGTTTCCACACTGCAACGTCATTAATCTTACGGAAAGTACCATCTTCTAAAGTTGCTAGAGAAAATTCGTCAGCCTCAAGAAGTCCTAATTGAGTCCGCACCAATAGACCAAGGCCTTGTGGGTTTGGTCGATTAGCAGTAAGTGTGACATGTAATGATTTATGGTTATATCCGTCAGGAATATACCCATATTCCTCAACTATAGCCTTACCACTTTTGAGACGGCTTATTGCCCACTCGGGAGTTTGTGTAAAAAGAGTATTTCTAACTCTCGATGCCTCTCTATGGCTTTTAAGTTCAATGCCTTTGAAGTCAGGATTTTTAGACGGATTCATTTCAATCCCTAGAATTGACTCAACGGTTCGTCCAATTCCCGTATCTGCAAGGATTTCAGCCGGCATCCAGTCTGTCATGCGGTCTTTAATTAGTCTGAGTAATTCGTCGCTTACAGAATTCTTTTCGCGTGAGAGTCCCAAAATCAAGTCTTTCAATGGCGTGTCAATTGAAGAAAGACAAACTTTTACTATATCAACTATTGATAGATTGATAACGAAAAGGATGTTCTTATGTGCGATAAGCGCAAAAATATCATTAGCCCGAAGAAATTCTACATCTCGGACTTTGTTTACCCATAAACGAGGATCACCTTTTTTGGTAACGGGTCTATAAAGCGAGGTTTTAGTAAGGAACTGTGCAGCTTCGGTCATGATATAAGTGTCAATGACACGTTTATGCTCCGGGCCTTGTAACTGTAAATTGTAGTCGTGGATATTTTTCTCCTCAAAATAAGCGCGAACAGGGGCGGTAGCGTCCAAAATACTTTTCTTCAAGCCAGTTTCTGTTATTTGGATTGTGGCAAATTCAATCTGCTGATCAACTAAAAACTTTACGTTTTTGGTCTCAAAAGAATTATAAGGACGCATGTGTATCATAAGTGCTTACTTTATATGTTGCAGAATGGTATTGGCAATGGCACGCGCCATGAGAGGCGGAACGGCATTGCCCACAAGTGTATATTGTGGAATTTCTGATTTACGTTTATTGCCACCAGTCTGTCGTTTGCCTTGGAAAACGAATGAATCATCAAATGATTGAAGACGTGCCATTTCTCGGACCGTCATAGCACGATGGGCGGCATAATGTATAAAATCATCAGGCATGGTAACGACGGTCGGGCTTTGACCTTTAGGATTCAACACGGTATAGTTGCGTTTGTTGGAATCGAGCCCGAGTTCAGATAGTTCCTGTTTGCAATCTGCGTCATAGGCACCGTGTCTGGCGATTATAGATAGCCGTTGTTTCACTTCATCGCTCTGTGAGCTTGTCTGATGATTATAAAGAGCAGGTTCCTCACAAAAAAGATTGTTTTTCAAATCATCGATAGAGCGTACATAAAAAGGCTCACAAGAAAAAGTAAATCTATGGGAGAAACGACCTGTTTTCGACCATTCAGCGAAGGTGTGAGCATTGTCGGATTGAGAAAGTCTTCCTTGAACTTCGCGAGTGCGGATTAGAGGTTCGCAATCTTCAATTACTCTTCTTTTGCCATAACTGGTTTCCATACTGCCGTTACCGATAAAATCAAGGTCATGTATAGCTTCATATACAGTAACTTTTTCTTCATCACTAACGGTTGCCGGTACATCGTCTATTAACTGCTGGTCTTTTCTGCAACCAATGAAAAGGACTCGTTCTCGATTTTGCGGTACACCGTAGTTCGCAGACAGAGCTACAATGGGGCGAGCGACACGATAAAGTCGAATGGCTTCAAGATGAGAGTTGAATTCATCTTCGCTTTTGTCAGAAATAGCGTAAGAGCGGATAAAGTCGAATGTTTCGTCAAGAGTGTAAGCATACAACTTTATCATTTCACGGAACTCTTTTACCTCGTTAGAGGTATGATCAAACTCCGTGAAAGTGTCAATGGCAGATAGAATGGTGTTGATGATTGTAGAATCATCTATCATAGACAGGAAGCTGTTGAACCCATTTACAAAGAAATCATTATCAATGTCGGCATGGGTCTTTTCATTTATTATCGCAGCAGAAATGGCATTACGTTCATCTGTCCGACGAAGAAGATTTAATCCATGACGAATCGTAGCGATATTGATATTGGACTTGCTTAAACGATAGTCTATTTTACGAGTAATGGATTTGAACTGCGTGTCAAGAACCGCAATGAAATTATCACGCTCCATGATTGCCTCGTTATCTTCTGAGACTTCGATTTTTACTTTAGTGAGAATACAGTTTTTTACAAATGAAGATGCAGTCTTATCAAGCAACTTACTTAAGTAAAGAACAAAATCCGGGATATTCGAGTCATCAATGATTGACCGTATCTCGTGGATGATAGCATCTTTGAATTTGCCTTTATCCTTCGTAAGCAAACCTTTGACGTTCTCCATTACAAAGTATTTTGGACGAAGTTTGCGGATGACATTAAGATAATGTAAGAAAAGGTTATCTCGTTTGTCAAAACGTTTACGTCGACCAGAGAGACTGAATGACTGACAACTTGGTCCTCCCGTAACAACATCTATTTCTTGATCTTCAAGTTTCTCAAGAAGATGTGGAATAAATGTTGGAGACATAATATCTTCAGTAAGAAATTTTGTGTCAAGACCAAATTGGTGATTATAACGAACCGTATGCGTTAATTCGCAATTTTCGTTTATGTCGCTTGCAAGAACAAACTTAAAATACTTATCACGAGTGTATGCCTGTAAAAAACCCTCGCTGATGCCACCGGCGCCAGCAAACAAATCAAGAAAAGTTACAGGTTTTCTCCCTTTGAGAAATTCTTTTTTCTCTGCCATAGATATATCAGAACTTCCATGTAGGCAGACGGGCGACCAAACCTTTTACGACTACAAGGAAGTTTCTTGATTTGTTGATGAGTTGTCACTTACATTGGGTGGTCATTTGTCTGCTCGAGCGTGTTTACAATGCAAATTTACGAATTTTTTTTGAACTATATCATTTAGCCGCAAGGCAGTGTTTGTTCAGCCTTATCTAATGCCTCTGCGGTCGAGCTCTTTCTGGTAGCGTCGGGCGTTGGCCTGATGTGTGGGGTAGTCGGCTGCGAAATTGTGGTAGCCTGAAAAGTCTTCACGCGCGCACATGTAGATGTAGTTGTGGAGCGGCGCCTCAAGCACGGCGTCGATGGTGCGCCGGTCGGCGATCCTTATCGGACCCGGGGGGAGTCCGTGGTGAAGATATGTGTTGTAGGGCGACTGCACCGCGAGGTGTCGCCGGGTGATGCGGCGAAGGGTGGGGTCGCCGGTGGCGAACTTCACTGTCGGGTCGGCCTGAAGGAGCATGCCTCGTTTCAGCCGGTTGAGATACAGGCGTGCCACGGTCGGGCGTTCGTCGGCCTTGGCGGTTTCCTCCTCGACAATCGAGGCGAGGGTGGCTACCTCGGCGGGAGTCATGCCGAGATCGGCGGCGCGCTGTCGGCGGCGTTCGTCCCAGAAGTTGTTGCGCGCTTCGAGCATCCGTTCCGCCAGCCGTTCGCCGCTGTCGGTCCAGTAGGCTTCGTATGTGTCGGGCATGAATGCTGCCGGAAACTGCTGACGCCTGAACCCGTGGCGTGGCAGGAGGGTGTCGCATGCCTCAAGAAATTCTTCGGAGCCGATCTCTACGTTGCGGGTTACTTTCGATGCCATATCGGCGAGATCGCGGGCATAGTTGAATGTCACCTTCACGGGCGACTGTGTGCCGTTTTTAAGGCGTCGGGCTGCGCCGGCCGAGCTTGTCGAATGGTCGAACCTGTAGGCTCCATGGGCGCGCGAGGGTGTGCCTCCCATGGTTCGCCAGATGGTGTACACGCGGTTGCCGCATGTGATGCCAAGTGCCGAGCGCAGCGAGTCGGCCACGGCTGCGCGGTCGGCGCCCGCGGGTATTCTCACCCATCGCGGCTGATCGGTGGGTGTTGCGGATTTCATGCAGAATATCAAGCATCCTACTGCCAGTAATATTGCCGAAATTGCGGCGATCAGCACTCCGAGGCGAATCCCTCCGGTGGTCTTCTTTTTCTTTTTTTGTGTGGTAGTCATGATGTGTGCAAAGTTACAAATTATAGATGCTATGAAAAAAGTTTTGAAGGGCGTTTTTGTCTAAATCGTGTATAATCAGTGGTTAATGCTTCGTCGAGGAAGCGTTGTTAAAAAAAATCGTAAAAAAATGTCGAAATATTATTGTCAGTTCAAAAAATGGTAGTAACTTTGCATCGCTTTCGGAAACGAAGGGCGCTTAGCTCAGCTGGTTCAGAGCGTCTGCCTTACAAGCAGAGGGTCGGGGGTTCGAATCCCTCAGCGCCCACCACGATTCCCGAAAATCGTTGCCGGAAGCATTTCACCTCGAACAATCGAGGGCGCTTAGCTCAGCTGGTTCAGAGCGTCTGCCTTACAAGCAGAGGGTCGGGGGTTCGAATCCCTCAGCGCCCACCACTAATTCGGGAAATCGTCGACCGAAAATATCTCACCTCGAATAATCGAGGGCGCTTAGCTCAGCTGGTTCAGAGCGTCTGCCTTACAAGCAGAGGGTCGGGGGTTCGAATCCCTCAGCGCCCACCACTAATTTAAGAGTTTTAGATTACTCCCATGTTGATAAAGCATGGGATTTCTCTTTTATATGAATACCGATATCGACATATCTGCAGCTCTGTCGCTTGCCGCGGAGGGCAGGGTAGAGGAGGCTATCGCTCTGCTCGGTGATATGGCTGCTGTATGTCCTGACTGCGATGAGATTTTTTTCTGCAGGGGCAAATTGCTGTGGAAACTCGGTCGTCGCTCTGAAGCTACTTCCGATTATATCAAGGCAGTTTCGATCAATCCGTCGAGCAAGGCTGCCCGGGCGCTGGAAATGGCGCGCGAGGTGGAGAGTTTTTTCAATCCCGATCTGCTTAATCCCTGACAATCTTTTCCTTTCTGCAGCGTCTCATGAAACTGTGGCGCTTCATGAGCATTCCGGTTCTCTGATCCGTCCCTTGTGGTCTGCGTTTTGCAGTTCGGCTCAGAAGAGTGAGAGTTGCTGTGGTCTCCGGCTGTCGGCCGGTGATGTTCCGAACATCAGGTGTAGTTCCTCAACCCATCCCTGCGAGCCGTTGCGAAGCCGCAGGCTGGTCATTCCGATGATGCCGTGTAGGGCTTTCTTGATGTATTCTATGACCTGGCCGAGGTCGGAAAGGCCGCTTATGCGGAGGTTGGCCACGTTTCGGCCGTACTGTGTCAGACTGGCTATGATCACGTCGGAGGAGTTGATGTGTTTCATTGTACTTTGCGTTTGTTTTCTGACGCAAAGTTATCAACATGGGTGTGCGAAAACGTGGCACACCTGAGTTAAAAGGTTGTATAGACGTGATGATTTACTGATTTTCCCTGAATAGACTTGACGGATTTGAGAGAAATATCGTATCAGTCCGATGTTTTCTGTTGTCTGTCAGTCTTCAGAATAGTGCCGGAGCACCCGCCGGTAGGAGTTGAAGATCTTTGATTTGCTGACAAAGCCTACGTAGGTGCCGTCGGGTTCCACCACCGGCAGATTCCACGCTCCTGTGTCGTCGAAGGTCTTCATCACCTGTTCCATGCTTTGTCCGATGACGACCCGTCCGGGGGGTATGCTCATGAATTTGTCGACATACATGCGTCGGTAGAGATCGGGGCGGAACATGATGTTGCGGATTTCGTCGAGCAGCACCACTCCCTGCAGGCGGCCCTCTTTGTCGAGCACGGGATACAGATTGCGGTTGGAGCGCGAGATTACACCCACCATCTCCTTCAGGTTCATGTTGGGGTCGACAGGCATGAAGTCGGTTTCGATCACGTTGTCAACTTTCAGCAGCGTGAGCACAGCCTTGTCCTTGTGGTGGGTCAGAAGCTCGCCGCGCTGTGCCAGTCGCATGGCGTAGATGCTGTAAGGTTCGAACAGTTTGATAGTGCCATACGACAGGGTCGACACTATGAGCAGCGGCAGAAACAGCTCGTAGCCTCCGGTCAGTTCGGCCGTCAGGAAGATGCCCATCAGCGGTGCATGCATGACGGCCGACATCACTCCGGCCATGCCCATCAGAGCGAAGTTTTTAACCGACAGATCGAGTCCGAACAGTTCGTTGAGCAGATAGGCGAAGAAGAATCCGGCCATGCACCCTACGTAGAGCGATGGCGCGAACGTGCCTCCTATGCCGCCGGCTCCGGTGGTGGCCGATGTGGCGAATGCCTTGGCCATGATAATCATGCCGATAAACAGCAATATGAACCACACATTGTCGCGGTCGGAATAGAATATGGATCCGTCGACTATGCTGGAGATATTGCCGCTGAGCAGTGCAACGATCGATCCGTAGCCTTCGCCGTAGAGCGGCGGCAGCAGGAATATGAGGGTAGAGAGCAGCACGGTGCCGGCACCGAGTCGCCACCACGGATTGTTGATCTTTCTGAAGGTGTTCTCCATCAGGTTCATTACGCGGGTGAAGTAGAGCGACACGAGTCCGGTGAACACCCCGAGCAGTATGGCGAACGGGATGCGGGCGGTCATGAACGGTTCGCTCTGCACGAAGAAAAACTCCACGTCGTAGCCGGTGAAGATGTAGGCTATCGTGGCGGCCGTGATGGATGAGATAAGCAGCGGCATCACCGAAACGGTGGTCAGGTCGATCATCAGCACCTCGAGTGTGAACAGCATACCGGCTATCGGGGCTTTGAAAATTCCGGCTATGCCTGCCGCCGCGCCGCATCCCACAAGGATCATCAGCACCCTCGGCGACATGCGCAGCCATGAGCCGAGCGTCGATCCGATGGCGGCTCCGGTGTAGACTATCGGGCCTTCGGCTCCGACCGATCCGCCGAAGCCGATGGTGATTGAGCTTGCCACGAGCGAGGTGTAGGTATTGTGGCGTTTCAGGCGGCTCTTGTTCTGCGATATGGCATGCAGCACCCGGGTGACACCGTGGGATATGTTGTCGCGCACCACATAGCGCACAAACAGAGCGGTGATGAGCACTCCCACTGCCGGATAGATGAAAAACAGCCAGTTGCCTCCGGTTATCGACAGGTGCGATGTGAGAGCCGACGAGATCAGATGTATCAGCGTCTTGAGCAGGAGTGCGGCCAGACCGCCGAGTATGCCAACTATCAGCGAAACGAAGATGACGAATGTCTTCTCCTTGACATGTTTCTCACGCCAGGTGAGAAACTTCATGAAGAGGTTGTGGGCGCGTCCGTTGTGACGCACGTCGCTGTAAGTCGTGGCATCGCTGGTGCCTTTATCGGTCGTAGGGTCGGTCACGGGCGTATGATTTTGATGACACCTCCATCGGAGATCTTGATTACTGACGAGGGACGTGCACCGCTCTCTGACTGCTGACGACGGCTGGTGGCCACGTAGTCGACAGCGCTTTTGATTTCTTCGCTTATGTCGGCGAAGCAGGCCGGAGCGGGCTCTCCGCTGATATTGGCCGAAGTCGACACCAACGGACGGCGCAGACGGCGGCACAGGCTCTGGCAGAATTCGTCGGAAGCGATGCGCAGGGCTGCGCTTCCGTCGGGGGCGAGAAGTCCGGGCGCCAGTCCGCGCGGACGGTCATAGATTATGGTCAGCGGCCTGACAGCCACTTTGGCAAGCTGCATGGCGGCTTCGGGTATTTCGTTGACCCATCGTTCCAGCATGGCCACATCGCTCACGAGCGATATCATCGCTTTGGAGTCGACTCGGTGTTTGATGCTGTAGACGCGCGCCACGGCCTCCGGACGTGTGGCATCGCAGCCTATGCCCCATACGGTGTCGGTGGGATAGAGGATTACTCCGCCCTTTTTGAGGATGTCGGCTGCTGATTCCAGGTCGGTTATTGTTTCTTTCGTCATATTTTGTCAATATGCTGCAAAAATAGCAAAAAAAACCGTCGGGCCATAGCGTATGTTACGAAAAAATATTTTACTTTTGGGGTCGGATTGCCTGAAGCTCTGTGTGGGGGCTTACGGCGACCGTTGACCGGAAATTATAAACCAACAATATCAATATCATGTTACAACCTGAAGATCTGGCACAGCTTGAGGCCAAAGGCATCACTGAGTCACAGCTCGACGCACAGCTACGACGCTTCGAACAAGGATTCCCGTTTCTCGATATTTTAGCTGCCGCCCGTCCGGGACGCGGCATAACTCTGCTTTCGCCTCAGCAGGAGGAGGAAGCCCGTCAGCGTTGGCACCGTTATCTTGCAGAGGGTGGCGAGGTCACCAAGTTCGTGCCGGCTTCTGGAGCCGCATCCCGCATGTTCAAGGCTCTGTTTGAGTTTGTCGACGGCGAGGACGACACTCCGGCGCCCGGCTCGCCAGTGGCTCAGCTTGTGGAAAATTTCACCCGTCTGCCATTTGCCGCCGAGCTCGACGCCACGGCAGTGAAGCTCTATGGAGTCACAGCCGGCGAGCTGATAGCCGCCGGTCGCATAAAAGAACTCATCTCTGCTCTCATCAAGCCTGAAGGGATGAACTATGGAGGCCTTCCTAAAGGTCTGCTGAAGTTTCACAAGTATGCCGACGGATCGCGCACTCCGCTCGAGGAGCAGATGACCGAAGGCGCCCAGACAGCAGCCAATTCGCTCGGAACGGTCAATCTTCACTTCACTGTTTCGGCCAATCACCGCAAGCTTTTCGAGGAGAAGATAGCCGAGGTGTTGCCGGCCACAGAGAAGCGCACCGGAGTGAAATTCAATATTTCGCTCTCGGAGCAGAAACCGTCGACCGACACAGTGGCCGCTAATCCCGACAACACGCCTTTCCGTGAGGACGGAAAGCTGCTCTTCCGTCCCGGAGGACATGGAGCGCTCATAGAGAATCTCAACGACATCGACTCGGCTGTGGTGTTCATAAAGAATATCGACAATGTGGTGCCCGACGCGCTCCGTCAGCCCACGGTGCGTTATAAAGAGGTCATTGCCGGCTATATGATGCAGCTCCGCGACAGGATTGTCGAATATCAGATGGCTCTCGCCGACGGAAAGTATGACGAACCGCTGCTTGACGAGATTTTCGTGTTCATGCGCGACCGTCTGTCGCTCTCCGACAAGAATTTCACCAAGATGGATATACCTCATCGCGCCGTGTATCTCCACGACAAACTCGACCGGCCTCTGCGTGTGTGCGGCATGGTGCGCAACGAGGGTGAGCCGGGCGGCGGTCCGTTCGTAGCTGTCAATCCCGACGGCTCGGCTTCGCTGCAGATACTTGAAAGCCATCAGATCGACAAGAACAATCCGGAATATATGGCCATGCTCAAGTCGGCCACACATTTCAATCCGGTGGATCTGGTATGCTACATCAAAGATCGTCATGGCGACAACTATGACCTGACGGCACACACCGATCCGGCCACAGGCTTCATCTCCTCCAAGTCGTCGCACGGCAAGGAGCTGAAAGCGCTCGAACTCCCCGGACTGTGGAACGGCGCCATGAGCGACTGGAATACGGCCTTTGTGGAGGTGCCGGTCGAAACCTTCAATCCCGTCAAGACGGTCAACGACCTTCTGCGCCCGGCCCATCAGTGACCTGACGCCCGGAATCTTTCCGGGATTAAACGATAGTCAGCGGCTCCGTAAAAACCTTACGGAGCCGCTGTTGTTATCACTATGGACGGGTGGAGTGTTTCATGGCCAATCCCGGCGATCTCCGCCTCGCCCCCGATGGATATTTACTATGGTCATGGAAAAGAAAGACGCTGCACGTAAAATATGGAAGGAGTGCTTCGGCTACTCCGATACCCGCATCAGCCGGATGCTTGATGCGGTCTGTGACGATAACGACATACTGCTGCTCGAGAAGGGCGGTCAGCCGGTCAGTACGCTCGAGATGCGTCGCTTCGATTTCCTGTTTCACGGCGAAATGGTCGGTCTTTCAATGATATCGCACTGCGCCACGCGCAGGTCTTCGCGCGGCAACGGCTTTATGTCGGAACTTATGATGTCGGCGCTTGAAGCGGCTCGCCGTCGCGGCGATATGATTGCGGCACTTGTGCCTACGCACGACTGGCTCAGCTTTCTTTTCGGTCGCTGGGGATTTTCGACGGTTTTTTATCACGACATACAGCGCTTTACGTCGTTACACACATTCGGCAACGGGCACGGTTATCATCCGGTCGATAATCCGGCATCGGATGAAGTCTACATGGCTTTCCGTGAAATGGAGATGCAGCGGCCGTGCACATTAATCGTTTCTCGGACGGATTTCCAGCGTCGTGTCATGGAGTCGATCGGCGCTGACGCTACGGAGTCGTTTGTGGCTATGGCCGATAGTGAAGGGCGTGTGGTGTCTATGGCGTGGGCCTCGTTGTCGGCCGACGGTGAGCTGTTGACTGTCACCGATCTGCTCGGTGTTGATACGGAAGCGATCAGGGCGGCGATGCATGAGCTTCGGCGCATGTATCATGATGTGGCCGTGAGGATAATGGCTCTGCCGGGCGACGGAAACAGACATCTTTACGGGTATGGCATGGCCCGTATCGTGGATGTGGGTCGGTGTCTGTCGGCAGTCGCTGCCGCTTATCCCGAATTGTGCACCACGATGCGCGTCACCGATCGGATCATACCCGACAATTCCCACTACTATGTGATCGAGAATGGCTCGCTGTATCTGGCCGACGAGCGGACAGACGCTCCGGCATTCGACATAACTGCCGAAGTGTTGTGCCGCATGGCGTTCTCTTCACCGAAAATCGGCTCGGTTCTCGGTTTTCCCTCGGTAAGACCAGTGCTGTGACGCGTCTATGTGACGTATGTGCGTGATGACAACCCGATGTGCGAGAAGGTGTACATGTATATGGAATCGGCCTGCATCAATATGAGTGTGACCCAGCACGCGGCGCTGTGCACTACAATCCCGGAGTCGGTTTATTAGGCTATAATGGAAAACGACTGGAAGAGCGCCAAGAGGCTGAAACGTCAGGGTGACGTATGTTTTCTTCGGATGTGGAGAAGCTTGAGTAGGTGGTGGTCAATATATCAAATTCGAGCCGGATAGCTGATCAACCGGAAAATTGAAAAAATGGCGTCGTGTCAGTATGATTGTGACACGGCGCCATTTTTTATGGTTGCTTCCGTTTATGGATGCGCCGGATGTATAGGCGCGACGTTGGGCTTATTTGTATCGGGCCCAGCGTATGAGATCCTTTATAGAGGGTTTTTTGCCATACATGAATATGCCGACGCGGTAGATCTTTGCGGCGATCCATACCATCAGAAGGAAGCTTGCGTAGAGTATAGCCAGTGACAGGCCAATCTCCCACATAGGTATGCCCGAGGGCACGCGGGCCATCATCACCATCGGTGAGGTGAACGGAATGAACGAGGTCCATATCGCGGCCGGCGACGATGCGTCGCTTGCAGCCGTCATGCCGAATATGATGCCTATGATTATGGGGAATATGACAAACGACTGAAGCTGACTTGCGTCCTGGATATTGTCGACAGCCGAGCCTATGGCAGCATATATGGCCGCATAGAGCAGAAATCCTCCTGTCAGGAAGAGTATCAGCAGCCCGAAGAGCTGGAGTATGTAGCCTACATTGCTCATGAGCGACATGGCCTGAAGTATTTCCACATCCATGCTGGCGCTGGTGGCATCGAGTGTGCCGGCATTGAGCGCCGACATTTCCGTCAGAGCCGTGTCTGGTATTATGGCAGGCAGCACGAAGGCCGACATCGCGGCTATGAGCACTCCCCATATCAGTATCTGCGTGACGGCTACCAGACCGATGCCGCAGATCTTGCCGAGCATGAGATGCGTAGGTTTGACCGACGACACGACGATCTCGAGTACGCGGTTGTTTTTCTCTTCGATGATGCTCGTCATCACCATCTGTCCGTAGAGCAGCAGACACATGTAGAGCAGGAATGTCAGTATGATGCCTATCAGATAGCTGACGGCCGCCGAGGCCGATTGTGACTCGCCATCCTCCTTGTCGTTGCGGATGCTCATCAGTTTCACGTCGCTGTGCACCTCTTCGAGTATCTTGTCGAGATTCTCGATGTCATACTGCTTGAGGCGCTCCTCCTCGATTATGCCGTCGATCTGCGAGCTGACATTGTTTTCGAGCGCTATCGACGACGAGCCGTTGGTGTAAAGACGCGGACTCACCTTGCCGTCCATGATACCTGCCGGTATGTAGAGCACTCCGGCCACTTCTGTATCGGCCAGCGCAGAGTCGAGCGGAGTGGATTCGAGCAGAGTGAAGTGTGTCTCTTTGTCGCTCTGCAGCCGTGCTCCGATAGTGCCGGTTTCGTCGATCACCGTAATACCGCGTTCTTCGCTGCCTGTCACCATCATGATGAGTGCCGGAGCGGCCATCATGGCGAGCATGAACACCGGCATAAGTATGGTGGTGATGATAAAGCTCTTTTTCTTTACTCGTTCGAGAAACTCGCGTCGTATGACGAGCGATATGTTGTTTGCCATAGGTCAGTCGTTGTTTTCGGTTTGTTTTACGGTTTTAATGAAAATGTCGTTCATCGACGCCATCACGCGTCCCACTTCGATCAGGTCGGTCGCCTCGTTGGCGGCTGCTATCACGTCGCGCAGTTTCACCTCTGGAGCCAGCTTGAGCTCGAGGCGTTGCTCGGCGCCCTTCGGCTCGTCGAGGAAAAATTCGCTCGACATCGGCTGCAGGCGCTCCATAAGCAGGCGCGGATCGCCTGTGAACGTGAGCGAGCAGCGTCCGTCGCTGAAACGGTGGCGCAGTTCGTCGACATTGCCGGTAAGTATGTTCTTGCCCTTGTTGATAAGGGTTATGTCGGAGCATATCTCTTCGACCGATCCCATGTTGTGGGTCGAGAAGATGATCGTGCTGCCTTCGTCGCGCAGCTGCAGTATCTCCTGTTTGAGCAGATTGGCGTTGATGGGATCGAATCCGGAGAACGGTTCGTCGAATATGAGCAGTTTCGGACGGTGGAGCACCGTGACTATGAACTGCACTTTCTGCGCCATGCCTTTTGACAGTTCTTCTATCTTTTTGTCCCACCAGTCGGAAATGCCGAATTTGTCAAACCATCGCTTGAGCTGCGTCGTGGCGTCGGCTTTCGAAAGTCCTTTGAGACGGGCGAAGAATATGGCCTGTTCGCCCACTTTCATTTTCTTGTATAGTCCGCGCTCTTCCGGCAGATACCCTATCTGGCTGACGTCGTCGGCCGTCAGAGTATGGCCGTCGAACATCACGGTGCCGCTATCGGGAGCCGTGATATGGTTTATGATGCGGATGAGGGTGGTCTTTCCCGCTCCGTTGGGTCCGAGAAGACCGTACACAGTGCCCGGGGCGATGCTTATGCTTACGTCGTCGAGGGCTTTGTGGCCGGTATAGTGCTTGCTTACACCGATTACTTCAAGTATATTGTCCATTGCATGAAATTTTGTCCAAAGTTATTCCTTTATTTTAATTTGACGCATATAACCTGTGAAAATTTCACGGCACGCCAAAAATTGTCTAATTTTGTGGTATGGCACTGAATTCGTTTCTGCAGATAGAGGGTCTGACCAAAAGCTATGGCGACCGGATGCTTTTCGCTGATGTCACTTTCGGCATCAATGAGGGCGACAAAATAGGTATTGTGGCCAAAAACGGCACTGGCAAGTCAACCATGCTGCGTATCATAGCCGGGGAGGAAGCTCCCGACAGCGGTACGGTGACGGCGCGGAGCGGCCTGCGCATAGGCTATCTGCCGCAGTTGCCGGTGTATAGTCCCGGTACAACCGTGCTTGATGCCTGTCTGATGGCCGACACTCCGGCTGCAAAGGCTGTGGGTGCCTATCGCAAGGCTCTTGCGAGTGGCGACGACATGCTTATAGCCGAGGCCACGCACCGCATGGACGAAGCTTCGGCTTGGAACTTCGAGGACCGCCTGACGCAATTGCTCGCGCAGCTGCGCATCAATGACACCTCCCAGCCTATGGATCATCTCTCGGGCGGACAGCGTAAGCGCGTGGCGCTTGCGGCCACGCTGCTCGACGAGCCTTCGATGCTCATACTCGACGAGCCTACCAATCATCTGGATCTCGACGTCATAGAGTGGCTTGAGGCATATCTCACCAAGTCGCGGGCCACGCTGCTCATGGTGACTCATGACCGATATTTTCTTGACCGTGTGTGCAACCGGATAATCGAGATCGACCGTCAGGAACTGTTTTCCTACGACGGCAATTTCGAATATTATCTGCGGCGGCGCGAGGAGCGCTATGAGGCTATGGCTGCCGAGCTCGACCGCGTGCGCAACACTCTGCGGCGCGAAACCGAGTGGATGCGCCGCCAGCCGCAGGCAAGAGCCGGGAAGGCCAAGTACCGTATCGACGCCTATCATGATCTGCGCAAACGCTCCATGGTCAACCTGTCGGAGCGAAAGGTCAATCTTGATGTCGACTCCTCCTATATAGGGTCAAAGATATTCGAGGCCGAACACATATCCAAGAGCTTCGGCGACAAGGTGATCCTGCGTGATTTCTCATACGTGTTCGCGCGTTACGAGAAGCTTGGCATCATAGGCCGCAACGGTGCCGGCAAATCCACATTCATAAAGATGCTCATGGGTCTGGTGGATCAGGACGGCGGCAGATGGAATGTAGGCGAAACGGTGCGCTTCGGCTACTACAGCCAGGAGGGAATGGAGTTTGACCCCGACAAGCGGGTGATCGACGCCATCACCGACTATGCCGAGGAGGTGAGCGTAAACGACGGGGGAGCGCGGTATTCGCCCATGCAGTGGCTGAAGCGGTTTATGTTTGAGCCGTCGGAGCAGCAGAAGTATATACGCACGCTCAGCGGGGGAGAGCGTTGCCGGCTGCAGCTGGCAACGGTGCTGATGCGGTCGCCCAACTTCCTGATACTCGACGAGCCGACCAACGATCTTGACATCATGACTCTCGGCATACTTGAGGAGTATCTTGCGGAGTTCAAGGGGTGTCTTATAGTGATAAGTCACGACCGATTCTTTCTCGATTCGATCGTCGATCATCTGTTTGTGCTCGACGGCACCGGCGAAGTGTATGACTTCCCCGGCAACTACACGGAGTGGAGAGCCTGGGAGGACGAAAGGCAGCGCGATACGGAGGCGTCGTCGAAACAGTCGGCTTCCGAACCGGTCAGGGAAAAGCAGCGGTCGGAGCCGGAGCGGCAGAAGCTGACATTCAAGGAGCGTAGAGAGTTTGAGTCGCTTGAAGCCGAACTTGAGGATCTCAATGACGAGAAGTCGCAGCTCGAGGCTCTATTCAACTCAGGAGCGTCCTCCGAAGAGATTGCCTCGGCATCGGTCAGATACCAGGCTGTGATGCAGGCTCTTGACGAAAAAGAGATGCGATGGCTCGAACTTTCGGAAAAAGCTTGACCAGCGGGTCGATACAGGCCGGTACGGATATATATATGACAGAAGCCACCTCTCCTTGCGGAGATGATGGCTTCTGTTGTCTTTGATCGGGTGTGTACCCGTATGTTACGTTGCCTATGGGCGTGTGAGGCTTAGCGCATGGATAGCGTGCCGGCTTCGGCCTGTTCGATCATCTGCTTGCTTGCAGTGATGTAGATCTCCACACGACGGTTCTGCTGGCGCCCTTCGGGAGTGGCGTTGGAAGCCACATAGTCGGCCATGGGTATGCCTTCGGCTGTCAGACGGTTGGCTGCGACTCCGCTGTTGAGCAGGAACTGACGCACGGCGTTGGCACGTCCGTCGGCCACACGTGTGTTGACAGCCATTGTGCCGGTATCATCGGTAAAGCCGTAGATTTGCACGTTTGTGTCAGGATTGTTGAGCAGCGATGTGGCAAACGGCGTCAGGTCATTGCGTGCCGATGTGCTGAGGGTAGTACCGTTGGTGGGGAACAGGATGCCGGAGCTGAATGTCACCTTGATGGCCTGGAGTCCGTTCTGATCTTTAACCTCTTCCACCTGAGCCTTTTCGGCCAGTTCGCGCTGCAGTTCCTGCTGCTGCTTGTCCATTTTCTTGCCGATGAGCGCTCCTGCGCCTGCACCGACGCCGGCTCCGATAGCGCTGCCGATAGCCGCGCCCTTGCCGCCGCCTATGATAGCGCCCAGACCGGCTCCAAGGGCGGCTCCGCCGCCACCGCCGATAAGTGCTCCTTTGCCGGTATTGGTCATGCTGCTACAGCCGGCGCTTATGAGCAGGCAAAGTGCCATGACACTTGCTCCCATGATTTTCAGAGTCTTTTTCATTTTTCGAATCATTTAATAAATTTCACATTTGTCGGTTATGAGTCTGCAAAGTTAAGAAAAAAATCCAACTTATAGTTTGAGAACGTATTCGTGGCGCTGTTGGTTTAGATCCATCGCCTATGTTGTGTTTAGGGCAGTGCGGACGGTGGTCGGGAAATAGTGGGGAAATGCTATGATTATGTTATAAATAAT
This sequence comes from Paramuribaculum intestinale, assembly GCF_030759015.1. Classification (GTDB taxonomy): domain Bacteria; phylum Bacteroidota; class Bacteroidia; order Bacteroidales; family Muribaculaceae; genus Paramuribaculum; species Paramuribaculum intestinale. The sequence goes on along the minus strand of NZ_CP098825.1, from coordinate 1,590,629 downwards.
GCGTATATTTGCAGTCGCTAACAACCTGAAACGACATAAACCACCGATCCGCATGGCTTATTTCAACATAGATCACAGAGAATCACGTTCCGGTGTGATATACCATCTGGGTGCTCTTCTGGCGGTTAGCGCCTGGGGAGCATCATTTATTTCCACAAAGGTGCTGCTGCAGTGCGGCATGTCGGCAGTGGAGATTTATGTGTATAGGTTTGTTTTGGCATATTTATGCACTTTTCTGTTCTGCCCGAGGCCGTTCGTTTCGAATTCGTGGCGCGACGAGCTTAAATTCGCTCTTTGCGGCATCTGTGGCGGATCGGTATATTTCATAGCCGAAAATACCGCCGTGACATATACTCTGGTGAGCAATGTGTCGCTGCTGGTGTCCACGTCGCCTCTGATCACCGTAGTGATGGTGGCTCTTCTTTATAAGAGCGAACGCATATCCAGAGCCATGATGGCCGGTTCGCTCGTGGCTCTCGTCGGCGTAGGGTGCGTGATATTCAATTCGAGCATGAATCTTCAGGTAAATCCTTTGGGCGACATGCTTGCTCTGCTCGCCGCGCTCTGCTGGGCGGTCTACTCGATAGTTCTTCGTCCGTTGAGCACCGTCTACAGCAGTTGGTTCATAATACGCAAGACGTTTTTCTATGGCATTGTCACCGCATTGCCCTTCTTCTTTATGGAAAGCGAGCATTTTCCGATGGCGCGTATGCTCGAAACGGAAGTGCTGTTCAATCTGCTCTTTCTGGGTCTGTTCTGCTCCATGATAGCGTATCTCCTGTGGGGACAGGCTGTCAAAGGCCTTGGTGCGGTGACTTCAGGCAATTACATGTATTTCTGTCCGGTGGTCACTCTGGTGCTGTCGGCTGTGATGCTTGGCGAGAAAATTTCGCTGATCGGCTGCGTAGGATGCGCTCTTATACTGGGCGGTGTCATAGCCGGCGACCGTCTTGGCTCGCGGAGTCGCTGATCTGCGACGCGCTTACTCTCCGGCGAGAAAGTCGATCTCTTCTACCAGACGGGCTGCCAGTGCGGCGTGATCGCCTCCTTGACGGGCTGCCTCGGCCGCAACCGGGCGCAGAGAGGGCGAATGCTGTGGTATGAGATTCCACATCAGCCTTATTCCGGCATATCGCCGCAAAGGGGCGTTTTCGGGTGATGTTTCGGTCGTCCACCTGATGGCAGTGTTCACCGGATCGGATATGCGTCGGAGAAGTTTCAGACACAACACATCGACCGCCTCTGCCGACAGCATGGCGTCGCACCAGCGAGTGGCCTCGTCGTGGTCGATCATGGCCGGATCGGCTATCATGGAAGCCATGAGCTGGCTTTCGCGCGTGTGGTTGTCGGCCAGAAGCGTTTCGGCCATTTCGTGGTTGCAGCCGGTGACGCGCGCTATCTCGGAAATCTGCGGCAGATTAAGGCCGAATATGATGCGGTAGGGCGATCCGGCTTTGCGCAGCGTGTCGGCGACAATGCCGTTGCGCATTGCAAAAAAACGACGTTTTATGGTCTGTAGCGGATTGAATTGTGTCATGAGCGCAAAATTAGTCAAAAAATACGTAACTTTGCCAATCGAATCAATCCAACACTGACAAATAACGCATGAACAGACGACTGATATATTTTGCAGCGGCCGCGCTTGTGACGCTGGCGGCGGTTGCTTCCGACGGTCTTGACAATCTGCCCGTAAAGCAGGTCAATGGCCGCGACTGCCGTTACTATGAGGTGGCGCAGGGTGAAACGGTCTACTCCATAGCCCGCAAGCTTCACATATCGCGCGAGGAGATAGAGAAGGCCAATCCATCTGTGCGCGACGGTCTGAGAGCCGGACAGATATTGTATTTCCCGGTGGAGTCATCGACATGGAAACCACGCCGCCATACGGTCCAGTCAAAAGAAACCATCTATGGCATCGCGCGCGCATACGGTATCACCACCGATCAGCTGATCGAATGGAATCCGCAGGCACGCGACGGCATACGCAAGGATCAGGTGCTGATAGTCAGTGATCCGACATATCGTCCGGCAACGCTTGCCGTGGCGGATTCCCGCACGTCTGAGCCGTCAGCTTCCGTTTCTGAAATTCCGCAACAAAGCTCGCCGAAGGTTGTCGACACACCGGCTCCGACCGTCACCTACCGTATAGGAGAAAAGGAGAGCCTCTATCGCATAGCTGTCAATCACAACACTACAGTCAGCACTCTGCTGGCTCTTAATCCCGGGCTTGACGAGAGACATTACGAAGCCGGACAGACCATACTCGTTCCAGGCGTATCGTCGTCGCCGGCCGGTGAGGCAGTGGCGTCCAATGTAGAGCATCGCCAGGTGGCTCCGGCTTCTGGTGCCGATGTCGTAATGGGGCGTTACAGGGTGAAGAGCAAGGAAACATTCTATTCGATAGCCCATGCCAACGGTCTGACCATAGAGGAGCTTGAAAAAGCCAATCCCGAGGTCGGCGTGCTCAAGGAAGGAATGATACTCAATATACCGCTTGCCGGTCAGGTCGCATCCTCTGATAATGGTGACGAGGATAATAATTCTTCTGACAATATCGATCCCACCATGGCCGTCCCCGGCGAGAATCCGGTGGCGGCCGACGACGTGCCTTCGGCCGTGCAGACTGCCGGCCGTCAGGAGGTGAACGTGGCGCTTATGCTTCCGCTGATGCTCAATCAGTCACAGCAGCCTAAGAAGGCGCAGCTTTATACTGAGTTCTACAAAGGATTTCTGCTCGCTGTCGATACGATGCGCCGCTGTGGCACTCCTATTAATGTGAGTGTTTTCGATACCGAAGACTCTGCCATGCGTGTGGGTTCGTTGCTCCGGGATTCATCTTTGACCGCTGCCGGAGTGATTATCGCGCCCGACGACGAGACGCAGCTGTCGATGCTCGGCAATTTCGCTCGTGTCAAGGGTCTCAATGTGCTCAATCTTTTTGTGGTGAAAGATACCACATACCGAAGCAATCCATCGATGATGCAGGGCAATATACCTCACTCGATGATGTATGACAAGGCCATCACAGGGCTGCTCCGTAATTGCGGGGAGTATACGCCGGTGATAGTGAGCCACAGCGAGTCGCCCGACGACAAGGCGGAGTTTGTCACCGCTCTGAAACATCGTATGGATATGGAGGGTCGTCAGTATCATCAGGTGACATTCGACAATGTGTTGCGTCTGAACGATCTTTCGCAGCTCGATCAGGATGGACGATATGTGTTCATACCCGTGAGCGGACGTCAGGCCGAACTCAACCGTCTGACCGGCGCCATATCTGAATTTCGCGAGAAGTCGTCTCAGTCTGATCCGGTAAGGATATTCGGATATCCGGAGTGGATCACATTCCGCGGAGAAACGCTGGTCAACATGCATAAACTCAACACAGTAGTATTCTCGCGTTTTTATACTGTTCCCGACGATCCGGCTATGCGCGGGGTTGATGAAGGTTTCCAGCGCTGGTATGGAGAGCCGATGGCCAACTATGTTCCGCGTCAGGGTACATTCGGTTATGATACAGGACTGTTCGTGATCAATTGGCTCCGCTCGCAGCAGTCCGAAACACCGGCATCGCATGTCGGCCTACAGAACGGGTTCAACTTCATCCGTGTGCCTGAGGGGGGCTGGGTCAACGATCAGCTGTATCTGATCAATTTCCGTCCGAGCGGTCTGATTGACAAAATATCACTCTGATGAAGATTTCGTTGTTCAGATCATTGATCGCGGCGGCCGCAGTCGTGGCCGCCGCGGCGTCGGCATCGGCCCAGCGCCAGTATGAGCCGAAGTTCTATCTTGGCGGCAAGGCGGGCGCCACGTTTTCAAATATGCAGTTTTCACCCCATGTCAAGCAGGCTCTTGTGCAGGGTGTGACAGCCGGTTTGACGGCCCGTTACACCGAGGAGAATATATTCGGTCTTGTCGGCGAGCTGTGTGTCGCACAGCGCGGATGGAAAGAGGGGTTTGAGAAGGACGAGGGTCAGTGGCTCTACGAGCGTACTCTCACGTATATTACCCTTCCGGTTTTGTGTCATATTTATTTCGGCACTGACCGGGTGAAGGGATTTGTCAATCTTGGACCCTCGGTCAGCTACATGCTCTCGAGCGGCATCAGGTCAGACTTTGATTACGCCAATCCCGATATGGGTCCAGACTCTCCGTTCCGCTACCGCGAAACGGAGCAGATGACTCTTCCGGTCAAAAACCGTATGGACTATGGCATCCTCGGCGGGGCTGGCGTGGAATTTGTGTTTGCCCGCCGTCACAGTCTGATGCTTGAGGGACGGTATTATTTCGGCCTGGGCAGCATCTTCTCGTCGAAGAAGCGCGATCCGTTTTCGGCATCGCGCTGCACTTCGATAGAGGTTTCGCTCGGATATATGTTTCGGGTGAAGTGATCTCTCAGAACGAGATATCGCCCTGACAGGTGAGAATCCTGAATATGAGGTCGTGGAGCAGGTCGGCTGCGTTCTGACGTGACCCGACCCCTTTCGACTGTACGTCGGCCTTGCGGATGGCCGATATGATCTCGATTACCTTGAATGCATTATAGTTGGGGAGTGCTATGCTGAATTTCTTCAGCTGCACGTCCCATTTCAGCCCCAGGGCGCTTTTCAGTCCCGAGGGCGACTTGTCCTTGGTGAAGTGTGCGATGAGCAGGTCGGAGAAAAATGTGAACAGTGCCGCGATGGTGACCACCGTAGGGTTGGGTTTTGGATTTTTGGCGAAATAGTCGGCTATGGCAAATGCCTTGCGTGCGTCTTTCGAGGCAATGGCGTCGATCAGCTCAAAGTTGTTGTAGTCCTTGCTGACTCCGATGTTGCGTTCGATGCTTTCGGGAGTGATCGTGGCTCCTTTGCCGAGTATCATGGCCATTTTCCCGATCTCGTTGTAGAGCTTGGCCGCATCCACGCCGATGTAGTCGGTAAGCATCGCTATCCCTTTGGGTTCGATATGGAGTCCGGCATTGCGCACAAGCGCCTCTATGGTCGGGGCGATCGCGGCGGGTCGCAGACGTGTGCTCTCGAACACCACTCCTTCCCCTTTTTTGACAGCTTTGACCACCTCGGCAGGTTTCACGGCCTCGCCACGCGACGCCATGACGAGCAGGGTAGTGGGCGATGGCTTTTCAAGATAAGCGCACAGCTTTGATCTCCACCGCGAATCAACGCTCTGCAGCTCCTTCACGATCACCACCTGGCGCTTGGCAGTGACAGGAAAACGCCGGCATGTGTCGGCAATCGCTCCCGGAGTGGTGTCGGGAGCATACACCACCGTCATGTCGAAGGCTCTCTCGTTTTCGGGCAGTATGTTCTCGAACCGCCTGACGAGTTCATCGATAAAGTAGCTCTCCTCGCCATGAAGCAGATACACGCTGCTCGGCGCTCCGTCGCGTACGGAGCGCATCATCTGGTCGAATGTGGGTGATGTAGCGGCCGCCATATTGTGGTTTGTCAGAATTATTGTGTAAATTTACGCAATATTTCCGACATGACAGATATTCCAGCGTTAAATCTGCCGGCGGCAGCACCTGACATCCGCATGATGGCAGAGTATAAGGAGGTTTACGATCCGTTGCGGCGCCGATGGGTAGCGCTCACTCCCGAAGAGTGGGTGCGTCAGCATTTTGTGGCGTGGCTGACAGGGGCGCTCGGATATCCGGCGAGCCTGATGGCCAATGAGGTGGGTCTGCGGCTCAACGGCACGCTCCGGCGCTGCGACACGATAATCTACGACCGCTCGCTGCGTCCGCTCGTTGTAGTGGAGTATAAGGCGCCTTCCGTGACTATAAGCCAGCGTGTGTTTGATCAGATAGCACGTTACAACTTGGTGCTTCGGGCGCGGGCGCTGATGGTCAGCAACGGGCTTTTACATTATTGTTGTATTTATTGTCCTGATGGCACCTATCGGTTTCTGTCTGAAGTCCCGTCGTATGGACAGCTGACCGGAATGCTTGCGGTTTTTGACCGGCAAACTGCACAGAAGTAAAGAAATAGTGCAAAAAAATCAGAGCGGATTGTTACTGTTTTGTCGGAAATTTGTAACTTTGCAGCCTGATTGTGCCTTGATGGCATTACAACAGAAGTCACTCAACGTTAGAGAAAATGAAATTATTACAATCCAAACTTGCCCAATACATTGAGCCCCAGAAAGCTAAAGCGGCCGGGGTGTATCCTTATTTCAGGGCTATTTCGAGCGAGCAGGATCCCGAGGTCACCATCGACGGACGCAAGGTGCTGATGTTCGGCTCCAACTGCTATACCGGTCTGGTCAACGACCCGCGGATAAAGGAAGCCGCCATAGAAGCAACACGCAAGTATGGCACCGGATGTGCCGGCTCGCCGTTTCTCAACGGAACGCTCGATCTGCATAAGGAACTGGAGCACAAGATAGCCGAATATATCGGCAAGGAGGATGTGATGATATACTCTACCGGCTTCGGAGTGAATCTCGGAGTGGTATCGGCTCTGACGGGCCGCGAGGATTACATCCTTTGGGACGAACAGGACCATGCCTCGATCATCGAAGGCCGTCGTCTGTCGTTCAGCCAGTCGCTCAAATACAAGCACAACGACATGGTATCGCTTGAGAAGCAGCTCCAGAAATGCGATCCCGACAAAGTGAAGCTCATCGTTACAGACAGCGTGTTCTCAATGGAGGGCGACGTGGCCGACGTGAAGGGCATCGTGGAGCTTGCGAAGAAATACGATGCGAGCGTGATGGTCGACGAGGCGCACGGCATAGGCGTGTTCGGTCCGGGCGGACGTGGCGTCTGCCATCATTTTGGCGTGGCCGACGATGTAGATCTCATTATGGGCACGTTCTCCAAGTCGTTTGCGTCGCTCGGCGGATTTATAGCCACCGACAAGGAGATCACCAACTTCCTCCGTCATCACTCGCGCTCCTACATCTTCACTGCAAGCATCACTCCGGCATCGACTGCCGCGGCTCTCAAGGCCATGGAGATCATGCAGAGCGAGCCTGAGCGTCAGGAAAACCTCTGGGAGCTTACCAACTATGCTCTCGACGGTTTCCGCAACATGGGCTGCGAGATAGGCCACACGTCGACGCCGATCATACCGCTTTTCGTGCGCGACAATTTCAAGACATTCGCCATCACACGCGACCTTCTCGAGGAGGGCATCTTCGTCAATCCGGTCGTTTCGCCGGCTGTCGCTCCCCACGATACCCTGATTCGTTTCAGCCTCATGGCCACACACTCCAAGGATCAGGTGACCACGGCGCTTGAAAAGATACAGAAGGTGTTCCGCGCCCACGGCATAATTAAGTAAACCATTCAGAGCCGGGCGTCAGGCACGATATCGATACAGCAGTCCCCGCACATGTCGGCCACGAGGTCGGAGATGTGCGGGGACTGTCGTTGTGTTTTACTGATGCGTGTTCAGAGCTTCTGAAGCAATTCGGCTATAGAGCTTACGGGCTGACCGTTGAGTGTGATGCCTTGGTCGGTGGCCATGATCTCCGGCAGGGCGGCAGAGTCTGTTTCAGTCACCCGGTAGCCTGTGCGGCGCAGCGCCCGGGCAGTGAGGTTGAACGCCGCTCCTGATCCCGATATGGTGACTATCCTTTCTGAAACCGGGAGTGCGATGCGGAATGTGGCCGTCGAGGCGTCAAATGTTATTGCTGAGCTGCAGAAAAATTCCGCGAGTCGACCAGAAAGCATCATATCCTCGGGCGTGCCGTCGACAAAAACTCCATTGCCGAGCATCCAGATGCGGTCGGCCAGCTGCAGGGCTATCTCTACGTCGTGAGTGGTGAGCAGAATGGTCTTGCCGCGTTCGGCTGCGAGCGTATGCAGCAGGCTCATGGTCTCCACCTTGCTCGGATAGTCGAGAAACGCCGTAGGCTCGTCGAGCAGTATGATCGGTGTGTGCTGTGCGAGGGCTTTGGCTATCATTACTTTCTGACGTTCGCCGTCCGACAGTGTGTCGACGCTGCGTTGTGCCAGATCGGTGATGCCGGTGAGGGCCATAACTTCATCCACTTCGCGCTCGTCGTTGTCCGACATACGTCCCCAGAAACCTGTATACGGGCTGCGCCCGAGTGCCACGAGCTGGCGTGCGGTCATGTCGGGCAGGTTGAAACGGTCGGTAAGCACAACGCTGACAAGTTTCGAAAGCTCGCTGCTTGAATAGCTCTCAAGACTGCTGCCGTTGATCTCAATTGTCCCGGCAAGCGGTCGGAGCAGTCCGGTGAGTGTGCGCAGGAGTGTGGATTTTCCGGCGCCGTTGGGGCCGAGAAGGCATGTTAGTCCGCCGCGGTCAAGTGACGCGCTGATGCACGACGCCACTGTCTTGGTGTTGCCACCGGATGTGTATCCGAGCGAAATATCGCGGAGCTGTAGGGGGTATTCTTGGTCTGTAGCCATTTTGCAAAGATATTCAGACGCGACGACAGCAAGATATGTTTGGGGGTTAAAATATATTAATTGAACGCGCTGTGTGTTTCGGAGATCTCAAAGCCGATGTGGTCGAAAAAAGTAATCGGCTCTGATTTTGTCGTAATGGCAAAATTGGTTATTTTTGCGATATGATAACCGAATTGAAAGATTTTGATCTGACACGCCACAATACTTTCGGTATGCGTGTGAAGTGTGCCAGATGGATAGAATACACATCGGCCGGCGATCTGCCTGAAATTATGCGGCAGATAGGCGATCTCCCCTTCAAGGCCATAGGGGAGGGGAGCAATCTGCTGTTTGAGGGCGACTACGACGGAGCATTGCTGCATTCGCGGGTGCTCGACATGGAGGCCGGAATCGACAATAACGGCGACTTTCTGCTGACGGCCGGTGCCGGACTGATTTTTGACGATGTCGTGGCTCACGTCTGCCGTGCCGGTATCTCTGGCATGGAAAATCTCTCGGCGATTCCGGGGCAGGTCGGGGCTGCTGCTGTGCAGAACATCGGTGCCTACGGCGTCGAAGTGGCCGACATAATCGACGAAGTGTTGTGCTACGATACCGCGGAGCGTCGTGAAGTGGCTTTCACGGCGTCGGACTGCCGATACGGCTACCGCATGTCGGTGTTCAAGACTCCGGAAGCGGCCGGGCGGTATATCGTCACCTCGGTACGCTTCCGTCTGCCCGCCGGAGCGGGTCCGCGTCTGGATTACGGCAATCTTCGTGCGTCGCTTGGCGACAAGGAGCCTACGCCGCTGTCGGTGCGTGAGGCTGTCATTGCAGTGCGCGATGCTAAGCTGCCTGCGGTCGATGAATTTGGCAGCGCCGGCAGTTTCTTCAAAAACCCGGTAGTCGACAGGAGTCTGTTTGAACGCATCGCGGCTCGGTATGACACCCTTCCTCCCCACTATGACCTTCCCGAATCGAAAGTCAAGATTCCGGCGGCATGGCTTATAGAGCAGTGCGGATTCAAGGGCATGGAGCGGGGCAATGTGGCCGTGTGGTCGCGCCAGCCGCTTATAATAGTCAATCTCACGGGGCGCGCCGAGCCGCAGGAGATCATAGAGATGCAGCGCGACATCACCGAGGCTGTAGGCAAGCGCTTCGGCATCACGCTCCATCCTGAAGTAGAACATGTAATATCACCCCAAAACAAACCATAGATGAGCACTTTTGTAATTGAGGGCGGCCACAGGCTTGCCGGAGAGATCGAACCACAGGGAGCCAAAAACGAGTCGCTTCAGATCATAAGCGCTTGTCTGCTTACGCCGGAAGAGGTTCATGTCACAAACATCCCGGAGATACTCGATGTGCGCAATCTTATCGGACTGCTTGAGTGTATGGGAGTGAAGGTGGAGCGCAGGGGCAAGGGCGACTATCTGTTCAAGGCCGACGATATCGACACTGACTATATCACGTCGGAGGATTTCGTGAGGCGTTGCGCGTCGCTCCGCGGGTCGGTGCTCGTGGTCGGTCCGCTGCTGGCGCGTTTCGGAGAGGCGTTTTTCGCCAAGCCTGGCGGCGACAAGATCGGTCGGCGCAAGGTTGATACACATATCACCGGAATGATGAATCTCGGGGCTTCGCTCGATTACGACGAAGCCAAGCGGGCATATCGTCTTACTGCGCCCGAAGGGGGGCTTCACGGCACATATATGCTGCTCGACGAGGCGTCGGTCACCGGCACGGCCAATATCATCATGGCTGCGGCTTTGGCTCATGGCACCACTACGATATACAACGCCGCCTGTGAACCATACGTGCAGCAGCTGTGTCGGTTGCTATCGGCCATGGGACTGGAAATAGAGGGTATAGCATCGAATCTGCTGACCATACATGGCGCGGAGCGGCTTCACGGCGCCGAACACCGTATATTGCCCGACATGATCGAGGTGGGCAGTTTCATAGGCATGGCAGCGCTCAACTCGAGCGAGATCACGGTCAAGAATGTGTCGTATGACAATCTTGGCATCATTCCCGACAGTTTCCGCCGGCTGGGTATCGCGCTTGAGCGTCGCGGCGACGATATATATGTGCCGGCGCAGGATGTTTATGAGATAGAAACTGCGCTCGACGGCTCGATACTGAATATCGCCGACGCGCCATGGCCGGGGCTAACGCCCGACCTGCTGTCGGTGATGCTCGTAGTGGCCACGCAATGTCGCGGCTCGGTGCTGATACATCAGAAGATGTTCGAGAGCCGTCTGTTCTTCGTCGACCGTCTGATCGATATGGGTGCACAGATAATGCTGTGCGATCCGCACCGTGCTGTCGTGATCGGTCTTGACCACAAAAACACTCTGAAGGCCAACCGTATGCTGTCGCCCGACATCCGTGCGGGCATTGCTCTGCTGCTGGCGGCCATGTCGGCCAAAGGCACGAGCGAGATAGGCAATATCTCCCAGATCGACCGTGGCTATGAGGATATCGACAATCGCCTGAATGCGCTTGGCGCGCATATATTCCGTCGTCCTGATTGATGGACGGTACTGACGTTTTTTTCCAACTGCATAATAAACTGACGGCGCTGTATCCGGGGTTGAATCCCGTACAGTGCCGTCAGTTGTTTCAATAATTTCTATCTTGCGTCATCTCATTTGCGCCTGTTGCGCACGCTACGTGTTGCAGCGGGAGTGGAGCGTCGACTGCGCGACTTTTTCTTGACAGTTTTGTCAGCTTTCTTAGAGGCGCCACGCGCTGCCGAGATCCGTCGCGACTTTGGTGCGTCGGCTGTAGCTGCGGTCGTGGTGTCGGATGCGGCTTTCATCTCTTCACGTCGGGCGATTTCTTCGGGATCGGGCACCCACAGGGCGTCGGCAAAAGCGTCGATGCGCTTGTCTATGCTGTCGCGTGCATGTTTCAGATCGTCGGGATCGGGATATAGCTGCGACATCGACTTGTTGCGCAGATTGCGAGTCTTGAATATCTCGCCGTTGTAGAGATTGAGGTTGAAATAGTCTTCGAGAGTTGATGACGCCACGTGATTTTCATCGCTCAGAAACACCGATGTAAGAGCTAGATGCGGTTTCAGATCGTCATATCTCACCCAGAACATCGGATATCTGACAGCTTCCTGTCCGAACTCTTCGGTGCGGTGGAGCACCGGACATATGGCCTCTATGCGGCGGCGCATGCGCGAGTCGCGACGGTCGAATTCATTGCTTTCGATGATGAAGTAGCTGAGTATTTCGGTCGAAGGCATGTCCACATCGGCGATCTCGTAGAGAGGGCGTCGTTCGGTCGATCCTTTGGCGTCGGTGTGCATGATCTGGAAGCGGTCGAGCATATCCTTTACGTTCAGCCGGTTGGTTTCGCTGAAGTTTTCACGGCCGTCGAGATACTCGTAGGCCGTAATGTTATTGCCGGCGATAAGTCGTAGCATCAGCCTGAAGAGATTGTCCTGGCCGTCGGCGGCCTCTTCGGGATAATACAGCACTGCGTTGGCCGGATCGTTGAGGTCAAGCGATCGGTACACGACATTCATCCATGCCGGATCAGTCGTTTTTACCTCGGTGGCGCTGCCGGCAGCCGTATTGACGCCGCCGCGTGCTGTTGTGCGGTGTGTATCGGAGGTGGCGCTTTTACGGCTGATGCCGCTGCTGACGCTTTTCTGCGCCATGATGCAGGGCATTGCTGCCGACATTATTATTATGGCTGTGAGTATGCGTTTCATTTCCTGATAATGGATTTGGTCAGTTGACTATTACTTCCACCGGGCTGAGGGTGCGTTCTGACCCGTCGGGTCCGATGGCTTTGATGCGTGATATGAAGAAGCGTTTTCCTCGCGAGAGGCGCCGGAACTGTTCGAGCTGACGGCGCGAGAAGTCGGCTCCGTCCGATTTTTCAAGCAGGGCGTTGCCCATCGAGTCGAAAAATACTGTTTCGAACGACTGGACTTTGAAGTCGATGTCAAGCACTCCGTCATCGATCGCCGCTCCGAGTCCCTTTGAGGCAAGCAGTGACGCCTTGGCTATCGGACGTCCTCCCTTGTAGCGTTCGGTGCGTCCGTCGGCCGATCCGACGGCGATGTAGGCCGATGGATCGGGAAGCTGCCTCACCTTGAATGTGTGGGTAGCCACAGGCTGTACGGCTCCGTGGCCGTTGACGCTGACTTTGATCACGGCTTCCGATACTTTGGCGTCGGGGCGTGCGTTCCAGTGTCCGGCATTGCGTGTTAGCTGTCCGCCGGTCATTGTAGCGGTGACCTGTTCGGTTGCAGCGCCGGGAACGGCTATCTCAATGGGGTTGTCTATGCCTGCGTAGAGCACATTCATCATGGTGGCCGAAACGGCTGCTGTCGGCTCGATAACAGTATATCCCGATTCAAAAGGATGGCTCGCCACGGAGCCGTCGCCAAGCGGCACCTCGAGCGATCCTTTCAGTGTGAATTCTCCGCTTGCAGCCGGTGAGAATTCATATCTTGCCACTCCGGGTTCATAGCGTCGGCCTCCGATCACCATTACCGGACGTGCCGTCGTGTCGAGTGCTGCAAGCACTATGTCGGCCGAATACCGGCTGCCGCGCATCACGTAGCGCGATTCGGGTATGACAAACGCTTTCAGAGAGTTGACGCGGACGTCGCCGGCGTCGACCGACGCAAGCAGCGACGACAGGGCCTCGCCTTCGGAATACAGGATGTCGTTCTGCAGCTTGGTGAGCAGCGCCACCGCCGCCACCACGGGCTGATTCTCGAAGCGGATGTTCTCCCAGCGGCGTTCCACGTCGGATCCTTCGGTGCGTTTCCCGTCGGTCGACAGCATCGACGCTATGCCGCGGCGTTTTATGGAGTCGCTGACCGCTTCGGCGGCAATGGTGCGGAACGATTCTATGCTGTGGCGTAGCCGCTCTCCGTTGCGGGTCAACGGATTGAGCATCACGACCGACGACGCCTCAAGATTTTCGCGGTTGTCGATATGGTCGAGTGTTGCGTCGTCGCCGTCGACATACCGCACAATTGCGAGTTTGAGTGAGTCGATCATGCCCACAAGCCGTGATGCTTCGTCGCGCAGCTCTTTCGCGCGCCGGTGCCACCCGGCGGCTTTGTCGGGATTATTGTCGGCTGCAGTGGCGAGAGTATGATATACAGCATCGTTGCGGCGGGCTACGGTCTGGTTCGACAGGTCGAGTCCCTCCTCAACCTGCGTGAAGCCGTCGAGCACGTCGCTTGAAACATTGAGCGCAAGCATGGCTGTCAGGACGATATACATGAGGTTTATCATCTTCTGACGCGGCGACATGCGTGATCCTGAGGATGCCATCGGATCAGTCGGGATTTGTGGCCGACGTCTGCCTGTTCGACATGTTGACTGTCATTGCCTGAAGCATGCGTTCGTAGATCAGGTTGAGCTGCTGCATGTGTGAGGTGAGTTTTTCCGCTTCCTGATGGTATTGCTCGCTCCGTCGGGCTGTTTCCTCATACATCCGGCGCATGTCGGTCATGCCGCGGTTGACGCTGTCGAATGCGTCGAGCTGCGCTGCCACGTTGCGAAGTTGCACGTCATAGATGGTGTTGAGCCCGGATATGTTGCGGTTGAGCGTGGTCATCTGTTCGATATATCCGTCGAGTGTTTCTCCGAGGGTTTTGACGCTCTGCTCAATCTGTGCGGATGCCTCGGCCGGGAACGGTGTCTGTCCGCCGGCCGTTGTCGGAGTCCCTGCGGCTATGACTGCATGCTGTCCGGAGGCAGTGGCGAAGACGGTATGCTGCGCTTCCGCCTGTCGTGGTGCTGCGGATCGTTGTGGTGCGGCTGGTGAGTCATTCTGTAGTGGCGCAGTGCCGGCGGGTGTTGAAGCAGGCTGGATTGTCGTCGCGGCCCCTTCTGCCACGGTATGGCTGCCGGTCAGGATATGTTCCCAGTCGGGTTCGCGCGGGGGACGGTCGAAAGCTGTAAGTATGAACATCATCACCTCCGTGCCCATGCCGATCGACAGCAGTGTGTCGCCCCCTGAAAGATGGAGTATCTTGAACAGGGCGCCGAGTATGACGATGGCAGCGCCAAGAGAGTAGGCTATATTGAAGAAACGCTGTCCGTTCTCACCGGAGAGGAAGCGCTCCACTACGTTGCGGTATCGTTTGATCTTTCCCATAATCATTTTCTTTTTTTGTTGCCGCCCTGACCTTGGGCGAATCCTATGTTGGTGCGCACACACCGGAAGCCGATGAACGATCGCTGTTCGTTCTGGTATTCCCACATGCGTATGTCTGATCTGATGTTGTGTGCCACATCTTTCCATGATCCTCCGCGCACTATCTTGCGTTTCAGGCGGTAGGGGTCGTCGGGTGCGGCATTGTAGCGGTATTCCGGGTTGAGATCGCTCTTGATGGTGCTTACGCTCTCGGTGTAGGCTGTGGATGTCCATTCGCTGACGTTGCCGGCCATGTCGTAGAGTCCGAAATCATTGGGAGCGTATGTCCCTACCCGTGATGTTATGATATGTCCGTCCTGCACATAGTTGCCCTCCTGTGGCTTGAAATTGGCATAGAAGCACCCTTTTTCCTCTGTCAGTGGCAGATCGCCTTCCCAGGGATATTTATTGTCGCTGACGCCGGCTCTGGCGGCATACTCCCATTCGGCTTCGGTGGGGAGGCGGTATGGCTCAATATATACGCCCTCTCGGCCTATCGAGCGACGGAGGAATGCCGTGCGCCATGCGGCGAAGGCATTGGCCTGCTCCCAGCTGACTCCTACCACTGGATAATCGTTGTAGCCGCCGTGGGAGAAATACATTCTCACGTACGGCTCGTTGTAGGCGTTGTCAAAGTCGTTGATCCACGCCGTAGTGTCGGGGTACACGTTGACAATATAGGTGTTGACAAAGTCGTATTCGCTTGAGAGCGCACGCGATATTGTGCGGCGTATGATTTCGCCGTCCTCGTCGATCCATGCGGTGTCTTTTGTTATTACCGGCACGTCGGTCGGCACAGGGCGGTCGGTGTTGTATTCGCGACGGCGCGGGTCGCGACGGTATTTGCGTCTGACGGCTTCCGACTGGTCGTAGACTTCGTACCGGTAGTTGAGCTGTGTGTCGTCAAGCTCGCGTGCTCCGGTGATAGGGTTGGTGCGGTAGAGGCTTTCGATGGCTCTCTGCTCGTCTTCGTCGGGATTGCGCCATGGTATCGGCTTGGCCCAGTTGAGATGTGGCGTCACCGGATTTCCGTCGCGGTCTTCGTCGATCTTGTATTCCTCATTGCCTCCGTAGGCCGGATCGGCGAGGCGCTCGCGTATGATGGAGTCGCGCACCCAGAATACAAATTGTTTGTATTCGGCGTTTGTCACTTCGGTTTCATCCATCCAGAAGGCGTCGACCGAAATGCCGTGTGCGTCGGCCCGGAGTCCCCAGAGCGAATCGGACTCCTGCGGGCCGGCTTTGATTGATCCGCGGTCTACGAGTGCCATTCCGTAGGGAGCGGGTTCGGCCCATGTAGCTGCGCCCACGCCTGTCAGTTCGCCGCCCGATGCGTTGCGGCTTCCTGAAGCGCATGAGGCCAGCACGATCGAAGCCGTGGCTGCAGCGATATATGTCCTAAAGTCTGATGTCATACTATGTATTATGCTGTATGTCGTTGTTTACATAAATCTGATGCTTTTCTGCTTATGGCGGTTTTTTTCGCCCAGATCAAGTTTCATCGCATAGCCTGCGAATATCTCGTGGCTTCCGGAGCTTGCCACGGATATCTTGCCGGTGGGATAGTCGTAGGCATATCCGAGAAAGAACCCGCGGAATTCGCCCGACAGGCTGACGCTCAGCGTATCGTCGTGACGATATCCGACTCCCAGCGATACCATCTTTTTCCACCGCAGTCGCGCTGTCAGTGAAAGTCGTGTGAATCTGAAGTCGGTGGCCATCATGGCGGAGGGCATCAGTTCAAATAACGTGGAACTTATCGGAATATTGCCTCCGGTCATCAGATATAGTGTGCGGCGGGCCTGGAACTCGTATTCTCCGGCGCTTCCGTTGCTTCCGGAGGAAGAGGATGATCCGTTTTCGTCTGATTCGTCTTCGCCGGCACGTGATGTGACCGGTGAATCGGTTGAGAATGTGACCGTAGGCGCATTAAGATGGGTCATGGATGCGGATGCCCAGAAGTTGCGTCGGCTGTAATATATGCCGGCTCCGATGTCGAGCGCTGATCCACTGACGTCCACCCGTGGTATAGCTTCGTCCGTGTCGTCGTGATATTCGTCGTCGGCAGGTATGTAGACTTCCGATCCTCTGAACTTTTCGTTGAGCACTCCCGGCTGCACTCCTATCGCGAGGTAGCCTCCAGCCAGTTTGATGTGATAGCTCAGCTGCAGTCCCATGTTGAGATCGTCGTAGAGTCCCTGCTTTTCCTGACGGATGGCGATTCCGGCTCCGAAACGCTTGCCTGTGAGGCGAAACGGGGAGTCGGCTACGCCGATGAATGCGCGTGGAGCATTGTCTATGCCGGTCCATTGCATGCGTGAGCCTAACCTGAAACGCATCAGGTCGGTTGTGCCGGTAGCTGCTGGATTGTAGAATGATTTTACCTCATAGTACTGCGACAGCAGAGGATCGGTCTGCGCGATGACCGGCGCTGACGATAGCGAGAGTCCTAAGGCCAGAGATGTGTAAAGGCGGCGCATCATTCGAAATAGAAAGTGAGTACGATCATTTTCGACCGTGCTTTCAGCAGCGATCGGGTGATATCCATGCGTTGCGGATCATCAGCCAGGTCGGGACGCCGACGTTGCAGCACGTCGGTCAGTCCGAGGCAGAATCTGATCTCCGGGTTGAGTTTGAAGTAGGGCAGATAGAAGTCGCATCCAAGCCCCATGGTCAGGTATATGTCGGCGGGCTTGAGTTTGATGAAATCATTGCGTTTTTTCGCAACATCGACCGCCGGCATGATTCCGGCTGTGATATAGGGCCGTGAATTGAGATAGCGCACCGATGAGAATTTGATGTCGACGGGCACCACGACAAACGTTGATTTCATGTTCTGCTTCTGTTCTTCGCCCGTTGTGGTGTCGAGCATCTTTATCTCTCGGTTGCCCATCCACAGGCCGGGGGCTATGCGCAGGTTGAAGTAGTCGTTGAGGCGCATGTCGATCAGGCCGCCCACGCAGAATCCGGGCGAATGCGAGGGCTGATCCATAAACCATGTGCGCCCGTCGTCGGTGATGTATCCGCTGTGGGTCAGGGACAGATCCTGCGCGTGTACTCCCACTGAAAAGCCGAGATGCCACGCTCTGCCGTCGGAATAAGGGCGGTTGAGCGGTCCGTGGCCGAAATCGGCCGCGCCGGCTGTGGCTGCAGTGAAGGCGGCTATGCTCAAGAGTGTTTTCCTAATGACGTCCATCACGATTGATAACGTGCCATAATGCGCGATATTGCATGTGTTGTCGGAAAATCGGATTTTATCTTTTTTTATAAAGGCGGTTGCAGCGCTCTCAACATTTTTCACTAAATTTGCCCCATTGTTTCCCACAAATACCTACACAGTGAAATTTCGAAACATTATTTCGTTTGCCGCCATGCTGTTTACGGCGGTGGCTATCAACGCTCAGAACAATGTGGCCGAAGAGGTGGCATGGGTTGTGGGCGACCAGCCCATCTGGAAATCGGAGATCGAAGACTATTATAACAATCTGATTTATCAGCAGACTCCTATCAAGGGCGATCCTTACTGTGTCGTGCCCGAGATGATAGCAGTCGAGAAACTTTATCTGCATCAGGCCGATATCGATACAGTGGAGGTGTCCGACGCGATGGTCATGGCCGAGGTCGATGCCCGTATAAACCAGTTTGTCAACCAGTTTGGCTCGAAAGAAAAGGTCGAGGAATATTTCCGTCGCTCCATGCCCGACATAAAACAGCAGATGCTTGAGAATATCAAGAACACTTATCGTGTGCGTGAAGTGCAGCGGTCGCTCACCAAGGATCTGAAAGTGACTCCCTCCGACGTCAGAAAATATTTCCAGCAGCTCCCGGCCGACAGTGTGCCATACGTGCCTCTGCAGGTGGAAGTGCAGGTGATAACATTCCATCCGACCATACCGCGTCAGGAGATAGAGGATGTGAAATCGCGTCTGCGCGACTTCACCGAGCGGATCAACAAGGGTGAGAGTGAGATGTCGACACTTGCCATATTGTATTCCGAAGATGTCGGCACTGCCATGCGTGGCGGCGAGACCGGCTTCCTCGGACGTGGAGAGCTTGATCCCGAATATGCTGCCGTGGCGTTCAATCTCAACGATACCCGCAAGGTGTCGCGCATCGTGGAGTCGGAATATGGATATCACATCATCCAGCTTGTCGAAAAACGAGGCAATCGTATCAATACACGTCATATACTGCTGCGGCCCAAGGTGTCGGACAATGACATAAACGAGGCAATGCAGCGTCTCGACTCGCTCCGTACGGATATCGTAGATCATAAACGGTTTAAGTTTGACGAGGTGGTGAGCTACCTCTCTCAGGACAAGGATACGCGCTACAACAAGGGTATCATGGTAAATGACAAGGATGGCACGACGCGTTTTGAGATGAAGGATCTTCCTCAGGACATAGCCAAGCAGGTGAGCCAGCTGCAGCCCGGCGAGATTTCCAAACCGTTCCTGATGATAGACCAGAAGCTCAACCGCGAAGTGGTGTCGGTCGTCAAGCTGACAGCCCGTATCGAGGGTCACAAGGCCAATCTGTCGGACGATTATCAGCTGCTGCTCTCGATGTACGAGCAGTCGCTCAATGAGAAGACCATACGCGAGTGGCTCAGGCAGAAGATAGCCCAGACGTATGTGCGCATAGAGGACGGATGGCGCAATTGTGAGTTTTCCCACGAAGGCTGGATCAAGGAGAAATAATGCAGTCTCCGGCTTCCAAGGTCATGGTTTCGCTATACATTCGAGGGCTCTAAATACGGGATACTATGTCGGCTCATAGGTCAATGAAACTGTCGCTTCGTCAGGTCGCGGCCATAGTCGTATTTGCGGTTCTGGCATTGCCGCCGATGATAGCCTCGTCGTCATCGTCGGGGGTATCGGCTCCGGCTGTTGCGGCTCCGGCCGACACGCAGCAGCTCCGCCCGGTGATACCCGGCGCCGACCGGTATCAGGAGGGCAAGGTGTTTCTCGAGCATGCCGATACGTGGAGCTATCTTGAGCAGCCGGGTGTAGCGCCCGATTCGCAGTATCAGGTGCTTACCGGGAATGTGGTGTTTCGCAAAAACGACATGTTCATGTACTGCGACAGCGCGCATTTCTATGAAGCTGCCAATTCGTTCGACGCATTCAGCAATGTGCGCATGGAGCAGGGCGACACGCTGTTTGTATATGCCGACGAACTTGAGTATTCCGGCGTCGACGAGATGGCGGTGCTCTATGCCTATCCGGGTAAAAAGGTCAGGCTCATAAACCGCGACGTGAAGCTGTCGACCGACGTGTTCAATTATGATCTCGCATCCAATATCGGATTCTACAATGTAGGCGGTGTGCTTGACGATGCGGTCAACAGGCTGCGATCTCTCGAAGGTGAATATCATCCGGATACGAAGTATGCCTATTTTTACTACAATGTGGATCTTGAGGCTCCCAACGGCAAAGACACACTGCGTATGTACACCGATTCGCTCGTGTACAATACCGGCACGCATCTTTGTGAGCTGATAGCCCGCACGAGAATAGTGAGTGCCGACGGAGAGATACTGTCTTCGTCGGGCAAATACAATACGCTCACCGGACTGGCCGATCTTTACCGGCGCTCTCTGGTGATTACCAATCAGGGCAATACGTTGACCGGCGATACGCTGTTTTATGACCGTAACCGGGGTATCGGCGAGGCTTTCGGCGACATGGTGCTCATGGATTCGGCCAGAAAGTCATCGCTTCATGGCGATTACGGATGGTACAATGAATTGTCCGACAGTGCTTTTGTTACAGGCAGAGCATTGGCCAAAGAATATTCCGGCGCCGACACGCTCTATCTTCACGGTGATACCATCTATGCTTACGTCGATACGGATTCATCCCGGGTGATGAATGTCTATCGCAATGTGCGTTTTTTCCGGTCCGACATGCAGGGTATATGCGATTCGTTAAGCTCTACGGAGCGCGATTCGCTCATGCACATGTATCATCATCCGGTGGTATGGAGCGGACGCCGTCAGGTGTTCGGCAATATTATCGAGGTTCATGTCAATGATTCTACGGTCGACTGGGCGCGTCTGCCTGAATTCGGTTTCACGGCAGAGCATATCGCCGAGGACTGTTATCAGCAGATGAGCGCTTCGGAAATGACCACATGGTTCAATGACTCTACCATAAGCCGTCTGTATGCCGAGGGCAATGTGATGCTCATCATGTTCCCGATGGAGAGCGATTCCACCTACAACAAGTATGCCTATGTGGAAAGCTCGGAAATGGATGCCTATTTTCGCGACAACGACATAGAGTCGGTACATTTCCGTCCGGCTACTACAGGCAAAGTTACGCCGCTGTATCTGGCGAAGCGTAATTCTTATTTTCTCCAGCGGTTTGCATGGTATGAGGATATGCGCCCTGTGTCGCCTGACGATGTGTTCGAGGTGCCGCAGAGTCAGCTTGATCTGATGCGTTCGGAGATTCCGGCTCCTGAGGCTGCCGAGGCCACGCGTCGGCGCAAGGAGATACGCAAGGTGCGCCAGACAGGGTCGGAGCAGGCTGATGCTGACCGGCCTTCGGGGGCTGCAGAATCCGATAAGGTTCGGACGGCCGCTAAGCCGGTTCAGGCGGCGGCTTCCGTGTCCGACAGTATCGTTGCTGTGCCTAGGCCGGTATCTCTGCCGGTCGATTCGATACAGGTTCGTTGATATCCCTGTGTGCGGTATTATGCGAAAAGCATTGTTGTTTAATCCTGAAAATGATCTTGCGCTTGCCGATGGCAGGGCGTGCTACACTCCGCCTCCGGCGGCTGTGGCTCTTGCGCGTGCCGGAGCGTTGTTGCCTATGTGGTGGGGCGATCCGGGCGATGTTGTCATGGCATCGGATGCGGACTGTCATGGAACCGAATCTCTTGGACGTGACTTCGGGCTGAAATCCGTAGTGGGATCGGCCGGCGATTTTGCGGCGGTGGATGGCTGTGAGCCATGGGGATGGAGTCATGCTGCGTTAAGACGGTTGGCCATGGCCGGTGTGCGGAGTGAAGTTTTGCCGTCGGCAGCAAGCATGGATGATATTCGTCGGATCAGTCATCGAAGCGTGTCTGTCAGCCTGTTGACCCGGCTCGGGGTTTCAGATGACTCGCTGCCGGTAGAGGCTCGTAGCCGGGAGGAGGCATTGCAGGCTATCGGTCGTTTTGGCGGCAATGCTTTCATCAAGCTGCCGTGGTCGAGCAGCGGTCGCGGAGTGTTTGATGTCCGACGTCTTAACCGCTCCACTCTTTTGCGATATGTCGATGGGTTTATCCGACGGCAGGGGAGTGTCATGGTGGAGCGCAGCCGCAATAAGGTGTCGGATTTCGCAATGCTGTTCAGATGTGCCGGTGGTAAAGCGGTGTTCGAGGCTTTGTCGGGCTTTCATACCGATGCCGGAGGACGCTATCTCGGCAATATGATCGCTTCGGATGATGCGATAGTGAGTCATCTTGGTATCGATCCGCGCGGATGGGCTGATCCGCTTGCCGGAGCGGTATCGTCGGTGATTGCTCCGTATTACGACGGATGGGTCGGTGTCGACATGATGACAGAGTGTGAAACGTCGGGCGCTCGGCTTGGCATAGTGCCGTGTGTCGAAGCCAACGTGAGAATGACGATGGGTGTTGTGGCCAAATATGTCTACAATCGTCTGGGACGGAATATGTTGCTGTCGGTCAAGACTGACAGCCGGTTGCCGGCCGGCAGTGTCGATCTCTCTCCGGTGGCGTCTTCGCCGGGAATGCGTTTCGTCGCTTCTCCGACGGCCGGATCAGAGTGATTTGAGGAGTGTGTATAGCCGGTGTACGGGCAACCCCATCACGTTGTAAAAGCTTCCGTCGATACGGCTCACGCCTACAGCCCCGATCCACTCCTGTATGCCGTATGATCCGGCTTTGTCGAGCGGACGGTATTGGTCGACATACCAGATGATTTCCTCTTCTGTCAGTGGCGCGAACTCAACGAAAGTCGATGCCGAGAGGCTGTGGATCTCTCCGTCGGCCACAACGGCAACGCCTGTCACTACCTGATGCACGCGGTTTGACATCAGCTTTAGCATCAGCCGGGCATCCTCGTCGCTCTTGGGCTTGCCGAGAACTTCGCCTCCGAGTATCACCACAGTGTCGGCTGTGATGATCAGATCGTCGGGGGAGGCCTGCAGGGCGTAGGCGGCCGCTTTCTTGCGTGCGAGGTATTCGGGAACGTAGTCGAGCGCGATTGTCGACGGATATGACTCTTCGACCTCGATGCCGCGCATCACTTCAAACTCTATGCCCAGCATCCCGAGCAGCTCTCTGCGTCGCGGAGAAGCGCTTGCGAGCTTCACATTGTAGCGTTTCAGATTTTCAAGCGGATTTTCCATATAGCCTCTTAGCGTTGTTACCATCCGAATGCTTTGGCATCAGACATCCATTCTCCACGATCGCGAAGCACCTGTTCGATCAGGTCGCGCGCCACTCCGTAACCTCCCGCCACAGGCGATATGTAGCCGGCGGTCTCTTTCACTTCGGGGGCTGCATCGGCCGGTGCTATGGCGAGTCCGGCATGGCGCATGGCCTCTATGTCGGGTATGTCGTCGCCGGTATATGCCACCTCATCAGGCGTAAGTCCCTCCTTTGCCATCCAGTCGGTAAGCACGGGGAGCTTGACAGAGGCTTTCAGATATATGTCGGTGATGCCGAGTCCGGCATATCTGACGCGCAGAGCCGGGCTGTCGGCGCCGCTGATGATCGCAATTCTAAGCCCGCGCTTCACTGCGAGCTGAAGTGCGTAGCCGTCCTTGATATTGACCATTCTCTGCGGGTTGCCGTTGATATCCATGGGTATTGTCGACGGAGAGAGAACGCCGTCGATATCAAACGCCATGCCGCGTATCTTGCTCAAGTCATAATTGATCGCGCTCATTGGGGTGGTATCGGTTGATGATTTTTTCGGAAACGGTGCGGTAGAGTTCTGAGTGTTCGGGCGAAAGCAGTCGGGCGTGTCCATCCATCACTCCCTTGTCGTTGCGGCGTGCCGGCCCGGTCTGCACTGCGGCCGGATCGCCTGTGGCCTCCATCTTGCGCATCGTTTCCTCTATCAGGGGGAACAGTACGCTGATGTCATCGCCCTCTTCGCGGAGTATGTCGTCGGCCACACTCCACATGTAGTTGACAAAGTTGCAGGCGAACACTGCCGCCGCATGCAGCCGCCGCCGGCGTGAACTGTCGGCGAGGCTCACACGCCGGCTTATGCGGCCGGCGATTTCGAGCAGGCTCTGTCGCGATGCAGCGTCGGATCCTTCGATGTAGAGCGGCACTTCGCTCATTTCCACAGTTATGCCGCGTGTGAATGTCTGCAATGGATAAAACACTCCGTAGGTATCGGTGATGTCCGACAGCACGTCGGCGTCTACTGATCCGGAGGTGTGCGCCCACAGGCCGCCGAATCCCTTCATCCGTTGGGCTATTGGGCGTATGGCATCGTCGGTTACCGACACAAGGTAGAGATCCTCTCCCTGTCGGATCTGCGACAGATCCGCTATGGGCTGCGCCGGAATTTTAAGGGTGGAGGCAAGACGGGCTGCATTGTCGGGGTTGCGGCTCCATATCTGACTGATTTCGAGGCCGGCGGTCTCAAGAGCCGGAGCAAGCGCCGAGGCTACATTCCCGGCTCCGATGATCACAGCCATGATCCGATATGCACCTTTTCCCACTCGAGCCGCGACGGGTCGATGGGCTTGCGTTGCTCGTCCTTATGTCCGATGGTTATGATGCAGAGTGTGTTGAGCTGTTCGGGTATGCCGAGCAGTTCGGCCACATACTCTTCCGACAGTGTCTGGTCGGCTGTCATGCGTCCTCTTACCTGTATCCAGCATGATCCGAGTCCGAGATCTGCGGCCTGCAGCTGCATCATTATGGCAGCCACCGAAGCGTCCTCGATCCACGGATCAGACTTGGTGGAGTCGCCCACTACCACGATGGCCAGCGGACAGGCTCCGATCGGTGCTGCGCCCAGCGGCTTACACTGTGCCAGACGCTGCAGCATATCCTTGTCATCGACGGCGATGAACTGCCACGAGCGTGAGCTTTTCGATGTGGGAGACATCAGGCCGGCCTCAAGTATAAGACGCACGTCGTCGGCAGCCACAGGCTCATCGGTGTAACGGCGTATGCTGCGACGGTTTATGATCAAGTCGTGGAATGATGGTGATGACATGGCTTGAATATGGTTACGGTTGGTATGTCGTGTGTCGGTGGTTCAGCGCGCGCGATACACCCAGCCGTCGGGATGCAGACTATTGAAAGCCTGATCGTTCATCGGGCGCTGTGCTTCTTCGATGGTGGCTCCTGTGGCGGCGTATACGCGGAAGCGTCCGTCGCGTTCAAGTATTTCGAGCTGTTCGGTGCTTCGTGCGGCTATATAGTCTTCGGCCTGACGGCGTGTGGCGTGCGATGCCACAACAAGAAAATATTTATGGTCGGCGGGCTTGACCGGCGCAGCGTCCTCACAGGTTGCCACGGCGTCGGCCGGTGGCATCTGTATGTAAAGTGTCGGTATGTCGGTGTCGGCGGTTTCGGGAGCCGATATGGCTATAGGACGTCCTGAAGTGATCTCCGGGCCGGTAAGCGATGCAAAGTCGTGGTTCTGGCGGTCGATGAGCACGGGGGTGGACAAAACGAATCCGAGCAGTGTCAGCACGGCTATGGATGCCGCCACCCGAATGGCTCTGCGCAACGGCATGAAACGCGGTGTGCGTTCTGTCGGGATGTCAGTCTCCTCTGAGGCGAGTGCGAGCGCGGGAAGTCCGAAATACGGTGAGTTTGCGATGCTGTCGGCGGCTGGGGAAAAGATCATTGATCCGTTGTCGTCGCGTGTGAAGGTGCCTATCCGGTCAATGCTGACCTCGCCGTTGACGTCATAGATGTTTCTGAGTTCGTCCACTCCATCTCTGACGATCGAATCGGCCACCTGATAGCTTATGCCGTCGCGGCGGGCGATGCTCGATGCAAGCATTCCGTCAGTGTGGGTCAACGCCTGGTTGAACCCGATCGAACGACAGGGCGGCGTGAGCCGTCCGTCCGTCAGACGCGAGTGGCTGACGGAGGCCACAAGGGCTCCCCATCCGGGTATTACCACGCAGTCATTGTTGACAATAAGGTATTGTATGTGGGGTGTCAGAGTTTTCACAAGTGCAAATTTAGGCATTTTTTGCAAAACTGGCATAGTGATGAAGCAAAAATGTTTCAGAGCCGGCTGGCCAGTTCATCGATGGTGATGATGCTGACGATCAATCGGCCGTCGGGGGTATAATTGGGGGTCTTGAGGCTGAACAGTGAGGCTATGAGATGATCCATTTCTTCGTCGCTCAGCTGTTTGCCCGGTCGGACTGCGGCTGCCGAGGCCATCGACAGCGCCAGCCGTTGTCGCAGTGAGTCGGCGGGTTTGTCGCCGCCTTCGGTTTCATCCTCGATGATGCGTAGCAGAGTGTCGACGGGATTGACGTCGCCCAACACTGCCGGAGCGCCGTTAAGACTCCAGTCGCCGTCGCCAAGCGGCGACAGGTCGAAGCCTATAGCCGACACTTCCGGGAGCAGACTTTCGAGCACTGCCGCCTGAGCGGGCGAAAGCCTCACTATCTCCGGGAACATCATGCGCTGTGTGGCAAATGACGCTTCGGACGACATCTCCATGAATTGGTCGAACAATACCCTGAGATGTGCTCTGTGCTGGTCGATGACCATCAGACCGGAGCGCGACGGACTGACTATGTAACGGCCGCGTACACTTATGCAGTGGCGCTGCGGCATGTCTGATACAGCTGTGTCGCCGAATATGTCGGGAGATTCCTCGCCGAGCATTTCTGACGGCATGGAGTTGAGGGCGCTTCCGGCCACTGTGGTGGGGCTGCTTTCGTTGCTGAATCCTTCATAGAGCCGTTCCCAGTCGCGCGAGGCCTGACGAAGTGCGTCGCCGCTCCGGAATGTGCGCCCGGAGCTTGTGGGGGCGCTGACATGGGGTGTGTCAGACATTTCTGCCGGTTGTTCGAATGGATTGTAGTCTGGATCGAGATTGAGCTGTGTGTCGGCTTCGAAATTGGGGTTGAAAAGCGGCAGTGATGCGTCGTCGGTCGAGAAATCGATGCCGGGCATGCCGTTGAAGCGTCCGAGCGACTCTTTTATGGCTGCGACAAGTATCTGCCAGATAGCCTGTTCGTCTTCAAATTTGATTTCGTTTTTGGTCGGGTGTATGTTGACATCGATCGTCGACGGGTCTACCTCGAAGTTTATGAAGTAGTTGGGCTGTACGTCGGGAGCTATCAACGGCTCGTAGCAGCTCATTGTGGCTTTGTGGAAATAGGGATGGCGCATGTTGCGTCCGTTGACAAAGAAATACTGCAATGCGTTGCGTCGGCGGCCGCTTGACGGAAGTCCGATAAATCCGCTTATTTTGACGATGGAGGTTTCGGTATGTATTGGTATGATCTGTTTCTCAAGGCTTTTGCCGAAAAGATCCACAATGCGTTGTTTCAGCGATCCTTTGAGAAGCTGGTGCATCACGCTGTCGTTGTTGATCAGAGTGAATTCCACTTCGGGGTTGACAAGAGCCAGCCGCTCGAATTCGCGCATGATATTGGCAAGCTCAACCGAGTCTTTTTTCAGGAATTTGCGGCGTGCGGGGACGTTGAAAAACAGGTTCTTGACCATCATGTTGCTTCCGGGTACCGATGCTTCCGGCTCCTGACTCTCCACGACCGATCCGTTGATTATCAGACGTGTGCCTACCTGCGAGTCGTGGCGCATGGTGCGCAGGTCCACCTGTGCCACAGCGGCAATCGAGGCGAGCGCTTCGCCTCTGAAGCCCATGGTCGACAGGTTGAAAAGGTCGGTCGCGGCAGCTATTTTCGATGTGGCATGGCGTTCGAATGCCATGCGTGCGTCGGTGTCGGTCATGCCGCATCCGTTGTCGACCACCTGTATGAGTGTGCGTCCGGCATCGCGAATGATGATCTGTATGGATGTGGCGCCGGCGTCGACTGCGTTCTCCACAAGTTCTTTGACAACAGACGCAGGGCGCTGTATCACTTCTCCTGCAGCTATCTGATTGGCTACCGAATCGGGCAAAAGTCTGATTATGTCGCTCATAAGGATTTTTTGAAACTAAAACGATGTGATGCATGATCCCTTTGGGATATGCTGCGTTTAGAAGCCACAAAAGTAGTAAATCGCCGTGCAAGGTCGAAATCGACTTTTCGACATGATGTAGAAAACTTCGCAGTTTTTGTAGATAACTTTTTCAGTGGGATGGATACAACCGGCAGGGAGAGAGCGACTGACGGGTGTGGATGAAAAATCCCGGCCGATGGATTGCACCGGCCGGGATCTGCTTTTGTGAATAAATGTCAGTCTTTGAGTTTTGAAGCCAGATTGTGGACTGCGTTGGCGCCTGATTCGAGTGCGTCGGCTGCCATATCCTTCAGCTTGTCGGTAAATCCTGAGATCTTGTCGGCAGCCTGATCTTTGAGATCGCCGATTTTGTCGGAAGCCTGTGATGCGAATTCGCCAGCCTGCTCCTTGAGATCGTTGATCTTGTCGGAGGCCTGGTCTTTGATATCACCGATTTTGTCAGCGGCCTGATCCTTGATGTCGCCGATCTTGTCGGCTACATTCTGCTTCTGCTGGCAGGCATCGCTCTTGACGGACTGCATTTCTTCGGATGCAGCTGCTTTCGCGGCCTGTGCGCTTATCTTTGCGGCGTCGGCCGAAACTTCTGCGGCCTGTTTGGCCACCTGGCTGTTGATGTTGTCCATAGTGCTACAGTATTAAGAATTCGATGTTTACATTATCAAAAACATGTTTTGGCGCTGAAAGGTTCAGTCGTTGGATGCTGTTATGGCTGGCGTGTGAGCAGCGAGTGGAGCATGGCGCTGCGGTCGCGCAGATCGGGCTGCAATATCGAGGCCTCGGAGGGATCGACCATTTTCAGGTCGGCATAGCGGTCCTCTCCGTTGATGAAATCGATAAGGCTGTCGGTCTGCGGGTCGGGTGAATCGATGGTCAGCGGGTTCTTGCCCTGCGCTTCGAGTCGCGGATCAAACCGGTAGAGCGGCCAGTAGCCGGTAGCCACAGCACGGCGCTGTTCCGTCATGGAGTGTCCCATGCCGTTGCGAATTCCGTGGGCTATGCACGGGCAGTAGGCGATCACGATCGACACACCCGGATATGACTCGGCTTCGCGCAAGGCCGTAATGGCCTGGCTGTAGTCGGCGCCGAGGGCTATTGATGCGACATATACAGTGCGGTAGGTCATCATCATCCGTCCGAGATCTTTTTTTACGGTCCGTTTGCCATCGGCTGCATATTTTGCCACTGCGCTCAGCGGGGTGGCTTTCGACATCTGGCCGCCGGTGTTGGAATAGCATTCGGTATCCATCACGAGCAGGTTGACATTCTCGTTCTGTGCGGCCACATGGTCGAGTCCGGCAAATCCTATGTCGTAGGCCCAGCCGTCGCCCCCTATGGCCCAGATGCTCTTGCTTCCGAGTAAATCCGACCGCCCGGCAATGGAGGCGAGAAGCGGTGTGCGTGGCGACCGGCCGATAATCTCCGTGAGGGTCTGTCCGGTTGTGTAGGACAGATCAGGCTCGTCGCAGGCGGCAATCCATGCTTCAAGCGCCTTGGCAATATCAGGCGGTGTCAGCGGATCCGATGCGGCCTTTGTCGCGTCGGCCTTGAGCGCCTCGCGCCGGTAGCGCAGCGCGCACGCTATTCCGTAGCCATACTCTGCATTGTCCTCAAACAGTGAGTTGCCCCAGGCCGGTCCGCGTCCGTCGGATCTTACCGTGTAGGCGTTGCTCGGATAGTTGGCTCCCCATATCGAGGAGCATCCGGTGGCGTTGGCTATTACCATCCGCTCTCCGAACAGTTGTGTCAGCAGTTTCACGTAGGGTGTTTCGCCGCATCCGCCGCATGCTCCTGAAAACTGCATGAGCGGTCGTTGGAGCTGTGATCCCTGGATGGTGAACCGGGGAAGGAGCTGTGGCTTCTCGCTCACGTGTTTTTCGCTCCATGCATGCATCAATTCCTGTTGCTGAAGCTGGGTGGCTATCGGACGCATTGTCAGTGCATGTCCCGGACAGACCACCGCGCATGAAGAGCATCCGGTGCAGTCGGCCGCATAAACCTGAATACGGTAGCGCATTCCCTTGAAAGATCCTCTGCCTCCGGCGGTGACAAATCCGTCGGGCGCACCGTCGGTTTCAGCAGTTGTGGCTACTACGGGTCTGATGGCGGCGTGGGCGCAGACGAGCGAGCAGAGCGTGCACTGCACGCACTTGTCGGGATCCCACTCCGGAACATTGATCGCTATACAGCGTTTTTCGTAGGCGGTAGTGCCCATAGGTATTACTCCGTCGGGTCTGAAAAGCGATACGGGCAGAGAATCGCCATTCAGTCTCATGCATGGACGTGCTATGCGGCTGATGAATTGCGGAACGGTCGGTTGATCGGCCGGATGATCTTTCTCTTGCGCCCATGTGGCGGGATAATCGATCTGTTTTATCGCTGCCGGAGCGGCGTCGATGGCAGCCATGTTGGCCTCGACCATGGCATTGCCCTCATGGCGGTAGGCTGCACTGACAAGCTCGCGGAGCTGCGCGACAGCCTTGTCGTAGTCGATCACGCCGCTCAAACGCAGATATACGGTGGCCATTATGGTGTTGATTCGCGCTCCGAGTCCGTTGGCGGCTGCGATGGAAGTGGCGTCGACGGCATAGAATTTCAGCCGTCTGCCGGCTATGGTTCTTTTCATGGCTGCCGGAATTCTGGATTCCATATCCTGCACCGACATGGAGGTGTTGAGCACGAACGTGCCGCCGTCTCTGATCTTGTCGAGCAGCTCGAACCGGCCTATATAGGAGTCTTTGTTGCATCCGACATAGTCGGCGCTCTCGATTGCGTATGCGGCTCTGATCGGGTGTGGGGCGATCCGTAGCTGTGAAATGGTGTATCCGCCCGATTTCTTTGCCGAGTAGTGGAAGTAGGCCTGTGCATACAGTCCCTCTTCCGAGCCGGCTATCTGTGTTATCTGGCGTGTGGCGCCTACGGTGCCGTCTGATCCCATGCCATAGAATATGGCCTGATGCATGTCGGGCGGTGTGAGATCGTCCGTCGTGTCGACATCAAGCGACAGATGACTGACATCGTCGGTGATTCCGACCGTGAAGCGCCGTCGGGGCTGCTGTCGGGACATCTCGTCGAATACAGCCATGACCATGGCGGGATTGAAGTCTTTGCTCGACAGTCCGTAGCGTCCGCCGATCACTTTAATGTCGCGTCGCGACTCCAGAACGGCCGATGCAACGTCGAGCAACAGAGGTTCGCCTTCCGATCCCGGCTCTTTGCAGCGGTCCATCACCGCAATGCTTCTGACCGATGCCGGTATCGCTTTAATCAATGCTTCGGCGGAGAACGGGCGGAAAAGCCTGACGCTTATAACACCGGTGTGCTGCCCGCGGCGATTAAGCGCTTCGGATGTCTGCGAGGCCACTTCAGCTCCCGACCCCATGATCACTATCACGCGGTCGGCATCTGGATCGCCGTCGTAGTCAAACAGATGATATCTCCGGCCGGTGGCTTCGGCCACGCGGTCCATGGCACTCTGCACAATGGCAGGAAACCGGTCATAGAAGGGATTGGCGGCTTCACGGAACTGAAAATATACGTCGGGGTTCTGTGCCGTGCCGCGCATGTCGGGATGATCGGGGTTCATCGCCGAAGCCTTGAAAACGGATATTTTCTCTCCGTTGACCATTCCGGCAATTGTGTCGTAGGAGATGGTGTCGATGGTCGAAATCTCGTTGCTCGTGCGCCATCCGTCGAAGAAGTGCAACACCGGCACTCTCCCTTCTATGGCCGCAAGATGGGCCACAAGTCCGAGATCCATCACTTCCTGCACGCTGCCGGAGGCAAGCATTGCGAATCCAGTGCCACGGCAGGCCATCACGTCCTGATGATCGCCGAATATCGACAAGGCGTGGGCGGCTATGGAGCGGGTGCCTACATGGAACACTACCGGGAGAAGTTCGCCGGCGATCTTATACATGTTGGGTATCATCAGCAGCAGTCCCTGCGAGGCGGTGAATGTCGTAGCCAGAGCGCCGGCCGCGGCTGCGCCGTGAGTGGCTCCGGCCGCACCGAGCTCGCTCTCCATTTCCTTTACTTCCATAGGACGCCCCCATATATTTAGCCGACCATGAAGTGCCCATTTGTCGGCGGTTTCTCCCATCGATGCGATCGGGGTTATGGGGTATATTGTGGCTACTTCGCTGAGGGCATAGGCTATATGAGTGGCAGCCGTGCAGCCGTCCATTATCTGTTTGTCGGGTTCGTTCATGATGGATTGAAAGTGTGTAAACGTAGAGTAGATCGGAAAAGAGTGTGGCCGCCGGCATACGGTCGATTGCGACGTATCCCGACGGCCATACATCTGTAGTGGTCAGAGCGTTGCCGTCAGATAGCGACGCCGGGTATGTTGCCCACACACAGTTTCGTGATCCATATCCATAGCGGGCAGAATGCCATGAAAAGCACTACGGATATGGCAAGTGACGAAGTGCCTGTAGCCACATAGGTATCGTTCTGGTCGGCGATGATGATGCCGGAGAATGCAGGTGGAAGAGCTCCGGCGACAACGAGCATGGCCAGATTGTCGGGCGACATCTTGAATATCAGGCCGACGATGAGCAGCATGGCCGGCATGACGATCAGTTTGAGTATCACACCGAGTATAGCCTGCCAGTTGACGGTGACTTTTACCGACGACAGCGTGATGCCGGCGGCGAATACTGCCATAGAGGCATTAGCTCCCTTGATGAGGTCAAACGAGGGGCTTGCCCATGCAGGCCATGGAATGCCGATGATCACCCACACGACGGCCAGGATAGGCGCCCATGCCACGGGTTGTGCGAGGGCGTGAAGCACCGGTTTCCAGGGATTGGGCTTGGTGCCGCCTTTTTTAGCCAGTTCGGCATCGTTTCCGGCGTTCATCAGCGACAGACCGACGGGAATGCCGACGGCGTTGACCACTATGCCGACGATAGCAACGACGAGGGCCACGTATGCGTTGGTGCCGAAAATAGGCTCAAGCACTGCAAAGCCGAGGAATCCGATGGTGGGAGATCCGTTTATAAGAGCCATGACGGCGGCATCGGCCTGCGTGACTCCGTCTTTTCTGAAACAGTATTTGTAGATCCAGTAGACGAGCATGAACACGAACATGATCACTACAAGCGATATTATCGACAGTTTCAGATCCGAAACGAGCATCTTGCGGTCGGCGTCGACAATCGATACAAACAATGCTGCCGGCAGTGCGAAATCAAGCACCACCTTATTGAATGCCTTGCCGTCTTTGGCCGAAAATACCCCTTTTTTGCCGGAGATATATCCGGCGGCCATCACCACAAGTATAGGTATGATGGCGTAAAGAATGATGTGTAGCATGATAGGGGATTATTGATTAAAACTATTGTTGTCCGAAACGTGAAAACCGAAAAGCCCGCGACCAGTCCGGCCTATGTCCGGCGATCCCGGGCTTTTCATGTTTTGGGGATGATCATACGACGATGTCGATGAGCGGCGCCGGGTTGAGGTAGCCGATATGTCCGCTCTCCTTGCCCGAGTCGGCGGCGAGCTGCACGTCGATAAGACATGGTTTCTTCGAGGCTACGGCCTCGGCCAGCGCGCTTCCGAGCTGGGCGGGAGTGGTGACATAGTAGGTCTGCGCACCGAATGCGTCACCCAGCTTGTCATAGCGAGCCTTTACATCGAGCGTTGTCGGAGCGGGGTCGCCATCCTTGCTGAGATTTTCACCTATGCCGTTGTATATGCCGCCATTGTTGAATATGACTACCGTCACGGGGAGGTTGAACCGGCAGATGGTGCTGAAGTCCATGCCTGAGAAGCCAAATGCACTGTCGCCTTCGACGGCCACAACACTCTTGCCTGTAGCCACGGCTGCACCGATGGCCGATCCCATGCCCATGCCCATGATGGCCCATGTGGCGCAGTCGATGCGGTGACGCGGCAGGAACATATCGACACTGTCGCGGGTGTCGTCGAGCGTATTGGCTCCCTCGTTGACCAGTATCGTGTCGGGGTTGGCCTCGAGCACCTTTTTGACGGCACTGAGGGCGCTCCAGTGGGTCATCGGCACGGTCTGCGGCGCGAGCCTCTCGAGGAATTTCGCGTTTTTGACTTTCGACTCGTCCTGAATGCCTTTGACCCATGCCGGATCCATGTTGAGCTTCAGGCCGGGAAGTTTGGCCAGAATGGCATCGAGCGAGCTTTCGATGTCGCCGACTACCGGTGCGGCAATCGGGCGGTTGCAGTCGAACTCTCCAGGGTCAATATCGAGCTGTATGAACTGTCCCTGAGGATTCCACTTACCGTGTCCGCGCGACAGAAGCCAGTTGAGCCGTGCGCCGATCAGCATCACTACGTCGGCTTTCTCCATGATGGTGCTTCTGGCCGATATGGCGCTCAGCGGATGATTGTCGGGCATCAGTCCCTTTGCCATTGACATAGGATAGAAGGGTATGCCTGTGGTTTCGACAAGTTGCTTGATCTTGTCGTCGACCTGTGCATAGGCAGCGCCTTTGCCGAGCAATATGGCCGGCTGTCTGGCCGAGGCCAGCAGCTGCAGCGCGCGGTCGACCGATTCGGCCGAAGGCTGCACGGCAGGACAGGGATCGACGGGCTTGAAAAGCAACTTCTCCGCGTCGTCATGGTTCATGACAGCGCCAAGGCATGCGGTCGTGACGTCGAGATACACTCCGCCCGGACGGCCTGAAACGGCAGCGCGGTAGGCGCGGGCCACAGCGGTGGGAATATCTTCGGGACGGTTGACACGGTAGGCGGCCTTCACCAGTCCCTTGGCCACGTTGAGCTGGTCAAGTCCCTCGTATGCACCCTGTTCGAGATCAATCGTCTCGCGCTGGCTCGATCCGGATATCTGTATCATCGGGTAGCAGTTGACTGTGGCGTTGACTGTGGCGGTGAGTCCGTTGATGAAGCCCAGCGACGACACGGTCAGCAACACTCCCGGAGTCTTGGTGAGGAATCCGTGGGTAGCCGCAGCCATTCCTGCCTGCTGCTCGTGGCGGAAACTTATGAAGCGTATGCCTTGCGCCTGGGCTATGTAGGCCATTTCGGTGACCGGAATGCCGACAAGTCCGTACATTACGTCGATGCCGACGTTTTTAAGCGCGCGGGCGAGAATATACATGCCTGTCACCTGTGCCGGGAAATGCGGAGCCTGTGTAGCGGGGTTCGGTGTGGTTGATGTGTTTGACATTGTATGGAATTAATAATCAGTTGATGTAATGCTGTTCTATAATTCCCGGCCGGAATCATTTCCGGCCGGGAGGGTCGGGCAATGGTCTGTCCGGAGTATGTTATTTGGCAGCCGTTTTCGGCATTGGGGCGGTAGTGCCGTTCTTGGCGAACGATGCGATCTGCTCGTCGGTGTATCCGATGCTCTTGAGTACTTCGTCGGTATTTCCTCCGAGAGTCGGGCAGGGGCCGTAGGCAGGTTGGAAATTGGAGAGTGTGAACGGTACGCCTACGGTGACGAATTCGCCGACTTTGCCTCCCTGATTGATCTTTACCAGTGTGTTGCCGTCGTAGAGGCTCTGGTCGGTCATGATCTCCTTGGTCGACAGTACGGGCGCAACAGGCACTCCTGCCTTCGACAGGATGTCGGTCACCTCATGCTTGGTCTTGTCGATGCAGAACTTCTGTATGCGGTCCCAAATCTGCTGTTTGTGACGGTCGCGCGCGTCGGCTGTATTGAAGTCGGGATTGGTGAGCCAGTCCTCGAATCCGAGCGCCTTGCAGGCAAGCTCAAAGTCCTTGGCGCCTCGCTGCAGTATGACGTAGACGTAATCGTTGGGGTCGGTAGCCCAGTTTTTGCATTTGTAGGTCCATCCGAGCACTCCGGATCCCTCCTGGTTGCCTGAACGCGGCACGAAGTCACCGAATTTCCCGTCGGGATACTGTGGGAACTGTGTCAGATATCCGATACGGTCGAGTGTCAGCTGGTCGCGCGTCTTGATGCGGCACAGGTTGAGGCAGGCGTTGTGCATCGACTGGTATACGTAGCAGCCCTCGCCGGTTTTCTCGCGCTGACAGAGTGCGGCCAAAAGTCCGATGGTCAGATGCATACCGGTGTTGGAGTCGCCGAGCGCCGCGCCACTCTGAGTCGGCACGTTGTCGGGGCCTTCCCACCATCCGGTGGTTGATGCAGCTCCGGCAGTGACCTGTGCGACAGGTTCGTATGCTTTCAGATTGGCATATTTCGAACTTATGGGGAAGCCTTTGATAGTGCCGTAGATACATTTTGGATTGAGTTTGTGAACCACTTCCCAGCTGAATCCGAGTTTATCCATGGCTCCGGGATGGAGGTTTTCCACGAATATGTCACACTCCTTGATGAGGCGTGTGAGGATATCTTTGCCGTCGGGTGTGGCGGCGTCGAGAGCAAGTGATTTCTTGTCGGAATTAAGCTGCAGGAAATAGTAGCTCGGGCAATCGGGGTCGAACTGGATTTCATTACGGGTTGCATCTCCGGTGCCGGGGCGTTCGATCTTTACCACATCGGCGCCGAGCCATGCAAGAAGCTGTGTGCATGACGGGCCTGACTGTACGTTGGTGAAGTCCACCACTTTGATGCCTTGTAAAGGAGCTGTGTTCATAGTAGTAATGTTGTTTTTATGTTAGTTTGTGTTGTTCTATGCGTGTGTTACATTTGAGTTACATTTCTATAACATCCGGCTGCCGTGATTAGTTCGAAGCTCCGGCGGTGTCTGAATGTCGGGCGGAAAATGATACATTGTCTTTGGATATCAGTCATTACATTGTGTTTTCGGATCGTGTAGGGAAAAAACCTGAAAAGTTTTTGAATTAAATTTGTTTGTAATTGATTTTTTTCTTTAATTTGCCGTCATAACAACCCCCTAAACAATTGCGCCATGATGCATAAACACAATTTCTATGCCGGCCCATCGATTCTGAGCCAGTACACAATCAAAAACACCGCTGAAGCAGTAATTGACTTCGCGGGCACAGGACTTTCCATTCTTGAGGTGTCACACCGCAGCAAGGAGTTTGTGGCAGTCATGGAAGAGGCTCGTGCGCTTGTGAAAGAGCTTCTTGAAGTGCCCGACGGTTACTCGGTGCTGTTTCTCGGCGGCGGCGCCAGCCTCCAGTTCTGCATGGTTCCGTTCAATCTGCTTGCCCGCAAGGCCGCATATATGGAGACCGGCACCTGGGCAGTCAACGCCATAAAGGAGGCACGCCTGTTCGGAGAGGTCGACGTCGTGGCCTCGTCGAAGGATGCCAACTTCAATTATATTCCTAAAGGTTTCACTGTTCCGCAGGATGCCGACTACTTCCACTATACGTCCAACAACACAATCTACGGCACCGAAATACGTCATGATCTTGATGCCGGCAAGGTAAGGCTGGTGTGTGATATGTCGTCCGACATATTCTCGCGCCCGGTGGATGTGTCGAAATACGATGTGATCTATGCCGGCGCTCAGAAAAACCTGGCTCCGGCCGGTGCCACCATCGTGATAGTACGTGAGGATGCTCTCGGACACGTTGAGCGCCCGATACCTACCATGCTTGACTATCGGACGCATATCAAGAAGGACTCGATGTTCAATACCCCGCCTGTTCTGCCGATATTCTCGGCTCTCCAGACCCTGCGCTGGTATAAGGAGCAGGGAGGAGTGAAAGAGCTTGAGAAACGCGATATAGCCAAGGCTGACTTGCTGTATGAGGCTATAGATTCGTCGCGGATGTTCGAAGGCACGGTGAAGGATCATGCCGACCGTTCGATAATGAACGTGTGCTTCGTCATGAAGCCCGAATACAAAGAGTTGGAGAAAGAGTTTGTGGATTTTGCCGCCGCGCGGGGCATAGTCGGCATTAAGGGCCACCGTTCGGTGGGAGGCTTCAGAGCTTCGCTCTACAATGCGCTCCCGATCGAAAGCGTGCGTGCTCTGGTCGAGGCCATGAATGAATTCCAGTCGTCACACTGATAAATCACGCAATGATATGAAAGTTCTCGTTGCAACCGAAAAACCTTTTGCGGCTGTGGCCGTGGAGGGGATACGCAAAGTGATGGACGAAGCGGGCTATGAACTCCTGCTTCTGGAAAAATATCAGAGCAAGGAGCAGCTTCTTGAGGCTATGGCCGATGTGGATGCTCTGATAGTGCGTTCCGACAAAGTTGACGCCGAAGTGATCAATGCGGCCGGCAATCTCAAAATTGTGGTGAGAGCCGGTGCCGGTTATGACAATGTGGATCTTCAGGCAGCCACGGCGCGTGGTATATGCGTGGAGAATACTCCGGGACAGAATTCCAATGCTGTAGCCGAACTGGTGTTCGGTCTCGCCGTGATGGCTGTGCGGAACGGCTACAACGGCACATCCGGCTCCGAGCTTAAGGAAAAGACTCTCGGCATACATGCTTTCGGTCAGGTGGGTCGCAACGTGGCCCGTATAGCCAAGGGATTCGGCATGGAGGTGTCGGCTCTCGATCCGTTCTGCCCCGACGAGGTGATGGCGGAAGCGGGAGTAAAGCCTGTGCATAGCGTGGAATCGCTTTATGCCGACAATAAGATAGTGTCGCTCCATATTCCGGCCACCGACGCTACCCGCCGTTCGGTAGGGCGTGATCTGATCACCCTTATGCCAAAAGGTGGAGTCCTGATTAATACGGCCCGCAAAGAAGTGATCGACGAGGAGGGACTCGCGCAAGCACTCGAACAGAGGCCAGATATCAAATATGTGGCGGATGTGAAGCCCGACAATGCCGATGAGCTGACAGCGCGCTTCGGTGACCGGGTGTTTTTCACTCCCAAGAAGATGGGCGCACAGACAAGTGAAGCCAATATCAACGCCGGCATAGCTGCCGCCCGCCAGATAGTAGACTTTCTGAACAACGGTGTGGATACCTTCCGTGTCAATAAATAATGTGGGATGAGCCGTTACGGCACCTCTTCATTATAGAACCGAAAATCAAAGGCGCTGTGTCAAAATCGATTCTGACACAGCGCCTTGCGTGTCGTTGCAGGCTTCGTCTATAATTGTCGCCGGAGGATTATTTCATGAACACGAGGTAGACGGCACCCACAAGCAGTGCAAAGGCTGCGATATGATTCCATCGCAGTTCGAATCCCTCGAAGGCCATGATGCTGAACACTACGAACACCACAAGAGTGATCACTTCCTGCATCACTTTGAGCTGTATGAGTGAGTACGGGCCACCGTTACCCTCGTATCCAATACGGTTGGCGGGTACCTGACAGCAGTATTCGAGCAGAGCCACTCCCCATGAGAACAGTATGACAGCGTAGAGAGGCCATGAAGCCGATACTCCCGACGCCGACAGCCTGAGATGGCCATACCAGGCGAATGTCATGAATATGTTGCTGATTACGAGCAGAATTATTGTAGATAATGCGGGTGACATAATGATGTAATTAAAATTTGCATGCAAATTTACTTATCAACCCGCTTTTTTTGCGTATTTTTACAGAAAATTCTATTCAATTATGGCCAAAAACCAAGTCAACAGCAATGACTACGACTTTGTGTTGCCGCTAACTGTGCGCGATTACGAGCTTGATGTGCAGGGGATAGTGAATAATGCCAATTATCTGCACTATCTTGAACATACGCGTCATGCCTTCTGCACGGCGGCCGGCATGTCGTTTGCATCCATGCATGAGCGTGGCATCGATCCTGTGTTGCGTAAGGTTGAGATAGAGTATCTCACTCCGCTTCGGTCGGGCGACGCTATGGATTCGTGTCTTTCGATGAGCCGCGAGGGCGCGAAATTTATATTCCGTCAGGATATATTCCGTAATCCCAGCGGCGAGCCTGTGGTGAGAGCCAGAGTGGAGGTGGTGTGTCTGGAGCAGGGACGCCTGACACGCGGCGATGCTCTCGCCGAGGCTTTCTCTGAGTATATCAACGGTTGATACAAGTGGATATGGACCGCCGTCAGCTTTCGCTCCGAATAGCTTTCTCGCAGCTTCGCGGCATCAACCAGATGCTTGCCCGCGAGATTCTGGCCCGAATCGGGTCGGAAGAGGCTTTTTTCGAGGCTACCGACAGGCAACTTGCTGCGGTCATGGGCTTTTCCAACAGAATATTCGACCGTCAGTATCGCGACGGACTGCTGAAGGCGGCCGAGGTCGAGGCTGACTTTACGGAGGCCGGCCATGTGGATGCGACCTATTTTACGGATGCCGATTATCCTTCGCGGCTGCATGACTGCACCGACGCTCCGCTGATGCTGTATTCGACGGGTAGTTGCAGGCTGAACGATGTCCTGACGGTAGGTGTGGTAGGCACGCGCCATGCTACTCCCTACGGAGTGGATTTCTGCCGCAAGCTTGTGGAGGGGCTGGCGTCGCGTGTCGGCGCACCGGTGGCAGTGGTCAGCGGTCTGGCATACGGCATCGACGTCGCAGCCCACAGGGCAGCGATAGAGTGCGGGTTGCCAACCGTGGCGGTGCTTGCCCATGGTCTGAACACCATATATCCTGCGGCACACCGCAATACGGCGGTAGAGATGGTGAGAAGCGGCGGACTGCTGCTTACCGACTATATGAGTTCGGCAGCGGTCCATAAAGGCAATTTTCTTGCCCGCAACCGTATCGTGGCCGGCATAAGCGACTGTCTGGTAGTAGTGGAGTCGGCCGAAAAGGGTGGTGCGATGGTGACAGCCCGTATAGCCTCGGACTATGACCGGGATGTATTCGCTTTGCCCGGACGTACGTCGGATATATACAGCGCCGGATGCAACAGCCTTATAAGACGCAATGTGGCGTCGCTGGTAGGTTCGGCCGACGATCTGATCGACGCCATGCGTTGGCCCCGACGGCAGCAGGAGACCGCTCAGTCGACGCTTTTTCCTGAAATCAGTGGCGAAGAACAGTCGGTGATGGACTATCTCAGAGAGAGAGGAGAGGCGCAGATCAATCGTCTGTCGGTGGACCTTGACATACCTGTGGGACGTCTTACGGGTATGCTTATAGAAATGGAATTCAAAGGACTTGTGTTGCCTTATCCCGGCGCTAAATATCGTCCGGCATAGTCATCGAGTCAATATATGTCAAGCAGAATAAAACAGTAATATCATGGCAAAGACAATAGAGTCATCCGAACTTATAATCAACTCCGACGGGAGTGTGTTTCATCTGCATCTCAAGCCTGAGCAGCTTGCCGACAAGATAATACTCGTGGGTGATCCTGCGAGAGTGGATCTTGTGGCGGAACATTTCGACAGTATCGATTTCACGGTACAGAGCCGTGAGTTCCGCACCATGGGCGGAACGCTTCGCGGCGAGCGGATAATGTGTCTGAGTCACGGCATCGGGCCTGACAATATCGACATCGTTGTCAATGAGTTGGATGCGCTTGCCAACGTGGATTTCGTCACGCGGGAAGTGAAGGATCGCCGGCGCAGTCTGCAGATGGTGAGAATAGGCACTTCAGGCTCTCTTCAGCCCGATATACCTGTAGGGACACCGGTCATAGCAGTCAAGTCGATAGGTTTTGACGGTGTACTCAACTATTATGCAGGGCGCGATGAGGTGGCCGATCTGGACTATGAGCGGGCGTTATGCAGCCATACGGGATGGAATCCTCTCTGGGCGCGTCCCTACGTGGTGGCTTCCGATCCCGGACTGGTGGATCAGATAGGCCGCGACGATATGGTGAGAGGCAATACGATATCGGCTGTGGGCTTCTACGGTCCGCAGGGACGTGAACTGCGTCTGCCGCTTGCCAATCCGGATATTAACAGCCGTCTGGAATCGTTGAGCTATGATTCCCAGCGCATCACCAACTATGAGATGGAGTCGGCTCCGCTTCAGGGACTGTCGTTGCTTATGGGTCACAGAGCCATGACCGTATGCTCGATAATAGCCAACCGTATGAACGGCAACGCTACTCCCAATTACCGCACTGCGGTCGAGGATCTGATAGCTACGGTGCTTGATCGGTTTGTTTCCTGAAATGTCGCAGACTATGCCCCGTCCGTTTACATTCGACCGTGTCGTCAGACTGATAATCACCGTAGTGGTGATATGCGGTGTATTATGGCTTGTCAATATACTGCGCAATGTGTTGCTGCCATTTTTTGTGGCATGCCTGATCGCTTATATGTTTGAGCCGTTTGTGCAGTTCAACCGGCGTCTGCTGCATCTCAGAGGACGTGTGGTGGCAATATTCGTGACGCTCTTCGAGTCGGTGTTCTTTCTGTCGGTATTGGGATGGTTTCTGGTGCCGATGCTTACCGAAGAGATGCATTCCATGGCCCGGATACTTCGCAATTATGCCTCGAGCGAGATACATATATCTTTTCTGCCGGCAGGTATCCATGAGTTCATAAAGAGTCAGGTGGACTTTGCCGCGATATCCGACATGCTGACCAAACAGGAGTGGATGTCGCTGATAGAAAGTGTGGTGTCGACCACATGGAATATACTTACCGGATCCATATCTCTGTTGCTTGGTATATTCAACTGGTTTATAGTGGTGCTCTATGTGGTGTTTATAATGATCGACTATCCACGGTTTTTCATGGCCATACGCCGCATGGTGCCGCCGAAATACCGTCCGATTGTGTTCAAGGTAGGCAGCGATATCAAGGTGTCGATGAACCATTATTTCCGTGGTCAGGCACTGGTGGCCTTCATAGTCGGACTGCTGTTCACGGCCGGATTCCTGATAATCGGTCTGCCGATGGCTGTGGTGCTCGGTCTGTTTATCGGATTGCTGAATATGGTGCCGTATCTTCAGCTGGTGTCGATAGTGCCTACTATCATACTCTGCATGGTCTATGCGGCCGGCGGGGGTGGTGATTTCTGGAGCATTTTCTGGCAGGCCATAGCGGTGTATTGCGTAGTGCAGGCTATACAGGATCTGATACTGACTCCGCGCATAATGGGCAAGTCGATGGGGCTTAATCCGGCCATAATACTGCTGTCGCTGTCGGTGTGGGGCACATTGCTCGGA
Source organism: Paramuribaculum intestinale (assembly GCF_030759015.1). Classification (GTDB taxonomy): domain Bacteria; phylum Bacteroidota; class Bacteroidia; order Bacteroidales; family Muribaculaceae; genus Paramuribaculum; species Paramuribaculum intestinale. The sequence continues at coordinate 1,548,001 of NZ_CP098825.1, read as the reverse complement.
TTCATCGGCCTGATAATAGCACTGCCGCTGACCACTCTGCTGCTGTCGTATTACGACCATTATGTCATTGACAGGGTAGAGCGATCCGATGAGCATGGGCCGGTCATGGCTGATGAATAGTAGTCGGGCGATCGGAGTACGGTCAGCGTGAGCCGAACGCCTTGCGGTTGAGCCAGCGTCGGACCGGTTCGTCGTAGACTTTGAGAAGCACCCATGCGAGCAATATCAGTCCGAACCACATCGCCACGCACAGAGGCCAGATGTCGGCGAAGGCACGTTCGGTCGGTGCAGCCCATATCCATGCGTAAAGAAGATACATGAACGGATAGTGTATGATATAGATCGGATATGAAATATTGCCGAAAAAGTCGCACAGTCCACGAGATATGCGGTCGGTGGTGCAGCCGGATGCGCCGAGATATACCACTGCGGGGAACACGGCGAGTGTCATCACGGAGTCGAATATGCCGTTCCATACGCTCGGATTGCCGTCGGGTGTGATATAGGGCACGCACATAACGCCTATGATAGTGGCGCTGCAGATCCAGAAGGCTCCACGGATTCTGACGGGCTTGAATCCTCTCGACATGAGCAGGCCGATGCTGAATGAGAACGACACCCGGAGCAGGCCGCCAAGCCACCCGTAGTCGGCGGCCGTCCATCCGTTGCCGATATGGTAGGCTCCTGAAAGATTCATGACAGCCGTAAGGGCAAGACCTATGCCGCTGAGGGCCACAACCCATCGCAGGGCACGGCCTGAAAGACGGTGGAGCACCACAGCGTAGGCTATGCTTGCGATATATTCAAAAAACAGCGACCAGGCCGGACCGTTGAGCGGAAACATCTCTCCGTTGCCTCTGACTTCGGCAGCTGTGTGGGGGAGTGCCGGAAGCATCAGTATGCCGAGCAGGAAGCACAGCATGACAGACCATGACGCTACCGGAGTGTGATCCCACTGTTCGGAGCCCTGTATCATAAAGGCTACGACGCCGAACACCACTCCCATGACAAGCATCGGATGAAGGCGGATGACACGCCGCAGCATGAATTCTCCTTTGGTAAGCCCCTGACGCCACCGGCCGTCGTAGGCATAGCCTATCACGAAGCCCGACAGGACGAAGAAAAAGTCGACGGCCAGATAGCCGTGGTTGAATCCTTGATCGACCGGAGATGTGGCGAATCCCTCGAAGAAGTGATACCATATCACCATAAGGGCCGCGACTCCGCGCAGGCCGTCGAGAAGTTCGTAGTGGGGCTTTGAGGTGGAGAAAATCCGTGATGCTGTGAATGCCGACATATTTGTAGTTTGGTTGTTTGACTGTGGAGAATTATTCGGCGGAGTGTTTCCGTCGTGCAAAACTACTTATGCTGAAGATGAAAATTTTTGATCTGCGTCAAATTCGGCGGTTACGCCGCAGGCGCGACAGTGTAGGGAGCGTGATGCCGAGATATGAGGCTATGTATCCGAGTTTGGCCCGTCGGCACACTTCGGGAAACTGCAGCCTGAACGCCTCGTAGCGTTCGGCCGCCGGAAGCGTCAGCCGTTATTTGTGGGAGCGGTGTCATTCTGATGTATGATGTTGGTCATCATCGGCCAGTGGCTCATGATATCAGCGAGTCTTTGAATCCGATGAAGTAGAGTATGCCGTCGAGTCCGATGGTCGAAAGCGACTGGTCGGCGGTGGCTTTCACCTTGGGTTTGGCGTGGAATGCTATGCCGAGTCCGGCGGTGGCGAGCATAGGGAGGTCGTTGGCTCCGTCGCCTACGGCTATGGTCTGTTTGATGTTGACATTCTCCACCTGCGCGAGCAGCCGGAGCAGTTCGGCTTTTCTGCGTCCGTCGACTATATCGCCCAGATGCCGGCCGGTGAGTTTGCCGTCTTTGATCTCCAGTTCGTTGGCATAGACATAGTCAAATCCGAAGCGTTGTTTGAGGTAGTTGCCGAAATATGTGAATCCGCCGGAGAGTATAGCTGTCTTGTAGCCAGTGCGTTTGAGTGCTGTCATCATACGGTCCACTCCTTCGGTGATCGGAAGGTTTTCGGCTATGTCGCGCATCACGCTTTCGTCGAGTCCCTTGAGGAGCGCTACCCGACGGGTGAAGCTTTCGCAGAAGTCAATCTCTCCGCGCATGGCGCTTTCGGTGATCGCTCTGACTTCGGCTCCGACTCCGGCGCGGTCGGCGAGTTCGTCGATCACTTCAGTGCCTATCAGTGTGGAGTCCATGTCGAAGCATACGAGTCGCCGTGCACGTCGGTACATGGTGTCTTCCTGAAGCGATATATCCACTTCGCGGAGATTGGCGATCTCCATGAAGCGCTTCTGCATCTCCGTCTGGTCGTCGAGATTGCCTCTGACCGATATCTGTACGCACGATTTGCTGAGCGGATTCTCGCCGTGCAGCGGCATTCGTCCGGTCAGTCGTTTTATTCCGTCGATGTTAAGCCCCATCTCGGCCACCACACGGCTGACATCGGCTATCGCGGCGGCCGTCAGCCGTCGGCCGAGGAGTGTGATTATCCATCGGTCCTTTCCTTGAAGTCCGACCCACTGTTGGTATTCATCGGCGCTGACCGGACTGAAACGGATGTTGACATCGAGTTCGTAGGCCTTGAACAGGAGGTCTTTCATCAGGTCGCCCGACACACGGCTGTCGGTCTTGATGAGTATGCCGAGTGCGAGTGTGTGGTGTATGTCGGCCTGTCCGATGTCAAGTATTGTAGCGTCGTATCGCGCGAGTATTTCCGAAAGCTCAACGGTCACTCCCGGACGGTCGTTGCCGGTGATGTTAAGCAGCATCAGTTCTATATTGCTGTCACGGTCGGTTTTCATAATTGTATTGGTTTAAGGGATATATGTGTGATGGTTATTTCTGTCGGCAGGCATGATATTGTATCAGTCCATGCATTGGCGAGGCCACGATGTCGGAGGCTTTGAGGCCGTGGCGGTCGAGCGCGGCTTCGAGTCGTGGCGTGAAGTTGGCGGCGATGGATCCGCAGAAGCCTATCGGAAGTGTGTCGTAGCCGGGTAGGAGCATCAGGTTGCGTTCGATGAATGCGTCGAAGCAGCCGTCGACAATCGCTTCGATCTCCGGACGGTCGATATGGTCGCTTGCCAGACGTGCGAACGATGCAAGAAACCGGTTGGCGTCGTGCCGCCGGTAGATGTGTTCGATGATTCCGGTGGCGTCGGTGCCGGCAAACTCCATGACGGCCTGACAGAGGTCGTCAGGCAGTATGCCGCGCAGTGCGTCGGCCACAAGTCGACGGCCTATGGCTGAGCCGGATCCTTCGTCGCCGAGCACGTATCCGAGCGGTGATATGGATCTGACGATACGTCCTCCATTGTCGGGGCTATACAGGCAACAGTTGGATCCGGTGCCCATGATGCATGCGATCCCTTCGTTGTGGCCGCACAAGGCTCGTGCGGCGGCAATGAGGTCGCCGTCGACATATATGCGTGCTTTGGGATAGACGGCTCCGAGGGCATCGGCTATCGTGGCACGCTGGGCGCCGGTGCGGCATCCGGCAGCGTAAAAATGCACCGTGTCGATCTCCTGGGCACGGCGCGACGATGGCAGCGAACACAATAGTGTGGTGTGTAGGTCGTCGGGCGACAGCAGGCTTGCGTTCATGCCAGGCGATGTGAATCGCTCCACAATCGCGCCGCTGTCGCCGACCATAGCCCATTTGGTGGTGGTGCTTCCGCAGTCGGCAATTAGTTTCATGCTACAAATTTAACAAAATGCCCTTATAAATACATTATCGTAAGAGCAAAAAATGCGATGAAGTCAGCAGGCTATACCGACGGCAGTCGATGTGTAGTAAAATTTAAGCTAAACCGTAAAATCGGTTAAATAGGCGGTGAAGGGTTAAACCTCATTCAACGAATCCGGTCAAATAAGCGTTGACTTCGAAGAAACGACAAAACAAACGTAAGAAAAAACTATATGAAAAAATGAATAGAATAGCAGCCTTTGCGCTCGCAGCAACAATAGGCCTTGGAAGCATGACAGCGATGGCCGATGACAATGTGAAGAAGAATGACGCCGCACGCGACAAACAGCCGGTATGCTGTCTGCAGGGCATCACCCTGACCGAAAAACAGAAGGCCGAGATCGCAGCTCTGCAGGCCAGCAGGCAGAAGGAACTGCAGGCGCGGCGCGACCAGCGGGACAAGGACCGGCAGCAGAAGGCCGGTATGCGCCAGACCGAACGCAAGAATTATCTTGCGGAGATGAAGAAGATTCTCACTCCGGAGCAGTACGTGCAGATGCTGGAAAACAATTTTGTCAATGGCCGGGCCATGCGTGCCGACGGTCGTAAGTTTGACAAGGATCGTAAAAACGGCAAGGACAAGAACCGCAAGAATGACCGCATGCGTGGCGCCAATCGTCAGCAGACCAATGGGACAGCAGCTGCATCGGGTCAAGGTGTGGCTCTGTGAAGCTGGCGACGGCGATGAGTGACGCTGCGTGAGCGGCATCCATACAAACACATTATCCCCGCAGAAAAAATCCTGATGAATTTTCTGCGGGGATAATGTGTTTGTTTCTTTTTCAGAGGTGGTAATACCGCAGTTTCAGGCGCAGTTTCAGGCGTCGGATAAGATTGAGCGGTTTACGGTGCAGATGGCCTGCGTGATGGGCTATGAAGTCGTCTACAGCTTCAAGCACGCGCGATGAGTTATGTCCGTCGCGGTGAGCTTCGTGATGGGATGTATATCGGTCGATCTCTTTCATCAGTTCGGGAGGGCGGGTCAGTGCGGTTTCAATGGCCTGTCCGATGTCGTCGGCGTTTCTGACGTCGATCAGATGTGGTCCGGGATGGGTGTTGCGATAGGTGACCACCGGTTTGCCGAGCATCATGTATTCCACAGTAATGCTTGATGAGTCACAGAGCATGACGTCGCTTCGCAGGAATGTTTCAAGTCCTTTGTTAAGCCGTGCGAATTCCACGTTTGGCATCTTGTCGGCCATGCGCTGATAGTCGTCGATGAGTTGCTGGTCATCGAGTTTGGGATGGAATGTGATGATCCAGTCCCATTGACGGGTTGCAGCAAGGTGAGTTATTGTCGGCAACAGATCCCATGCCGATGAAATACCTTTGGTGAAGGTGGGGGAGTAGAGTATCACCGGTCGATCCGATGAGCGCTCGACATGGTTGCTGTTGCGGAAGAAGGAGTCGGCTTTAGTCCATCCGGTCTCGTAGACTTTGAAAAAGCCGTGGCGCTTTTCAAGCATACGGAAATAGGGAGTGGAGCTTGGCCCCTGTGTGCAGTATATGTCAAACCATCCACGGATAGTGAAATGGTCGTCGATTTTTTCTATCCTCTTTTTCATCGGGTAGCCATGGAATACGGCTACCTTCACTCCCGGAAGGAAGTCGGGGATATGGTTGCCGGGCGCGAATATGGCAATCGGATTCCACCGTATGGCGTCGCGGAGTGTGGATATGCGTCGTTCGTCGAGAAGAAGCATGTCCGGGCATGAGGGTTCGAGAAACCATGCTGCCTCGTCGCCCCGGCGACGGATCTCCTCCTGAAGTGGCCGGAGTATGGCGTAGGCGTAGCTCAGCGATGCGTAGAGCAGGTAACGGCGTGGTGATCGTTCCATCGTTCAGTCAAGTATGAGATCGTATTTCACTTTGTGGCGTCGCACAAAGCGGCTCCAGAACCGCCGGCGCGCATCCATCATGAGCCGGAAGCATTCTTCGGGGTCGAATCCGCGTGCTGCGGCGTATTCCTTAGCCAGCAATTCGAACAACTTCGGTTGTCCCCATAGCCGTGCGAAGTTGGCGCATCCTCTCTTGATGTCGACTTCGCCGAAACGCATGCGGTTGATGTCGACGAGTGCGAAGCGGTGTGAACCGTCGGGGAGAGTTTCGTAGAGGATATTGCCGGGGGAGAAGTCGAGGTGTGTCAGATGTGCCTCATGTATGTGGGCTGCAAACCGCGCGAGGTCGCGTGCGAGGCTGATATGTTCGGGGCGATCCATGCGTGCGTTGCCGAGTTCGTAGAGTCGTCCGGGCAGTTCGGACTGCAGGCTGACGAAGTAGGTGTAGCCTATGAGACCGGCGGTGCGCTCCTCGATGTAGGCTACCGGAGCGGGAGTGTCTATGCCTGCTGCAATGAGGTGTTCAGGGTATGTGAATGCCCTTATTCCCTTGGGGCGGCGAAAGCAGGAGTAGATAAGACGGTTTGGCCAGTGGGGTATGGCGTATCGTTTGACGTTGAGCTGCAGATGGCCGTCGGGGCTGATCACTCTGATATGGTTGCGTCCGGAGTGTATCTCCCGGCCATAGTCGAAGTGGGTGGTGATATCGGAGAGATATGGCCGGAGATATTCGTATTGGGGTGAGATGGTTATTTTCATCGTTGGTTGAAGTCGTGGTTGAGTAGCTGGAGATAGGCTTTGAGCCGCAGGAGTGTGGAGTCGCTTTTCCCTTCATTTTCCAGAGTGCCGCCTGTGTAGATGTCGATGACGTGATAGCCGCAAGTATCGAGCATTGCGGCTTCTTCGGGGCGTGCGAAGTAGGCGAATTTCGGGGATGAGCTGTCGAATATGTCTTTCGAGAATGTGAATCGGCTGTGGTCGATGCCGAGCATACCGAGGAGTGTGGCCGCGATGTCGGTTTGCGACGCGGGGATGTCGATCGTGCCGTGGCGGCGGAGCGCGCCGCCGGTCATGACAAGCGGTATGTGGTGACGGTCACGCATCGATGTCAGATTGCGCGGGTGGCATCCGTAGTGGTCGGCGACAAGTACGACGAGTGTGGAGTCCCATCGTGGTGTCAGGCTGAGTTTGTCGACAAACCGTCCGACAATGCTGTCGGTGAATGCGAACGCGTTGGCTTCCTTGCCGGGGAGGATGGTCGCAGGTACATCGAACGGCTCATGGCTGCTTGAGGTCTGGATGACTGTAAGCCTGGGGGCGCCGTTGTCGCGGGCGGAAGCCAGATCATGCTCTACGCGGCTGAAAAGTATATCGTCGTGTGCTCCCCATTTGCCGAGCCGTTGGGTGATCGGGAAGTCGGTGTCGGACACTATGCGGCTGAAGCCTCCGGCAGCGAGCAAGGCACGCATGTTGGTGAAATTGATGTCGCCGCCGTAATAGTAGGTGAGGTCATAGCCGGCATCTTTGAGGGCGAGCGGCAGGGATGGCAGAGACTCAATTTTCCCCACTGACTTCATTACGCTTACGGTAGGTATGCCGGGATAGGCCGACAGTACGGATGCCAGAGCACGATCGGTGCGGAAGCTGTTGGCGTAGAATTCAGTGAAGCTCAGTCCGGCGGATGCGATGCTGTCGAGCCGTGTGGCTATCGCTTCGCCTCCCATGGAGGGCATAAGGTGTGTTGAGAAGCTTTCAAGCAGTATTATGTAGATGTCGGGTCGTGAGGCTGACAGCAGTGTGGTGTCGGGGATGCATTGTCGCAGCGATGTGGCGATGAGATGCGGTTCAAGATCTGCGAGCTGACGGTCGTCAATCGAATTGAGGGTTTTCAGCTCCTTGTTCTGGTGGGTTGCCGAATAGAGTAGATTGAACACCGGATTTGTGGCCGCATGGTTGAGTTTCATTTCCGGGCTGAAGTATGCACGTCCGGGATTCATTGTCGAAACGGTGAATCCGCCGCGCAAGGGGATGAAAAGCAGGGCTGTGGCCAGGATCATCACGGCTGTGGCTTTCAATCGGGCGTCTCTGTTGGGGCGGGGGAGCTGCAGCCTGATCACTGCATGGTTGTAGAGCAGGTAGATGATTACAGCCGACAGCACTATGCACGACAGGCCTCCGGCCTTCTGCGCCGCAGTCATACCGCCGATGACAGCGGCAGGTGAGGTGATGAAGTAGAATATCGGGGTCATGTCGAGCTTGAAGCCCCAGTGGGTATAAAGGGCTGTGTCGAGAACGAATACGGTGCCGCACAACAGGCTGACGATTATGAAATATGCGCGTTCGATTGCCGACAGCATACGGCTGTCAGTCCACAGGTGGGCGATTGCCAGAATGGCCGGCAGGATGGATATGTAGGCGGCGATGGTGCAGTCCATGGGTAGTCCGTGGACTATGGCAGCCATGATCTGTCGCATGCCGAACGGGTCGTATATGTCGGTATGACAGAATACGAACACTATTTTTCCAATAACCGAAATGGCTACCGTGAGTGCGAATGTGAACAGTATCTTGCAGATGTATCTCAACATGGTCGTGCAGATGAATGAGGAATCAATGGCCTTTGATGATTTTCCGGTCGGTTTCTGAAAGTGAATCGGCGAGCGCTTCGGGCACAAACCGCCAGTTGTGATCAGTCGTCGGGGTGATGGTGCCGTTCTTTTCTATCTCTTTCATCATGTAGTATCGTAGGTCGATGTCGGTGCTTGCAACTGTACGCTGCTTCATCTCCTCCTTGCTGAGTCCGGCTCCGCGTGTCATAAGGTCGCCTCCGCCGTTCCCGCGATAGGAGTTTACGGCTACTGTGTAGGTGTGTGCCGGGTCGAACGGTGTGCCGTCGGCCATGGATGTGATGTTGACACGTTTGCCTTTGGGCTGCGTGATGTCGACAGTGTATTCGATGCCTGCGGCGGAGTCGAAATTGTATGCCGGATTGCGCAGCCGGTTGTCGTTGGCCGAGGGTCGCTTTGATCTGAACAGCAGCAGATGTCTCCCGGGATTTGTGGCGGCGGTGTCGACCCAGATGGAGTATGATTCCTCGAGATAATCGCGGATCTCCCTGCCGGTGAGCTTCATTGTGAGGAGCATGTTCTCGTATTTGTAGAGGCCGAACATGTCGCTTACCCTTACATCGCCGGGCTTGATCACGGCGTCGATCGACAGTGGTGCGGCAAATGAGATGTCGGCGCCTGTCAGCTGAAGCTGCAGCCGGTGGATTAGTGTCATGAAAGGTGACGGGCCGAAAAGTGACTCCGAGGAGTCAAACAGTCCTTCGCTGCGGCCTATGATACGTCCGGTGAAGTTCTCTACGGCCTGGCGTTGCGCTCCGAAATGCGACATATACTCAGGCGACGGATTGAGAGTGTCGACATCGGCGAGCGATCCTGTTATACGCTTGTCGATGATTGTTCCATCGGAGTCGATTGAAAGTGTAATGTCAAGCACTCCTACCGCCTTGGCATCGTTGGCGGGATTCAGCAGTACGACCGGCCGGCCTTCGGGATTGGTCACGATGCGGTTGGCGCGCTGGTGGTCGTGTCCTCCGAGTATGGCGTCGAATCCGGCAACGTTGCGGGCTACTTCAAGACAGGCGTTCTCTGTCAGCCCCGGACGTCTGGAGGCGTCGGAATATCCCGAGTGGAAGAGTCCGATGACGATGTCGGGGTTTTCCTTACGCCGGACGGTTTCCACCCATTTTTGTGCCGATGTGGTGATGTCCTCGAATCTGAGGCCGCTCCATAGCGGTTCGGGGAGCCACATTGGTATGCCCGGGGTGAGCATTCCGATGACGGCCGTCCGGATGCCCTGGCGCTCTATTATCGTGTATGGTCTGAGGTATGGGAGTCCGGTGGCGGTGTCGATGACGTTGGCGCCCATTATGGGCACGTCGGTAGCTTCGATCCAGCGGTCGTACACCTTGTGGCCGGTTTCCACATCGTGGTTGCCTATGGTGGCGGCATCGTACGACATATAGTCGTAGATTTCGGAGGCGATATGACGCGATGCGGTATCGACAAAATTGTAGTAGTAGACCGTCGGCTGTCCCTGGAGTATATCGCCGTTGTCGAGCAGTATAACTGATTCAGGGCCGTCGGATGAGCGGAGTGAATCAACGAATGTGGCTACTCGCGCCATGCTGCCGTTCCATGGAGTGCGTGTGATGAAGTTGTAGGGGAAGAAATTGCCATGGACGTCGGATGTCTCGACTATTTTCAGCCGCACTTCCCGGGGTGGTTGCGTTGTCGTGTCTGCGGCTCCTGCCGCTGATGTGATGCTCATGATGATAAGGAGAGCGAGTATTTTAATGCGTGTCATTGTCGTTGCGTTCTGTGAGATGTTAAGAGCCGGATCGACGTGGCGGCATTGATGTCGATGTTTAGTTGTTGCCTGTATAAAGACATCGTATTTTGCCTACTTTGAGTTTGCCTTCAAGCTTGAGGGGAATATGGCCTGGTGCGGTCCATATCCAGATGTCGATGTCGTCAGATGTCTTAGCCGACTTTTCGTCGGTGAATGTGAAGCTGATACGGTAGGTGGGGTATGTGCGCCCGTCGAGTTTCAGCTCTTCCGTTCCGAGATATTTTATGGTGAGAAGTTCTTTTCTTTTTCCGGAGAAAATGTTGATGGTCTTGGAGTAGCCGGATTTCAGGTTTTTGAAATCGAGCATGCGCAGATAGTAGAACACGCTGACGAGGTCGACTGTAGGACCCTGTGCTTTGAGCGTGATGTCGGAGTGGCTGACGGTGCCTTTTTTCTTGCGCCGTATGCGGTGGGATGTGGCTGTGAATGTGTCGCCTGAACGCTGTATGCGTATTATGTCGTGGTCAAACCGTCCGTCTTCATGGGCTATTCGCTCGTAGTGGCGCGGAAGCATGTCGGTGCGGTCCATTATGGATATCAGTGTGTCGCGCAGAGTGTAGAAATGATCGGCCCACGGTTCGGAGCGGGCATAGAGTGTGGCCTTGAAGTGGTCGGGAGCCGATGTCAGCTTCAGGGTTGCGCGGCCGGCCTGCTTGTGTACAATGCCCCATTTGAACATCACTTTATAATTGAGCGTTTCGTCGGTGAAACCGTGTGCGGCCGTTGTCAGTGCTACACACAGCAAGGCTGTAAGCAGTATGATGTGTCTTTTCATTGCCTTGAGTTGATGTCGGGGAAGGGGAGCGCCGAGCGTGAGGCTTGCTCTATGCGTTTGTTGCGCCAGCATTTGCGGCATACGGAAATGTATCGGTCATTTCCACCTATTTCCACTTGCTGACCGGAGTCGGCGAAGTCGCCGTTGGCGTCGATGCGTGCGTTTACAATGGTCTTGCGCCCGCATGTGCAGGTTGATTTGATCTCGTCGATGGTGTCGGCGATCTCAAACAGTCGTCTGGAGCCTTCGAAAAGCCTGGAGCGGAAATCTGTACGAAGTCCGTAGCATATCACGTTGCTGCCGAAGTCGTCGACCACTCGCGACAGCTGATCGACCTGTGCCTCGGTGAGGAACTGGGCTTCATCGATGAGAAACCAGTCGATGACAGCCATGTTCTCCTCAAACAGTTGTTGGGCGAGCCTGTATAGGTCAGTGTCGCCATAGATCCACATACAGGGTCGTTCAATGCCGATGCGGGAGCGGATTACATTGTTGTTCTCTCGGGTGTCCACTACGGGTTTCAGGCATACGTGTTTCATGCCTCTTTCCTCAAGGTTGTAAGCTGTCGTCAGCAACAGGGCTGTCTTGGCCGATCCCATCGTTCCGTATCGGAAATATAGCTTGCCTCTGCGGTTCATGCTCCTGAAATTGATTAGTGTGGGCACACCGGTATGCGGATACATGGTGTGCGTTTGTCTTGCAAAATTACAAAAATATGTATCTACAGGAAATTAATGGACTGATAAAATGAGTTGGAGCGTCAGCGTTCAAACAAACGTTCAAGCAGTTCACAGCGCTGTCGCATAGTGAACTGCTTGTAGTCAAAGATTCTGATGCGGTTGCACTGGAGGCTGGTATTCCATTCTTATGTGAAAGGGTGTGTGTATGCCAACCATATGGACCGGTTAGCCGCAGTCTACTTGAGCAGGCGCAGGGCGGCCTTGATTACAGGCGAACCGGCTGTGCCGAAATAGCTGTCGTAATTCTCCCGGATTTCGATATCGGGTTTGATTCCGGTGCCTACGAACTCGGTGCCGTCGGGTGCTACGTCATGTTTGGAACATATATTGGCGTATGCCACGCCCGGTATGAGGACAATTTGCACTCCGTTGCCGGTAGAGCCGGCAGTGGGAGTACCTACAATCATGCCGCGTCCCATGCCGCGGAATGCGGCTGTGAAATCTTCGGCGGCAGAGAATGTTCCCCCGTCGACAAGTATAGCTGCCGGGCGGTCAAAGACAGGGCGGTCGGTAAAGGGCGGCAGGGTGTTTCCCGCCCCTTGATGTACAGGCTGATCCATGCCCCAAGACGCAAAAGCAGGAATGTAGGCTGGCGAAGTCCATTGGCCGGTCTTTATGGTGTCGGAGGTGAGATGGCGCAGGATGTAGTCGCCGTTGCCTGAGTTGCCGCCCTCGTTGCCCCGAAGGTCGATTATTAGTGCACGTGTCTTGAGTATGGAGGGATAGATATTGTCAAACTGCTGGCAGAAATCGGCATCCATGAAATTGTTGATGCGCAGAAGTCCCACTTTGTCCTTAAGAAGCGAGAATTCGATGGCGCGCGGTGACGAGGGCCAGAATTTCCCGTCGGGGGTGTATTCTGCATCAAGATTTGTCTTGCCGTCTCTGAACGTCATACGCATGGTTTCACCTTTCTTCGTGGCAAGAAGATTGTAGCCATTGAAGGCGGTGTGTTCGCTCCACTGAGGAGTGGAGGATGAAATATATGGCATGACGTGGGTATAGCCGTATTCTGCTACTGGGATGCCGTTGACGCTGACAAGCTCCATGCCGTGTTTTATGCCTTGTTCTTCAAGTGCAGGCGACAAGACCTCATCGGCGTAGACCCGTCCGTCGAGAATTACGGTCGATAACGGGGTGTAACATTTGTTTCGGTCGTAGCCGTAGACAAATGTATGGCCGTCACCAAGTCTGGCCGCCATGAGTTGCAGCAGTTCGCCGACTCGCTCGTCGTCACCGTTGTGGGCGGCATCGGCCACAGGCTCCATATTTGCTACGTAGAGACTGTCCCAGTCAAGTCTCACGCGCTTCATGAATGCGAAATTGCGTCTGACGCCCGACCACAGCCGCGAAAGACCCAGTAGCGCCAGTTCCCGTCGAGAAGCGAATGCGAGCGGGTCGTGTTTGGTAGCATCGAGCGAGTCGCAGTGTGTCCATACCTTTGGCAAACATATCTCACCAGTGGTGGTGGCCTTCATGAAGCTAAGACGTGAGTCGGCGCTGTCGTAGTCGTAGACATATATTGTGTTGAGCGGCTCGATGAGAGTGGCCGAACAGTGGTCGTTGTAACGTATCACGAAGTTGTCGCGGCCTATTTTCTGGAAGAAGTTGTCGAATTCGGCAGCCTTATTTTGGGAAACATCCGGGAGCGAGATGCGCAAGCCCTGCGTCCAGCCTTTGCCCAGACCTCGCTGCCAGAGGAATCCTCCTGGTGCTTTGGCGCCGTCGGATCCGGTGTATCTGACCTTACAGGTTTCGGCTCCGGGAGCGGTGAGCACTGCATTGTAAAGGGAATCAAGGCGGACTGTAATGGCGTTGATGTCCGCCTCCTGCGCGGCGATTGCAAATGGTAATGCAGCGCCCATTATGGCTGTGATGATTTTTCTCATTGTGAAATTTTCATTAGTGATTTGACAAAGATATGAATAAAATCATAAATTTTTGTATATTCGCAGCATTATCATATTCGGAAATGAAACGTCGCACATTCTCGCCCGGTGGAATCCATCCTCCGCAGCTAAAGTCAACGGCCGGCAGCCGGATAATAGCGGTGGATGCCCCAGTGTCGATAGTCTTGCCTTTGGGGCAGCATATCGGTCGTGGGGCAATCCCTGTTGTGGGCAAAGGTGACAGGGTCGAGGCCGGTCAGCCGGTGGCTGTGGCAGGTCCCGATGGTGTTTCGGCTGCGGTGCATACTCCTTTTTCCGGTCGGGTATCGGCTATCGGACAGAAACGGGATAGCAGAGGATTGCCGGTCGAGTCGGTGTCGATTGATGTCGAGCCGGGGCAGTCGGTGGCGGATGTCGACAGGACTTTGGCGGATGTCGGTCCGGTAGGACTGGGTGATGTGGTCAAGGCTGCTTCCGATGCCGGTATTGTCGGTCTTGGCGGTGCTGCTTTTCCTACGGCGTTCAAGATCGGTGGCTGTAATGGTCTGGCGATAGATACTGTGGTGATCAACGGAGCCGAATGCGAGCCGGTGTTGACTTGCGACGATGCGATGATGCGTGTGCATCCCGATGAAATTGTGGCAGGTACGCGCCTGATAAAGTCGGCTGTCGGTGCTACACGGGTGATAATCGGTGTGGAACTCAACAAGCCGGAGGCAATATTCAGGCTGCAAGAAGCGTCGGCGGCGCATGGTGATGTGTCGGTGGTCGGGCTGCAGACTAAATATCCGCAAGGAGGCGAGCGTCAGCTCGTACAGGCTGTGACCGGCCGCTATATTGCGCAGGGATGTCTGCCGATGACAGTAGGAGTTGTGGTGCAGAATGTGTCGACTGCGCGTGCTCTGTACCGGGCGATGGCGTTTGGTGAGCCGTTGGTGAACAGGATTGTGACCGTGGCCGGTGAAGCTATAGGTCGTCCGGGCAATTATCTGGTGCCGATCGGTATGTCGGTGGCTGAGCTGCTGGGGCAGGCCGGAGCTGATCTTGACCGTATTGACAAGCTTGTGGCCGGAGGCCCTATGATGGGGCGTGTGATAGAATATATCGATGGACCGGTGACAAAATCCATGTCGGCGGTGCTGGCTTTGTCGGGCAATGATGCATTCAGACGCCGGGTTGAGCCGTGTGTGAGATGTGGACGGTGTGTGGATGTGTGTCCAAACGTTTTGGAACCCTATCTGATCGCTACATACGGACGTCTGGGGCGAGTGGATGATGCCGCAGAGGCTGGTGCGTTGATGTGTATGGAGTGTGGTTCGTGCAGTTATGTGTGTCCGTCGTCGCGGCCAATCACTGATATGATCCGTGTGGCAAAATATTTAATACGAAAATCCCGTAAATGAAGACTCTTGTAATTTCACAGTCACCTCATATACAGTCGCCTCGTACGACGTCGGATGCGATGCGTCATGTGGTTGTGGCATTGCTGCCGGCATTGGCGGTGGGAGTGTGGCGGTTTGGTGTATCGGCGGCAGCAGTTGTCGCAGTGGCAGCTTTGTCGTGTCTGGCGTCGGAATGGCTGATAGCGAGGTTTGTGATGGGTCGCCGTGTGGCTTTCTTTGGCTGGGCGCCGCTTGTCACGGGTCTGCTGCTTGGTATGAATCTTCCGTCGGGTATTCCGCTGTGGGCGGTTGTGATCGGTTCGTTGTTTGCGATCGGTGTTGGCAAGATGGCTTTCGGTGGCCTGGGATGTAATATTTTCAATCCGGCATTGGTCGGGCGGGTGTTTTTATTGCTGTCGTTCCCGGCGCTGATGACGTCATGGCCTGTGGTCGGAGATGGGTGTCTGTCGTGGGCTGATGCTGTGACAGCTCCGACTCCGCTTATGCTTGTCAAACAGGGAGTTGTTCCGGATAATCAAATGGTTATCGGCGAGTTGGTCGGCAATGTCGGTGGATCACTTGGCGAGGTCGGGGCGATAGCTATATTGCTTGGGCTGGTATATCTCATGATGTTCAGGATAGTGACGTGGCACATACCGGTTTCGATAATTTTGTCGGTCGGCGTCGTGTCGTGGCTGTCGGGCGGAAATCCGTTGTTTGATATTGTGTCGGGTGGGTTGATGCTTGGTGCGGTGTTTATGGCAACCGACTATGTGACATCTCCGATGACCCGTCGCGGACAGCTTTTATATGGTGTGATGATAGGTGTTATTACTGTGGTGATCCGTCGTTGGGGTGTGTATCCCGAAGGGGTGTCGTTTGCCATACTGATCATGAATGGCGCGACGCCGCTGATCAACCGGTATGTGAGGCCGCGGCCACGCCGATGTGCGGAAGGGAGGTGTGTATGAGCCGGCCGGATTCTGTTTGGCGCATGATTGCTGTGCTTGGGAGTGCAGCATTGATCTCAGGAGTGTTGCTTGGATATTTCCACGACCTTACCGCGACGCCGATCGCACAGGCTTCTGCGCGGCGGCTGTCGGAGTCGTTGCGCGAGATGATGCCTTCGTTTTCAAACGATCCGTTGACGGATGCTGTAGGGGCATGCGTTGACGGCGATAGTCTGAGGATATATCCTTGTATGGATGACGGCAGTCTGGTGGGTGCCGCAGTGGAAAGCATCAGTCATAATGGCTTTGGTGGAGATATACGTGTGCTGGTCTGTTTTACTCCTGACGGAGCGGTGGCGGGGTTTCGCGTTATTGAGCATTCGGAGACTCCTGGACTGGGAGCCAAAATGGAGGATTGGTTCAGTGGTGAGCCACGACGTTCGGCTATAGTCGGCAGTGGGGGTGGAGGAAATCTGAAAGTCAGTGCTGACGGCGGCAGCGTGGATGCGATCACCGGCGCTACGATAACGTCGCGTGCGTTTGTCGAAGCTGTCAATCGGGCGTGTAGTGTCTTTAATCGATATCGAAATGAGCAAGCTGAATATTATTCTTAACGGATTGATAAATGAAAATCCGACATTTGTGCTGCTTCTCGGAATGTGTCCGACTCTCGGCACGACGGCAAGCGCCATGACGGGTATGAGCATGGGGCTTGCGACGATGTGTGTGCTGATATGTTCCAACTGTGCTGTGTCGTCGATAAAAAGCATTGTTCCTGCCAAGGTGCGGATCCCTGTATATATTGTTGTGATAGCCACTTTTGTGACGATACTCCAGTTGGTGCTCAAGGCTTATATGCCGGCGCTCGATGCGGCTCTCGGCATATTCATACCTCTGATTGTGGTCAATTGCATTCTCCTTGGCCGTGCTGAGGCTTTTGCTTCACGCAATAATGTAGTGGATTCCATACTTGATGGACTTGGTATCGGTTTGGGATTCAGCATGGCTCTGACGATGCTTGGCGGACTCCGGGAACTGCTCGGTGCGGGAACTGTATTCGGTATGATGGTTTACCCCGACAGTTTCGCACCCTTGGTCTTTGTTCTCGCTCCGGGTGCTTTTATCGTTCTTGGCATGATGATAGCGTTGTTAAACAGAATACGTAAGAGATGCTGACATATATATCTATAGTAGTTACCGCGATATTTGTCAATAATATCGTGTTTGCACAGTTTCTCGGCATCTGTCCTTTTATAGGGGTGTCGCGCAATATGTCGTCAGCTGTCGGCATGGGGCTGGCTGTGACTTTTGTCATGGCGCTTTCGACGAGTGTCACATGGATTTTGCAGACCTGTATTCTTCATCCGTTTGGACTTGATTATATGCAGACGATAGCTTTTATATTGGTCATTGCTGCTCTTGTGCAGATGCTGGAGATTGTGCTTCGCAAGATTCATCCTGTGTTGTATGCTTCGCTGGGGGTGTATCTGCCATTGATAACCACAAACTGTGCAGTGCTTGGTGTTGCTCTTATCACGGTTCAGCATAGTATGCCGTTTTTGCAAAGTCTGGTTCATGCAGTTGCTACTGCACTTGGTTTTATGATGGCATTGGTGCTTTTTGCCGGTATCCGTCGGCAATTGGATCTTGTTGATGTCCCCGGGCCTATGAGGGGAGTCCCGATAGCTCTTATCTGTGCGGGCTTGCTTGCTATGGCTTTTATGGGATTTGCAGGAATGAAATTTTAATCGCGATAATGTTCTGTCAGTCAGCTGATGGGGCGGTTTTCGGGATTTTTGTTCAACTTTTTTCGTGAAAAAAGTGTTGTAAAAATTTGGTGGTTGTTGAAAAAGTGTCTACCTTTGCACTCGCTTTTGAGAAACAAACCAAGCGACAGCGGTCGCGACGGTCTCGGAGGCTGACAGAGGCGATGCCGCAAGGCGGCCGAAGTAAAAAAAGAATGTTAAAAATTTGCAGGTTTGAAAAATTGGTTCTAACTTTGCAAAACATTTCCGCCCGAGTTCAGGGCGGCATTCAAAACCAGAGCACATTGAAATAATTGCAATAGACGAAGTAGTACAAGAGAACAAGGGCCGCAGGCCTGGCGCAAGCCGTCCTGCGGATGAAGTCTCTGTCAAATTCGACCAGCGTTTAGATTCAAGATTGTCGGCCGGGAGGAAGATGAGCTCCGATGGCTGTCGGTGTCCGATGGGTCTTTTAATATTGGTTCAGGCTATGCGGCTTTAGCACAAGAAAAAAAAAGAACAAAAGATAACAACAGCGGAGAGTTTGATCCTGGCTCAGGATGAACGCTAGCGACAGGCTTAACACATGCAAGTCGAGGGGCAGCGGTGGTGAAGGCTTGCCTTTACCAGCCGGCGACCGGCGCACGGGTGAGTAACACGTATGCAACCTGCCTGCCACAGCCGGATAATCGGGAGAAATCCCGTCTAATACGGCATAATGCACCTATGGGACATCCTGTTGGTGCCAAAGGTTAATTCCGGTGGCGGATGGGCATGCGTCGCATTAGTTAGTTGGCGGTGTAACGGACCACCAAGACGACGATGCGTAGGGGTTCTGAGAGGAAGGTCCCCCACACTGGTACTGAGACACGGACCAGACTCCTACGGGAGGCAGCAGTGAGGAATATTGGTCAATGGGCGGGAGCCTGAACCAGCCAAGTCGCGTGAGGGATGACGGCCCTATGGGTTGTAAACCTCTTTTGCCGGGGAGCAAAGTGCCGCACGTGTGCGGTTTGGAGAGTACCCGGAGAAAAAGCATCGGCTAACTCCGTGCCAGCAGCCGCGGTAATACGGAGGATGCGAGCGTTATCCGGATTTATTGGGTTTAAAGGGTGCGTAGGCGGACGCTTAAGTCAGCGGTAAAATTGCGGGGCTCAACCTCGTCGAGCCGTTGAAACTGGGTGCCTTGAGTGGGCGAGAAGTACGCGGAATGCGTGGTGTAGCGGTGAAATGCATAGATATCACGCAGAACTCCGATTGCGAAGGCAGCGTACCGGCGCCCAACTGACGCTGAAGCACGAAGGCGTGGGTATCGAACAGGATTAGATACCCTGGTAGTCCACGCAGTAAACGATGAATGCTAGTTGTCCGGGGCGATTGAGTTCTGGGTGACACAGCGAAAGCGTTAAGCATTCCACCTGGGGAGTACGCCGGCAACGGTGAAACTCAAAGGAATTGACGGGGGCCCGCACAAGCGGAGGAACATGTGGTTTAATTCGATGATACGCGAGGAACCTTACCCGGGCTCAAACGCAGGAGGGATGTTTTTGAAAGGAGGCAGCCAGCAATGGTCTCCTGCGAGGTGCTGCATGGTTGTCGTCAGCTCGTGCCGTGAGGTGTCGGCTTAAGTGCCATAACGAGCGCAACCCCTACCTACAGTTGCCATCGCGTGATGGCGGGCACTCTGTGGGGACTGCCTGCGCAAGCAGTGAGGAAGGCGGGGATGACGTCAAATCAGCACGGCCCTTACGTCCGGGGCGACACACGTGTTACAATGGCAGGTACAGCGGGAAGCCACCCGGCGACGGGGCGCGGAACCCGAAAACCTGTCTCAGTTCGGATTGGAGTCTGCAACCCGACTCCATGAAGCTGGATTCGCTAGTAATCGCGCATCAGCCACGGCGCGGTGAATACGTTCCCGGGCCTTGTACACACCGCCCGTCAAGCCATGGAAGCCGGGGGTGCCTGAAGTGCGTGACCGCAAGGAGCGCCCTAGGGTAAAACCGGTGACTGGGGCTAAGTCGTAACAAGGTAGCCGTACCGGAAGGTGCGGCTGGAACACCTCCTTTCTGGAGCGCATGTCCTGCCATGACCTCTTACGACGCCGTCAGGAAGCCTGAAAGCGCGAGTTTTCCGGATTCCGGCAGACAATCGGCGGTCGAACGACAGAGAGATGACTTCTGATGTCTTTCACGATATGCATGATGTCATCGACGGTTCTTCGGCGGATGTTTTTCCGCCGGCTGCTTCGGCTGTTGCTTTTTATAACGCATTATCCCCGGCATCGGGGGTTGAAGTGCAGTCCCTTAGCTCAGTTGGTTAGAGCGCTACACTGATAATGTAGAGGTCGGCAGTTCAACTCTGCCAGGGACTACAATTCCGGAGCCTTGACGCTTCGGGATAGTAAACAAAGAGAACATTGACATACTGGAAGCGATAGTCATTGATGACGCAAGTCAGAGATGGCAAGCAATTGACAATAGAAACGAGTGAAATCATCGGGCGTATGTGCTTTTATGAGCACGACGAACGACGGATATCTGACGTAGAGTCAAAAGGCGAAGTAAAAGGAAAGGAGAGAAGGGCACATGAAGGATGCCTTGGCTCTCGGAGGCGACGAAGGACGTGACAAGCTGCGATAAGCTGCGGTTGGAGGCAAATACTCATCAAGCCGCAGATCTCCGAATGGGGCAACCCGGCGCGCGAAGAGTGCGTCACCGGTCTGTGACCGGAGCGAACCCGGGGAACTGAAACATCTCAGTACCCGGAGGAAGAGAAAACAATAGTGATTGCGCAAGTAGTGGCGAGCGAACGCGCAATAGCCCAAACCGCCGGCGTGGCGACGCGTCTGGCGGGGTTGTAGGACCGCCGGTAAAGTGATGGAATACGGTTAGCCGAACACGCTGGAAAGCGTGGCCATAGCGGGTGACAGCCCCTTAGGCGAAAACTGTGATTCCGGGCGAGGCGGCACCTGAGTAGCGCGGGACACGAGAAATCCTGTGTGAATCTGCGGGGCCCATCCCGTAAGGCTAAATACTACCGAGAGACCGATAGCGAACCAGTACCGTGAGGGAAAGGTGAAAAGAACCTCGAACAGAGGAGTGAAAAAGACCCTGAAATCATGTGCCTACAAGCGGTCGGAGCCACTACGTGTGGTGACGGCGTGCCTTTTGCATAATGAACCTACGAGTCACCCGCGCCGGCGAGGCTAAGGGCAGTGATGCCCGGAGCCGAAGCGAAAGCGAGTCGGAACACGGCGCCGTTAGTCGGCGCGGGTGGACGCGAAACCAAGTGATCTACCCTTGGGCAGGCTGAAGACGGGGTAACACCCGTTGGAGGGCCGAACCGGTAAGCGTTGAAAAGCTTTCGGATGACCTGAGGGTAGGAGTGAAAGGCCAATCAAACTTGGAGATAGCTCGTACTCCCCGAAATGCATTTAGGTGCAGCCTCGGGTGTTATACCGCGGAGGTAGAGCGACTGATAGGATGCGAGGGCTTCACCGCCTATCAAGTCCTGACAAACTCCGAATGCCGCGGCATGAATCCCGGGAGTGAGGGCGCGGGTGCTAAGGTCCGCGTCCGAGAGAGGAACAACTCAGACCATCGGCTAAGGCCCCCAAATGCGGGCTAAGTTGAAGACCATAACGAGGTGGGATTGCAAGGACAGCTAGGATGTTGGCTTGGAAGCAGCCATTCATTTAAAGAGTGCGTAACAGCTCACTAGTCGAGTGATCCCGCATGGATAATACGCGGGCATAAGCCGGCTGCCGAAGCCATGGAACGGTGGGCTGGACCCACAGTTGGTAGGGGAGCATTCCGTAGCCCTGTGAAGGTGTGGCGCGAGCCATGCTGGAGGGATCGGAAAAGCAAATGTAGGTATAAGTAACGATAAGGAGGGCGCGAAACCCTCCCGCCGAAAGACCAAGGGTTCCTGATCAACGCTAATCGGATCAGGGTAAGTCGGGGCCTAAGGAGCAGCCGCAAGGCGGATCCGATGGACAAACGGTAAAAATTCCGTTACCCCTGTTGCGAGCGATGTGGTGACGGAGGAGTGGAAATCCCGCGCACTGACGGAATAGTGCGTTAAACCGTGTAGCTTTATGTTCTCCAGGCAAATCCGGAGGACTTGTGAATCGGGACAGTACCGCGAGCCCCCGGGCGAGCGGAGAGCGGATGGAAACATACTCCCAAGAAAACCCGCTAAGCATATCGTAACAGGGCCCGTACCGCAAACCGACACAGGTGGTCGGGTAGAAGATACCGAGGCGCTCGAGTGATTCACGGTTAAGGAACTAGGCAAATTGACCCCGTAACTTCGGGATAAGGGGTCCCTCCTGTATGGGAGGGCGCAGAGAATAGGTCCAGGCAACTGTTTAACAAAAACACAGGGCTGTGCGAAGTTTAATGATGAAGCATACAGCCTGACACCTGCCCGGTGCCGGAAGGTTAAGAGGAGAGGTCATCGCAAGAGAAGCCTTGAATTGAAGCCCCGGTAAACGGCGGCCGTAACTATAACGGTCCTAAGGTAGCGAAATTCCTTGTCGGGTAAGTTCCGACCTGCACGAATGGTGTAATGATCTGGACACTGTCTCAACCGTGAGCTCGGTGAAATTGTAGTATCGGTGAAGATGCCGATTACCCGCAACGGGACGGAAAGACCCCGTGAACCTTTACTGCAGCTTAGCATTGGGACCGGGTGCGCGATGTGTAGGATAGTCAGGAGGCTGTGAGACGGTGACGCCAGTCATCGTGGAGCCGTTGTTGAAATACTGACCTTTGCGCATTTGGTTTCTAACTCGCGATGCGAGGACATTGCTTGGTGGGTAGTTTGACTGGGGTGGTCGCCTCCAAAAGCGTAACGGAGGCTTCTAAAGGTGCGCTCAGGCCGATTGGTAACCGGCCGCAGAGTGTAATGGCACAAGCGCGCTTGACTGGGAGACCGACAAGTCGATCAGGTAGGAAACTAGAGCATAGTGATCCGGTGGTTCCGTATGGAAGGGCCATCGCTCAAAGGATAAAAGGTACTCCGGGGATAACAGGCTGATCCCTCCCAAGAGCTCATATCGACGGAGTGGTTTGGCACCTCGATGTCGGCTCGTCACATCCCGGGGCTGGAGAAGGTCCCAAGGGTTAGGCTGTTCGCCTATTAAAGTGGCACGCGAGCTGGGTTCAGAACGTCGTGAGACAGTTCGGTCCCTATCTGTTGTGGGCGCAGGAAATTTGCGAGGACCCGACACTAGTACGAGAGGACCGTGTTGGACAGACCTCCGGTGTGCCGGTTGTTCCGCCAGGAGCACCGCCGGGTAGCCGCGTCTGGCAAGGATAAGTGCTGAAAGCATCTAAGCACGAAGCCCCCCTCAAGATAAGATTTCCACACAAGGGTCGTCAGAGACGATGACGTCGATAGGTCGCAGGTGCAGGGACGGTGACGTCCACAGCCGAGCGATACTAATCACCCGAACCCTTTCCGCAGCCTCCGCCTCTCTTCTAGTGAGAGTGGCGGAGGAGAAAGAAACAAATCCGCAGCTGCCGCAGACCCGGCCTGAAGCTCTCCGCCTTGAGCGCAGGCGCTATAAAGGTCACAGCAGCGAATACCGGATGACTCACTCCCTTTCCGGAGTCAGTTGCGATCGCTTCCAGTTAACGATATTCAGGTGGTGTTAGCGTGAGGGTTCCACCTCTTCCCATTCCGAACAGAGAAGTTAAACCTCACTACGCCGATGATACTGCGAAAGCGGGAAAGTAGGTAACCGCCCCCTTTTTGACAAGCTGCCTCCATGGTCACTGCGACCATGGAGGCAGCTTTGTTTTTTATCATAGGATCGTATTGACCGGTGCAATCGGAAAGCCGGACGGGATCGGAGGTGATCGGAGCAGTCGGGAGGAGGAAAAATTGAGGAGATTTGATGGAATATGTTGTAGAACATAGTGTATGGGAAGGGATTGTAGTCGTTTTTTTTATACATTTGTCAAACGTGTTGCTCGGCAGTCATCACGGTGATTGTGCGAGGTAAATGCATGATTGATATAGTAATATAACACCTTAAATCAGATGAAGAACAATTTAATGCGTAGCATTATGGCTGTTGTGGCAGCGATCGTGTGGAGCGTGGTGGCAGTGGCGCAGACTAAGGATTCGCCTCTGAGTGTTGGCTTGTTAAGCGAGATCAGAGATCTTAGTTCAGGTACGGTGGTGAAAATTGACAGGCTTTACAGAGTCGGTAAGTTTTATGATAATTTGTATGTTACAGATGGCAAGGATGATTTTTGTGTAAGGCTTAGTGTTGTGTCGTCTTTGCAAAAAGAAGGTTATAAGAGCTTTTTTGACGGTGTTACCAATGAGTTAACCAATTTGGTATGTGAAGTTCAGCATGCGTCGGATATTCCTTACTTAAAATGTACATCGACTTGTGGAAGTATTTTTTCCGGACGCGCATTGTCGGATGCTGAACGTTTCTATATGATTCCGGAGGAGGTGGAGGCTTCAAAGGTCAGTCTGGAGTATGCAAACAGGCTGATAAGATTCAAGGGGACGATTAAGAGTATACAGTCACAAAAAGCAGTAATTAAGGAATCTGGTAAAGTTACAATCTTTGGAGCTACGTCATGCATAGAAAACTACAGCTATCTGTTTGTCGGTATGTTGGAAAGTATGGGTTCAGACATATATGCATATATAGACAAGGATTCAGAGGTGAAGTCCGCACCGATAAGTTGGTCGGTAGATGGATATGTCAATATTGATGGCGCGGGGAGTGTGAAGGTAGAGGGTGATGAAGGGGAGAGTGTGGTGTCGGATGGTGATGTGGTGAAGCTGACTGCAACGCCGGCAGAAGGATATGAGTTTGTCAGATGGACTCTCAACGGGAAAGAGGTGTCGACCGAAGAGCAGTATACTACTGATCCGGTGCTATGCGACATAGGATATGTGGCGGTATTTGCCAAAGAGAATGTAGCTGTCATGGAGTGTGATGTGACGGTGTCGTCAAGTGATGCCGAGATGGGTGAAGTGAACGTATCCTCTGGCAGAGTCGTGGTCGGCACATCGGTTACGGTCAGGGCTGTAGCGCGTCAGGGAGCGCGTTTTGAAGGCTGGTATGATGGTGAGAAGAAGATGTCGGGTGAGGCCGATTATACTTTTGCGGTGGAGTCGTCGACATCATTGACCGCACGGTTTGTAAAGATCTGGACAGTGACATACGAGAAGCCTTCGCATGGTGAGATAGAAGTGGTGTGTGATGGGCAGACAGTCGTTTCGGGTGGCACGGTAGATGATGGAAAGTATGTGACGGTGACTGTTCGTCCGGCTTCGAACTATGTGGTGCAGTCGATTATGGTAGATGGCATGGCTATGACTGCCGATAGTAGCGCCTCGTTTGCAGTAGAGAGTGATATTTCGGTCAGTGCTGATATCTGTGAAGCAGTGCTGCCGCAGGAGAGTCTGGCGGGGCTGCTTGACGGCTCTGCGGCTGTCAATTCACTTGTCAGTATAGGCATGCCTCTGACGGTAGTGGCTGTGGTAGGCAATAGTCGAGATGCGGTGGTGACCGATGGCGATCGACTGTTGCTGTTGTCAAATCATCCGGCTTATACAGGTGACTGGAAGCCGGAGGAGGGTGCTGTCTTGTCGGATGTGACAGGACGTTATGAGGTGAGTTCTACCGCCGTTTCGCCTAAGATAGTGCTTATGGGAGCTCCGGTGACAGTATCGGGGTCAAAGCGTGAAGCTCCGGTGTCGGATGTGGCATTTGCCGATTTGTATGCCGACCGCAAGTCGTCAAATAACCGTATGCTGCGGCTGCGAGGTGTCAATGTCTACCTGGGAATGGTCAATCCGGTGTGTCGCAATATCGGACAGTATCCCGACGACGAGCAGCTGATCAGACTTTCGCAGGAAAACAACTCGCTTGAGATCACAACTGAGATGAAGAGGGATGCAAATTGGACGCGGCCGATGGATCTGACAGGTTTTGTCCATGAGGTGGCGGGTGAGCTTGGCTTTCATGTGCTGACGATGCAGCCGGCCACAGATATGCCGGATGACAACCGTGTGCTTGTGAATCTGACAGCAAGTCCGACGTCGGGCGGAAAAGTATGGATAGCGGATGATGAAACGGCTGTGCAGCGTAGCTGTGAGGTCGGAGATCGGATGATGATAAATGCTGTTGCTGCAGATGGTTATGTGTTTGAGGGGTGGAATGCCGGTGGGATATCGGTGGGGGCTGAAGCCTCAATGGAGTATCAGGTGTGGGGCAATACGACACTTACGGCCGTGTTCAGTGTCGCCGGTATTGATCCTGTGCCTCCGGTTGATCCTGATGATCCGCAGAAAGAGCGTCATAAGCTGACATTGCGCAACGGCGGCAACGGTTCGATGACGGTGACAACAGCCGATGGCATGGAGGTAGCCGACGGAGAGATGGTGGAGGAGGGCACACGACTAACTGTGACGTTAACGGCTGACAGGATGTATCTGCCGTCACAGCTAAAAGTCAACGGCGTGCCGGTTGGACAGGAACCGGACGGCACCTACTGTGTGACTGTAACGGGGCCGACAGAACTGCTGAGCGTCTTTGTGTCTGATGCCGCGGGTGTGTATCATTTGCGTGTGGCCTCCCGCAGTCCGGAGGGCTGCAGCGGCGGCAAGGTATGGATAGACAGCGACGGCGTGACTGCTGTAGAGGCACGCTATGGCGAGTCGCACGCGTTCTATGCCGATGCGTCAGCCGGATTTACCTTCGTGGGGTGGATATACGAGGGAGGTACTTCAGGCCCTGGGGATGGCAGCCGTTTTGAATGGCCCGGCCAGGGGGATCTGTCGCTTGTCGCGGTGTTTGATCACGCAATCAAGGCCGAGCGCACAGTGAGTGTGCGTTCGGCTGATCCGACAAAGGGTAGGGCGGAGATCGTAGGTGAGTCTGTCGGTGTCCAGTCGGTCACGAGCAGGGCAGTGGTGCGTATAAGAGCCGTTGCAGCATCGGAGTATGACCGCTTTGTCGAGTGGACTGTCAACGGCGAGGTATGGAATGAGCCGGAGATAGAACTGTCGGGCGATGCGGATATGGAGTGTGTGGCTTATTTTGCTTCGGATTATCCGGTGGTGTTTGGTTCTATAGGGCAGGGGACGATGACATGCACCATGTCGGACATTTCGTTTGAATCGGGGACTGTGGTTGCCGACGGTGCGAAGATTGGCGTAGTGCTGTCGTCGGCAGACCATCATCATATTGAATCCTTAACGGTCAACGGTCAGGAGATGCTGAGCCGCTATCTTGATGACCCCTCGGGATTCGTCCTTTCGGTGCGAAGCCCGACCGATATAGCGGCGGTGTTTGCCATCGACCGTCACCGTCTGCTGATCGGGCGTCATCTTCACGGGAATCTCACGGTGTATCGGTCGGTGGGTGCCGATGGCCTCGGCACCGGCGATCCGGTGGCATCAGAGATATATCACGACTTTGGCTCGACGCTGTATGTATTTGCATCGGCGGCTGAAGGTTATCGGCTGAAGGAGATAACTGTCGACGGGCGGACGCTGGATATGTCGGCAGGCTACGGAACGATCGTAGTCACGGGTGATATGGCGCTCGGTTGTGAGTTCGAGCAGATACCGACGTCGCTTACAGTCGTAGCCGGCGATGAGACCGGAGGCGGCGACGGAGAATGGTTTGATCTCAATGGCCGTCGTGTCGGACGCAGTGCTTTAAGACCAGGCAGCGTGTATATTTACCGCAGCCGCGACGGAGCGGTGAGCAAGATTGTGGCGCGTTGACAGGTGTGTAATGTGTCGAAAACGAGTGTGTTGTAGTCCACTGGACTTTCCGGCATCGTTTTCGCTATCGGAATAAAAACATGGCCATGTGTCAGATTGTGGTGCCTGACACATGGCCATCGTCTTTATGTTGATTGTTGATTAATTCAGCAGAGATCTGTGGTTTCAGTCGGGTGGACGGTGCGCACGATGTGTTTTATGGCGCGACGTACCGTGCTCCATTCAGTTGGTGAAATAGCCGGTTGAACTCTACGGTTGAACTAAAGTACAGCTATGGACGGCAGATTTTCGATGGTCGGTTTCTCAGTGTAAAAGCCATCGTGTGATAATCCTTATGATCAAACAGATTCATGTATAGAGCCGCTGAAGCAGTATGCTTGCCATTATACGGGACTGTCGTTTTTTACCGAGTGCTTCCGCAGCACGTCAGGCTGACGCATTCGGGTATGATTGTAGTCCACGCAGTGGATCTTACTGACTTCTTCAACTGGAGTCGGTCCCGCTTTTTCCGTTATATCGTAGATCTTGACAGCTGATGACAATCTGTATGAGTCGCGAGTCTGTAAGACATAATATTTAACAGGGTATAGGGACTAAACTGAGATTGCTTTAATCTGCGATCTGATGGAGTTTGCAATACCTCTAAACTTCAGATCGGTGTATGATCTTTTTGTCGGACGTATGTTGTTCATATTGCATGCGAGTTGGATGGCATTTCGGTGAACGCAGAGATGTCAGATAGATTGTGGATACTTCAAATAGAGAGCAGAGAGCTCAAATAAAGCGCGTAGATTTCAAATAGAGTGAGCCATGCAAGTTTCTTATTTCAGACTGTGATGTTAAAACATATCAGCGGGTGTTTCGTAATGGCGTGATTTATTGTGGGTTGTTGGTGTGTTTATGCGTATTATGGATGCTTTTGTTTATGATTTTATGGAGTGTCGGTAAAAAAACATGATATGTTGCATCAGAAAAATTTGCACAGTTCGAAAAAAAAATCTAACTTTGCAACGCAAAACCCCAGAGGGGGTGTAAAAGTAATAAATTATTGCCCAGGTGGCGGAATGGTAGACGCGCTCGTTTCAGGTGCGAGTGCTGCGAGGCGTGCAGGTTCGAGTCCTGTTCTGGGCACAGCAAAAGCGACTTAACTTAGTGTTTATCACTTTGTTAAGTCGCTTTCTTATATTTTCTACAGGCAAATTACAGGCAAAATTCAAATAATCCGCGTAACTTTTGCACGCCGATACGCATAGGCGGTATTAGAGAGTAAGCCTACTCTTCCTCGTAGTAATATGAGTAGTCGATGCCTTTCATAAACATTTCGCGGTCGTTGATTTTGTCGGTCAGCGCACCTTTCAGCAAGGCTTTGATATGGGTTGAGTCAATAACGCTTTCTCTCATCGCGGTCAGATATTCATTCTTGTCAATCCGGCTCCAGTCAACGCAGCGTTTAAGCGAGCGACGGAGCATCAGGTCAAGCCAGATGCGAGTGCTACGCCCGTTCCCTTCCATAAACGGATGCACGACGTTCATCTCTACATACTTGTCGGCGATTTCGTCTACCGTCGTTTCCGGCATACGTTCAATAGTAGGAATGATGGTCGGGAAATGTAGACAGTTGGCAAAAGTAAAACCGCCCTTTGATATGTTCTTGGTTCTTATCTGTCCGGCAAACTCATAGAGACCGCCGAAGAGGTAGGCATGAATCTGTTGTAGGCATTTCATGCTGCCCGGCTCCAGAGAGTTCAGCAATCCGCTTTCAAACAGAGTATACGCCTTCTTGCGGCTCTGCCCGTCGATAGTATTGTCGCTATACGTAAACCAATCAAGAAACTTAGCTGCACGATTGTTGGGATAATGCTTGGCAAGTATAATAACCCCCTCGCTGTTGAGCACATCGGCCTTGCGCTGTTTGCCATCTGGGGCCTCGAATTTGAACCCGTGAGTGGGACTCACGAGTTGAACGCCCTCTTGCCCCAGCTTGCGTTTAAGCCAACGCCAATAGTTACCGGCCTTCGTATAGTCCGGCTCATCATTGATAGCGCGCACCACGTCAGTAGCCGAAAACCACCAGCAGTTGTTCTCGTCATCCCAGACCGCCCTCACCTCGCGGTCATTGAAAAAACGAATCGACTTCTTTCTCATAACTTAAATCTAAAACGTATAAAGGATAGAATCATGCGATTAGCAATGGATTGTTATAGACTTAGTCAACATTAGTTAACGTTGGTGCATACATCATAAAAAATACTACATGCGTTATTCCAAAATATAGACCTGATATTAAGGTTTTTCTTATCATCCAGTATACTAAGCTGATTTTCATCATCCGAATTACCTTCGATGCCTATAAAATAGGCTTCCAATGCAACCTCGAAAATTTTGGGGCTGCCCTTAAATTCAGCTCTTATTCTAATTTTCTCATCTGTTTGATGATTATGAAATAGATAGGTCATTGAAGTAAATGCATAACCAGATTCTTCTGCATTTCTCACAAACTGATGTTCACGTAAGTTCTTGCCTTCTAATATGGCATTTGTTATTCCAGACAACTGCTCTTGTTCAACTTCTTGTTCATCGTCACCGAAATCATCAACTTTTGTCCCTGGTTCGCGTTTTATGTTAATTCGTCCAATGTCTACAATTTCCCACGTGTTTGGGAGACCCTCTTTTGCGAGTTTATCAAAAAAAGATATTGTATCTCCATTTGTCAATCTGTCTATACGCAGTGACTTGGTTTCAATTCCGCGTTTCTTTGCAACATCTCCCAACATACTCATAACAGTTTTACCATCACTGGATTTAGCACCATCAACCTCTACTTGCCACTCAGTATCAGAAATTTGATACATTTTAAAAGCTACATCTCGTTCTTCTGTTCTTATAAAGTTTATTCTACCAGCAGACTGTTTAAGATAAGACAGTGTTCCTTCAAAATAGATTTTATCCGATTCAGTTACTTTGGCGATTGTGTTTAGTCTGTAACCTTTAGATGTCAAAAGTCCCTTGTTTCTAATATCATTATAGATGTTGTCAAGTGCAAATTCCTTATCACTAAACAAATGAAAACCACTAAGTATTTTGTTATTAGAAGACCTATATGCCAGTGCCCTTAATTCTTCGAGAGAATCAGCACTATATAGATATCGCGCAACTTCCTTAGCGGCATCTTCAATGGAAGCGTTGAATAGAAATACAGACCGGTTTCTAAGAAAGGTCAATAGATCACATTTCCTTACACATGTGCAAAGAATAAATTCCAAGTCCTGAGGAGATGGGTAAGTTAGAGGTTGCTTAGTCATCTTGATCACTGTTTTTAGATAAAATGGATGGTTCGGTCGATATGCTCAAAATTGGCAGTGGCTTAAATGCAACATCGAGATTTTTATTCTTGAAAATTCGTTTCCCTTCTGCTAAATTCTCACGATTTTCGACCTCTGAACCATAGAAATAGACTATTACTTTTTGGTCTTGCTCTACCAAATTGTAAAAAATCAAAGCATCATATAAATTTGTAAATCCTTTCGATGAAAGATTTCCAAAATAGAATACAACAAGGCGGGGTTCCCCCCTCTTAATTCTTTCAGCAAATATAAAATCTGAGGTTGCATATTCTATAGTCAGAGTTTTTGATTTCAATAGCGGTTTCCCTCCCAGTATTTGTGCCGGATAAATAAACTTATACTCATACTCATTTGATCGAATCTTTTGTAACATAGAGCATAACCGAATTATACGTGGGTTTGTTAATACAAAGATTCTTTTATAGCCAGATTTTGAAACTTGAGTATTAATTATGGATTTTTTTATAAAACTATTGAATGTCGTGTTAAAGTAGTCTTCGTTGAGAGCATCATGAACCCAACACATAATAACACCCAGGTTTATTTGGCACGCCTCATTCAGAGCACCAAATTTGTCAAGAAGTGCTTGAGAATTTGCAAACGAGTCAATCTTAAGGCGTAATCTGTCAATCCATTTCTGGATGAGTGATTGAGAGATACTTTTAGTACTGTATCTCTTCGATTCAACAACGCAACTCTGGAGGACATCAAGAAGTGGAGACGAATATACTGTCAAAGCATCAACGCCATATTCATTTTGGTCACTCCCAGGAAGATCCATATTCGTATCTCCAATGTGATCCCAATTTAGATATTCCAAAAGTGCGACTGCGTTATCATTCCACATATCGCCCATTACGCCTTGTGATTCAGCCATTAGACAAAAGTTTATTAGTTAAATACTCCATTAATTCTAATCTGTCATTCTCAGAGCCTATTACTATGAAATTAGACTTTGTATTTGCTATGATTACAACCCTTCTTCCAGAAAGACTCAATACGGCTTTAAACCGTCCAATGAGTTTTTCATAATTTGCTAATGAGTCAATTTTGACAAAAGGATCAACCAATTTAGCACTATAATTCCCTACAAACAATTTTTCTGTGCGATAGTCAGTTAAAACAACTTCTTCAATTGATTCAAGGATTGCATCAAATGAAAACTTTACAAGAAGACTATAGAGTGTCGTATCTAATGGCGCATATGTAAATTCATTATATGCAATCTGTCTTAAAGACTGTTTTACTGTGTTCATATCTTTCACTCCCCCTTCTACAATGAATGAAGAGTGCAATAAATCAATTCTAAAGTTTATTTCTTTAACTTGAGTATAAGATTTCTTCTCTAATACAGAAGTTTCCGGATTCCACACTTGGTAATATCGTATCACGGATTTAAGGAGAGTCCCCATGATAAGAGACTCGTCCAATGACACATTTGAGTACCCCCACCCCGTACAATCCGAGTATTTTTTTTCTAAAAATCTATCGAATAAGTTCTTGCATGTAAGATGTGAGGTTGAACTTATATAATTAACAGTAAGTGAGAATTTATTCATAATGATTATTTTTTCACTATTTGCTGAATGGTTTGATTGTAGTAGTAAATATCTTGTTCATTTCGCAATATTATACTTACGGCTTCTTCAATGGCATCTAATGCCACCACAAACCATTCTCTTGGTCGGAATAAATTATTATCCTTGTCGTATATTTCTATACTCAATCGTTGCTCGTTAAAGAATTTATGAATTTTATCTTCTAACTCATCTGGAATTATGTTATAGCATCTCAGGGCTTTAACTATTTCAACCTCTGAAAATAGATAGGTTGCTTCCTTATGTGCGTTTTTAATGCGATCACTCACAGCAGAGGTGGTGCATCCAATCTTGTACAGATTCTTATATTTTGAGAGCCTATTATTTTTTGTTCTCAGAATATAGATATAGCCATTATGGTTGTCTTCTTCTGATATTTCTTGAATTGAAGACAATTCAATGGGTTCTGAAATGGAAAATCCATCCTTTTGTAAAGCCTTGTCTAATGAGCGATATAGCATATCAGACATAGTTCCATTATCAAAAACAATTGATGTTCGCCCGTCAAAACGAGTTCGAGTGCCACTCCTATAATCGTATTCAGAGGATTCTCCATCAACAGATTCCAAATAAAGTATAATTCCATTCAAGACATAGAACCTACCAGGGTTCAAGGCTTCAGGAGAGTAGTTAATCAGCTTCCTCCGTTTTGTTTGAAGATCAGAGGCAATTTGCTCAAACTGTTTTTGGTATTTACTAAAGTTATGACAGAACTTGCGTCGAGAAATATATTCCGCTGCAATACGTTCTGACACATGTTTCATTTTAAATATTTCTAGCGGTTCAGCAGCTAATAATCCATGAACATCCTCAGATTTCAAACGCTCAATGGGGTCTATCTCATTGGTCTCATCTACAAGAATATTGTTTAAATCATAATCTCTCAAAAATTGGAGTTTTTGAGAGTCTCTACATATTGATTTGTATCTATGATACAGCTGAAATTCCTGAATATTATCTTTCCTACACTCTGGCAGACGTCCATTGGATTCAAAGAAATCTACAATCTCTTCAAACGCATTGACAAGAGGTAGCTGAGATGCCGTTGGCTTTTTTACTTCACGACGAGCAAGGAGGCCGAATTTATCGGTCTCTTTCAAAGCAGTTAGAATCTCATCTCTTGTCATATTGATTTATTTAGTTGATTGTGTGAGATTTTTAAGGAAGCACAAGGATTCTGCTAACCTTTTTTCAAATGGGTCTATTGAATCGAGATTGGGTTCTCTTCCGAATTTCGAGAAAAACTCATTTATAAGAGGCCAATTATCAAGCGCTTCTTCTTCCGTAATATCGATTTTCATCGCACGGATAGTATTCTGTATTGCCTTAAACACCTTGGAATCTAATTGTTTTGAAATTATCTCGTATGCCTGATTGAACGGATTTATCGAGTAGATTAGATCCATGTTCAAGTCCGCTACATTCAGCAGCGAGGCAAATTTGATTATCTTTTTATTAAGTGATTCTTCTGATTCTGATGCAGGATCGGAAGACTTTTCGGTTCCTCGTACGGCATTGAGGAAAGAGTCAACCACTATATAATCACTGAGTTGTTTAACTTCATCTCTTGATAGATCAGAGTACAATTCCTCAATAACTTTAGGAATAAGATGCTTTGTAAGGGTTTCCGGAGGTACGGCTCCCATCATCGCACCCTGAATGTTAGGGTTCTGATATATTCTTGCCTTCAAGTCGACAAGGTCATTATCTACAATATCTTTTACTGCTTGGGATTTAATCGGACGGTATCCTGATATATTTATTACAGGTTCATCTGTATTTGTGCCGTCTTCATTGGTTTTTGGGGTAAAGTTGTATTTGGGAGCAACAACCTCTTCCATTAGCAGGGAAGCGGATATAGCTTTCAGTATATCATTGATACAATGAGTTACCTGTTCTCTTTCAGCATCCGGCTCTGCTATCAAATTTGTAAATTGAGCGTGGGTCTTATTCTCGCTATCTCTCGTGCAGCGACCTATTATTTGGACAATCTCAGTCAGAGAACCTCTATAGCCAACAGTGAGTGTGGTTTGACAATATTTCCAGTCAAAACCCTCTTTAGCCATTCCCAATGCGATGATAATATCAATATCATCAACGTTTTTCATATTTCGAAGATAGTTTTGCACCTTATCTCTATCGCTCCCTGGAGTGACTAAATCCGCAACTTTTAATTCTTTGCCTGTGCTTGTTATAATATGATAGATGTTGTTCTCATCTACATGGTCAAAAGTACCAATAATATCAACCAATTGATCAACCTCGTAAAGTTTTTCTTTGGTTGATTCGGCAGAATTGACATTGGGTATATAGATAATAGTCTTTTCATCAAGGTTCAAAACATCTTTTATGGAATTTAAGTAACCTTCTTGATAAAAATGAAACCCTATTCCCAATGATTTAAGATATTGATAGCCATTTAGTTGTTCATAGTAGTTGTAGGTTACACGGCCATGTCTAAACTTATATTCATCCAAGGGAGAAAGCACTGCCGTACAATCGCCTCGGAAGTAAGAGCCTGTCATAGCCAAAACATGAGCATTCGTATTGGCCATGATGTCTCGAATTAAGTTGCCAAGTTTGTTATCTGCTTCCGCCGATACGTGATGAAATTCATCAATCGCCAGAAGTACGTCATTAAATGATTGATTCCCAATCTTCGCATATGCAAATCTGAGAGTCGAATGAGTGCATATCAAGATTTTCGCGTCTTCTGAATCATCCTGAAGAAAGCGAATGAGTATATTGGTTAGCGATGCGTCCGCACCGGGTGCACAGAGATCATATTTAGGATTTGGATTCCAATCTGAATGGAATCCATTTGCTTTCAGCGCCGTTGTGCCAAAAGATTTACCTATAGACTTCTCCGGTACAGCAACAATGACTTTTTTTACCATCCCTTGTTTGAGTTTTTCAAGAGCGATAAACATCAAAGCTCGCGATTTACCTGAAGCAGGAGGTGCTTTTAGTAATATATATTGCTGCGCATATTTTTCATATGCACGTTGCTGCATTTCGCGCATGCCCATATTATTGGTATTGACACTTGCGCCATTCTGATTATATTGAGCTTCGATTAGATTAAACATAACTATACATTTATCGAGGATTCATACATTGAGATGAGAAGTGCGCGCCTGTC
The DNA here is from genome assembly GCF_030759015.1 of Paramuribaculum intestinale. Lineage (GTDB taxonomy): Bacteria > Bacteroidota > Bacteroidia > Bacteroidales > Muribaculaceae > Paramuribaculum > Paramuribaculum intestinale. Next base: position 1,512,635 of record NZ_CP098825.1, on the reverse strand, counting down.
ATAGTCAGAAAATAGCGGATCATTTGAATATAATGAATCGACATATTCATCAATTTGGGCATGAAAATTTTTTAATTTTGGAGGCATGTCTGAGTATAATCGACCAATTGGTACCTCGCAGAACTCTTCTCGAATTTTAATAAGATTGAGTGTGTACTCTTTAAGCGTTTCTTTGATTTCAACTGAAAGACGAGGAAATGGGAAAGTGTTATAGGCGAGCTCATTTGAGTACCGATTTCGAGACTCTAATTGACCGCATACTAATTTTGACCAGACATTATGCATACGTGAAACAAGAAGTGCCAAAATCCATATTTCACAATCATATATGGCGAATGATAGATTAGTCACAATAGAATCGTTATATACGAATCCCATTGGATGGTATTGCCTGTTTTCCGAGGAAACCGACGGTACAATAAGACTTTGGCTTCCCCTGTTGGTGTCATTATTTTCCCTGAATTTATGAGGTTGGTCCAACAGCTTTTTAGGACAGTCTTTCAACGCCCTTCGGGCAGATGATATTTCATCCATTTTAGCCTTGATAAAAGGATGTGTTATGGCAACATCATATTGTTCATCTGCAATCCACAGACAATACCGTGGGGCATTATCCATAAATTCCTTGGAGCCATAAACTTTACGGATGTATGGTTCTATCCCAGGATCGAGCTGTACTTGTGCCGTTTTAGTATCTATATCAAAAAGCACTTGCTCGGCAGCATACGGCATGTTACCTTTTATCATTTTAGGACGTGGAGAGATTGGACTCGATTGAGCTTCCACAATCACTTCTGAGTTTTGAATAAGATAAGGGCCGATGGAACGGCATCTAAAACAAGTCGATTTGTTAAACAGAAGCTTCACAGCATCAGAACGCATTCCCTGTAATCCAATCATAACGACTGATACAGCAACTGTTTTGTTCTCTGGATTCATCCATTTGAATGAATTGTATGCAAAGGATATTTGACAGCCTTTCTGATATATTGGCTTCCATATTGTCGCTACCTGTGTGCCTTGACATACGGAATTGGTTAACACCAATGCTATTGATGATTTTGTTCCGCTAATATAGTTCGCCCCCTTTATTAGCCATGCTGATGAATAGTCTGCATCTGTAATTTTTGAAAAGCCACAGGCATATTTCATGTCATTTTTCTGAGATACAGAAAGTTTGCGATTACCTCTGAACGTGGGGCTTCCAATAATGTACACATTACCATTATTGGGGCAATAAGACTCCCAAGAACACCTTAGTTGATTGTCTTTATATATTCGTAATCCATTAAATATATTGTATACTATTTCTTTTGAAATTCGGAAATAGGAGAATTGGTACTGAATACAAACAATGAAGAAATTGAGTTTTGTCAGTCTGAAAGCTATGTCATTATCAACCACGCTAACAAAATTAGCATAGTCAATCTTAATAGCGTTGCGATGTGATACCTGAGCGTATTCGTTAGAGAGCTCAACCAATTTAAGGAAAGCGTTCACAATAAAACTGCCCGGACTATTCGTTGGGTCAAAGTAAGATGCTTCCAATATTTTCAGTGCATCATCGTAATTTAAGTTTTCAAGGGAATCTCGGAATTTGATTACGAATAAAGCTTCAAACAACCTATTTATATAGGTTTTTGCAGTTTGATTCCCATAGAGAGTCGATTCTTCTGACGACGCAAATATCTTATATACTATAGAACCCAGCACTTCGGAGTCTATTCCTTTGACATCATATTTCAGTAGCTTAATAACTAATTCTTTTGTATGTGCATTATGTTTTATGTCTTGATATGTAAGGTTAAGGAATTGATTATACTCACCCTCAAATATTATTTGTGATACATATCCGTTGAGGTTGTTCGGCTCACAAGATCGCATCCATTTCTCATATTTTAGAATCACATTCTGTTCCAAAATTTGGTCTACAAATGCAACGGTAATGAGGTCAATAATATAATTAAAAGCATCTATTGGATTATTGTCAAGTAAACCCAATCTGGAATTAAGTTCTGCGACAATAGGGGCAAAATCAAGAGTCGAAAATAAATCTTTCTCTATCCGTCCACGATTTTGAAGAGATTGAAATTCAGTAACATAGTCCGATACATCCGAATAGGGTACGCCAACTTCCTGAAAGGAGCCGGTAGAGAAACTGAATGTGCTATCTTTTAGAATAAAAACGATTGGGTATGTATCAAGGTATTGTGTAAAGACGGAGAGGTCATCATCTTCAGTGGAATACAAAAACACAGCTCGCCGATATAAACTAATAGGGACAACATTTCGCCGTTCTCCGATTTTATCTAATATCTTGCGTATGGTAATACCTGGAATGTCAAATGCTTCCAAAAGGGTAGACAGCCAGTGTTCAATCGAATTTAATTCGATTGATTCAAGAGCGTGTTTTATTTGTTCCAACGTCTTCATCAGAAGTTCTCAAATATTATAGTTGCCACAAATTCTGCCATCTTAACAGGGACGGCATTCCCTATTTGTTGTTCAATTTGAGCATTGGAGCCCTTAAATTTATAACCATTTGGGAAGGTTTGAAGATAACTCCTCTCTATATATGACAAAGCTCTGATTTTTGAATAATCAGTACATTTGTCCGCCGGGTGAAACTTATATGTGGCAGGCATGGGACGATTGACTCCTCTAATCGTTGAACTTGGTTCGTCAATTGAAAATATCGCCCTGCGATTGTAACTCCGAGGGTGCATATAATAGAAATCCGTTCCTAATGTTTCGCCTAAGTATTGTCTTACAGTAGTATGGCTTGTACTTAATTTAGAATCTATGATCTGATCTAAGAAATTGTCTTTAGCACCCATTTTCCCTATTACAAAGCATCTTTTCCTTTGTTGGGGTACTCCCATAAGGCTCGCATCCAAGATTCGGATATTTAATCCATATCCAGCTTCTGAAAATATTTTTATTGCCTCTTGAAAAATCGGTGATTTTTGGATATTATACACGTTCTCCATCACAAACCATTTTGGAGCCAAAGAGGTGACTGCTTTAGCGTATGACAAAGTAAGATTCGCCCGATTTCCAAGAAAATCCCTTTTTCCTGCTATAGAAAAATCCTGACATGGTGGACCACCGATTATTATGTCTATATCCCTGTCTTTTAAGTGGGAAATTATTCTATCGCTATCTGAAAGATCAAGAGATGTTATGGGATGATTGAAGTTGGCAGAATAGGTTGCAATCGCAGGAGCCCAGTTGTCAAAAGATTCTATAATATCAAAGCCTGCCTCTTGAAATCCAAGAGACATACCGCCACATCCACAGAATAAATCAACTAATCGAGGCATAGATATATTCTTTTAGAGCGGTTGCTACATATTTAGCCAAATTGACTGGTACGGCGTTTCCAATCATTTGGTTAACAACTGTCTTAGATCCTTCATATCTAAAATCTTTAGGGAATGTCTGAAACTGGCTTCGTTCTTCAATAGTCAAAGTACGAATTGAATCATTCATTGGAATGGGATCCCCAGGATGCCCGGGGTATCCTTTTGGAACAGGGCGATCTACCCCTCGGACTGTCATGGCGGGTTCATATATACTGAATATTCCGCGCCTACTATATGAACGAGGAACCCGAAAGTAATATTCAAAGCCTAATGTGTCTCCAAAGTAGTCGTGTAATGTTAGAGATTTAGTTGCCAAGTGCTTTTTCAAAAACGGCAACAATGCCTCATCAACTCCGCCAAGATGACCTATCAAAAAGAATCGTTTTCGCTTCTGGGGCACCCCACATAAGCTTGCATCAAGAACAAGTTCACTGAGACCATAACCAGCCTCCTTGAATTGGCGTTTTATGATTTCAAGTTTTTCGCTCTTTTTGATTGTAGGGACATTTTCCATAACGAAAAAGCGAGGTAGTATCTTGGTGATTATATCAGCATACGATAAGGTGAGATTGGCTCTGCCAAGAGTCTCATCTCGATGTCCTGCACTCGAAAAATCTTGGCAAGGGGGACCACCAATAATAACATCAGGTTTGTGTGACGCTATATCAGACACGTCTTTGGTGTCAAGAAGATCTCGTTTATATATAGGATGTTGGAAGTTGAGGCGATACACAGCAATTGCAGGATCCCAATTGTCGTAGGATGCTACAACATTGAATCCGGCTTTCTCAAATCCCATGGACATGCCACCACATCCACAGAACAAATCCACAACTTTCAGTTCTGAATCTCTCATAACATAAACTTCCTTATAGTGCTGACCGGAGACCAAGCCGTTAGCATCTACAAGGAAGCTTAAACTATATTTTTAATATTAGTTCTATCTTACATAATTGGTCTATTGTCAGCATAAAATGTGCTGATTGCAAAGTTAGCATTTTTTTACGACATATCGGATATGGAGAGAGTTAAAACTGATATATCGGACAGTTATTAACGTGAGTTCGACATAAGTAATCAGAACAACGTCAGTTGCTTGTCAGCGACAAATTCCAAAGAGATAGACGGTTTCTTCGGGAAGAAACAATATGCAGCTATTGCACTCAGGGCATTGGTTATGAAATTTGCGAAAGACCGATGTCTTGAGTGTTCTATCTGAGCGATGTTCTTAAGTTCGTCATTAACAGATTCAACCAAAGCCCTTTTGCGAAGCATAATCTTGTCGGAAACAGACATCAGCGAGTTCCTCATGTTGTTCTTGACTTTTGTGATAAGCTGAACTCCATTCATGAACAGAAACTCAAACAGTTGCTTGCCGATATATCCTTTATCTCCACAGAGCTTGCCCTTTACATTTTCAATAAATGACTCTGAATACAGAGGCTGACGGTCATCGACATTGCCCGGTGTAAACATAAAGTTCAGAATCTCACCTTTGTCATTGATGATCAGGTGCAGCTTAAAGCCGAAGAACCATCCCATCGAGCATTTGCCCCGCTGGGCTATACCTTTGAAAGTCTTGTGTATAAGTATGCGTTGGTGTTTGCAAACTCTCAACGGTGTTGAATCAACATACGCAATGCCGGAACAAGTCCCAAGCAATACTTCTTTGATGAATACCGTGAGTGACAACAGCACGGACTTTTGCAATTCAACAAATCTGTTGTAGGATACTGTCTTGGGGAACAAGTGCGTAAGATGCTTGCAGACATACTGCATGTAAAAGTGTTTGAGGCATCGGAATCCCTTACTGTGAAAAAGAATCAGAATGGTAATGACCTCGGCATCGGAAAGCCGTCCCAGCTTATTGCGATGCTTCCTGCCATCACTGAGCTGATACTTTTTGAGTTCAGAAGAAAAATACTTGCAGAAATCATCGGCAAGACAGAAAATTTCAGTAATTTTGTTCTCGGTAATCATAGCGCAAATTCTTGTAAATCTTGCAATTAGGCACTGTAAATTTACGGTTTTTTCGCGAGAATGCCAAGAAAATCAGCCATTTAGTGTAAAACTAAATGGCTGATTGTTTTATTGGTGAATGGTCTATTGCTTATATCGAACTCACGTTTATTAATCTCAATTTTACTCTCAAAACGCCAATTCCCTCATACGTTTGGAGAGGGTATTGACGCTTTTGTTATTACTTTTTTCCTATGCGGTGCGAGCGGAGGAAGGTGTCGAGGTCGGCGCGGTTGACGTAGATTTTGCGGCCTATCTGCGAGAAGGGGATGAGGCGTTGATCGCGGTAGTTCTGCCATGTTTTTGGTGAGATGCCGAGGAGTTTTCGCGCCTCTTCGGATTCGAGCCAGTCGCAGTTGGAGCTGCCTTTTTGGGTTTTCTCGACCATGTCGGTCAGTCGGTCAAGTTTCTCATGCAATGATTGCCATTCTTCTTGGGGAATTAGGAGCATGAGGGGCGGTGGTGTGTTGTTGGAATAAGAATTCCTCAATGATTTGGGCATATTCTATTTGGAATTTGAGAACAACATCCGTATTGTTCTCGAATTGCTACCGTCAGCACGGATGCGGACGGGTATGGCAGCATTTATCCGACACTTCGCAGTGCCGCTTCCCTCACTGCCGGGAGGGGCTTCGGATGCTCACTCATCACCGGTTGCCGACAGCCTGACGGCCATAGGGCTATAGATACCTATCTATATAGGTAATTAGATCGAAAGCTATATTGCTATATATTAAGAGAGGTAAATTCAAATACTGTTGCATACATCGTTCGATAAGAAGTTCCCAACAAACATAAATCCAAAATAAGGTTGAACTCTATGGAAGGACATACACAGGCAGTTTTATGGATAGACCTGTCTCTACATACATTCAAAGAACTCTCTTCAGCAATCTTCCCATATACGTGTCTAACGATGTCCATCCGTGTGTATCTTCATAATTATATCGTGACATGAAGACAGATATCTGGGTCAAATGCTCTGCAAAGATAACAAAAAAGAAGGGCATTTCCAAATCTTAAAATCTTTCAAATTTTTGAGTTTCAGATACTTGGCGCATTTTGGCGCGGTTTGGCAAGCAAACGCACCGATATAAGGCAAAAACTTTAACATTTCCGGAGTGAAGATTTTTTCGGGAGTCAGTCCGGATTTGGCAGTCTCGGAAATTTTTGCTATCTTTATATCAAGCTTCCATGCTCATTCAGCCTCATGAGAGAGGCCGCACACAAGAAAACCGAGGCAAAGAGGGTCAACCGGACTCTGATTCTCAAACCTCATTTTTTCTTATCGAATTAGATGTACACGTGTACATAGCAAGGTGTCTTTTCGGGGTCCGAAAAGGTTTTGAGGGACCCACTCCCACAAAACAACCTTGCAAGGTTGTGAACGCTCCAAAGTCGCGTTCACCATCTACAAACTGCGTTGCCTCAGGCTGGAGTGGAAGTGAAACCGTTGAATCAGACATTCAATGGCAGAAAATTTCAACAAAGGAGGGCGACCGCCTGTCGCCAACAAATGTATTCACTGCGTCAAAGTGCGCTTTGATGACCTCGAATGGGACAGCTTCATCGGGATGATGGAGAAAGCCAATCAGGATGTGAAAGCCACTTTTATCAAACAACTGGTGTTCTCGCGCCCGTTCCGGGTGCTGAAAACCGACCGCTCACTTGCAGTATTCTGCGCCAAACTCTCGGAATTTTTCGCCCAGTTCCGCACTGTCGGGGTCAATTATGACCTTGTTGTGAAGGAACTCAAGTCGGGATTTTCAGAAAATAAGGCTATGACAATGCTCTACAAGCTGGAGAAAGCCACATTGGAAATGACCTCGGTTATGCACGAGGTAAAAGAACTCGCCAAGCGATTTGAGGCACAATGGTTGCAGCAACTCAACCAATCCTAAACTACATCAAGTAGTAAGGCCTCATTAAAACAGCATCGGCAGGGAGCATCACTCCTTGCCGATGTATTATGGATTTTGATTATTTCGCTGATTATTCTATACCATTCCATTGGTGCCATCGGTGCCAACATTGAATTTATTAGTGACATTATCTATGAAACGAAACTTTTTACTATGACATTGGTGGAATCATCTATGACATCAAACATCGGCCATCTCAGCACTAATAACCGGAGTCTTGGCGGTTAGCATTCATTATGGATTTCATCCTGAAACACAGTTATGAAGGGCGTTTGTTAAAAACTCGTATTCTCTTCGGTAACGCTCAACGCGAGCAAAGTCTTTCGCTGTTGGCTGTGGGATACGGGTTAAATCCATGTTGTTCTCCAGATCATGCATCTTGACTCTCAATGCAAGACGGTTTTCTGATATATGTGCGATATATTCTTCTCTTGAAGATGCAGTATGATGATTGAGGAGATTCAGTGCATTTTTTAGTTCTTCACGTTCTTCATCGGTTATAGAGTGGGTTACTTCGCATGGATATACATCAATGTCTTCCATCCACTCTTCCCACCAATTCTCTTCCGGATTTTCAACCACTTTCGATATTTCTGCATCAAGCATTCTCAGAACATCCTCAACAGTCACATCGCAATCCTCGGAGGCATCATGTAGAAATCCCACAACCTTTTCTTTCCAATCGAATCCTCTTGACGCTACTTTTAGAAGGTGTGATTCAAAATAATCGTTACCTCCTTTATCCATTTGTCCAGTATGCAATTTATGAGCCACCGATCCGGCGGCATACACGATTTTGGTCATCTATCCCATATCATCTTCAAGGCGTTCAATGCGCGCCTTCGCTTCCTTCGGATCAAAAGTAGCGATATAATTATAGTATTGGCGCATTAACGTCTCGGTATCTGATCGTGGATCCATAAAATTGAAAAGAGTGTCCATATACCCATCCATATAGTCCAGATCTCTTTCTTGCGTAGCGATAAATCCAGCAAGCATAGTCTTAACTTGCCGAAATTGTGCGTTATTGATCTCTATGATAGGGCGGAACGCCTCAATCAATTCTTTAGAGATTACTGAGCCTTCCATATTTGCTTCCCTTCAATTATCACATTTATTCAATGACTTCCCATGTCCCGGATTTCTCAGAACCTACACGACGGATGCGTCCATCTGATTTTAGTGTATCAATAATTCGGAATAAGGTTCTTCTCGGAATGTTTAGTTGTGATGAGATTTCTTTGATGCTTATACGCTTGTTTTTACGCATTAGATTCACAATCGCATCTTCACGAGATATTTCATCGGTGCCACTATTAGTGCCATCGGTGCCATTATCGGTGCCAAATTCAGATTTATCGGTGCCATCGGTGCCACTTTCCGTAGTGTTCACTATAATTCTAGGCGTTTTATCGGTGCCATCGGTGCCATTTTCTATGACATCAGCATTCTGAACAATAACTTTGAATGTGGTATAGTCACCGAGAAGAAATTCCGCAGGGTTGCTCTTATTTTCTTCGAGAAGTGTTGATACAGTATTTACACCGCTGCCGAAACGATTGACATAACCCAGATTCAGCATTATCTCGGCTATATTAGGGTTGCGATAGTCGGTTTCATTAGGAAAGTTCTCCAAATTGACTTTGCCGTATAAATTACCGGGGTTGTCAATCTCTATGCGGTCGTTGTATTCGTAGAATTTTATCGGGGAGTTATTACCATTATAGGCGCGGTGCATTACGGCATTCATTGCAAGTTCACGGATTGCCTCCCAAGGATAGTTAATGCGTGGTTCTTCGCGAAGGACACTCACAAACTCCGGGCGTTTGCTCTCGATGGAATATTTGATGAAATACTCCAGCTCTTTTAGCATTGAAATCAAATTGCCTTTGAAGCGGTTTTCCTTCAATACTTTTGTCGCACGAGTAGTTCCTGCAAATTTGACATACTGAATGTATGCTCCCGGAATAAAATACTGCGGGTCGTGTCCTAACAAAAGAATACCGGCATAAGTCGGACAGTTGAAACGAGTATCGAAAAGTCGCAAAGAAGCAAGCTGCTGAATTACGCTGCGCTTATCCTTCGCTAAAGTAACCGGCGATACAGCCTTCGGCAAATACTCATTCTTGAACAGATCTATGTCAATGTCATCAATGGTAGCTTCGCGACATGGACGACCATCGAAAGAAGAACTGTGAATCTGACCCTTTTCGGTCAGGATGCGCTCTTCCTCAGTATTTGCCTCTGCCTTTCTTGCTCCAATTCTAATCCAGATAACGCCTTTGTATCGCACGGGAGTATCTTCGCTTGGCTGAACTTCAATGACGGCAACTTCTCCTTCTGGGAATGTCTCCTTATAAACCATCATTGCGGGAGGCGGAAGAATTGTTCCGGTATTACGTAACCCAGCATATGAACGCAACTGTGCATCGCTAAAAGTCAGTCCATCAAGATTACCGTTATCGTCGGCACCTATGAGAAAATAACCGGGCTTATTCGTATTACGAATGTCATTGGCAAATGAGCAGATAGCCTCCGATATTTTCTTGGTGTTATCGGTGGACAATGTGCGCTCCACGCGCTCATTCTCTATGTCGCTCAACAGCGACTGTATTTCTTCTTTTGTCAGAGGCATATCGTTTCTTTTCAGGTTGCAAAATTACTCATTTTTCGTGGATTACACAACTCTCGGTAAATATAGACTAACAATATATTGGCACTGCTTCAAATAGTTATGTCTTTGGTTCGGGTATCTGAACAAATAAAACCGCTATTACGAATTGTAGTTATGACACTATTAGGATTGACTATTTGTCGGGATTTATATGGACCCTTAGATGCTGAGACAACATGTATAGAATTTTGTGAACAGATCTCCGGCCTAAAATTATTTATTGACCCATGATGAGGTATCTGGATTATGTCTGTGTGAGACCTCAATCGTCCGTATATATTTGCAAGCTCTTTATGATATTTCTTGGCATTATAGTCTCCTGTATAAAGGCAGCCATGACACAAATCTTTTCGTCCACTCCATACCACCATACTGTAATCATTCAGATTTTCAATCTCATTATTCGTTAATACCTGATCCAATGATTTTTTCAGGGAGGTACCTTTTTGTTTGAGAACTGAGATTATCTCATCAGTTGTTGCAGTAGGTGGCAGTCCCAGCTTTTTCATGAACGTGGCAATCTCGGCATCATTTAGCAATCTTCTATTATAAATTATGTATATCCAATCATTGATAGTAAAAATCTGAAATCTACTGGGTACAGTCGCACCATTCTCAATATAACTCAGATTTATTTCTTCGCTATCTTGTATCCTATCATTAATATTGTTGTCCCTATCGGTTGCATCAACGAATATCACATTTGTTTGAGGTGAAACATTGCGTATATAAGCCTCCGGATCTATAATAAAATCAGATAGAAACCTGTTACTTGTAGAAGAACTATTGATAACTCTAGTTAGATTAGGTATCATAGGTAATATCACCCGTCTAACTTGTGTATATTCTTGTAAGAATCTTAGCAGCCCATTTACATGATCTTTATCATAATGGGATATAAATATATTATCTATAGGTATATCCCGGGGGTAGGCTTTAGCCGCCCTGTCAATGGCATTATTGACAAGTCGTTGGTTTGTACTTCCACAATCATACACACTTATTATATCGTTGGTATGTTCCATTCCGAACAAACCATTACCCACTCTATAAAAGGTTCTCTCTACAATTTGCATTATAGTTAATTCTTTTTATAATAGCTATTTAGAAAATAAACGCCTGTCTCTGGCTCCCTATAGAAAAATATTACTGTCCGCTAAACCATAAAAAGGCGAGTCCAACTTCCTGAACGGCAGAAGTTGGGCTTACTTTTTGTATTTGACAAGCCCCCTCAGCAGTTTTCAGGAACTTCGGGAGGCGATTCCGATGCTTCGGCGAGCATGATTTTCAGGTCTGCATCGGGCTGATTGAGGAACTTTTCGAGATTCAGGTAATACATCAGCACAATTCTGACGATTGTAGCCAGCCCTGAGAAGCTCCAACGTCTTTCGAGTTTGCTTTGAAGTACTGACAGCAGCAGATTTGCGATGAGTGTAACCCATATCTGGATTTTGATGGCGTTGGCGCTCTCGCCATAGAAGTATCTCAAGGGGAAGTTCTGTTTGATCTGCTTGAAAAGAGACTCTATCTGCCATCGGCGGCGGTATATCGCCACGATTGTCTCTGGCGGCATGTCGAAGTCGTTGGTCAGAAGCGATATGAGTTTTGGCTTCCCGTTCTTCTTGATGTCAACGTATGTAATTATTCTGGCGATGTGGTTTATACCGTCTTTACGGAACACCACGACCTGTTCACGGTATTCCATCAGTCCCTGCGGATTCTGATGCATACAGTCTACAAGTACCTCATAACTGAGGTTTTTCTTCATTTTGGTGACATATACAACGCCACGGTCCGTCAGTTCCTCAAATTTGGCATAATTGATATAGGCGCGGTCAAGAGCGACTATCTCGTTGTGGCTGTAATGGCTCGGAGCAAGCATGAAAGAGTCATTGGTGGCCGCCGAAGTGAACTGCACATCGCAGGGAACCCCCTCGTTGGCGTGTATGACAGAGTGTACCTTTATGCCGCCTTTCTTCTTTCCCGTCTTGGGGTGTCGACCAACGCCCTTGAAAATAGCGTTGGAGAACAATGTGATTGTAGTGGAATCGATAATCCTAAGCTGCTTTATCCACTCTTCCGTGCCGTTGCGTCTGCTGTCCGATGAAAGAATGTCTTTGTTGGCTGCATACAGGTCGCGATAGACATCCTCAAAGAACTTCTCTGACCGTCGGGCATTTGCATCCGACAGGGTGCTGCGCTTTGGTACAGTATCAATTCCGACATGGTGCAGTTTGCGAACCTCCGCTGTCATAGATGTCTCTATCTCACGCAATGAGTCGAAGCGCTGGATCACGGCATAGAGCATCGTAAGCAGATGCGTATAGCCGTCAAAGCTCTTTACATACTTCTCTCCGCCGTGTTTTCGGCTGAATTCAACAATTTTTTCACGATTGAGTGATTTTATCAGCTGTCCATATATCGGCTGTCCGAAGAAATTACTACTTTTACTCATGGTTATTCATGGATTGTTTGGCGACACCAAAATAACCATTTAGGGCTGACTCCTGCAATAGGTGTCAGCCCTAATTTTTCAATCGCTCAAAAAAAGTTTAGCGGACAGTAATAATAGAAAAATGCGAGCATTTTTCCATCTGATAACTCTTGTACTGCTTTATATTTACAACCTTCTCCCGTGCGAAGTCTAAATGACATTGCAATAAGGTACATAAGGTGATGGATATCAAATATATTATGTACATAGATACCTGTTGATAGGTTTTGATTGTCTATTGAGAAATGTTTTAAAGTATGAAGAAGTCCTCCAACAAAATCATTCTTTGCATCATTGTCTTTACTCGGAAGTATTTGGCGTAGAAGATCAACTCGCAATATGTTGTCACTAAAAATTCCATTCTCACGGTACACTATATAACAACATAAATGATCTGTCAGAAACTGAATATAGTCTTCAATTGAACCAAAACGTTTATATCCACTAACATTATAGAGGGCCTCAATTACATCTGAGGCGTTTCCTGTCCCAAAATTATCAGGATATTCTTGTAATGCGTTTTGAATACCTTGATAGATTACTCGTAGAAATGTACTATTAAAAATCATATAAAATTGAGTGTCAGCATCAATTTTATAATTATAAATATCTACTATTGAAAACCCAAATTGAAAGATATTTAAGGGTTCTTTCTCTTGATTAATCCTTTCTTTATTTTTATGGTTCCAAAGATCCTTTAAATGAGGTTCAATGAACTCCATTAATTCGGTATATTCCTGTTTAGATATGACTTTCATAATTTATTTATTGATTGCGCTGATAACAGCCATGATTTGTTCTGGAGACATACCTTTCAGCAGTGCGATGGCTTGCTCCTCTTTTGATAGTCCATTGAGGATGTCCTCGGCTTGTGGTTTTGGTGTGGGTTTCTTTTTGAAAAGAGTTCGCAGCGTGTTGTCCGTCTTGGATGTGTCGAAGCTACCCATATATCGCTCGGTTGTAGCGAGGTTGCTATGGCCAAGAATATTCTTGATAGCGGAACTTTCTGCCCCGGCCTCTTGCGCGATGTGCGCGAAGGCGTGCCGACTGATATGCATAGTAAGATTGGTGGTAATCTCCGCCTTTTCTGCAATCTTCTTCAGATATTTATTGATAAGGGCATTTTTGGCCGATATTTGCTGATAGAGTTGATGACGCAGTTCCGGCTTCATTCTGTCCTTATCTGCCTGGGTGACAAATTTTGCAAACGGTGCATCATTGTCAAGCAAAGGGAAGATATAATCATCCTGTTTGACATCATCATTATGATAATACCGAAGTATATCCAAAGCCTGATCGACAAGCAAGAGGTCTCGGTCTTTATGGTTCTTGCCCATTTGGTAGTGCAGTCTGCCATTCTCCGTTACGTTACGCCACCGGAGTTGAATCAAATCGGCAGCACGGATTCCTGCGCAATAATAGCTGAACAAGAAATAATTCTTACAGTGCCAAATCAGGGAGCCTTCTTCCAATTCGAGCGCGATGATACGCTCCATCTCGGTGTCGCTCAGTTTTTCTTTCGTTGTTTTAACTCCTTTGTACTTAAAAACAAGAAATGGATCTTTCGATGCCTCCATTATACCGACCTCAATAGCGCGATGAACCAGTGTGCGGAGTATATTGAACTGCACCTCGATAGTGTTCGGGTGCAACAGTTTCCCCGGCTCACGCTCATTTTCCCACTTGTGGAGAAAGTTGTCAAAGCGAGTCAATAGCTCAACCGTCATGTCGGCAACAGTAATGTCAGCCATACGACGTTTCTTTCGGAAGGCATCCATCTTATTGATAAGCCCACAATACTTACGCCAGTTGCGCCACCCGCCGTTATCATATATCATCTGAGCCCGCTCACGCGCAAAAGCTAGAAACGAAGGTGAAACAGCCTCGGTGTTCATCTCCTTGGCAAGAGCGACGGTCGTTACCTCACCCTCCTTGTCGAGTTCTTTATATGTTTCCTTCGCCTTGGCGAGAATATCGGCCAGTTGTGCATTGAGAACCTTTGCGTCGCGGACACCGCCACGTATCCAATTCTCGCTTTTACATTTAGCATTAAAATCAGAAGGTCGGGTAATCTCGACCATCGTCTTGATAAGTTTTCTTTTGCCGCCGACAGTCACACGAAGATACACCACATATGTCTTGTTCTTGGTCGGTCGTCCGTTGAGTTCAAATCTGAATGTCACCATTGGAGAGAATATTAGAGTTATAAATACGATTAGAGGCAATTTTGCCTGTAACAAAGGCAAGGTTTGCCCCGAATCCAGATGCAAAGGTAACTCAAAATGATTTTACAGGCAAATTTACAGGCAAAATTCCGCTATTTTAAGCAATTCAAAGACTCTCTAAAATCTGTAATATTTTTGTAATACGCTAATATAGAGTAATATATAAAAGTATTAGAAAGTAATAGAATGCAGTTTTAGTAGTTCTGTTCTGGGCACTGTAAGATCCCGTAACTCATTGAAAATCAAGAGTTGCGGGATTTCTCTTTTAATTTTTGTCCTCCTTTTGTCCGGCTCAAGCCGAAAGTGCGGTGCATGAATTTTGGGAAAAGTGTTAAATTTGCGTCATGAAAACCAGTGATGCATTTTGGCAGTTTTTACCCGAAGGCTTAAACGAGCTGTTTGAGATGGTCAGGTTTGAAAAGACAGACCAATCCTACGACATATGGCTTGACGAGAAGAAGAAATTGTCTGATGAGGATTTTCGTAATCCCCATATCGTAGCGAGAGGCTACACGGACTATGTTACCGTACAGGACTATCCCTTGCGGGGTCGTCCTGTGTATCTGCATATGCGCAAGAACAAGTGGTGGGACAAGAAAACAAACGAGATATTCTCCTACAACCTTGAACTTCCCAACGAAGAAGGGACACGACTCAGTGCCGAGTTCGTGGCTTTTTTAAAAGACGAAGGTGGAGACGACAGCCCTGTCGATTAAGCACATAGCGCGGATGTACTGCGTAAGCGGCAAGTATTTTGCTGACTTATACCGCAATAAGCTGAGCGGCTACGCCCAGTGGTGCGAGAGCGAACTCGGTTGCGGATTCTACTTCAACGCCGCCAACATCGGCCCGTACATGAGCCTTGACGAGACCTGTCTGAGCAACGGGGAGGTATGGACTTTCCTCACCAACAAGGACGGTCATGGCGGCCCCGGAACGCTGGCGGCGGCCATTCCCGGCACCAGGAGCGATGAGATAATATCGATTCTTATCGGCGCGATGGGAAAATCAGTCAGACGCCGGGTGAAAGAAGTGACGTGCGATCTGTCGCCGTCAATGATGCTCATTGCCGCCGAGGTTTTCTACAACGCACACGTTGTCAACGACCGTTTCCACGTACAGCAGGTCTACAACGAGGCTGTCGATGAAATCCGTGTCGACATCCGCCGTCAGCTCATAGCAGAGGACAATTCCCGCGACAAGTCCGAGCCGCCGATGACGTACTCCAACGGCGAGACCATGCGTCAGATACTTGCCCGCAGCAAGCACACACTGATGATGTCGCAGAACAAATGGACTGACATACAGCGACATCGAGCCAACATTCTATTCAAGCACTATCCGATACTCAAAGCTGCGTATCAGCTCGCGATGGAGCTACGCCGCATATTTAATCTGAAAATCTCACCGACCAAGGCATTAGGGAAGATGAACAAATGGTATGAGAAAGTAATGGCATTGGACAACAATAACTTCCGTTCCGTGATCAAGACATTCAAGAACCATGCCCCGACAATAATCAACTACTTTCGCAGGAGGGCCACCAACGCCTCGGCCGAGGCATTCAACTCAAAGGTCAAGATCTTCCGATCGCAGATGCGTGGAGTAAGAGACCGAGACTTCTTCATCTTCCGATTGGTCAAACTCTACGCCTAAAATTTAACACTTCTAATTGCCCAATTTAACATATGCACCGTGCTTTCGGCTTGAGCCCAATTAATATGAATATAATTGCTATCTTTTGTTATGTTTTAGGACATATCCGGGGTCAAGCCGAAAGCACGGTGCATGAATTTTGAGAAAAGTGTTAAATTTGTGGCATGAAAACCGCAGATGCAATATGGATGTGCCTGCCCGAGGGCATGGACGAACTATTTGAAATGGTGCGCTTCGAGCGCACGGAACAGTCCTATGACATATGGCTTGACGAAAAGAAGAAACTGTCTGATGAAGACTATCGTAATCCAAATATCGTAGCGCGAGGCTATACGGATTATGTAACAATACAGGACTATCCGATGCGTGGACGGCCTGTATTTCTTCACATGCGCAAGAACAAGTGGTGGGACAGGCAGACCAACGAAATCTTCAGCTACAATCTCGAACTTCCCAACGAGGAAGGAACACGACTCAGCGCCGAGTTCGTGGCTTTTTTAAAAGACGAAGGTGGAGACGACAGCCCTGTCGATTAAACAGATAGCGCAGATGTACTGCGTCAACGGCAAACATTTTGCCGACTTGTACCGCAATAAGATAAGCGGTTACGCCGACTGGTGCGAACAGGAGCTTGGCTGTGGGTTCTATTTCAACGCCGATAATATCGGCCCTTACATGAGTCTTGATGAGACGTGTCTGAGCAACGGGGAGGTATGGACGTTCCTGACCAACAAGGACGGCCACGGAGGCAAGGGAACACTTGCGGCAGCCATTCCCGGAACAAAGAGTGACGAAATTATATCCATACTCATCGGAGCTATGGAGAAATCAATCAGACGCAGGGTCAAGGAAGTGACCTGCGATCTCTCGCCATCAATGATGCTCATAGCCGCAGAAGTGTTCTATAACGCCCATGTAGTCAACGACCGTTTTCATGTCCAACAGGTCTATAATGAGGCCGTTGACGAAATCCGCATTGACATTCGCCGACAGCTCATCGCAGAGGAAAACAACCGCAACAAGTCCGAACCGCCGGTAACGTACTCCAACGGAGAGACCATGCGCCAGATACTGGCCCGCAGCAAACACACTCTGATGATGTCGCAGAACAAATGGACTGACATACAGCGCCATCGTGTCAACATACTGTTCAAATACTATCCAATGTTGAAGGCTGCATACAGCCTTGCGATGGAGCTGCGCAAGATTTTCAACGCTAAAATCTCACCGACAAAAGCCATGGGGAGGATGAACAAGTGGTATGAAAAGGTAATGGCATTGGGTAACAACAACTTCCGCTCGGTAATCAAAACATTCAAGAACCACGCCCCAACAATCCTGAACTATTTCCGTCGTCGTGCGACCAATGCCTCTGCCGAGGCATTCAACTCTAAAGTCAAAATATTTCGCTCACAAATGCGTGGTGTCCGGGACCGCGACTTCTTCATCTTCCGATTAGTCAAACTCTACGCCTAAAAATTTAACACTTCTAATTGCCCAATTTAACATATGCACCGTGCTTTTCGGCTTGAGCCCGATTAGTCAAACTCTACGCCTAAAAATTTAACACTTCTAATTGCCCAATTTAACATATGCACCGTGCTTTCGGCTTGAGCCTGAACTACTTCCGTCATCATGCGACCAATGCCTCTGCCGAGGCATTCAACTCTAAAGTCAAAATATTTCGCTCACAAATGCGTGGTGTCCGAGACCGCGACTTCTTCATCTTCCGATTGGTCAAACTCTACGCTTAAAAATTTAACACTTCTAATTGCCCAATTTAACATATGCACCGTGCTTTCGGCTTGAGCCCATATCCGACTCTTTTGGTCGTTGCATTGTGCAGGCGTCGACTTTCCTTGTGCGCAAAATTAATAAATAGATCGCCGGGATTATTGGTGACCATTTGGGGAATCTTTAGGAAGAAATATTGTCGTTGTCGTCGGGATTCTACAGTCTGAACGAATATAGACTAAGGTTCGTAGGAGAAAAGAAAAAGCGCTGTGTCAGATGTTGACACAGCGCTTTTGGGTGGTGACTCCTACAGGATTCAAACCTGTAACCTTCTGATCCGTAGTCAGATGCTCTATTCAGTTGAGCTAAGGAGCCATCATTGGGGAGAGGGGAGATGTTGGTGACTCCTACAGGATTCAAACCTGTAACCTTCTGATCCGTAGTCAGATGCTCTATTCAGTTGAGCTAAGGAGCCATCATTGTGCAAATTTCATGAAATCGCTCTCGATCTCGTTTGCGACTGCAAAGTTAATATCTTTTTTGGTAGTGGCCAAATTTTTTTACGACTTTTTTGCTGTTAATAATCTTCGCTGGTCGCAAAGTATTGAGCGTCAGTGTTTGTTGTTTTTTGGCTACTTAGGTTTTGGCGCGGGCTATAGATGCGTCGTTGCTGCTAAATAGCGGTTACGATAAGGAATCTTGTCTTGCAATTGACACAGAAAATGGTTAACTTTGTCAGCATAAGTGGTGATATAGATCGACCCGGCGGGGCAAAATCCGCATTCGGATGCATCTATCCGCGCATCGATGAAGTGATGTGATCATCGTAGTCGAGGCGTTATGCTGTGTCGGGATCGAGTTTGTGTATGACCCACTGTTTACTGATGAGTTTAATAATATCAACAGACTTTTGAAAGTTACTAAATACTTGATGAATAGATTCAGCTTATTCGCGGCCTCGGCAGTGTGTGTCGCTTCAGTCGCAGCCTCGGAACCTGCCGGCCACTTCATAATACTGCACACCAACGATACGCATAGCCGCATTGATCCTGATGCGTCGGGGCGTGGCGGCGTATTGCGTCGTCAGGCGCTTATCGATAGCGTTCGTAATGCGGAAGCCAATGTGTTGCTTGTCGATGCCGGCGATGCCGTGCAGGGCACGCTTTATTATTCGCTCTTCGGGGGCGAAGTGGAGCGCAAGATGATGAATGCTCTCGGCTATGATATCCAGATTCTTGGCAACCATGAGTTTGACAACGGCATGGAGGCTCTGGCGCGGGAGTGGGGGCAGCTGAAGGCATCGCGTCTGACCACCAACTATGATCTGACCGATACGCCTCTCGACTCAATGTTCAAGCCCTACGAGATCCGCACGGTCGGCGACCGGCGGATCGCTTTTATCGCCATAAATATTGATCCGGACGGCATGATATCGGCGTTCAACAGCAGGGGAGTGAAATATCTCGACGGTATAAAGGCGGCCAATGCCACGGCATGGCATCTCAAACACAACGAAAAGGTTGATATGGTGGTGGCACTGACGCATATCGGACATGCTGTAGCCCCCGGTTATACCGACATGGATCTTGCCCGAAACAGCGAGGATATAGATCTCATCATCGGCGGACATTCCCACACGCTCGTCAATCCTTCCGATCCTGAATCGCCGGCATGGTTCGCGCTCAATGCCAATGGCGACAGCGTGATCATAGCCCAGGCCGGATCGACTGGCGCCTATGTGGGCAAGGCCGACATAGATCTGGCCGATCTTAAGGTGACAACTTCGGTTATACCGGTCGATTCGCGTCTTGACGATCGGGTGAATCCTGCCGTGGCCGAAATCCTTGAGCCTTATCGGTCGACGGTTGACTCGATTCTGTCTATTCCGGTGGCTGAGGCGTCGGCTCCGTTGCGCAAGGCCGACTGGGGGTTGGTCAATCTGATCAGCGACCTTGTCATGGAGATCGGTACACGCCTCAATGGAGCGCCTGTGGATATGGCAATAATGAACCGGGGCGGCATACGGTGCGATCTCGACAGCGGCACGATAACAAAGGGTGCGGTCATGCAGATGCTTCCGTTCGACAACCATGTGGTGGTGATAGACGTGACCGGAGCCGACCTGCTTCAAGCTTTTGAAGTAATGGCCGGGCGCAAGGGCGACGGCATCAGCGGAGCCATGGCGGAGATCGATCCCTTGACGCTGACATGCCGCGAAGTCCTGGTCAATGGCAGGAAGATCGACCCATTGCGGAGATATAAAGTCGCCACCATCGACTACCTCGCTCTTGGCGGCGATTTCCTTAGCAGTCTGAAGAATGCCGCTATAGAGAAACGTAGCGAGGCGTTGCTTTACGACGATGTTATCGGACTTCTCGCCGGAAAGTCGAGCCTCGGAAAGAGAATAACTCCTGACACTGCCGTGAGGATGCCGATCGGCGACAAACAGTAATCTTAGGAAATCTAAATATGAAGATACCGGGTTTTATAAGATATATGGCCTTGGCGTGTGCCTGTATTGTTGCCATACCGGGCATCAACCGCGCCACCGGCGTCACCCCTTCGTCGTCAGACTTTGAAGAGGCTGGCGAAAGCGCTCGCTGGGCTGATTCAGTGATGGCCTCCATGAGTCTGCGCGACCGTGTGGCGCAACTGATGGTGCCGAGGTTTGATATTGCCTACAATGCAGCCGGACAGTCGCAGCTGCGCAATGTTGTGGCCCGACAGAAGGTCGGTGGCATATTGCTCGGCAAAGGCAAAGCGTCCGACTATGCCGGACTGATTGATTTCGCCGGATCTGTGGCTGCGGTTCCGTTGATGGTCACACTCGATGGCGAATGGGGTCCGGCCATGCGTGTGACCGACGCGCCGCGCTTCCCCTATAACATCTGTCTGGGAGCTATTGCCGACGACAATCTGCTGTATGACTACGGACGCGAAGTGGCGAGACAGTGCCGCGAACTTGGCATAGGAGTCGACTTCGCCCCTGTGCTCGATGTCAATTCCAACCCGCGCAATCCGGTCATCGGCTATCGTTCGTTTGGCGAGGATCCCGAGAGGGTAAGCCGTCTTGGAGTGGCTTTTTCGCGTGGACTGGCCGATGGCGGCGTCATGCCTGTCGGCAAACATTTTCCCGGACACGGCGACACGGATACCGACTCGCACCATGCGCTTCCGGTGCTCAACCGCACGGCACAGCAGCTCGAACAGACCGAACTCGTGCCGTTTCGCGACTATATCGCTGCCGGTATGCCGGGCATCATGACCGGGCATCTGACCGTACCGGCTCTGGATCCGACCGGGACGCCGGCATCATTGTCGGCCGCCATCACCACAGGTCTGCTCAAAAAACGCATGAAATTCAACGGTATAGTGTTCACCGACGCTTTGGCGATGAAAGGAGCGAAAACCTCCGACGAAGCCAACAATTGTGTGGCCGCTCTGAAAGCCGGCGCCGACGTGCTGCTGCAGCCCCGCTCGCTCGTCAGCGACATTCAGGCCGTAGTAGCGGCGGTGAAATCTGGCGAGATCTCTGAAAAACAGGTCAATAATAGCTGTCGCAAAATACTTGTGTGGAAACATCGGTCAGGCCTCGTGAATTCCGCGCGCCCGAAAGTGGCTGGGATAGCATCGCGGCTCAATTCCGATGCCGCCAAAGATATGATAGAACGGCTTGCCGAAGCATCGATGGTCTGTGTGCGCAACGATGGCGGCCTGATTCCTGTAGGCGCTCTTTCTGACCGGAAGATAGCCGTGGTGACGCTTGGTGCGGCGGCCGAGAATACTTTTAGCGAATATTGCCGCAAATACGCCCGTATCACAGCCTATGGATTTACCACCGGGCCGATTCCGGCGGCAAAGATAGCCGAGATCAACAAATCGGATCTGGCCATAGTGCTGGTGACCACCTCATCGTCATGGGCTGCCGCTGCCCTGAAGCAGATCGACACACGGTCTAAGGTGGCTGTGGTGCTTGCCAACCCCATCAAGATCTCCGGCCTGTCGGCGGCGCTCGGCAGTTATGGCGCAGTGCTTGTCGGCGGCGACGACATAAAGGCTATGCGCAAGGCTGCGGCTCAGGCCGTGTTCGGAGGCATAGATGTCACCGGGCGTATGCCGGTGGCCGTTCCGGGGCTTGCTCCGCTTGGAGCCGGCAGTGATATCGTATGCACCCGTCTTGGCTATGCCTCGCCTCAAGCCGTGGGGCTTGATCCCGACCTGACGCGCCGCATTGATTCGATAGCACGCGCCGGAGTGGCTTCCGGAGCCTATCCGGGCTGTCAGGTTGTCGTGGCGCGCAGAGGCAGAGTGGTTGTCGACGCGGCTTATGGCAAACTGGAGCGCGGAGGTGCCGATGTGACGGGCGAAACACTCTATGACGTGGCGTCGATGACCAAAGCCACTGCAACCGTGGCCGGACTGATGAAAGCTTATGACGAAGGACTGTTTCGGCTTGACGATCCGATCTCGCAATATATCCCCGAACTGACTGACACCGAAAAGTCCGACCTTACGCCGTCGCAGCTTCTCTATCACGAATCGGGAATGCCGGCGATCATCAACGTAAGCAAAGTGATGATGGATCCGGCCAGTTACACCGGTCCGCTCACCAAGGGCCGTCAGACGGCAGGCTATGGCATACGTATTGCATCGCGCGTCTACGGCAACAGCAGCGCACGCATGCGCCGAGATATTACAAGCCTGTCGGCCACCAAAGACAATCCCATAGAGATAGCCTCCGGCATATATGGCGGGACAACTCTCCGTGACACGATAATGAGCCGGATATATCAGGCGCCTCTCCGTGCATCCAAGTCATTTCGTTACAGTTGCCTCAACTTCTGTCTTCTCATGGAGATGGAGGAGAACGTGACCGGTACCGATCACGCCCGTTGGGTCAGGTCGGAGATTTTCGGGCCGCTCGGCGCATGGCACACCGGCTTCCGGCCGCGCGAATATTATTCCCTGTCAAAGATAGCGCCGACCGAAAACGATGCCTTTTTGCGCCGTCAGACCGTCCGCGGATATGTCCATGACGAGATCGCAGCCTTTTCAGGTGGAGTGCAGGGCAATGCCGGACTGTTTTCCACCGCGTCGGATGTCGCCAAATATTCGCAGATGCTGCTCAACGGCGGTGTCTATGGCGGCGAGCGCCTGCTGAGTGCCGCAACTGTAAGAAAATTCACCGACAGCCGCAGTCAGGGGGGCAAGCGCGCCCTCGGATTCGACCTTATGGGCAATCCGCTGAGCAAGGATGATACCGACGGCTATTCCATATTCGGTCATACCGGATTTACGGGCACCTGTTTCTGGATCGACCCGGAAAACGAACTCATTTTCGTGTTTCTCTCCAACAGAGTAAATCCCTCGCGCCACAACCGGGCTTTCACGCGGCTCAACCCGCGAGGACTTATGATGAAGGCTATCTACGAATCCATCAAAGGAGCATCGTAGACCCACACATCAACTGCCGGCTGCATCTTACACTACAATATAGAAAACCATTTATCACCAGTCATATCACATGAGCGACGAATACAACGACGACGAAGAAGAAATATACGGAGTCAGTGCCGACGACGAAGAGGATAACGGCGAAGCCACCGAAGGCGGTTTCGAATCCATGTTGGTCGATCTGAGCGATGACGTGGTGCGCCATCAATTGCGCGGCATGTTCCAGAGCTGGTATCTTGACTATGCTTCGTATGCCATTCTCGACCGTGCGATACCTCATATCGACGACGGTCTGAAACCGGTGCAGAGGCGTATTCTGCATACCATGAAAAAGCTCGACGACGAGCACTTCATCAAGGTTGCAAATATCGTAGGTGCCACCATGGCATTCCATCCCCATGGCGACCGTTCGATCTACGGCGCCCTGGTGCAGCTCGGTCAGAAGCAGTTGCTTGTGGATACGCAGGGCAACTGGGGCAATACGCTGACAGGAGCGTCGGCGGCTGCCGGCCGTTATATAGAGGCACGTCTGTCGCCGTTTGCGGTGGAAGTGCTGTATAATCCCAAGGTGACAGAATGGGTGCCCAGCTACGACGGGCGCGACAAGGAGCCGGTCACACTACCGGCCAAGTTTCCGCTTCTGTTGTCGCAGGGCGTGGGCGGTATCGCCGTGGGACTGTCGTCGCTGATCATGCCCCATAATTTCAACGAAATTCTTGATGCTGCCGTCGCGTATCTGAAAAACGAGCCGTTCACTCTCTATCCCGACTTCCCGACCGGAGGATTTATCGACGTGTCGCGCTACAATGACGGCGCTCGCGGCGGTAGAATCAAGGTCAGAGCCAAGATTGAAAAAATCGACAGCAAGACCCTCGCAATAACCGAAATACCATTCGGACTGACCACTGAGACCCTCATCGAAACCATAATAAAGGCCAACGACAAGGGCAAGATCAAGATTAGACGCGTCGACGACAATACTTCACGCACGGCAAGGATCATTATCAGCCTGCAGCCCGGAACCTCGAGCGACAAAGCTATCGATGCCCTGTATGCGTTTACTTCCTGTGAGTTGCAGCTGTCGCCCAACTGCTGTGTGATCCACGACAACAAGCCACGTTTCCTTGGAGTAAGCGATGTGTTGCGCCATAATGTCGACCATACCCGCGAGATATTCAAGGCCGAACTGCTTATCAAGCTTGGAGAGGTCATGGAGCAGTTGCTCTTTGCAACCCTTGAGAAGATATTCATAGAAGAGCGCATCTATAAGGATCGCGAATTTGAGGAAAGCCGGTCGAAGAACGAGGCTATCAGGCATATAGAAAGGCGTCTGGAGCCATGGAAGGAGAAACTTCTCCGTCAGGTTACCGACGACGATCTGCTCCGGCTGCTTGAAATAAAGATGAGCCGCATACTGCGTTTTAGTTCTGAGTCGGCCGATGAGGCTATTGCAGCATTCAACCAGAGGATCGAAGAGCTGCAGGGCGATCTTGATTCTCTGACCGAATATACCATACGTTGGTTTGAGCATCTTAAGGAGAAATACGGAGCCGCATATCCGAGGCAGACAGTCATAAGAAATTTTGACAGCATCGAGGCCGCCAACGTGGCCGAAGCGACCGAAAAACTCTATATCGACCGCGACGAGGGATTTATAGGCACGGCGCTGAAAATAGATCCTGAAAAGCGCGAGAAGGCATTCCTGTTCAACTGTTCTAGCATTGACGACGTCATACTGTTCTATCGCGACGGCAAATATAAGGTGATACGCGTTCAGGAAAAAGTGTCGGTAGGCAAGGGTATCATACATGTGGGCCTGTTCAAGCGCAACGATGTGCGCACGGTCTACAACGTCATATATCAGGACGGCAAGGGTGGCACATACTACATGAAACGCTTCTCGGTCACCGGCATGACACGCGACAGGGTGTATGATCTCACGCAAGGGAAATCCGGCTCAAAGGTGGTATGGTTCACGGCCAATTCCAACGGTGAGGCCGAATCGGTCAAAGTGGTTCTTAAGCCGAAGGCGCGGTTGAAGACATTGCAGTTCGACGTGGATTTCGCCGATCTTGCCATAAAGGGACGCGGAGCCATGGGCAACATTGTCACCAAGAACGAAGTGCATCACTTCACTCTCAACCGTAAAGGTCAGTCGACGCTCGGAGGCCGTCAGGTGTGGTTTGACCACGACGTGCTCCGCATCAACTATGACGGTCGTGGAGAGTATCTCGGAGAATTCGGACCCAATGATCTTGTGCTGGTGGTTCTCAACAATGGCGAGTACTACACCACATCGTTTGATGCGTCCAATCACTATGATGACGATATCATGTTTATCGAGCGGTTCCGTCCTGAAGTTGTATGGACGGCGATACTGCGCGATGCCTCGCAGGGCAACTATCCTTATGTGAAGCGTTTCAAGTTCGAGCCTTCGACACGTCGTCAGCGCTATCTCGGCGACAACGAGCGGTCGACTCTGATAGCGTTGAGCGACAAGGATGGAGCACGGTTCACCGTGACGTTTGCCGGAGTCGATGAGATCCGTATGCCTATGACTCTCGATGCAGAGGAGTTTGTGGCCGTGAAGTCGCTTCGTGCCAAGGGCAAGCGCCTGACCACCTATGAGGTGGCATCTATTACCGAAATAAAGCCGCGCGAAAAGACCGAACCGGAGAATATGGCCGAAATGCAGTCGGATGACGATGACGGCTTGGGAAATGAAAATGAACCGAACGCACAGTCCGACGACGAAGTGCGCGATGAGCTGACGGGGCAGCAGCGCATATTCTGATGGACTGTCTTCGTCATAGAATAGTGGCTTTTGCCGCAGCGCTGTCGGTCACCGTCATGTCGTCAGCTTCAGAGCCTGAAACAGAAATACTGCGGCCGGTGACAGCAGCCTATACTGTGGAAGCCGGGTCGGCGCATATCGCCGACACATATCTGTCACCTATACGGTATTCCGGATGGAGTGTCGGATTTGGATACGGACGCATGCAGGCCATGAAATTCTCACCCGAGCGGTGGGTGATGGCTCTTGATGCCCGGATCGATGCGAAGCGGAGCCTCAATCGCGTAGGTAATGCCACCATGTGGTATTGGGGAGTTGAGGCCCGGTGGGCCATGATGCGGCGCGTGCGGCCGCTTTCAGGGCTTACCATAGGTTTCGGCATTGGGCCGGGATTTAAGGCCGGATGCCTGTATTCGCAGCGCAACGGCAATAATCCGGCGTCGGCCAAGGTGGCTCTCACAGTCGATCTGACAGCTTATGCCGCATGGAACACTCGCCTCGGACGTCTGCCGGTGACTGTCTGCTACAGGCCTTCGGTGCCGCTTACGGGCGTGTTCTTTTCACCTGACTATGGCGAACTTTATTATGAAATATATCTCGGCAATCATTCCGGTCTGGCGCGTATGGCATGGTGGGGCAACTATTTTGCGCTTGATCACCGTCTGACTGCCGATCTTCACTTCGGCAACACATCGCTGCGTATCGGTTATTCCGGACAGTTGCTCTCCACAAAAGCCAGCGATATCACTTCACGCATGCTGCGCCATTGCGCGGTCATAGGAGTTTCAGGCGAATGGCTGTCGGTAAGCCCCAGCAAAAAGATTCCACCCAAGGCACGTATGATCCATGCTCTATATGAATAAAATACAATCATTGGCGGCCGTAGCTGCATTATGTGTGCTGGCGTTTTTTTCAGGCTGTCACGAGTTGCCCGACTACGATAATACACCTCAAGGCAATTTCGAGGCATTATGGACTATTGTCGACGAGCATTACTGCTTCTTTGCCGATAAAAACATTGACTGGGACGAGGTCGGCGATGTATATAGAGCGCAGGTGCGCACCAATATGTCATCGAAGTCATTGTTTGCGGTAATGTCGGCCATGCTCGACGAGCTGCGCGACGGTCATGTCAATCTGTCGGCTCCGTTTGCTACGTCGTATTATCGCAAATGGTGGAGCGATTACCCTCATAATTTCGATGCGCGGATCATACAGCAGAATTATTTCGCTTTCGGCTATACTTCGCTCGGTGTTGCCGATTATGGCGTGTTGCTGTCAAATGTCGGCTATCTGAGGTGGCCGACTTTTGACTCCGGACTCGGAGCGGGCAATATCGATTATATCCTCGCGTCGTTCTCAATGACAAGCGGACTTATCATCGACATACGTGACAACGGTGGCGGTATGGTGTCGAATGCCAACGATCTTGCTTCGCATTTCGTCAACCAGCCGTTTACCGGCGGATATATCTATCATAAGACCGGTCCGGGACACAACGATTTCTCCACTCCCTATGCCGTGACAATCAAGCCTGTGGGCGACGGCCATATCGTGTGGACTAAGCCGGTGGTAATACTCACCAACCGTGGTACCTTCTCGGCCGCCAATTATTTCACCGCAGTCATGAAGCAGCTGCCAAACGTGACGGTGGCCGGGGCTGTCACAGGTGGTGGATGCGGTATGCCTGTCAGCTATGAGCTTCCCAATGGCTGGGGGATACGCCTGTCGGCGTCGCCTCTTGTCGATGCCACGGGGCGTTCCACAGAGGCCGGGGTAGAGCCTACGCCGGGATGTGAGGTCGATATGGATCCGCAGGATGCTTTCGACGGCCGTGACACTATGCTCGATTTCGCTATCGACTATATAGTGGCCTTGTCCTCACGATAGACGGCGCTCCCACCATCGCAGCAGTTCGCCGATCCATAACACTGACGATGTCGACAGTATGATTATCACCCAGTCGGAAATGTGGAGCGGAACCACATTGAACAGTTCGTCGCCGACATTGACAATCATCACCTGTCCTATCAGTATCATGACCGCTATCGCCACAAAACCTTCGCAATCCTTGAAGTGAAAGGCCGAGCGTCCGGTTTCGAATGCGCGTGCATTGAACATGTTCCAGAATTGAAGGAATACAAATGTGGTGAAAAACACTGACAGTTCGTATGCCGACAGGCCGGTGTCATTATGTATCGGAAGATGCCCGATCTGTGTCAGCGATGTCAGATCCGTGTGCTTGAGATAATATAGGAAAGCGAGAAGTACGGCGAAAAACAGTCCCCCCGTACCGATTATAAACCGGCGCATGGGACGTGTGATTATGAATTCGCGTCGGTCGCGCGGGGCGTCGTGCATTACCGATGGCGTGGGAGGCAGCGACGCCAATGCCATGGCGGCAAACGTATCCATGATCAGGTTTACCCACAGCATCTGGGTGACGGTGAGTGGCGACTGCATTCCCATGAACGCTCCGCATAGCACTATGAGGCATGCCACTATATTGACTGTCATCTGAAAAAGGATGAAGCGCTGTATGTTGCGGTAGAGCGAGCGTCCCCACATGACGGCCTTCCCGATTGATGAGAACGAATTGTCGATGATCGTTATGTCGGAAGCCTCTTTAGCCACCGATGTCCCGTCGCCCATCGACAGGCCTACCTGTGCGGCTTTCAGAGCCGGTGCGTCGTTGGTCCCGTCGCCGGTCACAGCCACTACCTCTCCCTTGCTCTGCAGGGCTTCGACAAGGCGTTTCTTGTCCATCGGACGTGCGCGTGCTATGATTTTGAGTCCCTCCACACGTTGCAGCAGCTGCTCGTCGTCAAGAGCTTCGAACTCCTGACCGGTGATGATTGCCTCGGCGCTGTCTGTGTCTGTCCAGATGCCTATCTGGCGGCCGATTTCCCGAGCTGTAGCCGGCGTGTCGCCGGTGACGATTTTCACATTGATACCCGCATCGTTCACATCCTTGACAGCATCAGCCACATCAGGTCTGATTGGATCGGATATGGATGCGATCCCCATGAATGTAAGTCCATTTGCGACGATTTTACCGTCTTTCACGGGGTCTTCGCCGTCATCAAGCGGTTTGCAGGCAAATCCGAGTGTGCGCATGCCCTGGTTTTGGAATTCAAGCAGCTCTCTGTCGATCTCTGCGCGCGATGTGCCACAAGCGTCATCCGACATGCCGAACACGATCTCCGGTGCCCCTTTGACATACAGCATCCGACGCCCGGAGGCATTGCTGACGGCAGTGGCCATATATTTGCGTTCGGTGGTAAACGGCAGCTCGTCGATCGTTGTCAGACTGTCGCGGATCTTCCGGTAGTCGGCTCCCTGATCACGAAGCCAAAGTAGCAGGGCGCCCTCGGTAGGATTGCCTATCACCGACGGTTTCTCGCCGCTCAGATCAAGCTCGGCGGTCGAGTTGGCCGCAATGCCTTCAACAAGCAGATCATGCGGTATCGTATCGGATATTTTCATCGCTGACACTCGCATCTGGTTCTGGGTGAGCGTACCGGTCTTATCGGTGCAGATGACAGTGGTGGCGCCCATCGTTTCGCATGCGTGTAGCTTGCGCACGAGGTTGTTGGTCTTCAGCATCCGTCGCATAGAATAGGCCAAAGCGAGAGTGACTGCCATAGGCAGACCTTCAGGCACCGACACCACGACAAGTGTCACTGCGATCATGAATGTCTGCAGCAGATATGCCATAAACGACATCCATTCAAACGGTGTGCTGGTGACGTACATTATCACGCGGCCTATCACTATGGCGACAGCTACGGCGTATGCACAACGGGTGATCAGCCGGCCAAGCTTGTCAAACTGCTCGTCGAGTGGCGTTTTGATATGATCGTCGATTCTCGCAGCCTCGAATACTTTGCCGTTTTCCGTGTGGTCGCCTACGGCCGTGACTCTCATCACTCCGTGTCCTTCCATCACTTTGGTGCCGCGCATCGCGTGGTCCGAAGGGAACGTCGCGTCGGGATCGAAGTCGGCCTCGACGGTGGTCTTGTGAGCCATAGGCTCGCCTGTCAGCGTGGATTCGTCGATGTTGAGGCTCACCGCTTCGAGTAGCTGTCCGTCGGCCGGAATCTCCATCCCTGTAGTGATCACGACTATATCTCCGTAGACTACTTCACGTTTCGTTACCATTGTGGGATTACCCTCGCGGATCACTTGCACCAGCTCATCGTCGTTGACTTTGTTGAGTATGGCGAATTCCTTGTCGGCCTTCTGTTCGAAATAGAAAGCCAGACCGGTGGCAAGCAGTATTGCGGCGAATATTCCCACCGGCTCGAAAAATACCGTGGCTCCTTCGTGAAGACCCCAGTATTCGTAACATGATATACCTACCGACAACACGCCGGCAATCAGGAGTATGATGATCAGCGGATCACGGAATTTTTCGAGAAAAAGCTTCCACGCCGGCCTGCGTGGCGGTGGCGTGATTATGTTTTCACCATATTTCAAACGGTTTTCTTCGACTTGGTGTGCCGTCAGGCCGGTGATATGTTCAGATTGCATAGTCAAGGGGCATATGTGTTAAGTCCACGACATACTCTTACAACGTCATATCGCCTTGGTGAGTTTTGCCGGGAGTGATTCAAAAGTGAAGCACCATGCCGGTTCGTGGCGGCACAGTGCTTGTTGATATATTTTTTTTACGCAGTGATCTGGAGTCTGTTAGCGGGGGAGCACGTTGACTTTGAGCTTGTCGTAGGCGCGATCCGCTTTGGCGCGAGCCTCCTCAAGGGTGTCAGCTGTGGCAAGGATTACTCCCATTCGGCGATGTCCCTTGATTTCAGGCTTGCCGAATATGCGCATCTGCGTACCCGGCTCTTCGAGCACATGTTCCAGCGAGTCCATCTCGATCTTGTCGGTATCGCCCTCGACCACGACGGCTCTCGATGCCGACGGACCAAAGAAGCGTATTTCAGGCACCGGAAGTCCGAGAAGCGCACGGGCGTGAAGAGCGAATTCGCTCAAATCCTGCGATATCATGGTCACCATCCCTGTGTCATGCGGACGGGGTGATACTTCGCTGAAAATCACGTCGTCGCCTTTTATGAAAAGCTCCACTCCGAAGATGCCGTATCCGCCGAGAGCATCCGTCACTTTGCGGGCTATGTCGCGTGCTTTTTCGATAGCTGTAGCCGACATAGGCTGCGGCTGCCACGAATAGCGGTAGTCACCGTCGATCTGTATGTGTCCTACCGGCTCGCAGAATGTGGTGCCCGAACAGCTTCTGACAGTAAGGAGAGTTATCTCATAGTCGAAATCAACAAATCCTTCCACGATAACACGTCCGGCGCCTGCACGTCCACCCTCCTGGGCTGTCTGCCACGCGTGGTCGATCTCTTCGGGGTTCTTGACAGTGCACTGTCCATGACCCGATGAACTCATGATCGGCTTTACCACACAAGGTATTCCGACAGCTTCCACGGCTGTCTTGAATTCATCGTAGTCCGATGCGAAGCGGTAGTCGGAAGTTCTTATGCCAAGTTCTTCGTCGGCCAGACGTCTGATGCCCTCGCGGTTCATGGTCAGCCATGCAGCTGTAGCCGTAGGAGTGACGTTGAATCCATCGGCTTCGAGTTCTTTTAGCACCGAAGTGGCTATGGCCTCGACTTCAGGTATGATATGGTCGGGTTTCTCAAGCTCTATGATGCGGCGCAACTCGGCTTCGTCGAGCATGTTGAACACGTGGCTGCGGTGAGCCACCTGCATGGCTGGGGCGTTGGCATACTTGTCGCATGCCACTACTTCCACACCATAGCGTTGCAGCTCGAGAGCCACTTCCTTGCCTAACTCGCCGCTGCCGAGAAGCAGAGCCTTGCGACCCACAGGGGTCATTACAGAACCGATTTTTGCCATCTGGATTGTTTGTCTATTATTGTTAAAGGTGGATGAAGAGTTTGTTTCTGCAAAGTTAAGGATTTATAGCTTCAAGAGCAAATCCTGTCACCTGATTGTGTGGTTAGTCTGCAGTTTCGGTCGGGAGCAGTGCGAGGTCAAACACCTGTGCGGCGTCGGAAACATAATGCACTTCGAGCCCATGGAGATATATGTCCGGGATCTCGTCGACATCCTTGCGGTTGGCCTCGGGCAGTATGGCATCAGTGATGCCTGCACGCTTTGCCGCCAGGATCTTCTCTTTGACTCCCCCTATCGGCAGCACTTTGCCGCGCAGGGTAAGCTCTCCTGTCATGGCTACGCGAGGCTTGGGGCGGCGGCCGGTGAGAGCCGACACAATCGACGTGGCCATGGTGATGCCGGCCGAAGGGCCGTCCTTGGGTATGGCTCCCTCCGGCACGTGGATATGCACTGCGCGGTCGGTCAGCGCGTCGGAGGCTATCCCCAGGCTGTCGGCGTGGCTTCTGACATGCTGCAGGGCTATGGAGGCGGATTCCTTCATCACATCGCCGAGTTTGCCCGTGAGGGTCAGTTTCTCGCCTTTTGATGGAGATAGCGATGTTTCCACATAAAGCACGCAGCCTCCTGCGGCGGTCCATGCCAGGCCGGTGATCACGCCTGCATAGTCGTTGCCTTCATAGCGCTCTCTGATATATGGTGCCGCTCCGAGCAGGCCGTTGAGATCCGCGCTGTCGACAGGTTGCGGCCATGACTGTCCGCTCACTTTGCGGAGAACAATCTTGCGGACGATCGCAGCCAGACGTTTCTCAAGCTGGCGCACTCCGCTCTCACCCGTATATGTATCGATGAGTGCTGCAAGGGCATCGTCGGTGAGATTCACATCGCCGGTGTCCACACCGGCTTCGGCTATCAGTCGGGGAAGCAGGTGGCGGCGTGCGATTTCGGTTTTCTCTTCAGGAAGATATCCTGAAATGTCGATGATCTCCATGCGGTCGACAAGAGGAGCCGGAATGCTCGACAGGGTATTGGCTGTGGCTATGAAAAGCGTCTGCGAAAGATCGAAGTCAACATCCACATAATTGTCATGGAAGCGGCAGTTCTGTTCGGGATCGAGCACTTCGAGCAACGCCGACGAAGGATCGCCACGGAAATCTGAACCGATTTTGTCGATCTCGTCGAGCAATATCACCGGATTGCTGGTGCCGCAGCGTCTCAACGCGTCGATGATGCGTCCGGGCATGGCTCCAATGTAAGTGCGCCGGTGTCCGCGTATCTCGGCTTCGTCATGCAGACCGCCGAGAGCCACACGCCGGTATTTGCGCCCGAGAGCAGTGGCTATGGATTGTCCGAGAGAGGTTTTTCCGACTCCGGGAGGACCCACCAGACAGATGATCGGTGCATGACTCGACGGGGCGCTGATCAGCATGGCTATCTGCTCGAGTATGCGCTCTTTCACTTTTTCAAGACCGAAATGGTCGGCGTCGAGCACCTCGTGTGCATGAGCTATGTCGCTGACCGGTGCGTCGTTCTTGCCCCATGGCAGGTCGGTGAGAAGTTCGAGATATGACAGCTGCACGGAGTAGTCGGGACTCTGTGGCGCGTAGCGCGAAAGTTTCGACAGCTCGCGTTCGAAAATCTTCACTACCGGCTCGGGCATGTCAAGTTCGGCCGCTTTTTTGCGGAGATTGGCGGCGTCGGCGTCAGGTCCTTCATCGCCATACAGCTCCTCGCGTATCGACTCAAGCTGCTGCTGCAGGAACACGTTGCGCTGCTGTTCCGAGATCTTCTGCCGGGTGCGGTCGTGGATGCTTTGTGCTATGTCAAGCATCTGTTCGCTGCGTGCCATATTGGTAAGCAGACGATAGGCGCGCTCCTTGATGCGCGGAGTGGCCAGTATTTCGGTCTTGGCGCTGATCGGGAGCGGCATATGTGTGGCAATGAGATTGATCAGCAGGGTCGGATCGGATATGTCGACAATGTTCAGAACCATCTCCGGCGGAGCTTCAGTGGTCTTCTTGACTATCTTGACAGCCGTATCTTTTACGGTGCTGACGAGCGCCACCATCTCCTTGTCGGTCATGCGCGCCTTGGTCTCCTTGATGGGCTTTACGGTGGCCTCCAGTGCACCATGTATGGTTTCCATGCTTCTCACGTCGAGTATCTTGAACTTGCCGTGGGCGCGCACTATGGCAGTGGTCTTGTCGTCGGGGATTTCAAGCACTTTCACGACCTCTGCTATTACTCCATAGTCGCAGAGCTGGTCGGTGGGAAACTCCACTTCAGGATCAGTCTGCGCCACAACTCCTATATAGATGTGGCGGTCTGCTGCCATTTTGGCCAGTTCGCGGGAAAATTCGCGGCCGAGGCTAATGGGGATTGTCACTCCCGGAAACAATACAAGGTCGCGGGTGGTGAGCAGTGGCAGATGGTTGAAGTCGGGTTCGGCCATTGAAGAGGTCATGTCAACCTCTATCTGGCCTACGGTCACTATTTCTTTATTCATTCGTTATGATCTCGTAGTGGATATCGGTGTAGGATGTCGTTTACACAATTTATGTGCAAAGATAATGCCAAATTCTGTTTTGTCAGTTATCCCGGGCGTGTCAAGGCACTGTTTTTTCAAAATATGTTGTAAAACATACGCGCGATGTGACCTCGTTACGTGGATAATTCATATATTGCACTCCGAAAATCTGGTGCATAGAGATGCCCTGAAATGAAAAACTAACAAACACCTCTAATAACATGAAGGTTTATCAGACCAACGAAATCAAAAACATCGCCCTTCTCGGTAGCAAGGGCTCGGGTAAAACCACACTCGCAGAGTCGATGCTCTACGAGTGTGGAGTGATAAAACGCCGCGGTACGGTCGAAGCCAGCAATACCGTATGCGACTATTTCCCGGTCGAAAAGGAGTATGGCTACTCCGTGTTTTCAAGCATCTTCTATGCCGAATTCCTTGGCAAGAAACTGAATGTAATAGACTGTCCGGGTGCCGATGACTTTGTAGGCAATGCTATCACGGCTCTCAATGTCACCGATACCGGTCTGATACTCATCGATGCCCAGTATGGAGTGGAAGTGGGTACTCAGAATATCTTCCGCACTTGTGCCAAGCTCAACAAACCGGTGATCTTCGCGCTCAATCAGCTCGACGGCGAAAAAGCCGAATATGACACGGTCATCGAGCAGATGCGCGACATCTTCGGCAAAAAAGTGGTGCCCATACAATATCCCCTGAGTGTCGGCCCGGGCTTCAACGCCATGATCGACGTCCTGCTTATGAAAAAATATTCCTGGGGACCCGACGGGGGCGTGCCTGTCATAGAGGAGATACCGGCCGAGGAGCGTGAGCGGGCTCAGGAACTGCACCGTCAACTTGTCGAGGCTGCAGCCGAAAACGATGAGACGCTGATGGAGAAATTCTTCGAAGAGGAACATCTTACCGAAGACGAAATGCGTCTTGGCATCCGGAAAGGGCTGGTCGATCGTTCGATCTTCCCGGTGTTCTGCGTGAGCGCGCTGAAGGATATGGGCGTGCGCCGCATGATGGAATTCCTCGGCAATGTGGTGCCGTTCGTGGAGGATATGCCTGCACCGGTCGACTCTGCCGGCGAAGAAGTGAAGCCTCTCAGCGACGGCCCGCTCAGCCTGTATATGTTCAAGACCACAGTAGAGCCGCATATAGGTGAAGTAAGCTACTTCAAGGTGATGTCGGGAACGCTGACACCCGGTGTGGATCTCGACAACGTAAATCGTGGCAGCAAGGAGCGTATAGCACAGATATATTGCGTGTGCGGCCAGATCAAGACACAGGTCGACCAACTGTGTGCCGGCGATATCGGGGCCACAGTCAAGCTGAAAGACGCGCGCACCGGCAATACGCTCGACGCCAAGGGGTGCGACTATGTGTTTGACTTCATCAAATATCCGGCTCCGAAATATCAGCGAGCAATCAGGCCGGTCAATGAGGCCGATGCCGAAAAGCTCAGCGTCATACTCACGCGTATGCACGAGGAGGATCCCACATGGGAAGTGGAGATGTCAAAGGAACTCAAGCAGACTATTCTCTCCGGACAGGGCGAATTCCATCTGCGCACACTCAAATGGCGTGTGGAAAACAACGATAAGCTTCCGATCGTTTTCGAGGAGCCGCGCATCCCTTATCGCGAAACGATAACCAAGGCCGCACGTGCCGACTACCGCCACAAGAAGCAGTCGGGTGGCGCGGGGCAGTTCGGTGAAGTGCATCTGGTCATAGAGCCTTACACCGAGGGAATGCCGGCGCCGACATCATACAAGTTCGGCAATCAGGAATATGTGATGAAGGTACGCGACACCCAGGAAATACCCCTCGAATGGGGCGGCAAGCTTGTGGTGTGCGACTGTATCGTTGGAGGCGCTATCGACTCGCGTTTTATCCCGGCCATTGTGAAGGGTCTGATGGATCGCATGGAGCAGGGACCGCTTACCGGATCTTATGCCCGCGACGTCAGAGTATGCATTTACGACGGCAAGATGCATCCGGTGGATTCCAATGAGATCTCTTTCAGGCTCGCCGGCCGAAACGCTTTCAGCGAGGCGTTCCGCAATGCGAGCCCGAAGATTCTTGAGCCGGTGTGCGATGTCGACGTGATGGTTCCGGCCGACGTGATGGGCGACGTGATGAGCGACCTTCAGGGACGGCGAGCCATGATAATGGGCATGTCGAGCGAGAACGGATTTGAGAAGATCTCGGCCAAGGTGCCTCTCAAAGAGATGTCGAGCTACTCGACGGCTTTGAGCTCGATCACCGGCGGACGCTCGTCGTTCAGCATGAAATTCGCTTCCTATGAGCTCGTCCCGTCTGATGTTCAGGAAAGATTGCTCAAGGATTATGCCGAAAAGCACTCCGAAGAGTAACCCCGGATAAGGATCAATGTGGCTTCAGCCACGTGTGATCCATCCGTAGGCGAAAACACAAATACAGCCCGCAGGCAATTGAGTCTGCGGGCTGTATTATTGCTATGAATCCTGTTGCGTCAGATCTGCTGCTCCTGTTCGAGATACACCTTCACTTCCGGATCGAATTCAATGGCGTCGAGTCCTTCAGCCTCGTCGATATCGATCACATAGATATAGTTGGTGTCATTGCGCCAGTGGGTCAGATCAGCTGCTGTGTTCGAAAGGGGGTAATAAAGCAGTCCGGTGACGCTGCCGTCGGCTGCGGTCAGCTTCTGCTGCGCCGGGGTGTTGGCATTGGGCCACAGCACATCGCCGGTGGCGGTAGACCTGATCACACACTCTACCTTTATCAGGCTTCCACTATATGTCCCGCCCGTAGAAGTCAGTTCCGCGAGATCCTGCGGCAGCATATATCCGTCATTGGAATTGGATGCGAGTGTAGCGGTAGTACTAAGTGACAGTCCGGTCGCATCCTGATAAAGAGTATAGTCGACAGGGGTCGATGCGTTGTTCCATGTTCCGGCTGAGGTGCCGTTCTCGCTTGTTGTCGACTGCGGGAAGGTGAATTCGGCCTTGCTCATGATATTCTGTAATGTCACATTCTTGACATTCACATCAAGATTGGTGTTGGATGAGAGCAATTTCGTCTGCACTCTGGCCAAAGCATGATGGAAGTAGAGTTTTACGGCTGAAGAACCTTTTGTCTGGTTCATTGTCACGGCATAGATCAGATCCTGGGTGCCGTCGTTGGTAAGCGACACGGATTGCAACGAGGTCTGTATGCCGGTCAGCCACTCTCCGGGAGCGTAGGCATAGAAGTTTACGGAATTCTGTGGCCAGTGGGCTACAGGGGAGTAGGTCCATACATTGGAGGAGTTCTTGACCACCTCCACATTTTCCATATATAGTTTGCCATCTGTAAAGGCATATACATGGAAGTCCGAGAGCGTATTCGTCGTGATCGGTTCAGAACGTGATTCGTTGTGTGCTACCGGTGCGAACCTGATGGCATCCTGATCCATTATGTTGTCCGATTCATCGTCGTTGCTGCAGGCAGTAGTGGCGACGAGGGCTGCGATAGCTATAGCCGAAGGCTTGAGCAGTGATAAAATGTGTTTCATAGTTATGGTTGTTTATGATTATACATATATTTCAATGTCGATCCAGTCGCCGACTGTCACGTCGAGACCCTCGCCCGGGATCGGCGGCTCTTCTCCGGTATCAGGTAATGTGATGTCGTCTATGATTATATTCACATTCATTGGATCTGGAGCATTGACTATCTGTTCGGTCACGTCTGTCGTGACCTCATGTATTGAGCCGTCCGACATCCTGAAGCGTATCACCAGAAAATTGTGCGTCGGGTCATCATGTTTTTTTCCGAAAGTCAGCAGATCGCCCGTAAGCGAATTGTCGCTGTCGGCTTTCAGTGTTAAACTCTCGGTTATATCGGTGTCTGACAGAGTGTGCTCTCCGACATTGACAGTCGCGCTAAGGCCGCTCAGAGCCGATTGTACGGCTTTTGCCGATTTGAGGTTTTCGACCGACCGCACCTCCACATGATAGCGTGCGCAGATCTCTTCAGGATGACACCAGATGCGTCGTGAATCGGTTATATAGCCGTATGTGGCGCCCTCGACACTGATGTTGACCGATCCTATGGTAGTGGCCCATAACATTCCCGGAGGTGTCACCAGCGCTTCTTCGCCATCAGCGGTTTTCCAGGTGTGATCCTCTTTGGCCACACTCGCTGTGTAGTCAGCGAATGAATCCTCATGCGTGAAAGCCACGTTTTTTGCATCGTTGTTGACGGTCAACATCTTGTAATTGCCTACCGGGAGGCTCACTTTGCCGCCGGCCGGCGACGCTATGTCGAAACGGTAATCCGAGCCGTTTGCGTCGGTCGAGAAAAACCATACGGTCATGCCTTCAGGCCGCTGCTCTTCTGACCATAAAAAGTTGACGTCGAGCTGCTGTGGCGGACATTCGCCGTCATATATAAGGTCGCTGCACGAGGTCATAGCCGCGGCTGCCATCAGGTATAATGCAGGTATTTTAGTATATAGCCTCATCGTGATTAAGTATCGACGTTTTTCACATCTTTACGATATAACACCGGCTGCGCCTGCAATGTTTCGTCTAATTATTCGCCGAGATGAGCCGATGGTTTGATTTTAATTGCTAACTTTGCAAGTGGAAATGACAATATTTCCGCAGTCAGAAATCCAATATTATTAAAAAACAGATAATGAGAAAGAAAATCGTAGCAGGCAACTGGAAAATGAACACCACCCTGCAGGAAGGTGTAGGCCTGGCAAAAGATGTCAACGAAGCTCTCAAGCACGCCGAAGTGGAGTGCGATGTAGTGATCTGTGTGCCTTTCACCCATCTGGCTCCTGTCAATGAAGTGATCGACTCCAAGCTCGGACTCGGTGCAGAAAACTGCGCTGACCACAAGAGCGGGGCTTACACCGGTGAGGTGAGCGCGTCGATGGTAGCCTCTACCGGAGCTACCTACGTGATTCTCGGCCACTCGGAGCGTCGCCAGTATTATGGTGAAACCGCCGAAACCCTCAAGGAAAAGGTGGCTCTTGCGCTCGACAACAATCTCACTCCGATATTCTGCATCGGCGAAGTGCTCGAGCAGCGTGAAAACGGCTCTTATCTCGACGTCGTAAAGTCGCAGATAGAGGACGCTCTCTTCGGCCTGTCGGCCGCCGAATTCTCGAAGCTCGTGCTTGCCTACGAACCCGTATGGGCTATCGGAACCGGCAAGACTGCCACCGACGATCAAGCGCAGGAGATGCACGCTCATATCCGCAGCGTCATTGCCGGTAAATATGGCAAGGAGATCGCCGATAACACTTCGATACTTTATGGCGGCTCATGCAAGCCCTCGAATGCACGCGCACTCTTCGCTAAGCCCGACGTTGACGGTGGACTTATCGGAGGAGCATCGCTCGACGCCGAGTCGTTCATGGGCATTGTCACCGCTTTCTGATCTGAGGCGGTAAGCAACGGAAAAGCTTAAATGGCGCTGTGTCAGAATATGGATTTTGACACAGCGTCTTGATTTTTATGTAGATATCGTATGGCGTTGCCATAGTTGTCACTGCACGTTTCCTTGTTTTGTTGCAAGCCGTTTCACTGTATTTTAAGTCCACGGTTTATAAAATCGCTTACGACAGACGGCTTGATTTATGAAAAAGTAGTAACTTTGCGGCATGAAAACAACCGCATCCACCTCTCTGCGCGCTTTTGCCATGTCAACGCTTGTCGCGGCTTCGACCTTCGTCATGCGCGCGCAGAACAACGCTGATATCGTCGACCATATTACAGCCGACGGTGTCAACACCATAGTTCAGCCCGAGGCTCTGCGCAAGCTGATAGCCCGGCAGCAGACTGAATCCGCCGACAGTAATAAGGCTGCCGCCGACGAAGCAGTGGAAACTACCGAACACTCCGCTGCGACCCGCACCAAGACTGCCGGATTCCGTGTGCAGGTGTTTTCCGACAATAATCAGCGCACGGCCAAAAACGAAGCCCGTACAAAGGCTCGCATCATAGGCGAACGCTTTCCTGAATTGCGTACATATGTCACATACACATCACCCTACTGGCGTCTGAAAGTAGGAGATTTCCGCACCCAGCGCGATGCTCAGGCTGCCGCCGACGATATAAGGCAGGCGTTTCCCTCTTATGGCAAAGAGATACGTGTGGTGCGCGATCGTGTGAACCTTTGACAAGGTAATGGAACAAGACAACATGCTCAATCAATCACCACGTCTTGACGACGATGAGGCCATAGCACGCCTCGCCGAGTGTTATCGTCAGATAATCGAGATAATAGGAGAAGATCCATCGCGTGAAGGACTGCTGCGCACCCCCGCAAGAGCCGCCAAAGCTCTATGGTATGCCACCGGCGGATATCGGCGCTCACTGCAGCAGACCGTGGGCGACGCCGTCTTTGAATGTCAGCAGCGCGAGATGGTGATAGTGCGCGACATCGAGTATCATTCGTTGTGCGAACATCACATACTGCCGTTTTACGGACATGTATCGGTGGGCTATCTTCCCAAAGGCAAGATATTGGGATTGAGTAAGCTGGCACGCATTGTAGATCTTTATGCACGTCGGCTTCAGGTTCAGGAGCGTCTCACTGATGAAATCTGCAAGGCTGTGGCTCGTGTGCTCCCTACCGATGGAGTTATGGTGAGCATCACCGGCGAACACTTATGCATGAAGATGAGAGGCGTCGAGAAGCAGGACTCTGCTACTGTCACTGTCGCCACATCCGGCCGTTTTGCCGACGATCCCGCACTTCGCGCCGAGTTCATGGCTTCTATCCGCTGACATTTTTTTGAGACTCGTTTTTGCAGACGGCATGTTTGTTTACGCCCCCTTTCGCGCGATAATGATTGATCTGTGCCACTTCAGGCATCGCATCTGATCAATCGGGTCTTGTACATTCACATCTGATCAGTTATTACGTATTCACATCTGATCAACCATTATGTGCATATCTGATCGTCATGCTAAATGCGTCAGATTTGTTATCGGCCTGAAGGCGGCTGATATAAAACAAAAAAACTGGAAATCATTGAAGTAATCAATTGATTTCCAGTTTTTTTGTTTTGAGCCGCGAGTGGGACTCGAACCCACGACCTTTTCGTTACGAATGAAATGCTCTACCAACTGAGCTATTGCGGCTTGTCGACTGCCTTGACTGCCTTCAGCAGTGTGCAGCGTTTCAACGGTGCAAAGTTAGCAATTCTATTTATTACAGACAAAAATTATACGGTTAATTTTCTCTACGGCGATTTAATGCTTTGATTACAAGGGCTGTGAATTCATGGTTTTTCAATCCCCAGCGTGGCGTGATGAGCAGTTCGTCGGGCGACTGCGATACAAACCGGTCGATGGCTATGTCGGGGCGCAACCGTTCGACTATGCTTGCGCATAGTTCGGCATATTGTCGCGCTGTCCAGCTGACTATGTCGGCAGTGCCATCCTGCCACATTCGGGCGAGGGGAGTGCCGCGCACTACTTGCAGCTGATGAAATTTAACTACGTCGACCGGAAGCTTGTTGATGGCTTCGACCGTCTGCATGATCATATCCTCGTTTTCACCCGGAAGCCCGTTGATGAGGTGGATTCCGGTGAATATGCCGGCTTGGTGGGTCTTTTCCACAGCCTCTACCACATCCTGCCATGTATGGCAGCGGTTGATGCGTTGCAGTGTGATGTCGTGTGATGTCTCGGCTCCGAATTCGATCATGACAAACTTCTCTTGTGCAAGATGCGACAGCCATTCGAGCAGATCTGTGTTGAGGCAGTCGGGACGTGTGCCTATGACAAGGCCGTCAACGCCTTCGGCCGCAAGAGCCTCGCTGTATAGCGCTATCAGTTCCGAAGAGTCGGCATACGTCCCGGTGAATGACTGGAAGTAGGCCAGATAACGCATCGAGGGGTATTTGCGTGAAAAGAACCGTTTTCCGGTATCTATCTGTTCCGATACGCTCATGGTGCTCCGGCAATACGATGGGGTGAAAGAGCGGTTGCTGCAGTAGATACATCCGTCGCGTCCGAGCGTACCGTCGCGGTTGGGGCATGTGAGGCCGCCGTCGATGGTCAGTTTCTGCATCTTGCAGGCGAA
The DNA here is from genome assembly GCF_030759015.1 of Paramuribaculum intestinale. GTDB lineage: Bacteria > Bacteroidota > Bacteroidia > Bacteroidales > Muribaculaceae > Paramuribaculum > Paramuribaculum intestinale. The sequence goes on along the minus strand of NZ_CP098825.1, from coordinate 1,469,815 downwards.
GTGTCCGGCCAGAAAGTCGGCGAAGTCGCGATAGGGATGCCGGTTCATATCCTGCTGCAGCGGTTGGCGAGCAATGTGTCGAATATCACCATGGATGCCATGGCTTCCACTATAGGTACTGCGCGGGGTAGCACACATGGGTCGTGGCGGCCGCGTGCCTTGAGCGTTACCGGCAGTCCGCGGTCATCGACAGTGGGTATTTCGGTGAGCAGCGTCGCCACCGGTTTGAAAGCCACACGGAAATATATGTCCATGCCGTTGGAGATGCCTCCCTGTATGCCTCCTGAGTTGTTGGTGAGGGTATGGATTGCCCCGTCGTCCTTACGGGTGGTGAACAGGTCGGCAGCCTGACTTCCACGCATGCCTGCGCAATCAAACCCCATGCCATAGTCAAATCCTTTGGCGGCATTGATGCCGAGCATAGCCGAGGCAAGGCGAGCCTGAAGTTTGCCGAACACCGGGTCGCCGAGTCCGGCCGGGCATCCCTTTATCACACAGCTTACGATGCCACCGATCGTGTCGCCCTCGTTTCTTATCGTCCTTACAAGCTCTGTCATCGCCGCGGCTTTCTCCGGGTCCGGACAGCGCACCGCGTTGGTCTCGGTCAGCGACAGATCAAGCTCGGAATATGGACGGTCGATGGCAATATCGCCGATCCGCGACGTGTAGGCGCTGATTGTGATTCCGGCAGGAGCGAGAGCCTGCCGGGCGAGTGAACCGGCTACGACACGCGCTATCGTTTCGCGTGCCGACGATCGTCCGCCTCCGCGATGGTCGCGGAGGCCGTATTTTGCAGTGTATGTGTAGTCGGCATGGGAGGGCCGGAAAAGATGGCGCATATTGTCGTAGTCCGATGAGTGCTGATCGGAGTTCTCGACGATAAAACCGATGGATGTGCCGGTGGTGACCCCCTCGAAAATGCCCGACAGCAGCTTCACCCGATCAGCCTCTTTGCGTGGGGTTGTGATGTCGGATTGTCCGGGACGACGTCGGTCGAGCTGACGTTGCAGTTCGTCGGTATCGATCGCTACTCCTGCCGGCATTCCGTCGATTACGCCTCCAATTGCAGGTCCGTGGCTCTCGCCGAAACTTGTCAGCCGGTATATGTTTCCAATGCTGTTGTTCATAGCTGTTAGGTTTCTTCGTCGTTTGATTTGATCACATCTGCCGTAATGCCGTGTGTGAAAGCTATCAGATCGGCCGGGGCGATCTCGAATTGCAGGCCGCGCTGTCCGGCGCTGACATAGATGGCGCTATGGTCGAGCGCTGTCGTATGGAAGATGGTCGGAAAGGCTTTTTTCATACCTATGGGAGAGCATCCTCCTCGGATATATCCGGTGAGGGGCAGCAGATCTTTCATGTGTATGAGCTCTGCTTTTTTGTCGGCTATGGCTTTGGCTGCTTTCTTGAGATCGATTTCCGCATCGCCCGGCACCACGCAAACGAAATATCCGGTGCGATCGCCTCGCAGGACGATGGTCTTGAACACCCGGCCTATATCCTCGCCGAGGCTTTCAGCCACGTGGGTGGCCGCGAGGTTGCTCTCGTCAACCTCATACGGTATAAGGCGGTAGGTTATGTGGGCGCGGTCGAGCAGACGTGCCGCATTGGTCTTCTGTATCTTTTCCATCGGATGCAAAGTTAGTGTTTTTCTATCCAACAATTTTCTTCCGCACGTGTTTTTATGGTATCAAACCCCAATATTATATTAAAAACATAAAACAAGACATTATGAAGAAGTTTCTGATCAGTCTGGCTGCCGTATTGGGTATTTCGATGGCGGCTTCGGCACAAAGTCCTGAAATTCAAGTGGGCTATGGCGGATATACTCAGATGGACGCCACCAATATGCACAAAGGCGGTGGCGTCAAGAATGCCTGGGGCGCACTGACCGCCGGTGTGAACTTCAAGGTGGCTCCCAAGCTGTGGGTCGGTCCGTCGTACTCGTTCTCGTCATCGAGTTACAAACATGATGGTCCCAATCTTTACTATCATGTGATCATGCTCAACGCGCGCTATGAATACTGGCGCAACAGTATCGTCACGCTGTACGCTCATCTCGGAGTGGGTGCCGATATAACGCATGTCGGTACGGAAAACGGTGATCATAACGATGGATACTTTGCTTTTCAGGCGTCACCTCTTGGGGCGCAGGTAGGGCTGTCAAGAAATGTCTCGATGTTCGGCGAACTTGGTTTCGGCGCGCAGGGCCTGCTTCAGGTGGGTGTACGTATCGGTCTTTGACGATTGGTATCATGGACGACAGGTTGTCATACGAAGAGAAGCATGAGCTTCCCGACGATGTTTTCGGACTTCCCGAAAGGCGTGAATATCCTATGCCTGATGCTGCGCACGTGAGAGCGGCAGAGGCCTACTTCAGGTATTGTCCTGAAGATCTTAAACCACGTCTGGCCAAGGCTATAATGCATCGTGCCGCCCAATATGGCGTCGATGTCAAAAGTCCGACAATAGAACAGTACGCCTCAATGTGAGGCCAATTCCCAAAATGCCACTGCGCTTGCAGCGGCCACGTTAAGCGAGTCGACGCCGTGATACATGGGTATCTTTACGGTATAGTCGGCTCGCTTTATTGTGTCGTAGTCGAGTCCGTCACCTTCGGTTCCCATCATGATGGCAAGCCGTGGCTCGCGTTTCAGACACTCGTCGGTGATGGTCACTGAATCATGGCGCAGCGCCATTGCCACTGTCTTGAATCCGTGTCGTCGGGATTCTCCGGCGGGGTCGTCGCAGAATGTCCAGGGCAGTAGAAACACAGACCCCATCGACACTCTCACCGCCCGACGGTTGAGCGGGTCGCAGGCTGTGGAAGTCAGCAGTGCGCCGTCAATGCCGAGCGCGGCTGCCGAGCGGAATATCGCGCCTATATTGGTGGTGTCGCTCACACCGTCTATGATCACTATACGCCGTGCATTGCCGCATATTTCATCAACAGTCGGCAGTGTGCGGCGTTTCATCGCGCACAACACTCCCCGTGTAAGCCGGTAGCCGGTGATGGCTGAAAGCACTTCGCGTTCGCCTGTCATTATCCTTACATCGTCATGCATCCGCTTGATGATCTGTGCGGCATCGCCCGACAGGTGTTTTCGCTCGCACAGCAGTGCTACCGGTTCGTATCCGGCATCAAGCGCCACTGATATCACTTTGGGACTTTCGGCGATAAACAGTCCCCACCCGCGTTGGGAGGCGTCGCAAAGCTGAGCTTCCGTCAGTCGGCTGAAGATCTGTGCTTCAGGATGATTTATATCTGTTATCTCAATGATTGTATTCATTTTGTGTAGCGGAGGCGCGATTGTTTTTTTCTGACTGCAAATATAGCGAAAAAGATGCTTGAAAAAAGCTGAAAAGTTGTAATGAAGTGCTGCGAGGATGGTTAATTAATGTTTGTGGACTTTGTAGGTATGGCAACGGGGTGGTATGGTGATTTTGCTGACAGTCAGTCTTATTGTTGATTCCGGCTATGATTCAGGCTATTCGTTTTGCAAGCTTAATTTTAACCTATATGTAAAGTGGTGTGAATGAGTGTTGTTGTGTAATGCGTTGGTGTGTAGTAATTTTGCGTCAGGAAAAAACACAGCGAATCCATCCTGATTTTGATTTTTAACTACGAAATGAAGAGATATATTTACGCTTTTGTCATACTTATGGTGTCCGTCTTGACACTCACTTCTATGAAACCGTCAGTAAATCCTCCTCTGAAACCTGCCGAATCGCAGGTGGCGGGAACGTGGTCGCTGATAGATATGCCGAAGCTTCTCGATCTGCCTGTTGACGATTCGCAGGCATCCGATGAGTCGAACGATGCTGAGGGATCTCTACGTGAGATTACCGACAATCTCACTAAATTCGCCTCACAGTTTATCGGCCGCCGATATGTGTGGGGAAGCACCGGTCCGAAGACTTTTGACTGTTCGGGCTTCATCAGATATATATTCCGCAATGCCGGTGTGTCGCTCGATCGTACTTCGCGCATGCAGTATGCTCAGGGAGAGCCGGTGAAGACTTCTGAGCTGCGTCCAGGCGATCTGATGTTCTTTTCAAGTCCGCGCAGCGGCAAAGGCCGTGTGGGCCATGTGGCTATGGTGGTAGAGGTGGATGACAGCGGCAAGTCGCTCACGTTCATTCATGCAGCCTCAAGCAAAGGAGTGAGCTATCAGAAGTTTCCTGACGGAGGCTATTACTCACGAAATTATATCGGTGCAAAACGTGTGCTGCAACCTGAAAATACTGAGAACCATACGGCATGAATACACTATGATTTTCTATCTTGATGCGTCTGCAGTCGTCGCACCCCTCAGAAGTGCGAAGTGGCTGCAGATTTTATGGAAGATCGGCAAAATTGCAAGAAAATCGCACTATTTAGTGCGATTTTCTTGTTTTTTATCGTGAAAATAGTTGAAAAACGGATTATTTTGTAACTTTGTGTTTCGATGTTAAAAAAAATAACATATAAGTAGCTCGCAGCGAGCCACGGGTTACTGATGAGTTTAATAATATCAACTAATTTTTAAGAGTTACTTAGTATTTAACATATGAGTGATAAGCTGTTTATATTTGATACAACGCTTCGTGACGGCGAGCAGGTGCCCGGATGTCAGCTCAACACTGTTGAGAAAATCGAGGTGGCGCGTGCGCTTGAGGATCTGGGCGTCGACGTGATAGAGGCCGGTTTTCCGGTGTCGAGTCCCGGCGATTTTAATTCGGTAGTGGAGATCAGCAAGGCTGTGACATGGCCTACGATTTGCGCTCTTACGCGTGCGGTGGAGAACGATATCCGAGTGGCAGCCGACGCGTTGCAATATGCCAAACACAAACGTATACATACCGGTATAGGCACATCGGACTACCATATACGCTATAAGTTCAATTCCAACCGCGAGGAGATACTTGAGCGCGCTGTGGCGTGCGTGAGCTATGCCAAACGCTTTGTGGAGGATGTGCAGTTTTATGCCGAGGATGCCGGCCGTACCGACAACGAATATCTGGCGCGGGTGATAGAGGCTGTGATCAAGGCCGGAGCCACAGTGGTCAATATACCCGATACTACGGGCTACTGTCTGCCCGGCGAGTTCGGTGCTAAAATAAAATATCTTATGGAGCATGTCGACGGCATCCACAAAGCCACGATTGCCACCCACTGCCATAACGATCTCGGCATGGCTACCGCCAATACTATGGCCGGTATCATCAACGGTGCCCGTCAGGCCGAAGTGACGATCAACGGCATCGGTGAGCGCGCCGGCAACACATCGCTCGAAGAGATAGTGATGATATGCCGCTGTCATCACGAGCTTGGCATCGACACCAATATCAATACAACCAAAATCAACGCTGCAAGCCGTATGGTGAGCAGTCTGATGAATATGCCCGTGCAGGCCAACAAGGCTATTGTGGGTCGAAATGCGTTTGCACATTCAAGCGGCATACATCAGGACGGCGTACTTAAAAACCGCGAGAGTTACGAGATTATCGATCCCAAAGATGTGGGTATTGACGAAAACTCGATAGTGCTCACGGCGCGTAGCGGTCGTGCGGCTCTCAAACATCGTCTTCACATATTGGGAGTGGATCTTGACAAGGATGCTCTTGACAAGGCTTATGAGGCTTTCCTGCGTCTGGCCGACAAAAAGAAGGAGATCAACGACGACGACGTGCTGATGCTTGCCGGACAGCATCACCGTGCCAATCACCGCATAAAACTCGACTACCTGCAGGTAAGTTCGGGAGTCGGTATCCGTTCGGTGGCCAGTGTCGGCCTCGACATCGCCGGAGAAAAGTTCGAGGCATGCGCCTCGGGCAATGGTCCGGTTGACGCGGCAATATCCGCTATCAAGGTGATAATACGCCGCAACATGCTTGTAAAAGAATTCCTGATACAGGCCATCAACAAAGGCAGCAACGACGTCGGCAAGGTGCATCTGACAGTAGAACACGACGGACAGCAATACTACGGATTCTCGGCCAATACCGACATTATCGGTGCGAGCGCCGAGGCATTTGTCGACGCCATCAATAAGTTTGTGAGATAAAACGAATATCGAGATGGGAAAGACACTTTTCGACAAAATATGGGACGCACACACGGTGACGGATATTACCGGAGGGCCCACACAGCTTTATATCGACCGCCATTACTGTCATGAGGTGACAAGTCCGCAGGCTTTTGACGGATTGCGTGGCCGGGGGCTCAAAGTCAGGCGTCCTGACCGCACATTCAGCACGCCCGACCATAATATTCCTACCCTAAACCAGGATCGTCCGATCGCTGACCCGGTTTCGGCCCGTCAGGTTGACACTCTGCTGAAAAACGCCGGGGAGTTCGGCATCACGCTGTTTCCGCTCGGCGACGAGCATAATGGCATTATCCATGTCATGGGGCCTGAAAACGGCCTGACACTTCCCGGAAGCACGATCGTATGCGGTGACAGCCACACATCGACCCACGGAGCTTTCGGTGCAGTGGCATTCGGCATAGGTACGAGCGAAGTGGAGATGGTGCTTGCCACGCAGTGTATCCTCCAGCCGAGGCCGAAGACCATGCGTATCACTGTCGACGGACGTCTTGGCAGCGGAGTTACGTCAAAGGATATGGCGCTGTATATAATCGCACAGCTCGGCACCGGCGGGGCTACAGGCTACTTCGTGGAATATGCCGGCGATGCCGTCCGCGCGCTGTCGATGGAGCAGCGCATGACGCTCTGCAATCTTTCGATCGAAATGGGTGCCAGAGGAGGCATGATCGCTCCTGACCAGACGACTTTCGACTACCTGAAGGGTAGGGAATTTGCTCCGTCGGGAAAGGAATGGGATGAGGCTGTGGCCTATTGGCGCACTCTGCCGTCGGACGATGATGCCGTCTATGACCGTGAGGTGAGATTTGATGCGGCCGACATCGAGCCGCGTGTCACCTATGGCACCAATCCCGGCATGGGTATCGGCATTAGCGAGCCTGTGCCGTTGCCTCCCGATGATGCCGCCGCGCGTCTGTCGTTTGAAAAGGCGTTGGCTTATATGGGCTTCCGTCAGGGTGAGAGCCTTGAGGGACAGAAGGTCGACTATGTCTTTTTAGGAAGTTGTACGAATGGCCGCATAGAGGATTTCAGAGCGTTCGCATCTTATGTCAAAGGGCGACGGAAGCATCCCGATGTGACGGCATGGCTTGTGCCCGGATCATGGAAAGTGCGCAGGCAGATATCCGAAGAAGGTCTTGACAAAGTGCTTGAGGAGGCCGGCTTCGAGATACGTCAGCCCGGATGCTCGGCGTGTCTGGCTATGAACGATGACAAGGTGCCTGCCGGATGTCTGTCGGTGTCTACTTCCAACCGTAATTTCGAAGGCCGTCAGGGTCCGGGAGCCCGCACCGTATTGGCCGGCCCTCTCGTGGCTGCTGCAGCAGCCGTCCATGGAGTTATAACTGACCCACGCAAATCTTGAATCAGATGGATAATCCAAAATTTACAATAGTCACCTCGCGGTGCGTGCCTCTGCCTGTAGAGAATGTTGATACCGACCAGATAATACCGGCACGTTTTCTTAAAGTCACCTCGCGTGAAGGGTTCGGCGAAAACCTGTTCCGCGACTGGAGATTTGATGCCGAAGGCAACAAGCGTCCCGATTTCCCGCTCAACGATCCACGTTACAGCGGATGCATACTTGTGGCCGGGAAAAATTTCGGTTGCGGGTCGAGCCGCGAACATGCAGCGTGGGCTATAGCCGATTATGGCTTCAGAGTGGTGATTTCGAGTTTTTTCGCCGACATACACAAAAACAACGAGCTGAACAATTTTGTGCTCCCGGTTGTGGTGTCGGACGACTTCCTGGCCGAACTGTTCGCGACAGTGGAGGCTGATCCTGCTACCGAAGTGCGCGTAGATCTTCCGAACCAGACTGTGGAGAATCTCGCCACCGGCCGAAAGGAGTCCTTTGACATCAATCCATACAAAAAACAATGTCTTGTAGAGGGGCTTGATGATATCGGGTATCTGCTGTCGCACTCCGCGGAGATCGATTCCTACGAGTCGGCCAACAATAAGTGATCGGACGATCAAATGCCGTGGCTCAATACAGGAATGTATCCGAGTAGGGAAATTCTAAACGTTAATCAATCATATATCTGAATCGTCAATGAAATTGAAGATAGCACTTTTGGCCGGTGATGGCATCGGTCCAGAAATATCGCGCGAGGGCGTGAAAGTGATGACCGCGGTGTGCCGTCGCTTCGGTCATGAAGTGGAGTTTGTCTCAGCTTTGGTCGGCGCGGCTGCGATCGACGCCGTCGGCGATCCGTTCCCTGAAGAGACATATAATGTATGCCGTGATGCCGATGCCGTGCTGTTCTCGGCTGTCGGCGATCCTCGGTTCGACAACCGGCCCGACCTGAAGGTTCGCCCCGAACAGGGTCTTTTGGCAATGAGGAAGAAGCTGGGACTGTTTGCAAATATCAGGCCGGTGGCCACATTCGCGTCGCTGATCCACAAGTCGCCGCTGCGCGAAGATATAGTCAGCGGAGCCGATTTTGTGTGCATCCGTGAGCTTACGGGCGGCATGTATTTCGGAGAAAAATACGAAAGCGACGATCATGCCTACGATACCTGCGCATATACACGCGGAGAGATTGAGCGAATCCTTAAAGTGGCATTCGACTATGCTCGCCGCCGCAAGAGACATCTCACTGTGGTAGACAAAGCCAATGTGCTTGCGTCGTCGCGTCTATGGCGCAAGGTCGCTCAGGAAATGTCCAGGGAGACCCCGGATATTACGACCGATTTCATGTATGTCGACAATGCGTCGATGCGCATGATACAGGATCCGCGTTTCTTCGATGTGATGGTGACCGAAAATACGTTCGGCGATATACTTACCGACGAAGGCAGTGTGATTTCAGGATCGATGGGGCTGCTTCCATCCGCGTCGATAGGTGAGGGTACTCCCGTGTTCGAGCCTATCCACGGGTCGTGGCCCGAGGCCGCCGGCAAAAATATAGCCAACCCGTTGGCGCAGATCCTTTCGGTCGCAATGCTGTTTGAGCATTTCGGACTGGCTGAAGAGGGCGAGTGTGTACGCAAGGCTGTCGATGCTTCGATGGAGGCCGGAGTCAGCACACCCGATATCGCTCCAGATCCTTCAAAAGCGGTAGGTACTGACGCTGTGGGCACATGGATTTCGGACTTTATAGCTGCTGAACGATGAAAAGACCGTTGCTTTTGCTCGCTGTGTCGGCCATGATGCCGGTGGCCGTCAGGGCAGTCGATATGCGGTGCGATGTCTGCCGGCAGGATAATACGGCCATACCTGTGTCCGGGCGGACGGTCACGGGAGAGCGTCCTCCGGTCGCGGAGCGTCTGTTCACGTCGAAGGCTGTGGAGGAGAGGATACGCCGGATCAAGGCGCAGCTCACCAACCGAAAGCTTGCCGAGATGTTTGAGAATTGTTTTCCGAACACTCTCGACACAACCGTGCATTTCCGCAAGGATGCCGACGGTACGCCCGACACTTTTGTCTACACCGGCGATATACCGGCCATGTGGCTTCGTGACTCCGGCGCCCAGGTGTGGCCTTATGTGGCTCTCGCGGCTGAAGATATTCAGTTGAAGGAACTCATAGCCGGTGTGATACGCCGACAGTTGCGCAGCATCATTCTTGATCCATACGCCAATGCGTTCAACGATGGCCCGACCGGAGGCGAGTGGCAGAGCGACTTCACGGACATGCGCCCCGAGGTGCATGAGCGTAAGTGGGAGATCGACTCGCTTTGCTATCCCATACGTCTTGCCTATGAATATTGGAAGCGCACGGGCGACGATTCGATATTCAGGAGCGGCGAGTGGCAGCAGGCTATGGCGCTTATAGTGCAGACCTTCCGACAGCAGCAGCGCAAGGATGATAAAAAAGGCCCCTATCGGTTTCTGCGACGCACCGACCGGGCTCTCGATACTCTCAACAATGCCGGATGGGGAGCTCCTGTCAGCGGCTGTGGCCTTATAGTGTCATCGTTCAGACCATCCGACGATTCTACGACTCTGCAATATCTCGTACCCTCCAATTTCTTTGCCGTGACATCGCTCCGTAAGGCAGCCGAGATTCTGACCGAGGTTAATGGCGATGCAGCTTTGGCAGGGGAGTGCCGTTCGCTTGCCGACGAGGTTGAAACCGCTCTGAAACGGCATGCCACCTATGAGCATCCGGAATTCGGCACGATATATGCTTATGAAGTCGACGGCTTCGGCAACCGTATGCTCATGGATGACGCCAATGTCCCCTCGCTGCTCTCGATGGCATATCTCGGCGATGTCGACATGAATGACCCTGTCTACCGCAACACACGCTCCTTTGTGTGGAGTCAAAGCAATCCTTACTTTTTCAAAGGCAAGGCCGGAGAAGGTATAGGCGGCCCTCATGTAGGCTATGACATGGCTTGGCCGATGAGTCTGATGATGCGTGCGTTCACATCCACCGACGACGAAGAGATACGCGCCTCGCTGCGCATGCTTCTTGATACCGACGCCGGCACCGGATTCATGCACGAGTCGTTCAACGTAGACAATCCGGCTGACTTCACCCGCCCGTGGTTTGCGTGGCAGAATACCCTTTTCGGTGAGCTGATCATACATCTGGTCGATTCGGGCAAGCTTGAGCTGCTCAATACGCTCTGATCGCTCTTTAAGCATATCCGCCACGCCCGTTGGCCTGTCATAACCCCGCCGAAGAAGCTTCTGAAAGCCTCGTCGGCGGGTTTTCAACATTCATGGCGATTTATCAACATTTAACTCATTTTTGCCGTGGAACATTTGCGCAGCGTGTTGAAATCAAGCTATCTTTGCAGCGTGTAACATCAGTCACAAGTAAAAACACATGGGCAAGATAATTGCAATAGCAAATCAGAAGGGAGGAGTGGGAAAGACCACAACCACGATCAATCTCGGAGCGTCGCTCGCAGCCGAAGGGAAAAAGGTGCTCATAATCGATGCCGATCCGCAGGCCAACGCCACGTCGGGTTATGGAATCAATCCTGATCAGATGACTTCGTCGATCTACGAATGCCTTGTCGACGACTATCCTTTGGAAGGATCGCAGGTGCCTACCTGTGTCGAAGGGCTGGAACTTGTAGGATCGCGGATCGACCTGGCGGGTGCGGAACTGGAATTGATCAACCGCCCGAATCGTGAGCGCGTTCTGTCGAAAGTGCTTGCGCCCGTAGCCGACAAATACGATTATATACTTATCGACTGCTCTCCGTCGCTCGGCCTGATAACGGTCAATGCGCTGACGGCCGCCAACTCTGTCATAATACCTGTGCAGGCCGAATATTTTGCCCTTGAAGGCATCACCAAGCTGATCAACACTATCCGTATCATCAAGCCGCGTCTGAATCCGTCGCTTGAGATAGAGGGATTCCTGCTGACGATGTATGATGCACGCTTGAGGCTCGCAAATCAGATCTACGAAGAACTGAAAGGTCATTTCGGCGACATGGTGTTCAACACCGTCATTCCACGCAATATACGTCTGAGTGAGGCTCCCTCGCATGGTCTGCCGGCACTCGTCTATGATCCGGAAAGCCGTGGCGCTACATCGCACAACGCGTTGGCTAAGGAGATTATCAACAAGCAGAAGAAAAAAGCTAAAGCCACATCGAAATGAAACCGAAAAGACAGGCGCTTGGCCGCGGACTTGATTCACTGATACCTATGGACGATGTGCCCGCATCGGGCGCTTCAGCCATTAACGAGATAGATATAGAGCTCATACAGCCCAATCCCGATCAGCCGCGCAGCAACTTCGACGAGGAGTCGCTTGCCGAACTGGCGGTTTCTATCAGAGAACTGGGTATAATACAACCCATATCGCTACGCAGCGTCGGCGGCAACTATCAGATCATAGCCGGAGAACGCCGCTACAGAGCTGCCCGCATGGCCGGACTGTCGACAGTCCCGGCATATATACGCGTGGCCAGCGACAGTGAGCTGACAGAGATGGCTCTGATCGAGAATATCCAGCGTGAGGATCTTAATGCGATAGAGATAGCGCTGACATTCAAGAAACTGATAGAGCGCTACGATCTTACGCAGGAACGTCTGAGTGAGCGTATCGGCAAGAAACGTGCTACGGTAGCCAACTTTCTGCGCCTTCTCCGGCTTCCGGCCGAAGTGCAGCTCGGTTTGCGCGACAAGCGTCTTGATATGGGGCATGCGCGCGCGCTGCTTGCCATAGATGATCCTACGGTGCAGCTGAAGATATATAAGCGCATCCTCAAGGAGGGGCTTTCGGTGCGTAAGGTAGAGGATCTGGTGAAGTCTATCCGCGAAGGATCTGCGGAGGCGCGCAGCACTGGTGAGAACACATCGCTGTCGAAGGATTTCGAATTGCTGCGCAATCATCTTTCAAGCAAATTCAACACTCCTGTCCACTTCACCTGTTCGGCCTCCGGATCCGGCAAAATCACCTTCAGCTTCAAGAGCGAAGATGAACTTGAAAGATTAATTACTATCTTTGACGACGTGAAAGCTCAGGAGGGCTGACAAATACAACCATATTATACTGATAGATCTGAATAAACAAAAGAAACTCAGCGGGATAGGCATGCGCAAAGGAAACGGTAGCAATAGAAGACTGTTTAGCCCGGCGGCTTCTTTGGCAATGATCGTTATGGTCATTGTGGCATTGCTATGTCCTTTTAACATTTTTTGTCAGAATACCCGTCCGATAAAGCCGGTCAAGCGTCAGCATAAGGTAGAAGTACCAGATTCAATACCTTTAGGTCAGCCTGCCATACAGCCGTCGGAGGTCGTCGTGGATTCAGTCTATGCCACAGCCACATCCGACAGTCTTATATTACTGCCGGTGGATTCAATCAAGATAGTAGATTCACCCCAGATGGCTCTGCTGCCTGACTCGATTAAAGAAACAGTCGGAATAAGCCGTAATGTCAGGGAATTCAATCCCGACCCTATGAGAGCCGTGTGGATGTCGGCGCTGTTTCCCGGACTGGGGCAGGTCTACAACCGTCGTTACTGGAAACTGCCGCTTGTGGCAGCCGGATTCATGGGACTTGGATATGGCGCGTCGTGGAACAACTCCATGCTGAAGGACTATACACGCGCCTATGGTGATATTATGGATAATGATCCGAACACCAAGAGCTACATGGATTTCTTCCCCGCCACGGTCAAGGAGGAGGATCTCGACAAGACATGGCTCACAAATATATTGAAATCACGCAAGGACTTTTATCGCAGAAACCGCGATCTGTGTATTATCTCCATGGTGGGAGTGTATCTGCTTGCGATAGTCGACGCATACGTCGACGCGTCGCTGGCGCATTTTGATATATCTCCCGATCTTTCAATGGAGGTGGCCCCTGCCGTAATACCCGATACACGCACACGACCCGGACTTGGGCTGCAGTGGGCGTTGCGTTTCTGACGATTGATGATCCCTGCATAGATACATGATCATGAAGAAATCAATTATAACACTATTTACCGGACTGCTCGCGCTCACCGCAACGGCTAAAGGGCTGTCCATTCTCGACATCAAGCATTCGATCACCGACGACAATATCGTCGCGCCGGAGAGTTTTGAAACCAAAACCCGTGAACTGCAGGAAAATTTCTATCTCAAGCATTACGCTGCGCGTGCCGACGAATCGGCCTCTACGCCGGTCAAAGGCAATCCTGCCGAATACGAGGAGCTGCTGAGCCAGCTGCCGGCGGAGATAGAACTGCCATATAATTCCATTGTGGGCAATTATATCGACATGTATCTCGGAAAGCGTCGTGATCTTGTGGCTGATCTGCTTGCTCTCAACAATTATTACGGCAACATATTCGTAGAAGAGCTGCTGCGAGAGAAGCTTCCTCTTGAGCTGCAGTATCTGCCTATCATCGAGTCGGCGCTGAATCCCAACGCTGTGTCGCGTGTGGGCGCATGCGGACTCTGGCAGATGATGCCAGCCACAGCTGTGGGTCTGGGACTTGAGGTGAATTCGCTCGTTGACCAGCGTCGCGATCCTCGCCTTGCATCGCGCTATGCGGTGAGATATCTCAAGCAGCTGTATGAGATCTATGAGGATTGGTCGCTGGCCATAGCCGCCTATAACTGCGGACCCGGTAATGTCAACAAGGCGTTGCGACGCGCAGGAGGCACCGGCAAGAAAGATTATTGGGAAATTTACAACTTCCTTCTGCCGGAAACCCGCGGATATGTGCCGGCGTTCATTGCAGCCAATTTCGTGATGAATTATTACGGTAAGTACGGCATAAGACCTACAGTTGTGAAGCAGAAGTTGATTACCGATACGGTGTTGGTAGACAAACGCGTGCACTTCAATCAGATAGCTCAGGTGCTCAACATACCGGTTGAGGAGATCAGAATGCTCAACCCGCAGTTTCGCAAGGATATCATACCCGGTGACAATCATCCCTACGCTCTTGTTCTCCCCTCACAGCAGGTGCTCAGCTACATAATGAGTGAACAGGCTATCCTCGACATGAATTCGGACGCTTATGCCCGTCGAACTCATGTAGAACCTGGAGAAAGTCTGGAGCGTCAGCCCGACGGCTCTTCCTATGTGACGCGCATGATCACCAAAACACATACTGTGGGTCGCGGAGAGAATCTCCGCTCCATAGCCCGCAAATATGGTGTAAGCGCCACGGACATCAAGCGATGGAACAATATGAGGAGCGGAAAAGTGCATCGCGGCAAGAAGCTGAAAATACAGACTTATGAAAGAATCCGAATAAATGCCGATTCGACATCGGTGGCATCGACCGGAGACAGCGTGCAGCCGGAAAGCAATGACGGACAGCCGGCGGTGGCTCAGGCAGAGCCGAAGTCTGCTGCCGCAGATTCGCGGAGCGTCACGGCTGCGAAGACACCCGCCAAGCAGACTGCAGCCAAGAAGTCAAAGCCAAAAACAGCTGCGGCATCGACTACAACCTACACCGTGCGTCGCGGCGACAATCTGAGCAAGATCGCCAAACGTTTCGGCACAACAGTCGCAGCCATACAGAAGGCCAACGGAATGTCGGGCACACGTCTCGATATAGGCGACAAGCTCAAGATACCTGCCCGTAGACGTTGAGACCGGCGTTCCGATCATTCATCCGGTTACTTTTAGAGATTGTCTAAAATTCATATCACTTTGCTTTTGAGAGTCTTTCCAGCGTCTCTTTGTTTGCTCCCCGGTCATGTAGCTACGGCTACACTCCCTCATCACAAACAAAAATCCATCTGACAATCCTTCTCAAAATCCGTATTATTAAATTTAGACAATCTCTTACTACATACTCAAGCAATGATGAAATTTTACTGTGCGTGGTTTGCATTATCGACCGTTTTGATTTCGATGCCGTTGACCGGATGTTCGGTTCAAAAAGCTAATGACATAGAGCGCAGAGATATCCTTGTAGAGGATGCAGAGATTGCTCCCGAACCGATGATCGGACGCCCGCTTTCGATGCAAAGAGCCGGTGATTATCTTCTTATTCTTGACAACAAGACTGATTCGCTGGCTCATCTTGTCGACGTTGCCTGCGGCCGGTATGCCGGTAATTTCGTTGCCAAGGGGGTTGGCCCCGGTGAATTCGGCAATGTGGTGATGTTTTCGACGATCCCCGGACGCGATGATGCCTTCACGCTTCTTCGCGCCGACAACAGGGATCTGTATGTGGCCGAAGTCGAGGGCACCGACAGTCTGTATCTCACATATACCCGCATTCTGAATCTCGATACATGGAATGTGGGATCGCTGGCCGACGGTGGCTATATCGGCACAGACGGCTATGTAGAGTATCCAGAGATATTCACGATGTTTGACCGTGAGGGACATGTGACAGGCCACTATGGCGACCGTATGCCTGAAGACAGGGCGGCTAAAGCCGGGAATGTGGCTATGACCGCCGCCTATCAGTTTGGGTTCGCCGTTTCGCCCGATGGCAGGAAGGTTGTTGCAATCGCTTCAGGTGACGAGGCTGCAGCTTTTTTCCGTCTGGAAGCCGACACACTGCGCGCTGTCAATCAGTTTCGCAACAGTTCGATGAAACATCGGTTTGCCGACGGACAATATCTTGGTGTGGACGGGCATGAAGAAGTTAGATTCCTTGAGGGAACAGCCGACAACGAGCGTGTCTATATCCTTTATGACGGCAGGCAGTTAGACGACTCCAACTGGACGGGCAATATGCTTTGGGTCTATGACTGGGATGGCAATAAGGTTGGAGAATATGCTCTTTCGCGTCGGGTGCGTGCGATGACCGCTCCTGATGAATTCGGCCGCATCTATGCCATAAGTCAGGATGGTACTGACCCGATTCTTGTAAGTTTTTCTGTAAGATAATGCATGTAGATGCATTCATCTCTTTTTTAACTAAAATTAAACTGTTAGATGCTCCACCTGCAACTGTTTTAATAGTATATTTGCAGCATCAATAACCAAAATCAAAGGTTAACCAATATCTCTATACCTTAAAGAATCAGAAAAATGGACATCAACAGTATCATGAACTCCCTGGAGGTGAAACACCCCGGTGAAAAGGAGTATCTGCAGGCTGTAAGGGAAGTGCTGATGTGTGTGGAAGAAGTCTACAACCAGCATCCTGAGTTTGAGAAAGCCCGTATAGTCGAGCGTATGGTAGAACCCGACCGCATAGTGACATTCCGTGTCACTTGGACTGACGACCGCGGCGAAGTGCAGACCAACCTCGGTTATCGCGTGCAGTTCAACAACGCTATAGGCCCGTACAAGGGTGGTATCCGTTTCCATGCGAGTGTAAATCTGTCGATACTTAAGTTCCTCGGATTCGAGCAGACATTCAAGAACGCTCTTACCACCCTTCCGATGGGCGGCGGCAAGGGTGGCAGTGACTTCTCGCCGCGTGGCAAGAGCGACGCGGAGATCATGCGCTTCTGTCAGGCGTTCATGCTTGAGCTTTGGAAAAATATCGGTCCTGACCGTGATGTGCCTGCGGGCGACATTGGTGTTGGCGGCCGTGAGGTAGGCTATATGTATGGCATGTACAAGAAGCTGCGCAACGAGTGTGACGGATCCATGACCGGCAAGGGACTTGATTTCGGCGGCTCGCGCATACGTCCGGAGGCTACGGGATTCGGCGCTCTTTATTTCGTGCAGAGCATGCTGGCCGAAAAGAATGATTCGATCAAGGGCAAGACTGTCGCAGTCAGCGGGTTCGGAAATGTGGCCTGGGGTGCGACTCTCAAGGCCAACGAACTTGGAGCCAAAGTGGTGACGATCTCCGGTCCCGACGGATACATCTACGATCCCGAGGGAGTGAGTGGCGACAAGATCAACTATATGCTTGAGCTTCGTGCATCGGGCGAGGATATTGTGGCTCCGTATGCCGAGCGCTATCCTGAAGCCACGTTCTATCCCGGACGCAAGCCGTGGGAGCAGAAGGTGGATATAGCTCTGCCGTGCGCCACGCAGAACGAGCTTGACGGCGATGATGCACGTCAGCTCATAGCCAACGGAGTGAAGATGGTGGCCGAGGTGTCAAACATGGGATGTACGCCTGAGGCTATCGATGCGTTCATCAGCTCGCACACCACCTATGCCCCCGGCAAGGCTGTCAATGCGGGTGGAGTAGCCACTTCCGGTCTGGAGATGAGCCAGAATGCCATGCACCTGCAGTGGAGTGCCGAGGAGGTCGACGAGAAGCTTCACGTGATCATGCGCGATATTCACGAGCAGTGTGTGAAATACGGAACCGAACCCGATGGATTTATCAATTACATGAAGGGTGCCAACATCGCCGGCTTCATGAAGGTGGCCAATGCCATGATGGGGCAGGGCGTGATCTGACCCGAGTATATCCGTCAGTGAGTATTTTCAAGACCCTGTGCGTCGTAGTCGATGCACAGGGTCTTGCATGTTTTGGCGGTGTCAGACCGAATCGATTATAAGTGAGTTGGCCGAATCGATGGCCGATGTGTCAAGGCTTGCCAGGTAAATGCGGGTTGTCGTTTCGGAGTTGTGTCCCATGCCTTCGCTGATAATGCTCAAAGGCACCCCCTTGATTCTTGCTGCCGAAGCCCAGCTGTGGCGGGCGCAATACATTGTAAGCCGCTGTGATGAATCGACAAGTGCTGCCAGTTTTTTGAGACTGCTGTTGATCGATGACGAAATATTGCGGTACACCTGCCTTTCGTCGATATCCTTGCGGGTGATGATCGGCAGCAGATACTGGGTGGGGTTGCATGGATATTTGTCGACAATGGCCTGCATTTCCCGCGTCCAGCCTACGGTCAGTTGCTGTCCGGTCTTGCGCCGCCGGTAGGTGACGCGTCCTCCGTCGAGATCCGATTTGCGGAGAAAGGCCATGTCGACAAAACTCATGCCTCGCAGGAAGAAACTCATCATGAACATATCGCGTGCAAAGTCGAGTTTCGGATGACGCGCCAGTGACAATGCCCTTATCCGGCTTATGGTCTGGATCGGGAGCGCTCTTTTTACGGTCTTGTCAATGCCGGTATAGACATGCCGGAAAGGATGGCGGTTGTCGAAGCCGGCTTCCTCAGCTGCGCGGTTGTAGACGGCCCTAAGCACACGCATATAGAACGATGAGGTGTTGCAAGTGATGCCGTTGAGTCGCATCGATGTTTCATATCGGCTGAGCATATCGGGAGTGAGGCAGTCTATTCTGACATCATTGTCATTGCGGAAACGCCTGAAACTGTTGAGTGTCGTGCGGTATATTTCGGCGGTGCGAGGCTTGCCCCTGCCGCGCAGAGTGGATATCTGCCTGTCCATATATGTGAAGAGCGAGTACAGTCGCGAAAATCTCATGAATTCCGCGGCTACATCATCGGCAGAGAATGGCACAGACGAGTGTGTCAGTCGGTCTATGATCCGGCGCAGGTGCTCAAGATCATGATGTACGCTCTCTTTTGCCTCGGTCACGTATTGTTCGCGCTGGTTCGGGCTGCGTCCTGCAGATGCCGTGTCATTCCATTCGCATGCATACAGTCTGTAGCCGCTTGAAACGGTTCGCGAGCGGCCAAGATGGCTGATCATATAGACTATGCTTCCGGGATGCTCCGCGCGGCATCCGGGTCTGAACTTTACTTTGATTGAAGTCATGTCGTTGACAGTTGATGGTTCGTGTCAAAGCAAAGATGCAAATCACGACCCAATCATTCACGGTCATGATCATAGCGGGATATCATTTCAGCGGAGTCAGCGTATGAAGCGCGAGCGCAAGTGACCGATCACTTCCGACTGTATGCGCGAACCGGCAATTTTGTTAAGTCCCATATATATAGCGCCTCCGATGAGGAGTTGCCCTACGGTGAGCAGCAGTGGCGAGCCGGTAAGCCATGTGAGCATGGAGGCGAGTGTCACCGAAATCAGTGCTGTGGCGGCATAAGGCAGCGAGTCGCTTGCAAACTGCCATGCGTTGCGTCCGGATAGTCTTGAGGCCACGACAAGAGTGACTCCCCATGTAAGGACGGAGGCTCCGATCTGTCCCCAGAGCAGAATAGCTATGCCGAGTGTGGGATCTTCGGCCGTTTCGAGGGCGATGAACGGCCATGTGAGCGCTATGGCGATGAGTGCGGCCGAGTCGCGCAGCAATTCGGTGACGACTATCAGCCGCGAGCGGCCGAGTGCCAGTATGTAGTTGTTGTAGAGGCTGCTCAATACGGTGAATATGCCTCGCAGCATCAGAAGTTGAAACAGATATATGGCCGCATCCCATTTGGAGCCGAAGCATAGATGAAACAGTGCGGTGGTCACTGTTATGGCCAGTCCGCAGCAGGGGAAAAGCAGATATGATGTGAAACGGTTCATCTTGGCTGTCGATGCTGCAAAGCGCCGTGGATCGTCTTGAAACTGCGACAGCGCGGGCAGAAACGACTGTGTGAATATTGCCGTGAGCGATGATATGCCCATGTTGCTCCATTTGTCGGCCTGGGTGTAGTAGCTCAATGGCAAGACTCCGGCTCTCATGCCTATTATAAACGCATAGATGTTTTTGAACAGGATATTGAGAAACGCTCCACCCATCATGCCCGAGCCTACTTTGAAAAAGCCTTTAAGCGATCGCAGTGATATGCGAAAGAGTGGAGTCCAGTGGCCGGTGGCCCAGAGTATGATGGATTTTACGGCGGAGAGTATCAGGGTCTGCCATACGAGCGCCCACACTCCCATCCCTTCGACAGCCATCCATATAGCGGCGACCGAACTGATGATGAGTCCGAGTGCATTGCTGACAGTGATCATTTTCACCTGCATACGCTTCATGAGCCGGTTGGTCTGCACTATGGCAGTGGCGTTGATGACAAATGCGAGCAGAGCCACCCGCGCCACCGGTATGATGCGCAGATCGTTCTGGAATATGCGTGCTATGAGCGGGGCACAGAAGTAAAGGATTATGTATATGGCGGTGGCTACAGCCATGTTGAGCCAGAACACTGAGCTGTAGTCAAGGCGGCTCACGCGTTTTTTCTGAATCAGCGCCGATGAGAAGCCGCTGTCGACAAACAGGGCTGCAAAGGCCGCGAACACCATGACGGCTCCGAGCAGGCCGAAGTCGTCCTTAGGCACTTCACGCGCGAGCACTATCCCGGTGACGGTATAGAGAGCCATCGACAACAGTTTGTCGATGGCGTTCCATTTGACAGTGCCGGCCACGCGGCGTTTCATTTCCGCCTGCTGGGCCATTTATTTGCTTTCGGTCTGATCTATCGGTGATGTCTTGACTCCTACGGAGCGGTTTTTGATCGACGGCTGTCCTTTGTAGTAGACGGTGCCGGATCCGGCTCCCATCACCGAAAGCTCCTCTTTGGGGCTGCAGCCGATAGATCCGGTGCCCCACAGGCTGCACTTGACAGAGTTGGCTGTCAGTCCGTCGGCCTGGATGTTGCCTTTGCCGGTGGTCGACAATTTGGCCTGGTCGGCCGATCCGTAGATGGTTATGGTGCCGTTGCCGGTGTCGATCGATGCGTCGACCTGATTGGCTTTCACGTTGCGTACGAGCAAGTGGCCGTTGCCGATAACCCGTGCTTTGAATTTCGGGCCGGGAGCTATGCTGACCACTCTTACAAGCGAGTCACCGGAATTTTCCACTTTTGACAGGAAATTGGAATAGACCGTCACGGTGGGCAGACCGTCGTATTTACCGTTTTCCTTTGTGGCGAGCTGTATCTCAAGTTTAGACTTTCCGGGGACGAAGTATATGGCCGATGCCAGTTCCGGCGATGTGTTGAACACGGCTTTTCCTGCCGAATCAGGATTGCAGCGGTAGTCGACATTGATGCCGTCCGTCACCTTCAGTTCGGTGAAGTCCTTTACGTCGAGCTCATAGCGTGTCGGTTCGGCCGCGTAGGCTGCAACGGCCGCTGTGGCTAAAATGATGGGGATGAGTTTGCGTTTCATATCTGTTGGGTTGTGGTGGGGTTTCGTTTGATTTCCTGTGTCGACAGCTGTTCTTCCACTTGGTTGAGTATGGCCGACAGTTCGTCGTAGGTCGATGCGCGCAGCATGGCTATGCGTGTGTCCCTGAAATTGGCTATGCCCTTGAACAGCGGCGAGGCTGCCAGATGACGGCGTATGTGGAGTATCCCGCGGTATTCGTCGATGCGTTCTATGCTCTCGGTGATCTGACGGCGCAGTATGGCGAATTTCTCGGCGTCTGTGATCATCGGCTCATCTTCGCCTGTTATAGCTGCTTTCATCGAACGGAATATCCATGGGGCGCCGATAGAGGCGCGTCCGACCATCACTCCGTCCACTCCATAGCGGTCGAATGCTTCGCGTGCTTCCTGTCCGGTAGTGATGTCGCCGTTGCCTATGAGCGGTATGGTCAGCCGGGGATTCTCTTTCACGCGGGCAATCATTTCCCAGTCGGCCCAGCCGGTGTACATCTGCGCTCTTGTGCGGCCATGCACCGTAAGCGCTTTTATGCCGCAGTCCTGCAATTGTTCGGCGAGAGTGGCTATGAGACGGTGGTCGGCATCCCACCCTGTACGGGTCTTGACCGTGACAGGAATATTGACCGCTTTGACCACTGCTGAGGTGATTTCAAGCATTTTTGGTATGTCGCGCAGCATTCCGGCTCCGGCTCCTTTTCCGGCCACTTTTTTTACCGGACATCCGAAGTTGATGTCGATCACATCGGGCTGAGCCTGTTCCACTATTCTGGCAGCCTCGACCATCGACTGCGTGTCGCGGCCGTAGATCTGTATGGCGGCCGGACGCTCAGCCGGTCTGATCTTGAGTTTGCGTGTGGTGGCGGCTATGTTGCGTATCAGCGCGTCGGCCGACACGAATTCCGTGTAAGTGAAGTCGGCTCCCTGCTCTTTGCAGATGAGTCGGAATGATTCGTCGGTCACATCCTCCATCGGAGCGAGGAGCACCGGACGCTGTCCTAATTGTATATCACCAATATTCATCAGTCACGAAGTTAATGCAATGTCGGTAAATATGCAAGTGATTAGAGTAAAAGATGCGTCGGGGGAGCAATGTTTCACGATGTTTCGCAGGCACACAGGTGTCCGTCGGCGGCTGATCAATGCAGAGTGAGAGTCGACAGTCGCTCCGGATCAATCAGTTTCAATACCTGCCTGAAGTCATCAGGTGTGATGCTCTCGATAGCTTTGCGGCAGTCGTCGGTGGTCATGACTTCGCCGCGCAAAAGGAAACTTCTTGCGGCAGACATCACGGCGTTCTCACGTTGTTCGGAAGAGATGACGGTCTGTCCCGAAAGCTGTCGTTGGGCTTGTCGGAATTTCCGCTCCGACAGGCCGTCGGAGGAAAGTCGTCCGAGTGCGCGCCGCATCACGTCTAAACAACGGGCATGATTGTCGGGATCACATCCGAAATACACGGTCAGCAGTCCGCAGTCGCTGTATAGTGCCAGTGACGATTCTACGGTGTAGACAAGTCCACGGCGTTCACGCAGTTCTACGTTGAGCAGTGAGTTCATGCCCGGGCCTCCGATTATGTTTGACAGAAGCGACAGGGCAAACCGGCTGTTGTCGTAAAGGCTTGCGGTGATGACACCGCTGAGCGTGTGGGCCTGATGACGCGACGATCCCCGATCGATAATGAATGGTGCGGCTGTGGCGGCGGGAATGGGTGTGTCAGCGCCATTGGAGCGGCGCGTGAATCGCTCGAATGCTCCGCTTACTGTGCGGATCACCTTTTCAGGACGTTCGGAGCCGGCATAGAAAACGATCGACGAATCGATGGTGAAATGGCGTTCGAGCCATTGACGGCATTTTTCAGGAGTAAAAGTGGCGAGGGTATCGCATGAACCCAGAATATTGTGAGCCAGCGGTGATCCGGCAAATATCAGTTCGTCGAAGTCGTCGTAGACGGCTTCGGATGGGGAGTCGAGATATGAATTGATCTCATCCTCCACCACAGAGCGTTCTTTGTCAAGCTGCTGTGCGGGAAACACCGAGTCGGTCACCAGGTCGGCTATCAGGCCGGCAGCCCGTCGCAGGTTGCCTTTCGGGAAAACACTGTAGACGTTGGTCTCCTCTTTAGTGGTGAAAGCGTTCAACTCTCCTCCTACAGACTCAAGGCAGTTGACTATATGACAGGCTTTCCGATGGATTGTGCCTTTGAATATGGTGTGCTCTACAAAGTGGGCCAGACCTTCTTCGCCCGGCATTTCGTCGCGACTTCCGGCTCTTACGGCCATACCGAAATACTCCACATCCCCCGCGAGGGGAATGTGGAGCAGTCGTAACCCTGTCGGCAGGGTCATATGGCTTATAGCCACGGGGTTGCGCTCACTCTTGTGGTGAGTGGTCATAGCAGTGTGGCTGTAGTGATCACTGTATGCCGCTGACGGTGGCGTTGCGGTCGATTTTTGCGACAAGACCCTGAAGCACCTTGCCCGGTCCGACCTCAACAAATTCTGTAGCTCCGTCGGCAATCATGTTCTTGACGGTCTGTGTCCAGCGCACGGGTGCGGTAAGCTGAGCCACCAGATTGGCCTTGATCTCTTCGGGATCGGTGTGGGGCTGTGCGTCGACGTTCTGATATACGGGGCATATCGGTGTGTGGATCTCTGTGCGGGCTATGGCCTCGGCCAGTTCGGCGCGGGCAGGCTCCATGCAGGGCGAGTGGAAGGCGCCTCCCACTTTGAGTTTGAGAGCACGTTTTGCACCGGCTTCGAGCAGTTTCTCGCAAGCAGCGTCGATGGCTTCTGTCTCGCCGGAGATGACGATCTGTCCGGGGCAGTTGTAGTTGGCGCACACGACGATACCGGGCACTGACTCACAGATTTCTTCTACTTTTTCATCGGGGAGAGCGAGTACGGCGGCCATTGTCGAGGGTTTGATCTCGCAGGCTTTCTGCATGGCCATGGCGCGTGCGGCCACCAGTTTCAGGCCATCCTCGAAGCTGAGCGCTCCGGCGGCGGTCAGTGCGGAGAATTCGCCGAGCGAGTGTCCGGCCACCATGTCGGGGTTGAAGTCGCTTCCCATGGTCTTGGCAAGTATTACAGAGTGGAGGAATATGGCGGGCTGTGTGACTTTGGTCTGCTTGAGGTCTTCGTCGGTGCCTTCAAACATTATGTCAGTGATGCGGAAGCCGAGTATTTCGTTGGCTTTCTCAAACATTTCGTGCGCTGTGGCATTGTTGTCGTAGAGGTCTTTGCCCATGCCGACAAACTGGGCACCCTGGCCCGGAAAAACAAATGCTTTCATAAAATAACGTTTATGTTTGTTTCTGATTGGTCGTTGTATGTCTGCAAAATTACGATAAAAAATTGAGATACGGAAAGATGCATCGTCCTTATTGCTTCTTGTCGGCCGGTTTCATGTCGGGGAGCAGTGCGGCCACGATGCCAAGCAGGGGGAGGAGTGTGCTCACGCGGAATACAAATTGTATGTCGGTCATTTCGGCAAGCCATCCGAAGAAGGCTGCTCCGATGCCGCCAAGGCCGAACGAGAGGCCGAAAAACAGTCCGGCGATGGTGCCGATATGTGCTGGCTTAAGTTCTGTAGTGAAAACGAGTATGGCCGAGAATGCCGATGAGATCACAAGGCCTACAATCACCGACAGTGCTATAGTCATGGCATATCCCGCGTAGGGCAGACACAAGGCGAAGGGCGCGGCTCCGAGGATTGAGCACCAGATGACGTATTTGCGGCCGATCTTGTCGCCGATGTACCCGCCGGCCACAATGCCGATGGCCGATGCGGCGAGAAATGCAAACAGACACAGCTGGGCGTCGCGGATCGATATGCCGAACTTGTCGATGAGGAAGAATGTGAAGTAGCTCTGCATGCTTGCCAGAAAAAACTGTTTGGAGAAGGTGAGCAACACCAGTACTGTCATGGCGCGTCTGATCTGCTTCTCTGTCAAGTGGACCGATCTGATGACTTTTGCCGCTTGCGATGCCATGCGTGTGGCCACGTATCGGCGATACCACCGGCCTATCCATGTGGTGACAATAGCTCCGAGCACGAGGGCGAGAGCAAACCATATCACGGCGCCTTTGCCGTGGGGCAAAACTATCATGGCTGCCAGTAGAGGGCCTATGGCTGTACCTCCGTTTCCTCCCACCTGAAATATCGACTGTGCGAGTCCCTTGCGGTATCCGGCGGCGTTCTGTGCCACGCGTGAGGCTTCGGGGTGGAATATTGACGATCCGATGCCCACTACCGCCACCGAGGCGATGATGAAGTGGAAACTGTCGGAAAAGGCGAGCATGACAAGTCCGGCAAGTGATATGCACATGCCGAATGTGAGGGCGAACGGGCTCGGATGACGGTCGGCATACCGGCCTACGAAGGGCTGAAGTATCGACGAGGTCATCTGAAACACAAATGTGATGATTCCTATTTGTATGAATGTCAGTCCGAAGTCGTCTTTGAGTATCGGGTAGATCGACGGAATTACCGATTGCACCGCATCATTGAGAAGATGGGCGATGCTTATGGCAAAAAGTATTGAAAATGTGGTTTCTATCGAAGTGTCAGTGCTACGCATAAATCAATAATAATGGACGACCGGTATGTCGCCGGTCGGTCTGTGTCCGGTTAAATCGCGGCAAAATTACCGATTTTTTCTGTAACTCCGGCAAAAGATGTCAGCTCAGTGTCTGTCGGCAAGAGGGCTGCTGTGTGGAATTTCAGGTATTATCCGGTGATATCAGATGCCGAACATTACAGCTCCGGAGTCCGTTGTATTTACAGACTAAACAATATGAGATTATGAAAAATACCGGAATTTTTTATGGATCTACTACCGGAACCACCCTGGAGGTGGCCGAGATGATAGCGAAGTGTCTTGGTATAAAGGAGAGCGATATCCACAATGTGGCTACGACGGCTCCGTCGGAAGTGGCAGCGTATGATCTGCTGTTGCTTGGCACGAGTACGTGGGGCGACGGCGAAATGCAAGACAATATGGATGATTTCTCTCATGGGCTTGAAGTCATGGATCTGAGCGGCAAGGAGATCGCGCTGTTCGGCTGTGGCGACGAGTCGATGAGCGATACGTTCTGCAATGCCGTCGGCGAGCTGTATTCGCGTCTGAAGGATACCGGTGCGAAATTTATCGGTGCTGACTTTGGAACCGACGGATATAGCTTTGACAGTTCGGAAGCCGACAAGGATGGCCATGCCGTGGGTCTGCTGATCGATAATGTGAATCATCCGGATCTGACTCAAGGCCGTATCGAGGATTGGTGCCGGATGGTCGCTGCACAGGAATAGTTGCAGGCTTAGACTGCAGCTATAGGCTGACTACGTGCATCCGGCAGTTTCGGCAGTCAAATTCAAGTCCGAGTCTGATGTTGCCCGACTGGAGCGTGAGCTGCTGCGGCCAGAGACGTCCTGTGGCTGTTTTCAGACATCGGTCCATTTCGCGGCGAAGGCAATAACGTGTGGTCATCAGTCGTGTCCCCGGTTTGACGTTGCCGCTTGCTTCCATTGCCGGGTCAATGGCAGTGGCTCCGTGTTGTCGGTATAATTCGTGGGCGAGGTGATTGGCCACATTGTCAGAGGGCGTAATGACTGTTGAAGGAAGCGGGCTGGCAGTCGCGGGGTCAGATGGTTGTCCGGGACGTTCGCGTTCATAAGTAACATGTCGGACTCTTTGCAGGCTGTCGACAGCCTGACGTCGGAGTTCGGTCAGTGCGGCGGCGGGAACGAATATGTCGGCGCAACGGTCGGTCACCCGCTCTATCCTGAAGTCAGTGCCTCCGGTCTTGGCGAGAATCTCGGCTCGGTGAGGCAACGGGTCGCGCTGGGCTTTCGGAAACTCTCCTTCGAGCCGTAGGGCGGTGTAATTGCCATCCTCGTCCTCTATGCGCAGTGCGATGCCGCCTGTGACGCTATATAGTTCTATCCGGGCTGAAATGGTTCGTGATGCGGTGGGACGCGTCATTATGTCGTCCCACTGTTTGTCGGTGTTGCGGTATAGTGTGGTGCCTGGTTTTATTGATGTTGGCGATGCCGGAAACAGCCTGTTGCCGTCAGCTTTGTTCAGACGGAATCCGGTGTATTGTCCGTTGGTGTCGAAATATCCGAGTCCGTCGCCGTTATGAAGTTCGGCGGTAAGATTAGCTTCTATACGGTTGCCTTGGCTTCGCACGACTTTTCCAACCGGCTGGCCGATCCATTTTGGGGTGAGCGTCGATGCCATTTGGCCTTGTGGATTATTTCCGTAGCCGAAGTAGCCGGTAAATCCGCGGTTGAAGCTCTTCTCCGGATCGGGTGTGAAAGTGAGTCGGCTGGTGCCTGACGATGATCTGCGCAGTGTGCCTTCCGAAGCGTCGACGATGCGGTTGAGAGCGTTGCTGTATGCTCCGACGACGTTTTTTACGTAGGCCTCATCTTTCAGCCGTCCTTCTATTTTGAATGACGTGGCTCCGGCTTCGATCAGTCGGTCGAGCGACGTCAGCCGGTTGAGATCGCGCAACGACAGCAGATGTCGTCGCTCGATGATTTTCTCGCCCGAGGGTCCGGTGAGATCAAACGGCAGACGGCATATCTGCGCGCATTCTCCACGGTTGGCGCTGCGTCCTTTCAGTGCCTGGCTGGCACGGCAGTCGCCGCTGTAGCTCACGCAGAGCGCGCCGTGTACAAATACTTCGACCGGTATTGTTATTGCGCCGGCAATATCGGCGATTTCGTCGAAAGTCAGTTCACGAGGAAGCACAAGACGTGTGAATCCGAGCGACTGCAGGAACTGTGCTTTGGCGGGTGTGCGGATGTCGCACTGTGTGCTCGCATGGAGGGCCATGGGCGGAAGGTCGAGGCGGGTAATGCCGAGATCCTGCACTATCAGAGCGTCTATGCCGCAGCGATACAGCTGGTGTATCATACGTTCCACTTCAGCCAGTTCGCTGTCGTAGACGATAGTATTGACGGTGGCATATATCCTTGTGTCAAATCTGTGGGCGAAGTCGGTGGCGCGTTGCAGGTCGTCGAATGAATTGGACGCGACATGACGGGCGCCATGACTGGGCGGACCGATATATACTGCGTCGGCACCATGACGGATGGCTTCGATCGCAATATCGGCGTTGCGTGCCGGTGCGAGTAGTTCGAGCTGTTTCGCTTGGTCGGATCTGGGCATTGGTCTGGCAGTATGGAATCCAATAAAGAGGGGAGCGCCCGCTTGTCATGGCCGGTGGGCGCTCCCCGTATATTGTCGTTAAGATTGTCAGAAGAGTTTTTCGGGATAGGTGCCGTCGGCATGGAGCTGTGCGAATTTCTCAACCACTCCCGGACGGTCGGCGGCATATGTCACACCGAACCATTTGCTGTCGGTGTCAAGCACCTTTACGCTTGCTTCGCCCGACTTGATCAGTGTGTCGATCGCCAGAGGGATGAAGAATTCGCTCTTGGGGGTGTTTATGTAGCGGTCAAGGAACCGGCGGAATTCGCGTTCGCTGTAATCGAAATAGTCGGGAGTGAAGCCCCAGAGATTCATTGAAACCGGTGTGGCGGGATCAAGAGTCTGCTCTGTGCCGTTTTCGTCGGTGAATACTATGCGGCCCTCCTTGTCGTAGCTGATGGCTGTGCGCTCCACGACCGATTCCAGATTTCCGTCCTTGGTCGAGCAGACGCCACGCGCCACGGAGCCGTTTTCGGTCATGGTGTTGCCGACGCGGAAACCGACCATGCAGTAGTCGCCTTTGCGGTCGCGCGGACGTGAGAGTTCTTTGGCAATGACCTCAAAAGCATTGCGGCCGTAGAAGTCGTCGGCATTGATGACTGCAAACGGCTCCTTGATAGCGTTCTTGCCCATGAGCACAGCGTGATTGGTGCCCCAGGGTTTGGTGCGATCCTCAGGACATGTGTAGCCTTCGGGCAGATCGGTGATTGACTGGAATACAACTTCCACAGGTATGTGTCCTTCGTATTTCGAAAGGATCTTTTCGCGGAAATCCTGTTCGAAATCCTTGCGTATTACAAACACAATCTTGCCGAATCCGGCGTGTATGGCATCATAGATCGAGTAGTCCATGATTGTTTCTCCGTGGGGGCCGAGGCCGTCGAGCTGCTTGAGGCCGCCATAACGGCTTCCCATGCCGGCTGCAAGAACGAATAATGTCGGTTTCATTAGCGTTTCTGTTTATTTGGTTTTGAATGAGAATTTGATAGTTTCGTCGTATTTCTCGCCAGGGCGGAGCACTGCCGACGGGAAGTCGGCATGGTTGGGTGCGTCAGGCATGTTCTGGCATTCGATGGCCACTCCGTCGTAGTCGTCATACGGGCGGCCGGCCTTGTTTGCCGGCGAGCCGGCGAGCCAGTTGCCGGTGTAGACCTGTGCGGCCGGCTGCGTGGTGCTGACTTCCAGAATGCGGCCTGACGGTTCGGACGACAATATGGCTACCGTCTTCAGTTCGCCTTTGCGTATCGGTCCGTGGGCTACCCAGCAGTTGTCATATCCTTTTCCGTAGTTGAGTGCCGGAAAATCGGTCTTTATGTCGCGGCCGATCTTTTTCGGGGTAGTGAAATCCATGGGTGTTCCGGCTACCGGAGCAAACTCGCCTGTCGGTATGAGGGTGTCGTCGGTAGGCAGATATCTGCTGCATTCGAGCTGCAGTTCGTGGTCGAGTATCGATCCTGCGTTATGGCCTTCGAGATTCCAGTAGGCGTGGTTGGTGAGATTGATAACAGTAGGAGCGTCGGTTTCGGCCTGCAGGCGCAGTGTCAGCACATTATCGTCGGTCCACGCATATGTGGCCTTTACCGTGAGATTGCCCGGATATCCTTCTTCGCCGTCGGGGCTTGTACGGTAGAATGTCACGGTGCCCTCCTGGGCATTTGCCTCTGAATCCCATATACGGTTCATGAATCCGGTAGGGCCGCCATGCAGGGCGTTCGGGCCATTGTTGATGGCCAGAGTATAGTCTTTGCCGTCGAGTGTGAAGTGGCCTTTGGCTATGCGGTTGGCGAAGCGTCCGGGGATCTTGCCTGCACAGGGTCCGTCGGCAATATAGTCGGCCGGATCAGCATATCCGATCACGACGTCGTCAAGTTTGCCGTTGCGGTCGGGTACCTCTGTTTTTACTATGCCGGCTCCGAGCGATGACAATGTGACGCTGGCTCCTGTAGCGTTGGTGAGTGTATAGAGCGTGATTTCGCCCATCGGTGATGGGGCAGTCTGTCGGGAGATTTTCATGATGTAGTAGCTTATGGTAATAATTCTGTATGCAAAGTTAATGTTTTCGTCGACTATTTTTGCTTTTTGCCGGTAGAATTTGCAGTTAGTGTCGGTATTCGGGCTAAATGCAGTGGTCAATAGCGAGGGGCAGTCACTCCCGAAGGTATGTTGACCAGACGGTCGGCAATGTCGCGGCTCACCCTGATGCCGTCGGTGGCGGCGGATTCCCACATTCTGAGGTTTGGCATAAGTTCCCACACCGGGCGAGTCTGTATGCCATGGTTGTTGGTGTATTCCAGAAAAGAGTCGCGCGCGGTACGGTCGGGGAGCAGTATGGCATTGAGCCAGTAGTTTGATCGGGTGCCCTCCGGTTCGGTCACGAATTCGATTCCGTCGATATTCTCGAAGAATCGACGGTATGCTTCGGCCGTACGTCGTTTGTCGGCGATAAAATTCGGAAGCTGTTCGAGTTGCGCGCATCCGAGGGCCGCATTAATGTTGGGCATCCTGTAATTATATCCGATCGAGTCATGGATGAATTCCCATCGGTGTGGCACTTTGGCCTGCGTGGTCAGGTGTTTTGCACGCCGTGCCATTGTTTCGTCGGAAAACAGCAGCATTCCGCCGCCTCCGGTAGTGATTGTTTTGTTGCCGTTGAAGCTCAACGCTCCTATCGGGGCGATGGTGCCGGTGTGGCGTCCGTGGTAGAGCGATCCGACGCTCTCTGCCGCGTCCTCTATGAGTTTGATGTGCCATCGCTCGCATATGTCGACCAGTCGGTCGAGCCGTGCGGGGTGTCCGAACGTGTGCATCACTACTGCTGCGCTGATACGCGCTCCGGTTGTCTTGTTGCGGCAATTACCGTTGTTGTCAACGTCGGCATTTGCTTCAAGCCATGCTTCGAGTGCGTCGGGCGACAGGCCGAGTGTTGACCGGTCGATGTCGATGAACACCGGACTCGCTCCCGTATATGCGATTGCATTACAGGTGGCTATAAACGTCAGTGGCTGTGTGATGACTTCGTCGCCGCGTTCCACATCGCTCAATATCAAGGCCATGTGGAGGGCGGCGGTGCCGTTCACTGTGACAACCGCGCCTGCAGCTCCGGTGTATCGAGCCATTTCAGATTCGAACCGATCTACAAATGCTCCGACGCTTGACACGAATGTGGTGTCGATGCATTCCTCAAGATATTTCTTTTCGTTTCCGGCGAATGTCGGCGAGTGAAGTGCTACGGTCTGTCCGTCGGCAGCGTTGTAGTTGTGACGGATAAACTGCGTTATTTCGCAGAAATCGTTATTGGTCATGTCTGTATAGCTGAACTAAGCCACAAAGTTAGTAAAAATGGGTCGTAATCGATAGCGTTTTGTCAGGATATTTTCACGGGTGTTGTTTCGTGGGAAGTGAATGGGTATTTAATATCCGGCTATAAATGAATCGGCAGAGGAATCCATGATGATGGATGCCTCTGCCGATTGTGTTGTCGTCGGGCAATCGCCGCTATGGCAGCGATCACTTTCTGATACCGAGCTCCTTCTTGGCGATGAGGGCACGATAGCGGTTGATGTCGGTCTTGATCAGATAGTCAAGAAGACGACGGCGCTTGCCGACAAGAGCCTTAAGGGCGCGTGCTGTGGTATAATCTTTGTGATTTGACTTGAGGTGCTCAGTCAAATGAGCGATACGGACCGAGAATAATGCAATCTGCGCTTCAGGCGAGCCAGTGTCAGTCTTGCTCTTACCGTATTTCTCAAAGATTTCCGCTTTTTCTTCAGAATTCAAATGCATTCTTTGGAATTTTTAGGGGTTTATGATGAAATTATATAGGTGTTGCCTTGTGCCGTTCAGGCTTTCAGGCCCACAAAGGTAGTGTTAATTTTTTAATCTGCCAAAACATTTGTGAGCTAAATCCTTCTGTCGGCGTTATTGCAGCCGTAATTGGCCACTTAATACGTGTCAGTCCATGTCCTTGTTGTCGGCCGGATTGCGGAAGTGGATTTTGTGCTCAATATATTCCTGTGTGGCAATGAGGGTGGGTTTCGGGAGTTTCTCGTAATAGCGTGAGATCTCGATCTGCTCGCGGTTTTCGGATATTTCCTCAAGGTTGTCGTTGAGCGATGCGAATTCCTGAAGTTTCTTTTCGAGGTCGTGCTTCATCTCGTCGGCGATCTGGTTGGAGCGCTTGGCGATGATGCAGACGGTTTCATAGATGTTTCCGGTTTCTTCGGAGAGATCCACGAGATCGCGTGTGACGGTGTTTAATGGAGCGTTGGTCTTCTTATAATCCATCTTGTTGTTGGCTTATATTTTGTTTGTTTCAGTTCTGAATGATTGGGAGGTCTGTGGCTTCTTACCGGTTTTATTCACCTACGTGACGGCGTGCTATTTTCAGAATGTTTTCGGCCTCCTCTTTGTTGGGGCTGTCGGGGTAGTTGTTGATAAACGAGTAATATTCGTCGATGACTTCCCTGAAGCGGTCGGCTTTTTTCTCCTCCACGCTTTGTACAGCCTCCTGATATTTGGATTTGAGTATCACCATTTCAAGATCTTCCTTGTAGCGTGAGTAAGGATATGTCTTTATGGCGTTGCGGGCGGTGATTATGGCTGATTCGTAGTTGTTGCCCATATAATTGCCGAGATTATAGTAGAGCTGTGCGTTCTGCAGTTCTTTAAGCGTCAGCTTGTCCTGCATCTCGAAAATTGCGTTCTGCGCTATGCTGACTTTGTCGGATCGCGGGAAGTAGTCGAGAAATCCCTGCAACTCTTCGATGCCTCTCATCGTGTCGCTTTGGTCGAGCTGGGGCTCCGGGGAGTCGAGATAATATCCGTATCCGCAGTAGAAGCGTGCAAGTTCGGTGTATTTTCCTCGCGGATATCGGGTGTAGTAGTTTTTGAAATATACGCTTGATGATGCGTAATCTTTGTTCTCGTAGTTGCTCAATGCAAGGAGGTAGAGCGCGTCCTCGGCTTTTTCCTGACCTCTGAACTGGTCAACAATGTCGTTGAGCACTGTCGAGGCCTGCACATATTTTTTCTGCTCGAATGCACGTTTGGCAAATTCGAGCTTGAGGTTGGGGTCGGTGCTTTTGAGCACTTTGTTATACTCTCCGCACGATGTCAGTGCTACGGCCGAGAGCAGTATTATGAGGTATTTGCGCATTATGCCTGCTTGATTTGGTAGAAATTTCGGCCACAAAGTTACATCTTTTTATCGAAAAACTATCAATGTTTTGAGTCAATTCCGTTGTAAATTGTTAACTTTGCCATGCGTTTTATTACATCCGGCAGTGGTCTTACGGCCTTCCGGCAGCTGATAATTATTGTGAAAAGTACAAGTAATTTGAAATTTAAGTGGCGTCCGGGCGCTTTCACCACCCGTTTTCTGTTTAATCTGGCTCTGATGGCTCTTGTGGCGGTCGTGTTTGTGTGGCTGTTGCTGGTGTGGCTCGACTCATGGACAGATCATGGACATTATGTGGAAGTGCCGCAGGTGAAGGGCATGACCTATGAGGTTGCCATGAGCAGTCTTGAGAGTGAAGGCTTCGAGGCTGCGTTGAGCGATTCGATATATGACGAGAAAACTCGCCCAGGCACAGTTGTGGAGCAAAATCCCAAACGTGGAACGAAAGTGAAGGCCGGGCGTACGGTGTATCTGACTATTACGGCATTCTCTCCGAAGAGTGTGAGTGTGCCGTCGCTCACCGATGTGTCGCTGCGTCAGGCTCGCTCGATACTTGAGGGACTCGGTTTCCGGAATATATATGTGGAGTATGTGCCGTCGGAATTCAAGGATCTGGTGGTGTCGGTGAAAAGCGACGGCCGCCAGCTTCAGGCTGGCAGCCGGCTGCCTGTGACTGCATCGATAGTGCTGAATGTAGGCGAAGGCGTGTCGGATGATATTGACACTACGGCGGATCCTGAAACCGAACAGTTCTGATATGGAGGATGCCGATATCGACGAGCTGGACCTGAGCGCGTCAGCAACGACTGACGGTGATGACGGACGTGAACTGTTTGAACACTTCCGGTTTGTAGCCGACAAGGGTCAGCAGTTGCTGCGTGTGGATAAGTTTCTTGTCACACGTATAGAGAAGTCGTCGCGCAACCGTATTCAGCAGGCGGCCGATGCGGGCTGCATATTGGTCAACGGGCGTGCGGTGAAGAGCAATTATCGTGTCAAGCCGCTCGATGTAGTGGCAGTGGTGATGGATCGTCCACGCTACGAGCTGGATATCATACCTGAGGATATTTCCATAAATATAGTATATGAGGATGATACTGTGCTCGTGGTAGACAAGCCGGCGGGGATGGTGGTTCATCCCGGACACGGCAATTACAGCGGCACGCTCGTCAACGCTCTGGCATGGCATTTCAAGGATAATCCCGACTATGACGCCGACGACCCTCGCATGGGACTGGTGCATCGTATCGACAAGGATACGTCGGGTCTGCTTGTCGTGGCCAAGACTCCTGACGCCAAGACAGCTCTCGGTCGTCAGTTTTTCGAGAAAACCACAAAGCGCGAATATATGGCGGTCGTATGGGGGTGCCCCTCTCCGCGTCAAGGGACGATTGTGGGCAATATCGGACGTTCGCTTTCCGACCGGTTGCGTATGGATGTTTTTCCGGAAGGCAGCGAGTATGGGCGTCATGCGGTCACGCATTATGAGGTGCTGGAGGATCTCGGTCCTGTAAGCATGGTGAAATGTGTGCTTGAAACCGGACGTACGCATCAGATTCGTGCCCACATGCGTCACATCGGTCACCCGTTGTTCAGCGATGCCCGCTATGGCGGCGATCAGATATTGCGGGGGGAGCGTACGGCTGCCTACCGTAAATTTGTTGACAACTGCGTGGCGCTGTGCCCCCGTCAGGCGCTTCATGCCCGCACTCTCGGTTTTGTGCATCCGTCTACGCGCAAAGAGATGTTTTTTACGTCGGAAGTGCCCGACGATATGCGGCAAATGATTGAAAAATGGCGTCAAAGAGCCGCGCAAGTGAATAAAAATTTGTAACTTTGACTCCCGAATGTTGCCGCATCGGCTTGCGGCCTGATAATGATGTTATGGACAATCTACACGATTTCAAAGCGATAGCCCCCTTCGACGATTCGCAGTTTGGCGAAAAGATGTCACTCCTTGTCAAGGAACCAGGTTTTGAACACGCAGTAAGGTATGTGATGCCCGAAGTGGATTTCTCCGAATTTGTCAAGCAATTACTGGCGATACCCGACAAGGCTACTTTTCAGTCAAAGATAATGTGGCCTTTCCTTGAGATGCTTGCCAGAAAGACCACAGCCGGAATTAGTGTCGGAGGAATATGCAATGTGGATTCCGAGAAGTCGTTTACGTTTATATCCAATCACCGCGATATCGTGCTCGACGCCTCTTTTCTGAATCTTTGTTTTCTGCGTGCCGGACTGCCGACATCGGAAGTGGCGATTGGCGACAATCTGCTCATATATGACTGGATCACAGATCTGGTGAAGCTGAACAAGAGTTTCGTAGTGCGTCGCAATCTGAAACTCACAAAGGCTCTTGAAGCCGCCAAGGAGCTGTCGGCATATATGCATCATGCTATCACCGACAAGCATGAGAGCATTTGGATAGCCCAGCGCGAGGGACGTGCAAAGGATTCGAATGATCTCACCCAGGAGAGTCTGGTCAAGATGATGGCTTTGGGCGGTAGCGGATCTCTACTTGAGAATATAGCCGAACTCAATCTTGTGCCGGTATCGATATCATACGAATATGATCCCAACGACGGCCTGAAGGCACGTGAGTTTTTGATGAAGCGCAATGATCCTGACTTCAAGAAGTCGCCGCACGACGATTTGTTGAGCATGGAAACAGGTATGTTGCAATTCAAGGGACGGGTGCATTTCGAAATCGGAAAGTGCATTTCTGACGAAGTGCGTGCCATACCGGCCGATGTCGACAGAGTTGAAGCTGTCCGTCGCATCTGTTCGATAATAGACCATTCGATACACGGCGGATACAAGATATATCCGATCAACTATGTGGCCGCCGATCTGCTCGACGGTGGAGCGTTGTATGTCGAGAAGTATAGCGAAGCTGATGTGGCGGATCTGGAGGCTCATATCAAGGACAAAGTTGATGCTGCCGGCATCGCGGGTATGTCGGATGACGACCGCGAATATATGCGTAGGATGATTTTGACAATGTATGCCAATCCGCTGAAAAACAAGCTGGCCGTCGCCGACTGATTGTAGACCACGATGCGAATTCCTCTACTGTTTCTCATTACAGTAATAGTTTTAAGCCTGCTTGTCGACGGCTATATTTACATAATGGTCCGTCGCAGATGTGTATCAAAAGTCCCGGCGAGGCTGCAGCTGGTGTCGGCAGTGTTGCTATATATGGCGCTGATAGTCGGTGTGAGTATGCCGAGGCGCTCGGGCGATGACGGATCGTTGCTTTTTATCATGTGGGTGCTTTTCGGCTATATGACGTTTATTATGCCTAAGCTGGTATTCGTTGTTGTCGACGCGGTCGCGTTGTTGCCCGTTTTGTGGCATGGCCGGCGCTGGAGATGGCTCTCGCTGACAGGAGGCGTCATTGCTATAGTGGCGTTTCTGGCCATGTGGTGGGGTGCCCTTGTCAACAGGTTTCGTGTCGATGTCAGGGAGGTGGATTTTGAGTTCCCGCATCTGCCTGCCGCTTTCGATGGATTCAAGATAGTCCAGATTTCAGATCTCCATGTCGGCACGTATGGTGATGACGACCGGTTTGTGCGGAAGCTTGTCGGTGTTATCAATGGTCTGCATCCCGATGCGGTGATGTTTACAGGCGATATAGTCAACCGTCATTCGTCCGAACTGATTCCTTTTGTCGACGCGTTGTCGGGGATAGAGGCTCCATACGGGGTGTTTTCGATTCTCGGCAACCATGATTACGGCGATTATGCCGACTGGCCGTCGGAGGCCGACAAGGCTGCTGACGTCGCGGCTCTTTGCGCCATGCAGGAGAGCATGGGATGGAAGCTGTTGCTTAATCAGACCGAATTCATACATTCGGGACGCGATTCAATAGCTGTCATAGGTGTGGAGAATATCGGAGATCCTCCGTTTCGGATATATGGCTCACTCCCTAAGGCCTATCCTGGTGTCGGCGACTCCGTAAGCAAAATCCTGCTGTCGCACAATCCGGCGCATTGGACTGATTCTATATCCGATCATGACGACGTCAATATAGCTCTGACCCTCAGCGGGCATACACATGCCATGCAGATAGAGGTCGCAGGGTTGTCGCCGGCAGCAATGCGCTATGCCACATGGGGTGGTATGTATGGCGACGAGGCCGGCCGGCATGCGCTGTATGTCAATATCGGCGCCGGTACAGTGGGGATGCCCATGAGGCTTGGAGCCACTCCTGAAATAACATTGATTACTCTGAAAGCGATGCCATAAAAATCGCAGAATATATATCGTTCATTTTACCCATCATCTGTTTTATCATGCCTCTTGACATAGCTGAAATAATTGGCAAACGTCTAAATCTGTCTCGTAAGCAGGTCGCATCAACTCTCAGGTTGCTTGATGACGGCGCTACCATACCTTTCATAGCCCGTTATCGCAAGGAAATGACCGGGTCGCTTGATGAAGTGGCGCTCAACAATATCCGCACGCAGGCGGAAGAGTTGGAGGAGCTTGAGAAGCGAAAGGAGTTTGTGGCCGATGCCATAGAGAAAAGCGGTGCGATGACCGATGATCTTATGATACGGCTTGCGGCAACGCTTGATCCGGCGGAGGTCGAAGATATATATCTGCCTTTCAAGCCGCGTCGGCGCACTCGTGCCGAGGCTGCGCGCCAGTTCGGCCTGGAGCCGTTGGCCAAGCAGATCATGAGCCAGCGTATGGGCGATGTGGTATCGGTGGCTACGCGATTTGTAGGCGGCGATATAGCTGATGCCGATGCGGCAATAGCCGGTGCATCGGATATCATAGCCGAGTGGGTGAGTGAGAATGAGAAGGCACGAATGCTCGTCAGGCAGAGGTTTGCCCGCAATGCCACTATCAATGCCAGAGTGATCAGAGGCAAGGAGGCCGATGCGGTCAACTACCAGAATTATTACAATTTCTCCAAATCATTGCGCCTGTGTGGCTCTCACAATTATCTCGCCATGCGCCGGGGTGAGGAGGAGGGACTGCTGCGGGTGTCGATAACGATCGATGATGATGAGATCATAGAACGCCTCGGACGCCTGTTTGTAAAATCGTTCTGTGCAGCTCCTGTGGCTGAAATCATACGTCAGGCTGTGGCCGACGGCTACCGCAGGCTGCTCAAGCCGGCTATAGAGAACGAGGTGGCCGCGCTGACAAAGAAGCGGGCTGATGATGCGGCGATCTCCATTTTTGCCGAAAACGTCAGACATCTGCTCATGGAGCCGCCTCTCGGACGCAAGAGAGTGATGGGCATAGATCCCGGATTCAAAAGCGGATGCAAGGTGGCGTGTATTGATGAGCAGGGTGCCTTGCTTGCTACGGAGACGATATATCCCTGTGCTCCTGTGGGCGATGTGTACAGAGCCGCCGATACGCTGTGTATGCTCGTCGGACGCCTTGGCATAGATGTTATAGCGGTTGGCGACGGGACGGCTTCGCGTGAAACCATGACCTTTTTGTCGGATATCACTTTTCCGCGCAACGTGGCTATACAGACGGTGAGCGAGCGTGGGGCCAGCGTGTATTCGGCATCGGATTGCGCGCGTCGTGAGTTTCCGCAGCTCGATGTCACTCTGCGTGGCGCAGTGTCGATCGCACGCCGGTTGCTTGATCCGCTTGCAGAACTGGTGAAGATCGATCCGAAGTCAATCGGAGTGGGGCAGTACCAGCACGATGTCAATCAGGCCGGGCTGAAGCGTGCTTTGGATTTCACAGTGGAAAGTTGCGTGAATGCCGTGGGTGTCGACGTGAACACGGCATCGCCCGAATTGCTTGCGCAGGTGTCGGGAATAGGCAATGCACTGTCAAACTATATAGTCGAATATCGCACCGCCAACGGCCAGTTCCGGCGACGCGAGCAACTGCTTGAAGTTCCGCGCATGGGGCGGAAGGCTTACGAACAGTGTGCGGCTTTTTTACGTATAAACGGAGGAGACAATCCGCTTGATTCCACCGGAGTGCATCCCGAGAGTTATCCGGTAGTGGCCCGTATGGCCGCCGATGCCGGGGTCGGCGTAAATGATCTGATACGCAACAAGACGAAGCTTGAGGGTATTGAGGTTGAGCAGTATGTGGACAAAAACGTCGGGCTGCCTACGTTGCGTGATATTATAAGCGAGCTGGAGAAGCCTGCACGCGATCCGCGTGTGAAGGATCCGGAGCCGGTGATGTACAGCAAGGATGTGGCGGAGATCGCCGATCTGCATATAGGCCAGGAACTGACGGGACGTGTCACTAATCTTACTGCATTCGGGGCGTTTGTCGACATAGGCTTGAAAGTGAATGGGCTGGTGCATATATCGCAGCTGTCTGAACGGTTTGTGTCAAATCCGGCCGAGTTGCTCAAAGTGGGGCAGGCTGTCAAGGTGAAGGTGATTGATGTCGATGCTCCACGCGGGCGCGTGGCGTTGACGATGAAAGGTGTTGGCCAATGAACCGCGTGCAGCATCACGAGGCTGTGATTTCTCTCGGCAGTAATGTGGTCGAGGCCGAAGCCATGCTCCGTGAGGCTATCGCGAGGCTTCGTCTGATAGGGAGCGAAATCGTCGTATCGCAATTTTACAACACGCCGGATATAAGCGGCAGCGGCAAGGTGTATGGCAATGCCGTGTTGTCGGGAGTGTTCGGACTTGATGCTGTGTCGCTTCAGAGCCGATGCAAGGATATTGAGAATTCGATGGGACGCCGTCTGTCGTCCTCTTGTGTGGTAATAGATATTGATATAGTGGTGTTTGACGGGGAAGTGATACGTCCGGTAGACTATGGACGTGAGTATTTCACAATAGGCATGGATTACATAAAGGCCGGACGTCTGCTTGACTGATGGCAGGATGTCTGGCGGTTGTAATGCCACGGGCTGAAATGTCGGGGCATCATCTGTCGTATCAATAAAATTAACGCTGCATCAGAAACATCCCGTTAGGGAGTGACTGATGCAGCGTTTTTGCTGTTGTCCGTGCTGCTTCTGTCTGTGTCGACAGATGCCGTAAAGTGTCTTTTGTCAGCGGCCGGGCTTATGCCTCGGCGGGAGCTACATTGATAAACTTGCGGCCCTCTTTGCCTACGGTGAATACCACAACGCCGTCGGTCAGAGCGTAGAGTGTGTGGTCCTTGCCGATACCGACGTTTTCACCCGGATGGTGAACGGTTCCACGCTGACGCTTGATGATATTACCCGCCTTGCAGTGCTGACCACCGAAAATCTTCACGCCGAGTCGTTTGCTTTCTGACTCGCGGCCGTTCTTCGAACTACCTACACCTTTTTTATGTGCCATGATTTCTGATTTTTTTTAACGGGTTAAGCTACTACTTCTTTCACTAACACTTTTGTGAAGCACTGACGGTGACCGTTCTTGCGACGATAGCCTTTGCGGCGTTTCTTCTTGAAGACGATAACCTTGTCGCCCTTTACGAGGGGAGTGAGCACCTCACAAACTACTTTGGCGCCGTCAACTGTCGGAGCGCCAACCTTTACCGTACCGTCGGCTTCAGCGAGGAGCACACGGTCAAACTCAACCTTCTCTCCTTCTTTGACAGCTTCGCCGAGATAGTGGACATACAAGAACTTCTCGGCCTCGGCCTTGAACTGCTGTCCCTGAATTTCTACGATTGCGTACATCTGTTTTTGATAATAAATACGGTTACATCCTTGGGCGAGATCGGTTTACATCATTGCAAGCCACTGCTTTTCGAGCCCTTTGGATCAATTCGGCTACAAAATTACACATTTTCCCTTTATCTGCCAAGCTATTCCACGCTTTTCTTCAACTTTTTTGTCCGGCATGGATTGCACAGACTTTGTGCTGTATCGATATTTGAGACATCACGGTTGTAATTTTGCAAGCAAAACATCAGACAATTATGACTTTCAATGAATTAAACTGCAAATTAATGAAAGCCCATGTACTTATGGGGGTCGGCACAGGAATCGGAGCGGCACTGGCTGAAGCATACGGTCTGCGCTCTCCTCTGATTATCGGTGTATTGACCGGATTGCTGTTTTCCATGCATGCCTACCGACCCTGTGTCAAAGTGCTGATAGCTGAGTACAAACGACTAAAATCAAAACAAGAACAAGAAGATGAAAAGAAAGACATTTCGTGAGTATCTGACCGAATGCCGGTTTGAAGACATATGGGCGGCAATTGCTGAAAACTTCTCTGAGCCTGATGAAATCAAGCCTGTCTACGTCGAGTATTACAGTAAGCTGCTGTCGCTTCCCAGTAGGCGCTGCAAAGGTGTCATAGAGCTGTCATCTCGTCCCACGATACAGCCTGAGGGAATGAATGCCGCACCCGACTGGCTTATAGACAAGAATGTAAAAACCTCCGAGACAGACAGTGCATACGTTTCAGCCGTGTTGCTTTACTGGGCTTCGCTGCTCACATTCATCACATCCAAAGAACATGATGATGACCTCAATCATTATCTTGATATCATTGAGTCTGACGATTGCCAGGCTCTCGGTCAATATCTGATGGAGTCAGTCGAGTCAGACCCCTTAGGATCAGTAAAGCGGGAGAGCGTCGACCGCAAAGAGCGTCTGTTCTGGGAAGAAACCTTCGCCCATAGCTCACCCGGCGACTGGCGAGGCATATTATACGTGCTTAAACGCAAGCTTGAATACGATATGGGCTTCATGCGAGGTTTTGCCGATCATGCCGGCCGTGAACAGGATGCCGATCGCATGCAACTATGCTGCCGCCTGATCGACGGCGCTACCGCTCACATATGCCCCGACGAACGGGCTCGCCGTATGCTCAATCTGCTTTTCAGAATACTCGAACAAGAGGTTACCAACTGGAGCGATTGAGAGTGTTTGTTTCCAGACAATTGTCGAGACTACAGATTGCGTATAAACATTTACTTCCCTTTTATTCGATTCTCTAAATGTTTCGATGTGTTGTATCGCAAACGAGGCATAATGAAGTGGGTCTAGCGACAAATATTTTATGAGCGCAAAATTAGTGCAGTCTATTGTCATGATCTGTCAGTAGGGTTTATTAGCTTTGCAAAAAAAATGTATGACTAATGAAAATACTACATCTCTCAGACACTCACAGTGCGCACCATCGGCTGAAGAATCTGCCCGAGGCCGACATCGTGGTTCACTCCGGCGACTTCTGCATGGTAGGAGAAGAGCGCGAGGCAATGGACTTTCTCTACTGGTTTTGCGACCTGCCATATCGCCATAAGATATTTATCTGCGGCAACCATGACTCATGCCTATATGACGCAAACATCGATGGCCTTGACGGCAACGTCCACTATCTATGCAATTCGGGCATCGAGATAGACGGACTGAAATTCTATGGAGTGCCTATGTTTACTGAAGACTGCATCACCAACAGGCAGACGCACCATTATGCTAAAATACCGGCAGACACCGACATGCTGATAACCCACTCGCCGGCATACGGCATTCTCGATTTCGACGATGGCATCAACTATGGGTCGGAAGAGATACTTATGAAACTTTCCGACCTACATCTGA
Source organism: Paramuribaculum intestinale (assembly GCF_030759015.1). Classification (GTDB taxonomy): domain Bacteria; phylum Bacteroidota; class Bacteroidia; order Bacteroidales; family Muribaculaceae; genus Paramuribaculum; species Paramuribaculum intestinale. Next base: position 1,426,522 of record NZ_CP098825.1, on the reverse strand, counting down.
AAGCGCATCTCTTCGGTCATATCCATCCTACATCTGAAAGCGCATCTCTTCGGTCATATCCATCGCCAACACGGAATTATCGGGCAGAACGGCACTATCTTCTCCAACGGGGCGATAATGAACGAGGACTATTCAGCACTTAGCACTCCTGATATAATCGAACTGTAATGTCAGTATCAAAATTTAAGCGTGTCCTATGGACATTAAATGAGTTCGTCAAAGCCTCTTCCAGTGGCATATCAATGAACGAACTAAGTGACAAATGGGCAAATTCGCCGATGAACGATGAAAAAGAGCCGGGTATCCCGGAACGAACATTCCATCGCTTGCGCCGCAACGTTGAAAGCATCTTTGACGTGGAAATAGAATGTATCAAAGGGATAGAACCTCGTTATCGTGTGTCGTCCAATGACCTCGGTCCCGGGGACGGCAATCTGTATAATCTGATTCTCAACAAGGCGACAAAGGATGAAAGATCCAAATCTGTCCGTGAAATTTTAGGGTTGATATTGCTGGGTGCGGATATTCCGTCAGGCGACATGGAGGCCGTAAAGGACATAATGCATAAACTCAGAAGAATTCCGTTTGATTATGGCAAACAATTGATTGCGTCAGTTGAGTCAGGCGATATAAAGGGGGCGGATTGCGCAGAATGGGACGAGCATTACCGCGGGTATGTCTGCCTGTGGAATGAAGCTGATTATAATAGGACCGACCTGTGGCTATCTATTGGCATATACGATGACCGGGTACTTTTCTATATCGTCACCGCCACACAGGACTCTGCATATCATGCAAAAGTGTCTGAATTGTTGGACGTTGATAATGGAGAAATGTATCGTGGCGACTACTGGTGGTACGAACCAACGGACAAATCGTTGTTCCAACTCGACTTCCAGACGTTCCCCGACATGAATGAAGTGAAGCGCCGCGCTGAGCTGCTTATTGCAAAAATTGCGGGGCTGCCTGATGAAATTCAGAAACTGGAGGAATAAAAAATTATAGTTTTTGCTCTGCTGACCACTTATGGCAGTATCTTGTTGTAATTTTGTGCTGTAAAACATAGCGAGCACCTGCGATAACCTATTGCGGTTCAAAATTTAATTTGTAAATTTGCGGTATTAACCAAAACCGCGAAAATACGAAACAGACAGTTTAGAACCACAAAAAATATTGCACATCTTGCAATGACCGCCATCCGATTCGGTAAAATCTGGTAAATTCTACGAGGAATCATAAGATGGAAGTCAACGGCAAGCCGTGTATCCTCACCCGAGGACGCAGGCTGCTTTTGCTTCAATCTTGATTCCGGGCTTACCAGAGCCTTACCGAAAGATAGAACCATAAGAGTGTTGCGCCCTCTTTTTATTAGCATACAATTGAAACTATTAACAACATATAATTTTATTAGACATGAACAAAACGAAGTACTCACATGCCGAAAATGACAAAATTCTTGATATTTGGGAAGAATTCTCTATTAAAAATGGGGATGGAGAAATAGAACGTGATGGTGTCGCCTATAAAGGTTGCATACATACTTTTCCCGGTGCTGATGAGAAAGTTTATCACGAACGCGAAGTTGGGAATGAAGAGAGTGCTTGGAACAACTCAGACAAACGCATTCTTTTCGTAGCTAAGGAACTCAATGATCCTAACAATCCCTATGATTCTCGTGTCGTTATAACATACGACTCTAAGAATGGTATTGCACCTACCGATAAGTTTCTCAAGAGCATGCTCTATATCACGAAAGGTCTCATGGAATCTACTGCTGATAAAGTTGCCGAATTCAATCGTGATGAGTCCATGGACAATATTATGAGCACCTGGGATAAATCTGCAGTTGCTAAAATCAATGTCAAGAAGCAGCCGGGAGGGTCCGTATCTGATATGGCTGAAATAGACTCCTACATGCAAACTTATCGTGATTTACTCAAAAGACAACTTCTGCTTCTAAATGCAAATATAATCGTTTGCTGTGATAATAAGACAACTATCCTCTCTACCATTAAACAACTGGTTTATCCTGAAGCTCTCCAGTTGAACGATGAAGTTTGGTATGACGAATGCTCTAAAACACTATTGATTGAAAGCTATCACCTCTCAGCTTGGACCAAATCTTACGAAGACAAATACAATCGAGTGATAAGTAACTATGCAGATGCTCTTGCAAAGATTAACGCATAAACACATTTTTCAAAGAGTCGTGCCGCAAAATGAGACACACGTGTCGTAATTTTGCGATACAATCACATCAGCCTGGTGGCGGAATTGGTCAGACGCGCTTTGTGTGCCGCGGAAGCGGTATTGCCGGTTGGCTTCGCCCATTCTCCTCGTGCCTCGGCATAGTTCAAGCAAGCTTGACTCTGCTCTCGGCACTGCGTCGAGTCGAGTCCGGCCCGGGCTGCTAAAAAGAGAAAACTGATGAATCGACCTGTAATATTTCTCGACTTCGACGGTGTGCTCAACACTGAGCAATGTCAGGCGCGGCTTGCCGTTGAAGGAATGCCGAACAAGGATGCATGGGGGCCGCTCTTCGACCAACGCGCTGTTGAGAATCTGCGCCGGATTATTGACGCTACCGATGCTGCAATTGTCATTTCTTCATCGTGGCGTTACGCTCATAGTCTCGGCAGTCTGCGCATTATGTGGGAGGTGCGGGAGCTTCCCGGCGAGATTATTGATACAATCCCTTGTGGAGCCACATACATCTCGCGCGGCGAGGATATCGAATGTTGGCTTGACAAGTACGGACGCCCAGATTACGTGATAATCGATGACCTCGACGACTTCTTCCCGGCTCAGCATGACTCTTTCATCGAGACAAATCCTATTGTCGGCATCACGGAAGCCGACGCACGAAAGGCAATCGAAATACTCACCTCTAATGCATAATCCAATGAACAACGAAATCTCAATCTGGAACGGTTATCCCGTTCATGGCGACATCAAGGAACTCGACCGCATCATTGAGTCGGAGAGCTTAATTACACTTGACAAGGATGATGTTGTCAATGTGCTTTCCACCGAGGGAGAAAGCTATGTGACATCAGGAGTTAACGCCGATCTTGGCGAAGCTTTTAACGAAGCCGTCAACGCCCTGCCTTGTAAGGTTGATAAGGTAGATGAATTACTAATTGATTTCCGCTTCGGTAACAGACAGCCCGAAATGTCAGGGTTGTCATCAATCACCGACACGCTGTCAGAAGTCAATCCTGACATCAATATTATGTGGGGTATTTCCTCAGATGAATCTCTGGGTGATTCCTATAAGGTGGTGTTGGTCGCATCGGTGAAGGTTTAGACCCGGTTCAAAAACATCCCTCCATTTTTTGTTATCGCCTGACAGCTATTGGCAGGCGACAGGGATAGCTTTGTCCAAAAATTTAGAATAGCATAGATATGAATCAAACTACAGACGAAGAACAGCGGGAACTTGCTGAAAGAAGGAAGCAAATTATCGATGAGAATGCGAAGAAATTTGCGCCTTTGCTGGACTACATGGCGCAGCACCGTAAGGAAACCTTAGAACTGATGCGTCGCCGGCACGCCTATTATACCCAACTCATAACTGACGCGGAAATCAAAACCGCCGAGGAATTCTATGAAAGATACAGAGAACACTTTCTAATGTACGGCATAAAATTGAAGCTCTCCGATAATAAGAAATGGTGTTCAATCCATCTCGAGCTTGAAGACTATGACTATGAGGATTACGGGGTGGAAGACGGTAAGGATGATACATTAGCTGAAGTTAGTCCCGAAACGGCCTTCAAGGATTTATTTCGCAATGCCGAAGTCAACATTTTTACAGTAGAAGAACTTTGAGAACAACGCTGACAGTTTTTGGCAGTCTAAGAGATTGTCTAAAATTCATATCACTTTGCTTTTGAGAGTCTTTCCAGCGTCTTTTTGTTTGCTCCCCGGTCATGTAGCTACGGCTACACTCCCTCATCACAAACAAAAATCCATATGACAATCCTTCTCAAAATCCGTATTATATAAATTTAGACAATCTCTGACAATATGACTGTAAAAGAGCTCTGCCAATCATTGTATTTCAAGGACATTATTGAGCCGATGAAGAAGAAATATCCTGATGCGCTTCTCCCCATATCGAGATATAAAGAGGATTACGACATTATCCTTAACACCGTGTTTTCGGGCGAAGGTGGCACGATAACATTCCATCCGGATGGCAACTCAGATGCCTACATGTGCGAGGGCGACCGGTATTTCAACATCGTAGGAATGAAGGTTGTCCTCCCCGACAACGGAGCGGTTACTGCAGCAGAGGCGGCAGCCGAGATACTTTGGTGCTCCGCGCCCTTCGGTCGTTATGGCGAAATAGACTGGGCACTGTTTGAGGAACATGAGGCTGACAAATACGCTTTGCAGGCGAAACGTCTGGATATAAAGATTGCGCTGCCTTATTGTCGTGATAAAAAGATACGCCGGGAATTAAAACAACAGATGATGTCAACGGCTGAAGACCTTTGCCTTTCCGCTAAGGCTGACGACTGGTTTGTATTTGGCGAAGGAAAACTTTGGGGCAAGAGGCAAAACCGTAGCAAGCGCAAACGCAAGTATCGTATGAAAAAGAGGCGCGACGAGCTCTTCCGGCAGAGCGAACTACATAAAGAACTCGATCTGCTCGAAGCCAAAATCGGCTCCGTGTCCGAACTACTCAAGCAGTTGGTGCTGTCGTCATCATCCATAGAGACCATATACTATGAATCCAAGACATACGGAAAATCAGGACGCATAGATTACATCGCAGATCTGTTGCTCAACCCATTATACAACAGCAAGAAATATTTGAACCCCGCCAAGCAGCAGGAATGTATCTGCGTGCTATACGCCACACCAGAGTATCCCTGCACCACAGCCGAGCAAAACCGAATCATTGAAATTCTCGGCAAATACTTCGGCTCGACGCCATGGCAGCTTTTCACCCGCCAGTGTAACGGCCTTGACAATGAGGTCGAATTAGAGATTACATATATCACTCAATAATTTCAAAAGTATATCGTACAATGTTTTATAAGCCTGAATGTATTGATGACTTCTATAAAGACCTACATAGAATTCGTGCCGAACTTACATCAATTCAGTCTGGAGAAAAGAACTGGATTACTTCTACGCAGGTTCAACTGGCAAGTGCAAAATTAGCGATTTGTTTGAAGAACTCGGTTTTCGGGTTTGAAAAACCGAGTTTTTCCGTGGCCTGAGGAATCGCTGCTTGGACGCAAGCGCGACATGATAGACCCCTCCAGTGCCGACCTTGACGGCAGCCATACCGTGGCACGGCGCGGAGGAGAAGAAGTCGGTGGAGCAGCGCATAAAGCGGCGCAGACAACCAATGCCATATTTATTGCTGACCTTCAGGGTATTCCGATGGCTATGCAACAACCTTACAAAAACGATGAAAAATATCTGCTGGACAGAGAACTCCTGTCTCTCAGATATAGCATTGAGAGGACAAATGCCTGGATGGACTCTTTCCGATCCGTCGTTTCGACAAAACGGTTTCCAGCTGGAAAGGGTGGAATCTCCTGGTATTCCATGTGATATTTCTTAAACACATTAACAGATTCAAAAAGTCAAGATGACTTCACGCTCTAAAAAACTGTTTTGCGAAAAATCGGATGGGGCTATGTTAATTCGGTGAGATTGGCTAATTTTGTCGTTTATTATGGCTGAAAGCAGACAAAATGGAGTGGAGACGGCCAGATCATATGCCGACAGCGTGCGTGGCGCATTCAGTGCCATGGGCGTTTACGGTGGGGTGCAGGCTGTGCAGATTCTTGCCGGAATGATACGCGGCAAGTCTGCGGCGCTGTTGCTCGGTGTCGGCGGCATGGGCGTCGCATCGCTTTACGCTTCGGCTGCCGCTGTGGTGCAGCAGATAGCTGTTGCGGGTCTGAATCTTGCCGTGGTCAGGGAGATTTCCGGCATGTCTGACGACGAAGAGTCTTGCAGGGTGGCGGCGACGGTCAGTCGGCGGCTGACGGATCTCTGTGCCGTAGGCGGCGCGATATTGTGCTTGTTGATGAGCCCGTTGCTGAGCCTTCTGACTTTTGGCAGCTATGAATATACTGTAGGTTTCATGTGTTTGTCGCTGATGGTGGGCATGAGTGTGGCCGCCACGGGACGTCAGGCGTTGCTGCAGGCCACGCGCTCGCTGCGGCCTCTGGCCGGCGCGACGATCTGTTCCACCGTCGTGTCGGTAGTTGTGGCCGTGCCGCTATATTGGGCTTTTTCGGTCAACGGTATTGTTCCTGCGATGATCGCCGGATCGTTGTCAGGGCTATGGTTTTATTCGCGGGCCGTGGGTCGTTTGCGGCGATACGGAGGTAGCGTAGGAGTGCGGCTGCGCGATCATAAGCCTCTTGTGCGACGGCTTCTGCGTAGCGGCATGTCGCTGATGGCTGTAGGCGCTATGTCGGTAGGTGTGACGTTTGCAGTCAACGTATGGCTTCGTGCCGAGGCTGGCGAGTCGTCGGTGGCCATGTATAATGCCGCGTCGTCGGTAAGCTCCCAGTGTGCATCTCTGGTGTTCATGGCTATGGCTATGGATTATTTCCCCAGAATCAGCGCTCTTGCTGGCGACCGTAAGGCCATGAGTGATGTGGTGGAGCATCAGATCTGTGCGGTGCTTACGGTGCTGGCTCCGATGTCGTGTCTGTTGTCGGCAATGGCTCCGCTGGTGACCGGGTTGCTTTTCAGTAGTGAGTTTGATGGCATGATCCCGATGTTGCGATGGCTGTCGGTGGCAATGGTGCTTAAAGGAGTGTCATATCCGTTGGGGTATGTGCCGCTCGCTATGGGACACCGTCGGTTGTATTTCCGGCTTGAAGGTGTTTATGGGACGGTGACGGTTTTTACGGCTGTAGCTGCCGGATATGTCGCAGGAGGCCTTGAAGGGATCGGAGTGGCGATGTGTGCGGTCTATGCTCTTGATATAGCAGTCTATGCAATGGTGTGCCGAAGATGTTTCGGCGTTTTACCCGGAGGCCGAACGTTATCGATAGCCGGCCGATCGGTGGCGATCGCAGTGTGTGCGGTCATGGCGTCGGGTCTGCCAGATCGTGTATGGGCATACGCCGCGCAGGCAGTGGTGTGTCTGGTAGCGCTGACGGCATCTTGGATCGAGTTATGTAGGATCAAACGAGATATATGACGGGTGATAATCTGGATAATTATATGAGTGAGATAGTTTTGCGACACGCGACAGATGCCGATGCCGGCGAGGCGTGGAGAATACTCGACGCTGCCCGCCGTCGAATGCTTGCGGCCGGCAAACGCCAGTGGAGCATGGAGTATCCGTCGCCGGCCAATGTAGAGGCCGATATTTCGGCCGGGACAGCCATTGTGGCTGTCGACCGGTCGGGACGGATGTCGGGATATTGCTCGGCTCCGCTCACCGGTGAGGCGGCCTACGACAATATCGACGGCAGATGGCTGACCGATGGTGAGCCGTATCTGACAGTCCATCGTCTGGCCGTAGCGCCCGAGGCTTTGCGCAGGGGAGTGGCCTCGGAGATGATGCGTCGTCTTGAAAATTATGCCGTCGATGAGGGAATGCACTCGATTCGGATCGACACCAATTACGACAACGAAGCCATGCTCCGCATGCTTGAACGTCTGGGATATTCGGGCTGCGGAGTGGTCAGATATGCGTCGGGCGAGCGCATGGCTTTTGAAAAGAAATTGTGAAACATTAACCGTTGAATATTTGTTCAAGATATATGAAAACCAAAGAGCGTATAGTAATAGTCGGAGGTGGGTTTGCCGGCCTCAATCTCATAAAAGGTCTTGATAAGCGCCGCTTCGAGGTCATACTCGTTGACCGCAACAATTTTCACTCGTTTCCCCCGCTGTTCTATCAGATAGCGTCGAGCGGACTCGATCCGGCGAGCATCTCGTTTCCGTTCAGGCGGGAGATGCGCAAGGGTAAGGTCAAGGGCGCGAGATTCCACCTCGGCGAGGTGAAGCGTATTGATGTGGATCGTAAGGAGCTGCAGACACAGTATGAAACATTGAGTTATGACCGGCTGATAATAGCGGCCGGAACAACCAATAATTTTTTCGGCAATCCGGAGCTGATCAAGTATGTCTATACCATCAAGTCCGTTTCGGAAGCGATGCGCACGCGCGATGAGATACTCGACCGTCTGGAACGTGCGTCGCTCACCCACGACGCCGAGTTGCGTCGTCGTCTGCTCAGCTTTGTGGTGGTAGGCGGCGGTCCGTCGGGAGTGGAGGTCGCCGGCGCTTTGGGCGAGATGAAGCGCGATATCATCAAACGCGAATATCCCTCGATCGATATCGATGAAGTGAACATCACGCTTCTCGAAGGATCCGACAAGCTGCTTGGCGCCATGTCGCCGCAGTCGTCGGCAAAAGCTCTGAAATATCTTGGCGAACTGATGGTCGACGTGCGGCTTGGCCATGTGATGAAAGAGTACACCGACGAGCAGGTGACCATCGACGACGGCACACGCCTGACAGCCGGAATGGTAATATGGACGGCGGGAGTGACCGGAGTGACTTTCGATATGGGCGGAACCGGACCGACGCTTGTCAGGGGCAACCGGTTTGAAGTGGATCGCTTCAATCGCGTGAAAGGTCTTGACGACGTGTTTGCGGTGGGCGATATAGCGTATATGGCCACTGAGGCTTTCCCTCATGGTCATCCTCAGCTTGCACAGGTGGCCATACAGCAGGCGCGACACCTTGCCGACAATCTCAACCGTGACCGCTGGACCGAGCCTTTTGTCTACAACGACAAGGGGTCAATGGCCACTGTCGGCCGCAATCTTGCAGTGGCCGATCTTAAACACATGCATCTCTACGGATGGCCGGCATGGCTGGCATGGATGTTTATCCATCTGATATCCATTCTCGGAATGCGCAACAAGGCCAATGTGCTGCTCAACTGGACGTGGGCCTACTGGACCTACAACACCTCCCTGCGCCTCCTCGTCCACACCGCCCGCTATCCCCTCCGCTCCCGCTGGGGCGAGCGCTGAACTCGCCTCATTCACTGGGTTCTATGATCTGCGGTGTCGGTTGGTCGATACCGCAGCGACCGCGTAGTTGATAAGGCGTGGTCTGATGGTTTTGTTTTTTTATGGCGAAGGGGTTGCATCTGGCGTCATTATTTTGTAACTTTGCACTTTAACGCGATGCAGGGCGACTGTATCGGCCGCAATCAACAATCGACCGTGAAACTGACCTTAAAAACAAAATCCATAATCAACCAGATATGCTGAAACTGCGAACAAGAGCCATGGCCGCCATACTGACGTTAGGCATGGCAGGGGTGGCGTCGGCCGAGGATTACACAAGCTATGTGAATCCTTTTGTCGGCACCACTAATTTCGGTACCACCAATCCCGGAGCCATAGTGCCTAACGGCATGATGTCGGTGGTGCCTTTCAATGTGATGGGGTCATCGGACAACGTGTATGACAAGGACGCGAGATGGTGGTCGACCCCCTACGAATTCAACAACAAGTTTTTCACCGGTTACGCCCATGTAGCGCTCAGCGGAGTCGGATGTCCCGAACTGGGCTCGTTGCTGACCATGGCCACCACCGGCGATCTGGAGCCGGACTATCACAAGTATGGCTCGGCCTATACGGAGGAAACCGCAACTCCGGGATATTACGGAAATCGTCTGACGAAATATGATATCGTCACCGAAGTGACGGCAACAAAGCGCAGTTCGGCCGAGCGATATACATTCCCCGGCGGCCGCGGCAATATACTTATCAATCTCGGCGAGGGGCTGACCAATGAGAGCGGAGCCACAGTGCGCCGTGTAAGCCCTACGGAGATAGAGGGATCGAAGTTGCTCGGCACGTTCTGCTACAATGCCCAGGCAGTGTTTCCGATTTATTTCGTGATGCGTGTCAGCAAGGCGCCTTCATCGCAGGGCTACTGGAAAATGCAGCGCAAGATGGAGGGGCCGGAAGCAGCATGGGATCCCGACAACGGCAAATATAAACTCTATACGAAATACGGCCGAGAACTGTCGGGCGACGACATAGGATATTGGTATAGCTACGATGATCTTAAGCCTGGCGAACAGGTGGAGGTCAGAATGGGTGTGTCGTTTGTGTCGGTGGCCAATGCCCGCGAGAATCTCGACAAGGAGCAGGCCGGTCTGACTTTCGACCGCATCGCAGCCGACGCAAAGAAGATCTGGAACGACGATCTTGGCCGAATCCGTGTCAAGGGCGGCAGCGACGAGCAGAAGCGGGTGTTTTACACCGGACTTTATCATGCTCTGATTCATCCCAATGTGCTCAACGACGTCAACGGTCAGTATCCGAAAATGGAGAGTGCCGAAAACGGACATTCGACCTATGACCGATATACGGTATTCTCGCTGTGGGACACCTACCGCAACCTTCATCAGCTTATGACGCTCGTCTATCCCGAACGTCAGATCGATATGGTGCGATCGATGGTCGACATGTCGAAGGAGTGGGGGTGGTTGCCGAAATGGGAGCTTTATGGGCGCGAAACATTCACTATGGAGGGGGATCCGTCGCTTCCGGTGATTGTGGATACATGGCGGAAGGGACTTACCGACTTCGATATCGATGCAGCCTATGAGGCCATGAAACGTTCGGCCACGACGCCCGGAAAAGATAATCCGATGCGTCCCGACATAGATCTCTATCTTGAGAAGGCTTATGTGCCGCTCGGAGTGTATTCCGGCGATATGTCGGGTGATAATTCTGTTTCGCACGCTCTGGAGTATTACGTGGCCGACGCCGCTCTGGCATGGCTCGCAGAGCAGCGTGGCGACACCGAGCTTGCCCGCACGCTGCGTCAGCGCTCGCTCGGATATAAGAATTATTATTCTAAAGAGAGCGGCACTCTTCGTCCGAAACTCGCCGACGGAACTTTCCTGTCGCCGTTCGATCCCCGGCAGGGAGAGAACTTCGAGGTGGTACCGGGCTTCCACGAGGGCAGCGCATGGAATTACACCTTCTTCGTTCCGCACGATGTCGATGGACTGGTCAAGCTGATGGGAGGCAAGCGCAAGTTTGTCGACAGACTCCAGATGGTGATGGACAGCGCTCTCTATGATCCCGCCAATGAGCCTGACATAGCCTATCCCTATCTGTTCAGCCGTTTCGGTGGCGAGGAGTGGCGCACTCAGAAGGAGGTCAACCGACTGCTCGGCAAATATTTCACCACAAAGCCCGACGGCATCCCCGGAAATGATGATACCGGCACGATGTCGGGCTGGGCTGTGTTCTCGATGATTGGGATGTATCCCGATTGTCCCGGCGAGCCGTTCTATACATTGACCTCGCCCGTGTTCGACGAAGTGGAGATAGACCTCCCCGAAGGCCGCAAGCTGACGATAGAGGCCGACAGGACTTTGCCCTCGGATATATACATACAGTCGATGACTCTTGGCGGAAAGCCGCTGAAGAAATACCGCATAAGCCACGACGAGCTTCTCAAGGGTGGCACACTGAAGTTTAACCTCGGACAAACACCTAAAAAATGAAAATCCGATACACTGCAATGACCGCCGCAGCCCTGGCTGTGACGGTCGCTTCCTGCGGCTCCCGTGACAGCGTATCGCAGCTCACCGATTATGTCGATCCGACTATCGGCAGCGGAGCGCACGGCCATGTGTTTGTGGGTGCAAGCGTCCCCTACGGCATGGTGCAGCTCGGACCGACGAGCATCACTCAGGCATGGGACTGGACTTCGGGCTACCACGAATCGGACAGCACTGTGATAGGATTTTCTCATACCCATCTTTCGGGGACCGGAGTAGGCGATCTGTTCGACATCACCCTGATGCCGGTGACCGGCGAGGTGACCTATGCCCGTGGCAACCATGATGATCCTGAAAGCGGTATGTGGAGCTATGCCGACCGGTCAGAGGAAGTGGCCAAGGCCGGCTATTATGCCGTGCCGCTGACACGCTACGGCATTCTCGCCGAAATGACCGCCACAAACCGCGTCGGATTCCACCGCTACACATTCCCGGCTACCGACTCGGCCGCGATAGTCATAGATCTGCAGAACGGCGGATGCTGGGACAACGCCACCGATACGGAGATGATGCCCATGAGCGACCGTATGATCGCAGGCCACCGGTTTTCGACCGGATGGTCCGACGATCAGAAGGTGTATTTCGCGGCCGAATTTTCCGAGCCGTTCGACGAGTTTACGCTCCACGGGTTTGAAAACCGCTTTGGCCGCGTGTCATTCGCTCCGATGAAGGAGGGAGCGCAGGTGACAGTCAGGGTGGGTATATCGCCCACCTCCGTCGAGGCCGCGATAGCCAATCTGCGGGTCGAAACCGACGGGAAGAACTTCGACCGCGTGGCGGCCGAAGCCGACAGCATCTGGAACCAGGAGCTTGCGCGTGTGACTGTGAAGAGCGACGACACCACAGAGCTGCGCAAGTTCTATACGGCCATGTATCATGTGATGATACTGCCGGCCACGTTCAATGACTACGGTGCCGCTCCGGCCTATACGATCCTGTCGCTGTGGGACACCTATCGTACTCATCTGCCGCTGCTGTCGATCATCGACCGTGAGCGCAGCGCCGAGATAGTCAACTCCATGATCGACCTTTATGAAAAAGAGGGGCATCTGCCGGTGTGGCATCTCTGGGGCTGTGAGAATTATTGCATGGTGGGTAATCCGGGCATTATTCCGGTGGCCGATGCTGTTGTGAAGCGCACACCGGGTGTCGATGCGGCGCGTGCCATGAGAGCGATGCTCGCAACGGCCAACGACACCACACGCGGCCTCGGCGAACGCCGACGGCTCGGCTACACTCCGGTGGAGGCTATCAACGAGGCTCTGTCCTACGACATGGAATATGCCATTGCCGACGCAGCTATAGCCAATGCGGCAAAAGCTACAGGCGACACTGCCACGGCGGCGGAATTTACCGGACGCAGCCACTCGTGGCGTCATTATTTCGACGCGTCGACCGGTTTCGTTCGCGGTCGTGACAGAGCCGGCAAATGGCGCGAGCCTTTTGACCCGAATTTTGTCGACCACCGCAACAATGACTATACCGAGGGAAATGCATGGCAATACACATGGCTTGTGCCGCACGACGTAGACGGCCTGGTAGAGAAGTTCGGCTCGCGTGAGATCACCATAGAGCGGCTCGATTCGTTATTTACGGCTGATTCGAGTCTGCGGGGCAACGTATCGCCCGACATCACAGGTCTGATCGGACAATATGTGCATGGCAACGAGCCAAGCCATCACATTATCTATCTTTATTCGATGCTCGGACGCCCCGACAAGGCGGCAGAGCTGTCCAATCGTGTCATCACCACCCTCTATGATGACAGCCGCACAGGGCTGTCGGGCAACGAGGATTGCGGACAGATGTCGGCATGGCTGGTGATGTCGGCGCTCGGTTTCTATCAGATAGAGCCTGCCGGTGCACGCTATTGGTTCGGCCGGCCACATTTCAGGCAAGCCAGTGTGAAAGTGCCCGGAGGAACATTTACAATAGTGCGTCGCGGCGATGGAATGAAGCCTGAAAAAGTGACGCTCAACGGCCGTGAACTCGACCGGAACTACATTACCCACGACGAAATAATGGCCGGTGGCGAGCTTGTGTTTGTCATGGAACCCTGACCTAAAACCTGCCAAAAAGCCCAGCAAGTCGACACATAGCCGGCATTATTTTGCAGAGAATACAGATTATTATTGCTAATTTTGCAGTGCTAAAAAACAAAATAATATGAAAAAGATAACTAAATTATTGGTTGTGGCTGTAATAGCCATGATGACAATCACCACTGCATGCAGTGGCGCCAAGGATGCCGCTCTTGAAAAAGTGGTAGAGCAGATCAACGAGCAGATCAAGGATCAGAAAATGCCCGGTATCGTGGAGATGAAGCTTACCTTCGACGACGCATACGTGGTCTACAACTACACCGTCGACGAGGAAGTTTCCGACATGGCCACCATCAAGGAAGGTGCCGACGAGTCGAAAAAGAACCTCTACAATACAGTTGTCAGCCAGCCTTCCAACAAGGCTTTCATCGATCTGATCAAGACTCTTGACAGAGGCCTGAAGTTTGACTACAAGGGCAACAAGAGCGGCGAGCATGTAGAGATCGTTTTCGAGAAAGATGAGCTCTAATGCAAGTCTGACACGATAAAGTTTCAACAATATCATAGCGACAGCTCCGGTAGTTGACAAAGCTCCGAAGCTGTCGCATTGTTTTTGCGTCGCAGTATAATCGCAGTATAAAATTACGACATAGGCGAGGATTGCGCAATATGACACAGCGCGGCTTGTCATGCGTCGTCTACCCCTACTTTTCTTACCTTTAATCGAATGAAAAGAATAATATTGGCTCTTGCCGGAATGATGGCGGCCGTTTTGCCGGCATTCTCAACAGCGGAATATTCAATGGCCGGTTTTTTCCCTTTGGACGGAACAGGCCGGATCGTCGCGAGCATGAATCCTGCGTGGCGGTTTCATCGCGGTGATGTCAGTGGCGCGGACTGCAAGGCGTTTGCCGACAGTGCCTGGGAGGTGGTGTCGCTCCCTCACGGCGTAGAGATCCTGCCGTCGGAAGCAAGCGGATGTGTCAACTATCAGGGTCCCGTGTGGTATCGCAAGCATTTCAGTCTGCCCGATTCGCTTTCAGACAAAAAACTGTTTCTGCATTTCGAGGCAATAATGGGTAAATCCAGAGTGTGGGTAAACGGAAAGGAAGTGGCCAGGCATTATGGAGGGTATCTGCCCGTGGTGGCCGACATAACTGACGTCGTAGACAGAGAAGGCGACAACGTGATAGCTGTAATGACTGATAACAGCGACGATCCCTCGTATCCTCCCGGTAAACCTCAGGATATGCTCGATTTTGCATATTTTGGCGGTATATATCGCGACTGCTGGCTTGTGGCGCACGACCGGTTGCATATTACGGATCCCAACTATGAGAACGTCGTGGCAGGTGGCGGTCTGGCCGTATGGTATGACAATGTCGGGGAAAGCAAAGCCGACGTCAACACAAGGCTGCATATACGCAACGAAGCCCGGACGGATTTCTCCGGACGCCTCGAATACATTTTGATTGACGCTGCCGGTGATACCGCTGCCATGACACAAGGCAATATAAAAGTGGCAAAAGGCAAGGCGACATCCATATCGTCGAAACTCAATGTTGACAATGCGCGGCTATGGTCGCCGCGCAGTCCGCATCTCTATAATCTGCACGTAAGAATATATGACCGGAAGGGTAGTGCGGTCGACGGATATCGCAGGCGGATAGGTATAAGAAGTCTGGAGTTCAGGGGCAAGGATGGCTTCTATCTCAATGGAGAGCCGTATGCTGAGCCTCTGATCGGGGCAAACCGCCATCAGGATTACGCTCTTGTTGGAAATGCCGTCAGCAACAGCGCCCACAGGCGTGATGCATTGAAGCTCAAGAATGCAGGCCTGAATGTGATACGCAATGCTCACTGCCCGCAGGATCCGGCATTTATGGATGCCTGCGACGAGCTTGGGCTGCTGGTGATCGATAATACTCCCGGATGGCAGTTCTGGAACGATGCCCCCGAATTCGGACGGCGTGTGTTTTCGGATATCCGCAATCTTGTCAGGCGCGATCGCAACCATCCTTCGGTATGGCTATGGGAACCGATCCTCAATGAAACTTGGTATCCGTCGGATTTCGCGGCAAGGGCCCGTGCTACGGTCGATGAGGAGTATCCGTGGCCCGGATGCTACAGCGCAAGCGACAGTGAGGCTCGGGGGAGCGAGAATTTTCCGATATGGTTCGCACACCCGAGGTCGATGAGCGATGCCCCGGACAAAATCGATCCAACGCGGACATATTTTACCAGAGAATGGGGCGACAATGTCGACGATTGGAGTTCACACAATTCACCGAGCCGTGTATCGCGCTCATGGGGTGAGGAACCGATGCGCATTCAGGCCCGGCATTATTCATGTCCGCCCTACAATGTCACAAGCTACGAGAGCCTGATGAGTCAGCCGCGTCAGCATGTCGGCGGATGTCTGTGGCACTCGTTTGACCATCAGCGCGGCTATCATCCCGATCCATTCTACGGCGGTATAATGGATGCTTTCCGACAGCCGAAATACTCCTACTACATGTTTATGTCGCAGCGTCCGGTTCAAACCGATTCGGTCTATGCGGCCGGTACGGGTCCGATGGTGTGGATAGCACATGAGATGACACCGTTTTCAGGAAGTGACGTCACGGTTTATTCCAACTGCGACGAAGTGCGTCTGACGTTCAATTCCGGAGGAGTGACGATGGTCAGCAGTCGCGATGTCATGAAGCGGCGCGGAATGAGAAATCCGCCGGTGGTGTTCGATGGCGTGTATGATTTTATGGCCGACAAAGCTTTGACACGTAGCGGTAAGCCCGACGACGTATATCTTCTTGCCGAAGGTCTTGTGGACGGCAAGGTGGTGGCGACTCATAAGGTGCGGCCGGCTCGTCGACCTGAAAAGATCATATTGTGGACCGACACAGTCGGCGGTGAACCGCTTAAAGCCGATGGCTCCGACTTTGTGACGGTTATAGCAGCTGTGGCCGACAAAAACGGCCGTATCAAGCGGCTCAACAACTCTATGCTGCATTTCGAGATAGAGGGGGAGGGACGGCTGATAACAGGGTCTGAAGGCGACAATGTAAGGCTCGAATGGGGCACGGCTCCGATTTTAGTTCGTTCGACTCTCCGTAGTGGAACGATCCGTGTCCGCGCTTCAATGGCCAAGGGTGGCACACACCGCCCGATATCAGGCGAACTGACAATCGTGAGCGTGCCTTCTGACGTAAATATGATCTACTATGACAAGGATGCGCGCTTTCTTGATGACAGAGATCGGTATTTGTCGGCAGACGACTGTGGTGTCAGAGATAATGATCAGGAAAGGATGGCACTCGAAAAGAGAGCAGCAAGACTGCTTGAGGTCGAACGTCAGCAAAATGAGTTTGGCGAATGATATCCGGCATAAACTGAAAAGACACAGACACGTTCCCTGACCGGAAAAGACGTCGGTCTGTCAGTCGTGTGCCAAAAGTGTTTTTTTGATGTAGGTTGGTCGGTTATTTGGCGAGAGATTGGATTATTCCGACTGATTTATGTAATTTTGCATACGTAAAAACTGACAACAAACTTGTAACAGAACAGATATGTCACAGAAAGCATTACTCATGATTCTCGACGGGTGGGGCATCGGCAACCACTCCAAGGGCGATGTGATCTACTCCACACCGACTCCGGCATGGGACAAACTCATGGCCAAGTATCCTCACTCGCAGCTTCAGGCAAGCGGTGAAAACGTCGGTCTGCCCGACGGACAGATGGGCAACTCCGAGGTGGGTCATCTCAATATCGGCGCCGGCCGCGTAGTATATCAGGATCTTGTGAAGATCAACAAGGCCTGCGCCGACGGTTCGATTATGGAAAATCCCGAAGTGAAGAATGCCTTCGGCTACGCCAAGCAGACGGGCAAGGCCATTCATTTCATGGGCCTTACCTCTGACGGAGGCGTGCACTCGTCGCTCGATCATCTTTACGCGCTGTGTGATATAGCCAAGGCCTATGGTCTGGAGAAGGTCTACATACACTGCTTCATGGACGGACGCGACACCGATCCGCGCAGCGGCAAAGGATTCATCGAGGCTCTGCAGGCACATTGCTCTAAATCGGCCGGACAGATCGCATCGATTGTGGGACGCTACTACGCGATGGATCGCGACAAGCGCTGGGAACGCGTGAAGATCGCCTATGATCTCCTCGTCAACGGCGAGGGAGAGCAGGCCACCGATATGGTGGCGGCCATGCAGCAGAGCTACGACAACGACATCACCGACGAATTTGTGAAGCCTATCCATAATGCCGCAGTCGACGGCACTATCAAGGAGGGCGACGCCGTGATATTCTTCAACTACCGAAACGACCGCGCCAAAGAGCTGACCACGGTGCTCACACAGCACGATATGCCCGAGGCCGGAATGCACACCGTCAAGGATCTGCAGTATTACTGCATGACTCCCTACGACGCATCGTTCACCGGAGTACACATCCTCTTCGACAAGGAGAATGTAAGCAATACTCTTGGCGAATACCTGTCGTCGCTCGACAAGAAACAGCTTCATATCGCCGAAACCGAGAAGTATGCCCACGTGACATTCTTCTTCAACGGTGGCCGCGAGGCTCCCTACGAGGGCGAGGAGCGTATTCTCGTGGCTTCGCCAAAGGTGGCCACCTACGACCTCAAACCAGAGATGAGCGCCTATGAGGTATGCGACAAGCTTGTGGAGGCAATCCGCAGCGAGGAATATGATTTCATCGTGGTCAACTATGCCAACGGCGACATGGTAGGTCATACCGGAGTCTACGAGGCAATCGAAAAGGCGGTGAAGGCTGTCGACGAATGCGTGGGACGCACCATTGACGCGGCTGTGGCTGCCGGATACGAGGCTATCATAATAGCCGATCATGGCAATGCCGACAACGCTATAAATGCCGACGGTACACCCAATACGGCACATTCGCTAAATCCGGTGCCCTGCATTTATGTAACGGAGAAGAGCGGAGTGAAGGTAGCCGACGGGCGTCTGGCCGACGTGGCTCCGACAATTCTCAAAATCATGGATCTGGAGCAGCCTGCCGAAATGACAGGCCACGCTCTCATCTGAGCCGTAAGCGCATAAGCGTTAATGCGTGATAATATAAAAGGTATCCTGTGCCGGAATTCAGATCCTGGCACAGGATACCTTGTTTTGTCATTTGGCCGATACGCTTGATCCGTTTTGATTGCGTTTGCAGATCGGATCGTCTACGGTCGTTCGTTATATCTGATCGCAAACCGCGACCGCAGCCATTTGATATATAGCCGTTGCAGGTGTGAGTGATGCATGATTGCCAGACGGTCGGCAACGTCCGATGGCTCTTCGGGGCGGTTCAGTATATGTCCGTCGACTATCCGGGCGGCAGCCCATGGCTCGGCAACGGTAGGTGAGGGGAGTGTGTCGCCCCAGACGGCATGATCGGCCCAACGGTTGGCTCCCCGGCCGACAAGCAGTTTCACCAGTTTTACATTCTTTCCGAAGCTTCGCATCAGTATGGCTCTGCGTTCATAGTGGTCGGTTGTGGTCATGGCATGTAGCATTGTCGCAGCCGAATCGGCAAGCTCCCGGCTTATAGACATTACGATCGACCCTTTGAAGCGTGGCGAGTCCCATCGAAGACTGTCGCGCCATCTTTCGAACAGTGTCGATATAGTGAGCGTGTCGGTGGCCGCGATGCTGTCTGTCGCACGGCTGTCGGTAAGAGCTACGGCTGTCTGACGTGCAACGATCGCTTCGGACGACCGGTCGCGGAGCCGCAGGTCGTAGCCTGCGGCGGCTGCGGCCGCAAGCCTCAGGGCGTATTCCTCGAATAGCCGCATGGCTGTGGTGTCGGGGCGTGTGTCAGAGCCGAGAACCTCGTTGAAGTCCTCGCGGTCAAGAGTTATTCCTCCTACAGTGAGCGGCGTAAAGCGTTCTGCCGCTGCAGCGCGTGGCTGCAACGGCAGAAACAGTACGGTCAGTCCTGCTGCGAGCAGGCTTATGCGGCTGATCACTGGTGAGAAGCGCTGTAGTTGGGTGCTTCGCTTGTGATGGCTACATCGTGGGGATGGCTTTCGGCCACGCCGGCATTGGTGATGCGAGTGAATTTCGCATTATGGAGATGCTCTATGTCGGGGGCGCCGCAGTAGCCCATTCCTGAACGCAGGCCGCCGAGCATCTGGTAGGTTACCTCGTAGAGCGATCCTTTGTAGGGCACGCGTGCGGCAATGCCTTCGGGCACGAGTTTCTTCACATCGCATTCTCCGGCCTGGAAGTAACGGTCTTTCGAGCCTTTCTCCATGGCTTCGAGCGATCCCATTCCGCGGTAGGCCTTGTATTTACGTCCGTTGTAGATGATTGTCTCGCCCGGCGATTCCTCGACACCTGCCAGCATTCCGCCAAGCATCACGCTGTAGGCTCCTGCTGCGAGTGCCTTGACGATGTCGCCGGAGTAGCGTATGCCGCCGTCAGCTATCAGAGGCACGCCTGTGCCTTTGAGTGCCTTGGCTACGTCGTAGACGGCCGAAAGCTGGGGCACGCCTACGCCGGCGATCACGCGGGTGGTGCATATGGATCCGGGGCCTATGCCCACCTTGACGCCGTCGGCTCCGTTCTCAACGAGATATTTTGCAGCTTCGCCGGTGGCGATGTTGCCTACCACAACGTCGATATGGGGATATTTTTCCTTGACAGCCTTGAGCACGCCTACCACACCGCGCGAATGACCGTGGGCGGTATCGATCACTATGGCATCCACTCCGGCTTCTACGAGGGCGTCGACGCGCTCCATGGAATCGTTGGTGACGCCGACACCGGCTGCCACGCGCAGACGTCCGAGCGAGTCCTTGCATGCATAGGGCTTGTCTTTGGCTTTGGTGATATCCTTATAGGTCACTAGTCCGACGAGTTTGCCGTCCGAACCCACCACGGGGAGTTTCTCGATCTTGTGCTCCTGCAGTATCTTGGCTGCTTCCTCGAGGTTGGTCGACTGCTTGGTGGTGACGAGATTCTGGGAGGTCATCACTTCGTCGACAGGACGGTCGAGGTTGCGCTCAAAGCGGAGGTCGCGGTTGGTGACTATACCCACGAGGTGACGTTCGTCATCGACCACCGGTATGCCTCCGATATGGTACTCCTCCATCATGGCCAGAGCGTCACGCACGGTCTTGCCGCGCTTGATGGTGACAGGGTCGTAGATCATGCCGTTTTCGGCGCGTTTCACGGCGTGGACCTGACGAGCCTGCTCGGCGATGGTCATGTTTTTGTGTATGACACCGATGCCTCCTTCGCGTGCGATGGCTATGGCAAGCTGGGCCTCTGTGACGGTGTCCATGGCCGCCGATACCAGAGGCACGTTGAGCTCAATGTTGCGTGAAAACTTGGTGCGGAGATTGACCTCGCGGGGGAGGACTTCCGAATAGGACGGGATCAGAAGGACATCGTCAAATGTCAGTCCGTCCATTTTTACTCGATCTGCAATAAACGACATAAACTGTACGAAACGTTATGGATTTAATTGCGCGCAAAGTTACGCAGAATTTTCGAGATTGCCGTCGTGTCTGCGGCCGTTTTTTTGAATGCTTCGGATGTGGTGCGAAGATATATTTGAAAATTAAACACATAACGCAAGGCTGTAACACGACTGTAATCATTTTAACGTGCTTTAACTCAAATTTGCTTGCCGACTCCGTATATGACGTAACTTTGCATCGTCGAACCAATCAATAACCGAGGGTTCAGTACAACGCAAAACAGTATAGTAAGCAACAAAATACGATACGACATGACAACAGTTGATTTCAGGCAGAAACTCACCTCTCTGCAGGCCAATATGCTCAACTTCGCTTATATGCTCACGTCAGATCGCGAAGATGCTGCCGACCTTATGCAGGATACGATGCTGAAGGTGCTTGACAATGCCGACAAGTTTGCCGACAACTCGAATTTCAAGGGATGGGTGTTCACTATCATGCGCAACATCTTCATCAACAATTACCGCAAAGCCGCGCGTGCGGCTACGGTGGTCGATACGACCGACGATCTCTATCACCTCAATCTCAGTCAGGATTCGGGCATAGCCACTCCCGAAGGTGCTTTCGGAGCAAGGGAGATCACCGACGCCATCAATAGTTTCCCCGACAAATACCGCCGGCCGTTCTCCATGCACGTGGCCGGGTATAAATACGACGAGATCGCCGAGAGCATGGGACTGCCGGTGGGCACGGTCAAAAGCCGCATATTCTATGCGCGTCAGCAGCTCCAGATACGCTTTGCCGATTATCGGTGCTGACAGTCCCTCCCTCCATATCGATCAGGTATATATATTGCTTCTCTTCGATTTCAGTAAAATAAGTCGCCGTGTCAGATTCACACTGACACGGCGACTGTTTTTTTTTGATGTTGTCAGCTTTCAGAGCGCTGTCATGAAAACGTCAAGTCTTTTCCGAAGGGGAACAGAGCCAGCTTCATAAGCTTGAAGTGTTGCATCCCGAAGGGTATTCCTACAATGGTGATGCAGAACACCAGCCCCCAGAGCAGATGGGTCAGCGCTATGGCCACACCGCCCAGAAACCACCAGATGACGTTCATCACGCCGGCGAGGCATCCCGATGGCCATCCGCTGCTTCTGGCGGCAGTGCCGAACGGCCACAACGCCACCGCGGCAAGCTTCAGGGTCTGCAGTCCGAACGGTATGCCGATGATTGTCACCATCATGCCGATGCTCGCCACGGCATATTCGATGGCTATCATCAGTCCGCCGAACACTACCCAGATGATATTGAGGACTATATTCATATCACTCCCACTCGATCGTCGACGGCGGTTTTGAGGAAATGTCGTAGGTGACGCGGTTCACGCCTTTTACCTTATTGATGATCTTGTTTGACACCTCGGCGAGAAAGTCGTAGGGGAGTCGTGCCCAGTCGGCGGTCATGGCGTCGGTCGATGTGACAGCGCGCAGAGCCACGGCGCGTTCGTAGGTGCGTTCGTCGCCCATCACTCCTACGCTCTGCACGGGAAGGAGTATCACTCCGGCTTGCCATACCGAATCGTAGAGGCCATGGTCGCGGAGACCCTGTATGAATATGGCATCGGCCTCCTGCAGCACGGCCACCTTTTCAGGAGTGATGTCGCCGAGAATTCTGACTGCCAGCCCAGGCCCCGGGAACGGATGACGGCTGATGAGATGTTCGGGCATTCCGAGCTGGCGTCCGACGGCGCGCACTTCGTCCTTGAATAGCAGACGCAGGGGTTCGCACAGTCTGAGGTTCATTTTCTCGGGAAGTCCGCCCACATTGTGGTGGCTCTTGATGGTGGTGCCGGTGATAGAGAGCGATTCGATGCAGTCGGGATATATTGTGCCCTGTCCGAGCCACTTCACATCGGTGAGCTTATGTGCCTCTTCGTCAAACACGTCGATAAATCCTTTGCCGATGATCTTGCGTTTCTTTTCGGGATCGGTCACTCCGGCGAGTTCCTTGAAGAACTTTGCCGAAGCGTCGACTCCGATCACATTGAGGCCAAGTCCCTCATAGTCGCGCATCACGTCGCTGAACTCGTCCTTGCGGAGCATGCCGTGGTCAACGAATATGCAGGTGAGATTCTTGCCTATCGCCTTGTTGAGGAGCACGGCCGCTACCGAGGAATCGACACCGCCGCTCAGGCCGAGCACCACCTTGTCGTCTCCGAGCTGCTCTTTGAGCGCGGCCACGGTCGATTCTATGAACGACGCGGCGTTCCAGTCGCATTTCGATCCGCAGATGCCCTTGACGAAGTTGGAGAGCAGCTGCGTGCCGCACTCACTGTGGTATACTTCTGGGTGGAACTGCACGCCCCACACTTTCTCCTCTTTGGAGCGGTAGGCGGCAACGGGTACATCAGCCGTGGAGGCTATGATTTCGAATTTGTCGGATATGCCGGTGATGGTGTCGCCATGGCTCATCCACACCTGGCTTCCCGGACGTATGCCGCGGAGCAGCTGGTCGGATTCGTCGACATATTCGAGGCGTGCGCGTCCGTATTCGCGGCTGCCGGCCGGCTCTACCTTGCCTCCGTTGGTGTAGGCTATGAACTGCGCTCCGTAGCATATGCCCAAAATGGGAAGACGCCCCCATATCGATGACAGATCGGTGCGGAACGCTTTTTCGTCATAAACTGAGAATGGCGAACCGGAGAGGATGACGCCTATCACTGACTCGTCGCCGTGGGGAAACTTGTTGTAGGGTACGATCTCGCAGTAGGTATTCAGCTCGCGCACACGGCGTCCGATTAGCTGTGTGGTCTGCGATCCGAAATCGAGGATTATGATCTTTTCCTGCATAAGGATTGGTGTAAAAGAATTATCGCTTTGGTGTAGGTTGCAAAATTATGAAATTTTTGTCATCTTGCCGCTGTGCGTGGAGGTGTTTTTGACCGTGGCGCTATCATTTGAGGAGTCATTTGAGGCGGGCAATCTGTTTTTTGGGCGCTACGGCCCAGATGATGTCGTGAGGTTCAAACCGGGTCGAGGCCACCGGGGTGATGAATTCTCCATTGCGGTCTATGGCTACAAGCAGGGTAGAGTAGTCCTTGCTCAGCCGGGCCTCTCCCACTGTCTTTCCGGCCAGCGGTGATGATGCCGAGATCTGCACGGTAGTCATCTTGAAGTCGTGGGCCGACGGTCCGGCGGCTTCGTTGCTGTCCGTTGCCTCGACGATGGGCAGAAGTTTCTGTATTTCCTCGTCGGTGCCGATCACGCCGAGCACGTCGCCGGGAAATATGCGGGTGTCGCCCGACGGCACCGGCAGCACTTGCGCTCCACGCTGTATGTTGGCTATGCTGACACCGTATCTGCGGCGCAGATCAGAGTCCTGAAGCCGCTCGCCGACAAACGGGCAGTCGTAGCCCACGGTCATGAAAGCCATATGAAGATTGCCCACGACGTTGTTGCGGCGTCCGCTGCGCCTGAGTTCTCGCTCGTTGAGATTGTCGATAAACCGCGACTCGATGCCGCGCATGCGGCGCCTGACGTTGCGCGAGAAGCCGAATACAAGCAGCATGAAGATGAAAATGCCGAATATGAATCCTACGGCCACTGAGAATGTCACCGACAGGGTATAGATGATGATAGCCAGGCCTATCAGAAGCCTGAAGAATGTCATCACCACCAGTGGCACGTCGAATTTGGCGTTGGCTTCGATCAGACGCTGCCGTTCGGTGCGTTTCGATGCCGGAAACGACAGGGCGATGAGAAATGGTGTCATGGCGGCCAGTGTCAGCAGCGCGCAGAGAAGCGGCCCCCAAACTTCGCTGACGCCTGTAAGCCATGGAAGCACCCATTTCTGTGATATCAGAGCCATAGCCACCAATACGGCGGAGTAGAGCATCACCCTCCACAGATAGCGGTGTATCAGTGAGCGCCACAGGCGTCCTGTTTCGCTCTCGGCGGCTGCGCTTTCGGTGTAGCGGTCAATTAGGAAGTGCAGGCGGCGGGGGAGCAGGCGGCGGATGATCCCGTAGGCCGGATCGGCCATGCGTATGAAGTATGGCGTGGTGAAGGTGGTCAGCACCGACACGGCCACGACTATCGGATAGATGGTAGGATCGAGCACTCCGAGGCTCATGCCGAGGGTGGCTATGATGAAAGCGAATTCGCCGATCTGTGTCAGGGAGAATCCGGCTTCGATGGCCACCTTCAGGTTTTGGCCAGTGACGAGCATGCCGAAGGTGCCGAACAGTATCATGCCGAAGATCACGACTCCCGACAGCACAAGGATCGGCGCCCAGTATTGCGTGATGATGTGCGGATCCACCATCATGCCGACGGATATGAAGAATACTGATCCGAACAGATCCTTTACCGGAGTGACTACGCGCTCGATCCGTTCGGCAAAACTCGTGCCGGCAAGGATAGAGCCCATCACGAACGCTCCCAATGCAAGCGAGAATCCGCAGCAGACCGAAAAAACGGCCATGCCGAGGCACAGTCCCATCGACATGATCAGAAGTGTTTCGGAATTCAGATAGCGACGCACCTTGTTGAGCAACGAAGGGAGAACGAACACTCCGGTGGCAAACCACATGATGAGGAAAAACACCAGCTTCATGACGCTAAACAGCATCTCGCCACCTTTGACGGTGGAATTGACAGCTATCGACGACAGCAACACCATCATCACCACTGCAAAAAGATCCTCCACTATCAGCACAGCAAACACCAGCGAGGCGAATTTCTTGTGCTGAAGCCCCAGATCGTTGAAGGCCTTGATGATTATAGTGGTCGACGACATGGACAGCATGCCGCCGAGGAAAAGGCAGTTGATGGCCGAGAAACCGAGAATATGTCCGACAACAAACCCACCGCACATCATGCCCGCGACGATGATCATAGCCGTCACCACAGCCGACCCTCCGGCATTGACAAGTTTCTTGAAGCTGAATTCAAGTCCAAGCGAGAAGAGCAGCACCACGATGCCTATCTGAGCCCAGAACTCGATATTGCTGTCGGTAGTCACCGACGGCAGATACTCGAAGTGGGGGCTCGCCAGAAATCCGGCTACGATATAGCCGAGCACGACAGGCTGACGCAACCATTTGAACAGCACCGTCACCACGGCGCCGAGTATGAGTATGAATGCCAGATCGCGTATCAGGCTTTCGATGGGCAGAGATTCTGCGGCTATTGTGGCGAGGATCATATGGTCACTTGATTGGCGAGCGAGATGCCCTGTGTGGGATTAAGTTGTCGGAGCAGTCCGAACACTTTGACGAAATCGGTGGTGTTTTTGGCGAGCACCACCAGATTGAGGCGCGTGCAGGGCGTTTCGAAATCATACTCCACAAACACATTGGTCAGTGTGATATTCTGTTCCGACAGACAGTGGCGGTAGGCTTCTATATCCTTGACGATCGCTCCGATGCGTATGCGCACTATGCGTGTCTCCCATCCGACATGGATGCGGTGCTCCAGTTGTTCGAGCAGTACGAGTATGACGAGCATCAGTCCGGTGGCCACGACCGACACCAGATACATGCCTACGCCCACGGCCATGCCTATCGTGGCCACCATCCAGATGCCGGCGGCGGTGGTCAGTCCGCGCACCGATCCTTTCATCTGTATGATGGCTCCGGCGCCGAGGAAACCGATGCCGGTGATCACCTGCGCGGCGATACGTCCGGGGTCGCCGTTTTTCAGCCCGAGGTATTCCTGCGGCACGTAGATCGAGAGCAGCATGGCCAGCGTGGCTCCCATGGAGATGAGGGCGAATGTGCGTATGCCGGCGATCTGTCCTTTGCGCTTGCGCTCCATCCCGACGCAGCTGCCGAGCAACAGGCTTACGCATAATTTGAACACCGCCGAGGTCGTAGTGACCTCGACGGAGTTGACGGCTTCGTAAAAATGTTGCAGTGCCTCGATCATTTCTTGAAGGTGAAGCGTCGCGATGCCAGACGGTAATTGTCGGCAAACAGTTCTACCGTATATTCGCCGGCCGAAAGAGCTGTGTTCACATCCCAGTAGATTGTAACGCCCGGTATTTCCTCACCTGCGTATTCGATCTGCTTCTTGGCTGTGCATGCCACGTTTGATCCTTCGAAATCAAATGTGCCGGCATTGCCGAGAAGAGCGCCTTCGGGCGAAGTTATCCGCAGATACACGGTTTTCTGTCCCACGGGAGTGGAGTTGTTCTGCGGTATGGTGAATGTCACCATGAGCTGTTTGGCTTTGGTGATTTTTTTCTCCTGTTTGCCGTTTTTCTTGAGCGGGGTGAGAGCCACGCCTGTGACGTTGAGTTTCTCGGCCAGTGTCATCCGTTCGCTGAGGGTCTCGTTTTTGCGGGTCACCTCCTGCATGCGGTTCGACAGTGAGCGGTTCTCGTTGCGTATCTCCGCGTTCTCGGCCCGCAGTCCGGCATTCTCCTTGCCGAGCGAGTCCACCTGGGCTATATAGTGGCGCAGGAGTCCGCGCAGAGTGGATATCTCGTTCTGTAGCTGCGATATGCGCTTCTGGCTCTTCACCTTCTCGGAGTTGAGTTCCTGCAGCAGCTGTTCCACTTTGTTTTTGGCAGCGGTGTACTTGGCCAGTATGGTGTCGCCGGCCATCTGCGTGGCCTGGTTCTCATACTGTGCAAACTGCGAGTTGATGGCCTCGTACTCGTTGGCCAGCTGCAATTGGTCGTTGGTGAGCTGGAGCTGTTCGTTTTCGGCTTTCTGCTGGTTGACTTCAAGTTTCAGTGAGGTCACCTGAAACAGGCTTACTGCCACTGCTATCACCAGAAGTGCCACAAGCCCTATGGCAAGCCATAGGAGCTTGGGCTTGTTGCTGAGTGAATTCATGTCTCGTGTGATTGGAATGTTGTGATGTAAGCTGACCGTTTTTAGCGGATCAGTCTTCTGCGTTTTGTGATTTTGTATTTACGATGATTAAAGACCCTGTCCGTGGCAGTTTTTGTATTTCTTGCCGCTGCCGCAGGGGCAGAGATCGTTGCGGCCGATTTTCGGGCCGGCCTTGACGGGCATGGGACGCTGCTGCTCTCCCTGGCTGGACGCTGCTGCGGCACGCTGCTCGGCTTCACCGGGCAGATTGCCGCGGCTCTCGCGGTAGTTGCTGGCCTGACGGTGGCTTTCGGGCATGGCGCGCTGCACTTCGGGCTGGGGCGCCTGTTGCTGAGCGCCTTCGGGCTGCTGCTGAGCCGGACGCTGCTGTATGTAGAGCTGTCCGCGCATCAGAGCCGAGATCACCTTCACGTTGAGATTGTTGAGCATATTCTCGAAGAGGTGGAACGACTCTACCTTGTAGATTACCAGAGGATCCTTCTGCTCGTATGATACGTTCTGCACCGACTGCTTGAGCTGGTCGAGCTCACGCAGATGCTCCTTCCAGAGTTCGTCGATGCTCACGAGCATGATAGCCTTGTGCCACTCCTTGACGATGGCGCGGCCGTCGGAATTGTAGGCGTCGATGATATTGACCGGAAGGCTGAACACGCGTTTGCCGTCGGTGATAGGCACGAGTATCATGGAGTTCAGACCACGGTTTTCGACGCAGTCCTTGATCACCGGCATGGCTACTTCGCGGATACGGTCGTTTTTGCGGTCGAAAGCTTCGATAGCCGCCTGATGCACGCGGTCGATGGCTTCTTCCTTGCTCATGCTGCGGAATTCCTCTTCGGTGAAGGGTGCCTCGATCGTAAGGGTCTTGAAAAGTTCAAGCGACAGATCGCCGAATGCGGCAGGTGAGTCGTAGGTCGTGATGAGGTTCTCGATATAGTCATAGAACATATTGGCGATGTCGATGCCTATACGTTCGCCGAGCAGGGCATGATGGCGTCGCGAATAGATGTAGGTACGCTGCTTGTTCATGACGTCGTCATATTCGAGGAGGCGTTTGCGTATGCCGAAGTTGTTCTCTTCCACGCGTTTCTGAGCCTTCTCGATGGCGCGGGTCACCATGCCGCTCTCTATCATTTCGCCCTCTTTGAGGCCGAGGCGGTCGAGCACTTTGGTGACATGGTCGGTGGCGAACAGGCGCATCAGAGTGTCCTCGAACGATACGTAGAACACCGACGATCCCGGATCGCCCTGACGGCCGGAACGTCCGCGGAGCTGACGGTCCACACGGCGGCTCTCATGGCGTTCGGTGCCGATGATGGCCAGACCTCCGGCCTTCTTCACTTCTTCGGGGAGCTTGATGTCGGTGCCTCGGCCTGCCATGTTGGTGGCAATGGTGACAGTACCTGTCTTGCCGGCCTGTGCCACGATGTCGGCCTCTTTCTGGTGAAGTTTGGCGTTGAGCACCTGACAGGGTATGCGGCGCATGTCGAGCATGCGCTTGAGCAGCTCGGAGATCTCCACCGAGGTGGTGCCCACGAGCACCGGACGTCCCTCCTCGCGCAGCTTGACGATCTCGTCGATCACTGCGGCATATTTCTCTTTCTTGGTCTTGTAGACGCGGTCGTTCATGTCGATGCGTGCCACCGGACGGTTCGTCGGGATGGTCACGACGTCGAGCTTGTATATATCCCACAGCTCTCCGGCCTCGGTCTCGGCCGTACCGGTCATGCCGGCAAGCTTGTGATACATTCTGAAGTAGTTCTGCAGGGTGATGGTGGCGAAGGTCTGCGTGGCAGCCTCAACCTTCACTCCCTCTTTGGCCTCTATGGCCTGGTGGAGTCCGTCGGAGTAGCGCCGGCCCTCCATGATGCGTCCGGTCTGTTCGTCGACGATCTTGATCTTGTTGTCGTCGATCACATATTCCACATCCTTCTCAAAGAGGGTGTAGGCTTTGAGCAGCTGTGTGACGGTATGTACACGCTCGGCCTTGACGGCATAGTTCTGCATCAGCTCATCCTTTTTCTGCTGGCGCTCTGCGGCGTCGGCGATAGTCTCGGCCTCCGAGAGCTGGGCGGCTATGTCGGGGAGCACGAAGAAGTCGGGGTCGGCCGATGTGCCGGTAAGCATGTCGATACCCTTGTCGGTAAGATCCACACTGCGGTTTTTCTCGTCAATGACGAAATATAGCGGTTCCGTGGCCTTGGGCATCTCGCGCGAATTGTCCTGAAGATAATAGCCTTCGGTTTCGAGCAGTATGTTCTTCATACCCTCCTGGCTGAGGAACTTGATCAGCGCGCCGTTCTTGGGCAGACCCTTGAACGACCGGAACAGTTCGAGAGCGCCGGCTTTGCGGGTATCTTT
The DNA here is from genome assembly GCF_030759015.1 of Paramuribaculum intestinale. Lineage (GTDB taxonomy): Bacteria > Bacteroidota > Bacteroidia > Bacteroidales > Muribaculaceae > Paramuribaculum > Paramuribaculum intestinale. The sequence continues at coordinate 1,396,220 of NZ_CP098825.1, read as the reverse complement.
GTCGTCCGATGCGAGCTTCGCCTTTGCGTCGGTAAGCATCTGTGTGACGAGTTTGCGCTGGGCGGCGACAACTTTCTCTACGTTGGGCCGGTATTCGTTGAACATCTGGTCGTCGCCTCTCGCCACCGGACCGGAGATGATGAGCGGTGTACGGGCGTCGTCGATAAGCACCGAGTCTACCTCGTCGACAATCGCATAGTAGTGTTTGCGCTGCACGAGATCGGAAGGCGAGAGAGCCATATTGTCGCGCAGGTAGTCGAAGCCGAATTCGTTGTTGGTGCCGAAAGTGATGTCGCAGTTATATGCGTCGCGTCGTCCGGTGGAGTTAGGCTGATGCTTATCGATGCAGTCTACGCTCGATCCGTGGAACATATAGAGCGGTCCCATCCATTCGGAGTCGCGTTTCGACAGATAGTCGTTGACGGTCACCACGTGCACGCCGCGTCCGGAGAGCGAGCGCAGGAATACCGGCAGTGTGGCTACAAGAGTTTTGCCCTCACCGGTAGCCATCTCGGCGATCTTGCCCTGATGGAGCACCACGCCGCCTATGAGCTGCACGTCGTAGTGGACCATATCCCAGGTGATCTCGTTGCCTCCGGCAAGCCAGTGGTTTTTCCAGATGGCCTTGTCGCCTTCGATGCTGACAAACTCCTTGCCTGCGGCGGCCAGATCGCGGTCCATCTGTGTGGCTGTAACCTCAACGGTCGGATTGGCGGCAAAGCGTGCGGCGGTTTCGCGCATGGTAGCGAACACTACCGGAAGGTGCTCGTTGAGCTTGTTCTCTATCGTGTCGAGTATGTTTTTTTCATGACGGTCTATTTCATCCCACAGCGGCTGACGCTTGTCGAACGGCAGGGTCTCGATCTCGGTCTTGAGTCCGGCGATCGCTGTTTCATCGGTTTCTATGGCCTTCTTGATGTCAGCGCGCACATCGCTGATGGTCTGTCGGAGCGCATCGTTGTCGAGCGTTTTTACTTTTTCTCCGCAAGCTTTGATTTTGTCGATGATTGGCTGTATCTCCTTGAGATCGCGCTGTGATTTGTTGCCGAATATCTTGCTTAAAAATGAGTTTAGTGACATGTTGTTATTTTGATTCTGATGAATATGATGTTTGCGTTTATGTCGCGTAAGGGATATTGTGTCGCACAATAGATCCCATCGTGGAGTCAGCCTGTATTCCGACAGATATCTGCATCAAGTCATAAGGTGATATTCTGTCATGCGTCATCAGGCGCGCTCCTGCTTTGATCGGTGATGATGCCTCAGAGTCTGACGGCAGGAAGGGATGCCGCTCCGGGCGAACGGATGCGAAGAAGCCGGCAAACGGTGGGAGCAATGCGCCTTGCGTCGATTTTCTCGTCAATGGTCTGTGGCTTCACTCCCGGTCCCATGACTATGACGGTGGAAGGGAAGAAGGCTTCGCGAGCCACTTGCGGAGCGTTGACAGCTCCGCTGACAGTGTCGTCGGTCACTGACCAGCCGGGAGTGATGTTTACCACCACGTCGCCGGCGTATTTCACCAGGGTGTTGCGTTTCAGTTCGTTGGCGTTGTCGCCTGCGCGTGATGCGATGATGTCGTCGATAGTGTACACCCCGCTGACGCCGCTCATCCGTGCAAGGAATTCGGCAGCCTCGGCTCTGACATCTGAAGCGTCAAGACGGTTCTCCTTGATAAGCCGCTGGTTGAGGTAGAAGTTGCGGTTGAAGTATCCTGTCACCCAGTCGCCGTTGCCGTGGAGAGCGATGAGATACATGTTGAGGAGCGAGATGGCTTTTCGTGGCGAGAATTCGCCTGAGGGCAGTCCCCATTTCTCGTCGTCGCGCCTCGATGTCGGGCGGGCGGGATAGCCGGCAAGGAATATCAGCGAGTTTCCGGCTCCGGTGCGGTGGTCGATGGCTTTCATCAGCCTGGCCAGATCGCGGTCGAGGCGCAGATATGCGTCAATGGTTTCCATGCGGTTGTCGCCGTCGGCAGTGTAGGGATAGGGCGAGAGAGAATATCCGATGTTGACCATATCCACCGGGCCGCGAGTGCCCAGCGCCATGGTCGAAAGATACTCTTCGGCTATCGATGTCACCTCTTCGTTGGCTTTGGCCGAGGCTTTGTACTGTCGGTAGCGGTCAACGTCCTTCCGTCCGAAATAGTGGCGGAAAGGGTATTGCCGTTTATAGTCGGGTACGTCGGGATACTGTGCCGGCGTCAGAAGTGGCTCCCACTTTAGGGTGTCGAGCACGGTGGATATCGGCCGGCGGTAATTGCGCGAGGAAATGCTTCTCGGCACATCCTTGTAGTGTGTGGTCGTTGCCCATGAGCCGGTGTGATCATTGATCCAGAACCCGCTGTTGCCGGCGTGTCCGGTCATGATTATGGCCTGCGCCGGATCAGGAGCCACGCTGTAGACCCACCCTGTGCCTGCGGCGTCGAGCCTCACTTCATCGCCGAGAGTCGATACGAGTATGGCGGCGGGTGAATAGGTTTCGTTTGTGAAATTTCCTATCTTGGCTGTGTCGAGCAGTATGCTGCGGCTGCGGCGACGCTCGCGGTCATATACGTATTCCGCCGGAATGCCGTTGACGCTGGGAGCCGCTCCCGTATAGATTATTGCTGTGGCGGCGGCGGCATCCACTCCCGGACCGTAGTCGACGTTGCTCAGTGTGGCTCCGTCGCGCATCAGGCGCTTGAAACCGCCGTCGGTGAAATGATTATGCAGCAGGTCGAGATAATCCTGACTGAGTCCCTCCACCATTATGCCTACCACCATCTGAGGCCGCTTGGGAGCGGTCTGGGCGCCGGCTGATGCAGTGACAAGAGTCAGGAGTACCGCACAGAGTATTTTATGCTGTATGTCAGTTCTTTTCTTTTTCCGCATAGCGAAATGTAGATATAGCTTGTCGAACGTAGCGCGCTACATGCTATCAAAGGAATAAACGCTGAGTTGCAATTTTGTTCGCCGACGGTCATTAAAATCGTCATTGTCAAAATCGCTGCAAAGTTAACAAAATGATAGCAAATAAGAAAGGCACGACAGCGTCGCGACCATTCCAGTATTGCCGGTATGAAGCATAACGGGTTGAGCCACAGTATAAGCCAGTTGGGCGACGTGGCTTCGTGAACCGAGATGAAAATGAGAAATGCGATGACGCATCCGGTCAGTCCCATCGCGCCGAACAGCAGCGAGTCAAGCCATCGGCTGACAGATCCGCGGTTTATGTCGGCGACGGTCAGTGAAATGACTACGGCAAAGATAGCCCAGCATACGGCCAGTGGTGTTATCCACCATGGTGTCGGGGCGAGGGCAGTGCCATGCTCGTCGCCCGCCACAAGTATTTCCGTGCCGAGCGTCAACGGGGTGCCGTCTGGACGCAGAGCCTGCTCGGCCTGACATTCGAGCACCGTGGGAGCAAATGCTTTCTGACGGTTGGTGAGCGTATGGTCAATGCCATTGCCAAGGGCAAGATCTATGCCGAACTGATACCATGGATAGTTGCGGTGGTGGTAGGCCATCATGTCGCGGAAGCTGACATTTCCGGCCAGTTCACCGGCCGGTGCGCCCAGATACACGGAGTCGCCGATGGCACGCTCCACGATGTCTATGCAGCGGGTCGAACAGTTGTCCCTGATGTAGTTGTATCGATACGTACGGTTTTCAGGCATAAGATTGATCTCGACAAGCTCGCGCAGACGGCCGGCTTCCTCCGGCGTGAGGTTGAATGTCTGCTCTTTGAGTCGTCGGCCTTCACGACGGTATTGCTCGATGAAATAGGCTGTCGGTATCGCACCGGCCATATAGTCGGTTTCACCCTTGACAAACCGGTAGACAAAATTGGGTGAATCGAAGTCAAACAGTCCCCAGTTGACGGTCATGTCATAGGTGGAGCTTTTGAGCCTCAGGGCTGCATGTCCTTCGAGCTCATAGATGTCGTCGCCGGGTGCGGCAGTCAGCAGGCTTACGGTCAGTGTTGAGTCCGGTTCAGCCGGGTTTTTCGTGCCGGTGGGTTGTGATAAAGCGTATGGCGGCAGTCCGAAAAGGATTGCCGCCACAGCTATGATTTCTTTGACGCAGGCTGATCGCATTGTCGTCATACGGTGTGGTCGACCTGCATCACATTATGCCGCGCTCGCGGAGCTTGCACTGCCATGCCCATGCCGAACGCATAGTGTCGTCGATAGGCGTTTCGGCCTTCCATCCGAGCACATTGTTGGCATGTTCGGGATTGGCCCATACTTTTTCGATGTCGCCGGTGCGGCGTCCCACGATCTTGTGAGGCACCTTCACGCCTGTGGCGCGCTCGAATGACTCTATGAGTTCGAGCACCGACAGTCCGATGCCTGTGCCGAGGTTGAAGATCTCGATCTTGTCCTGGCTCTTGTCCTCAAGCATGCGCTGTATGGCTATCACATGGGCTTTGGCGAGATCCACAACATTGATGAAGTCGCGGATGCACGATCCGTCGGGAGTGTCGTAGTCGTTGCCAAACACCGAAAGCTCTTTGCGGATGCCGATCGCCGTCTGGGTGACAAACGGTATGAGGTTCTGGGGCACACCGTTGGGCAGTTCGCCTATCTCTGCGCTGGGATGCGCGCCGACGGGATTGAAATAGCGGAGTATGACGCTTTTGAACGGTGCGCCGGAAGTGATGACGTCCGTTATTATCTCTTCGGAGATCTGCTTGGTGTTTCCGTAGGGAGAAGTGGCTTTCTTTATGGGCGACTGCTCTGTGACGGGGTTCACGTCGGGTTCGCCATAGACGGTGCACGACGATGAGAACACGATGCCCTTGACTCCGTTGGGACCCATGATATCGAGCAGGTTGAGCAGGGTGTTGAGATTGTTGCGATAGTAGAGTATGGGTTTCTCAACCGATTCGCCTACAGCCTTGCTTGCGGCAAAGTTGATGATGCCTTTGATGCCGGGATAGTCGGCAAACAGTTTCTGCATGGCAGCGAGGTCGGTGCAGTCGGCCTCTACAAAAGCCGGACGCTTGCCGGTGATTTTCTCTATGCCGTCGAGCACTTCAACATTGGAGTTGGAGAGATTGTCGACAATGACAACGTCATATCCTGCATTCTGAAGCTCGACTGTTGTATGCGAGCCGATGTAACCGGTGCCGCCGGTGACCAGTATTCTTTCTTTGCTCATGACTTAGACTTGCTGTTTTTGATGTTTTGGTTTTATACTGCAAATTTAGTGATTTATAGTTCCGTCTACAAGTTTTTTCTTATAAAAATCTTATATATCCGTCCAAATAACCGTTAGCGGCCACGGGGGTAGTCTGACATTCGCAAAATACAGTCGTGAAACGCCCGACTTTGGTAGTACTGTCTACATTGTGGGAGGCTTTCGGCTGTCAGCGGATTTTTTTGTAGTTTTGCAGGTGGAAACGCCGGTGAGGCGCTGTCCTGAGTAGATATTCAATATTAAGTTTTTTATGGAGATTTCAACAACGTTGTCGCGCAAAGAGGCTGTCTTGTCATTCGTATGGCAGCATGCTCTTCTGCTTGTTTCAATCTATCTGATGACTCTTGGTGTAGTGTTGTGTATCAAGTCCGATCTCGGCAGCAGTGTCATATCGTCGTTGCCGCTGTCGCTCTCTATCGCCGGGGCGCGGGGGCTCGCGCCGGCTCTGACGGTGGGAGGCTATACGATAGTGATGAATTTCGTGCTGGTGGGTCTTCAGATAGCCGTCCTGCGTAGCCGGTTCAATCCCATGCAGCTGTCTCAGCTTGTGATAGGTTTTGTGTTCGGTTGGTTGATCGACATCAACATGATGCTCACCGATTGGCTTGAATGTGCGACAGTGATCTCGCGGATAGCCACTCAGTTTGCCGGTTGTGCGGTGATGGGCGTGGGGATAGCCCTTGAGGTGCGCTGCGGTTCGGTGACCATGCCTGGCGAGGGATTCCCGGTGGCGTTGAGCCGTGTCACGGGAGTGGCTTTCCCACGTGTGAAGATAGTGGTGGATACTGTTCTGGTGGTGTTGGCGGTGGTCAGCAGTTATCTGTTTTTTGGTCGCTGGGCCTGGAATATTGTGGGGCCTGGCACATTGTTTGCAATGATTTTTGTCGGCTTGGAAATCAAGCTGCTCAATCCTTATCTTGGATGGTTTGACCGCCTGCTGTCATATCGTCCTGGTTTCAGACGCTATATAGTGGGTCTGGCGCGGTTTATATACCGTCGCAACCCGAGGGACTGATGGCTTGCGTCTGCCGGTCGGTTCAGTCATATACACCGGTCGAGAGATAGCGTTCACCCGTGTCGGGTAGCAGCGCTACGATCGTTTTGCCTTCTGATTCGGGTCGACGGCCTATCTCGAGGGCCGCGGCGAGTGCAGCTCCCGACGATATGCCGACGAGCAGACCTTCCTGACGGGCTATCTGGCGTGTCATGGTTCTGGCATAGTCTGTATATACGGTGACTATCTCGTCGACTACCGAGGGATCATAAATGACAGGAGTAAAACCGGCGCCTATCCCCTGTATGCCGTGCGGCCCCGGATTCTCACCTGAAAGCACGGCCGATTCACGCGGTTCTACCGCCACAATCCTCACATTCCGGTTGCGGCTCTTGAGATAGCGTCCGGTGCCGGTGATCGTGCCGCCGGTGCCTACGCCGGATATGAATATGTCCACTTTCCCTTTGGTAGCGTTCCAGATCTCTGGGCCGGTAGTGGCTTCGTGCGCGGCCGGATTGGCAGGGTTGGTAAACTGTCCGAGCACGATGGCTCCCGGTGTGGAAATCCTGATTTCTTCGGCTCTGGCTATGGCACCGGCCATTCCGTCGGCGCCCGGAGTGAGCACGATCTGCGCTCCGTAGGCTTTAAGAAGCTCGCGGCGCTCCTTGCTCATGGTATCGGGCATGGTGAGTATCACCTTATACCCTTTCGACGATCCTATCCATGCAAGTCCCACTCCTGTGTTGCCGCTGGTAGGCTCGACTATCACGCCGCCCGGGCGGAGCACCCCGGAACGTTCGGCCTCGGTGATCATGCTGAATGCCACGCGGTCTTTGACGCTTCCTCCGGGATTGAAATATTCGAGTTTGGCTATTATGTCGGCTTTTATTCCCATAGCGTCGGAAAAACGCTTGAGGTGAAGCAGGGGTGTGTTGCCTATGAGGTCGGTCAGATGCCGGGCTATGTGTTGTTGCATGTCTTCACTATGTATTGATTGACGTTATAACACGCCTTTTCAGCCTAATGTTCGGTGCAGAGCCGCTGCAGTGAGCAGAAAACAGAGTTCGGAGATGATGAAGATCGCTCCGCAGCAGTCGCCTGTATATCCTCCGATCTTGTGGCGGATATACATGATCAGAAGCGCTGCGGCGATGACCGGCGCGAGCGAGGCCAGTGCCAGCGGCCAATGGAGCAGCGTCAGCGGCCATGCCGACAGGAGAAATCCGGTGAGCAGTGTGGCCGGGCGGATACGTGTGTAGACAGTCAGATTCTTTGCCTCTTCGCGCTGACGTGCGTATGGCATGGCGTTGATGATCATTCCGGCGCAGTATTTGCTCCACACATCGGCCGCGAAGACTGTGGCGCAGGCTACAGCCACCGGCAGAGAGGCTATCGCGGCTGCCGCCAGCATATAATACAGGGCAAGAGCGATGACTCCGTATGTGCCGATGTGTGAATCCTTCATGATGGCAAGAATCCGTTCGCGCGACGTGCCTCCTCCCATGCCGTCGGCGAAGTCGGCGAGTCCGTCCTCGTGCAGAGCGCCGGTGAAAAGGGTGCGGGATGTGAGTGCGAGAAGTGCCGCCACAGGCGCGTCGAAGACCAGAGATGCAAGCCATAACGTCAGCGCGCTCAATCCTCCGGTAAGCCATCCGGCCACAGGCCACAACTCCACGACACGCTCATAGTGGCGCGGATCTATCTCGATCATCCTCCATAGAGGAAGTCTGGTGAAAAACGATATTGCTGCTGCAAGGCGTTGCATCAGTCGAAATATTTTGTCACGTTGACGTCGGCAAACGAATCCATCTCGTTGATCATCCTCACCGCCGACTGAAGGATGGGATAGGCGCAGACTGCGCCGCTCCCTTCGCCAAGGCGCAGGTCGAGGTGGAGCAGAGGCATGGCTCCGAGTGCTTCCAGAGCCAGACGGTGGCCCGATTCGTCGCCCTGATGGCCGTAGACGGCATATTCGGTCACTTCCGGATATAGCCGTGAGGCGGCCAGCATGCAGCTGGTCATGATGAATCCGTCGACAATGATCACCATTCCGCGCTCGGCTGCACGCAGCATTCCTCCGACGGCCATCGCCATCTCGTAGCCGCCGAACCATGCCATAAGGTCGGACACGCTACCGTCGCCTGAATAGTTCTTCCAGGCGCGGGTGAGTACGTTGAGTTTGTGGTCGATGCCTGATCGGTCAAGACCGGCTCCGGCGCCCACGCACTGCGGCAGCGGTGTGCCGGCGAATGCGTGCATCCACATCGACGAGGCCGATGTGTTGCCGCTGCCCATCTCGCCGAAACTGACCACGTTGCAGCCTTCGTCGGCCACCATGTCGACGATTTCCGCGCCATGACGCAGACATAAGTCGAGTTCGTCGTGTGTCATTGCCGGACCATGCAGGAAGTTGCGTGTCGAGCGTCCCACCTTGCGGTCGATTATGCCGTGTCCGGCCGGAATGTCGTAATCAACCCCGGCGTCCACAAGCACCAGACGGAAACCGTGCTGTCGGCACAGGAAATTGATACCGGCTCCTCCTTTGGCGAAATGGCCGAGCTGTTGCCATGTCACCTCTTTGGGCGAAACGCTGACTCCTTCGCTTATGATTCCGTGGTCGGCGGCAAACAGTATATTGCACGGATTGGAGAGTCGCGGGGTGAGAGTCTGCTGTATCAGTCCGATCTGTATGGCCAGATGCTCCAGCTTGCCGAGCGAGCCCTTCGGCTTGGTAAGGTTGTCCACTTTGTGGCGCAGCGCCGGCTCTATCGTGCGGTCGGGACGCCTGAGGTCGAATGTGATCATTTTATTTTTACGGGAATACCTGATATGGTTAGATATACTTCCGACGCAATATCGGCCAGATGCCGGTTGACAAGGCCTTGAAGGTCGGTGAATTTTCGTTGCAGCGGATTGGGGCTTATGCCTCCAAGCCCGATCTCGTTGGTTACTGCTACTATGGTGGCATTCTCCATGGCGGCAATGGTGTCAAGCTCTTGGATGATGGCTTTGAGTGCCTTATCGGCATCCTCGTCGAAGTGAAACAGCATGTTGGTCGACCACACGGTGACGCAGTCGATCAGTGCGGTATCTCCGGCGACAATGCAGCGTGACGGCCACAGCTTCTCCTCGGCCAGACGCCATTGCGGTCCGCGTCGGCATCGGTGTGATTCAACGCGTCGTGCCATCTCTTCGTCGGTGATTACGGCTGTGGCCACATACAGAGGCGTCGCCGAAAGACGCAATGCGGTTTTTTCGGCCAGCTCGCTTTTCCCAGATCGCTGACCTCCTGTGATCATGATGATTTTTGCCATAGCAATGGCAAAATTACAAAAAAAATACGGAGCGGCATACGTGTTATACGAGTCGCTCCGTAAAAAAAATGGTATATGACGGTTAATCGAAGATGTGGCGTAATTTGCTGAAAATACGGTCTTTCACGCTGTCGCTGGGCTTCATATCGGGTTTGTCGCCAAGCTGCTCTATAAGTTTGCGTTCCTCGTCATTGAGCGTTTCAGGCACGTAGACCATCACGTTGACCAGCTCGTCGCCTGTGCCGTAGCCTTCGGTGGAGGGGAGTCCCTTGCCGCGCAGACGCAGTATTTTGCCGGGCTGTGTTCCCGGAGCTATCTTCAAGCGCGCGCGGCCTCCGATTGTTGGCACCTCCACCGATCCTCCGAGGGCGGCGGTGGGGAAGTCGAGCATCAGATTGTAGACCACATCGTTGCCGTCGCGTATCAGTTCCGGATGTTTGATCTCCTCTATGACCACGAGCAGGTCGCCATTGACTCCGCCGTGCATCGGCGCGTTGCCTTTGCCCTTGACGGTAAGGGTCATGCCGTCGGCCACGCCTGCAGGTATATTGAACGAAACCACCTGCTCCTTGTGCTGCACTCCGGTGCCGTTGCAGTAGGTGCAGTTTTCTTTGATGATCTTGCCATCGCCGTTACACTCCGGACACACTGCGGCGCTTTGGCTGAGTCCGAAAATGGTCTGTTGAGTGCGCATTACCGTGCCGGATCCATGACATGTGGGGCAGGTGACGAACGCCGTGCCGTCTTTGGCTCCGGTGCCATTGCAATGGTCACATTTTGCAAAGGCTTTTAGTTTCAGTGTCTTACTGATCCCCTTGGCTATATCCTCAAGCGACAGTTTCAAGGTGATGCGCAGATCGTCGCCGCGACGCTGGCGTTTGCGTGGACGTCCGCCGGCAGCACTGCCGAAGCCTCCCATATCGAAACCGCCATGGCCACCGAATATGTCGCCGAACTGCGAGAAAATATCCTCCATCGTGAAACCGTGTCCGCCGCCGAATCCACCGCCTGGGAAGCCCTGCGGCCCCATGTTGTGGCCGAACTGATCGTATTTCTGGCGTTTCTCCGGGTCGGAGAGCACATCGTAGGCTTCGGCTGCCTCCTTGAATTTCTCTTCGGCCTCCTTGTCGCCTGGATTTTTGTCGGGGTGGTATTTGATAGCCAGCTTGCGGTAGGCTTTCTTAAGCTCTTCCGGTGTGGCTGTCTTCGCTACGCCGAGCACTTCGTAGTAATCTCTCTTGTCCATCTCTTATGCCTCTCGATAATTACAGTCACTGTCCGACAGCCACTTTGGCATGACGGAGCACCTTGTCGTTGATAGTATAGCCTTTGGTGGGCGTGTCGATCACCTTGCCTTTAAGATTCTGATCCTCCACCGGCACCATGGCTATGGCTTCGTGCATATCCGGATCGAAGTCGGCGCCGTTGCTTTCCATCGCCTTTACTCCGTTCTGTTCGAGATATTTCACGAGTTTGTTGTAGATGATCTCCATGCCTTCTCTTATGGCGTTGGGATCGTCCACATCCTTGGTGGCGTCGAGACCGCGCTCGAAGTCGTCGACGATAGGCAGCAGACCTTTCATCGACTGTTCGTTGGCGTTGCGGATTATATCACTCTTCTCTTTTAGGGTGCGTTTGCGGAAATTGTCGAATTCAGCCATAAGAAAGAGATATTCCTTCTTCTCTTTCTCAACCTTGAGTTTCTCTTCGGCAAGCTCTTTGGCAAGCTTGTCGATCTCGCTCATTTCGGCATTCTCGATATCCTGGTCGCTCATATTTTCGGTTTCCTCTACCGATTCACCGATATTATCCAGTATCTCTTCGGACTGCATTCCGTCGGCTTTATCTGATGATTTCTTTTTATCGCTCATATTAGACACTAATTTTTTTATACTGTGCAAAAATCTTGCCAAACTGCAAGGCTCTTTATCTGACATAACAAACGGGAGCGGATAACGTTCAGTCAGTCAAGCCGCCCGATATAGATGTCCATGCCGGGGAACTTACCTGAAATATCGTCTGACAAAATGTCACATCCAAACAGACCGTAGACAGCCGAGCCGGATCCTGACATGGAAGTGTAGACGGCTCCCATGTCGGCAAGTTGCTGTTTGATTGCGGTTATTTCGGGGAGTTGTGCGGCTACCGATGCCTCAAAATCGTTTATTAGGCATCCATCCCATGAAGAAATGGGGCGTGTGATAGCTTCTGCCACCCTGCCAGGGGCAGTATAGGATTTCACGCCGGAATATGCTTCGCGGGTCGAAACTGATCCAGCAGGCTTTGCTATGACTATGCTGTACCCGGCAAGCGAGATGTCGGCCGGAGAGAATGTCGTGCCGGTGCCGGTGGCTGTCACTGGGCGGTTGCGGATAAAAAACGGGCAGTCGGCGCCGATTGTGGCGGCTATTTCCTCAAGCCGCTTGTAGTCAAGCCCGAGGTTCAGCATCGTATTGAGAGCCTTGAGCGCGAAAGCCGCGTCGGCCGAACCTCCGCCCAGCCCGGCGCCGTCTGGAATCACTTTGTGGAGATAGATGCTGACAGGCGGAAGCGTCGTGATGGCATCAAGTGCACGGTAGGCCTTCATGACCAGATTGCTCTCCGGCGGGCACTCTACGCGTCTCCCCGAAGTGAACAATTCGGTCACTCCTGATTTCGATGGCACAATTTCAAGTATATCAGTCCACCCTACTGGATACATCACGGTTTCTATATCATGATAACCGTCGGGCCTCCGTCCGGTGATGGCCAGCCCGAGATTGATTTTTGCGTTCGGAAAAACTATCATACCGACAAATTTAGCCATTTTATCGCAAACAAGCGACAACCGTTCTACAAATATAACAATGGAATCAGTTTGGAAGTATGTCAAAAAACGGTGACTGGCTTGTGTTCATGACAGGGCGACATTTCCGAACACTTTGCGGTGTGAAGGTGTTTGTCAGGTGAAAGGATTATCAACCGACACTAAAAAAAATCTATTATGGACAAGTACGTATGTGAAGTATGCGATTGGGTGTATGACCCCTCAGTAGGAGATCCTGAACATGGTATCGCTCCGGGCACCTCGTTTGAAGATCTACCCGACGACTGGGTATGCCCGTTGTGTGGAGTGGGCAAGGATCAGTTCGCTCCGGTAAAGTGACAATTCACTTCAAAAACCTATGGCCATGTGTCGGAAGTAAAAAATCCTGACTCATGGCCATGTTCATATACTGACGGATCATTCTGGCGCAACCTGAAGCCACGCAGTCATGCTAATCTTAGAGATTGTCTAAATTTATATAATACGGATTTTGAGAAGGATTGTCAGATGGATTTTTGTTTGTGATGAGGGAGTGTAGCCGTAGCTACATGACCGGGGAGCAAACAAAAAGACGCTGGAAAGACTCTCAAAAGCAAAGTGATATGAATTTTAGATAATCTCTTAGCGTTGCCTTGGAAGAATGGGTTGTGATGGCGGAGTGCGGTGGATGTCAGATCTGCGATCGTTCAAACCGGAATAACAATCATCGGTATGTCGGCCCGGAACAACAGCCTATGAGCCATGCCGGGATTGAAGAGGCGCGCGAATACGTTTTTCTTCTTGTTGAGCACGGCAAGCATATTGATTTTCGCGGTGCGGTCGATCGAGTCAAGTTTTTCAGTCGACTGATCGCTTGCCGCGCTCATCATCTCGAATGTGCATAGCGGATAGTTTTCGCGGCAGTATCGTAGCAGGGCGTCCTCGGCGGCAGTAAGGCCGTGTGTCGCGTCTTTGCGGCTTCTGATGTGGAGTAGCGTGACACGAAGCATTGATTCGTCGAACAGCCGCGACAAGGCGTCAAGACCGAGCATGTCCTCCTGGGTGAGAGTGCAGAAGAATACAATGTGGCGCATGCGTTCAATTGTGTCAGTCGATGCTGATTCCGGTATGGTGAATATGGGTGTGCGGCTTGTATCGAGCACTTCGGCAGTGACGCTTCCCACCAGTTCGCGCTCTTTCTTGTCGGCGCCGCGTGTGGCCATGACTATAAGCATCGGCTGATGTTTTTTTGCCCATGCGTTGATGGCGTCCTCGGGCACTCCCTCAGTGATCTCTCTGGTGAACTTCACCGGTGGTATCTCACCCTCCTTGATCATGTGTTTTAGTTCGTCGCACAGTGTGATCATGGAGTTTTCGGCTGCTTTGGCTATGCTTTCGCGCAATTGTGCTCCTGCGACATCGAAGTCGAGAGTGTCGGATAGCTGTATCGAGGCAGTCAGAGCCGGATCGACAAATGCGTTGAGCAGCACGATTTCAGCCTGATGGGCGTGTGCTATCCTGAAGGCGGCCTTGCAGGCTTTGATTGACATCGGGGTGAAATCCACCGGCACAAGAATCCGGCGTGAGAGCGGTAGATCCAACGATGTGACGGCCGGACCTACGAATATTTCACGGTTTTCTATGATCCGTAAGGCTGCCGGAAGATCATGTTCTTTGATTCTGACTCTGACTCCCGAAGAGATGATCGGTGACGACAGGTTGACGTTTTGCAGCACAGCTTCGATCCCTTCGCTTTCAAGCAGCGATTTCAGTTCGAGTGCCCGCTCATAGGTGTGGATGGCAATAGTTATCAGTCGGTCGTCCATGGCTGGGGTTCTATAGATTTATTTGCGGTGAGGAGATTCAGACGTGTCTTTCGGGGCAGGAGAACTGTCCGGACTGTATCGTGGAGAGAGTGGAGGGGAATATGACCGCCGGAAGAGAGAATTAATGAGGAAGGTGGGGAATGAGAAAGGAGAATGCGTATGTGGGGGCTTGATTGTAGCCGCGAAAGTAGGGTGGCGGTCTGCGGCAATCTTTCGGCTTTGCCTTGACGCCTCTGACAAGGCGGTCGGCTGGCCGTCGTCAGGCGGCGTCAAGGCGTTTGTGCCGTAGTATGGTTCTGTTTTCAGCAGTCACGTGGAGAGACGTTCTCTGCCGAGTGGATTTGGGGTGTGACCTCAATCCTTGTTCTGCTCCTTGAGGATTTCGAGAGCCATATCGTAGATAGTGGTGTCGTCGAGTACCACGATGCCGCCATCGGGTCCCGGCTCGATATGAACTCCGGCGTTTTTGCCGAACTCATAGTTGCTTCCGCCGAAGTAGTTTCTTACGGTCTGTACGGTTATATTGAGCTTGTCGGCGATCTGGTGTGTCGCTCCGTCGGGCAGGCTGTCTTTGAGCTTGCGCAACTCATTGAATGTAATAGTCTTAGCCATAATAAAATGATTTATTGGTTAGAAGTGAATATTTTCTTGTTTGTTTTGTCTGCTTAAAAATAGCCCCAATATTTAATATGGCCAAATATTTTGCCGAAAATCCTGATATGTTTTAGAGCATAAAATCATATTTTCTCTACGGCTGTCGATTTGATCCATGCGCGGTGATTGTTGTCGATCTGCACGTCAAACCATTTTAAGCCAGTCGTATCGGAGCGTTCGGAAATCGAGTCGAGTATCTGGAGCTTCACACCTTCGTGCAGCAGCATGGCCTCTTCGTTGCGGTCTTTGGGCTCACGCGGCGAGGTGCTCAGTATGGTCGAGGGCACGATTATGACAGCGAGGTCGTGGGCAGTGGATATTTTGCGTGCTCTGAAGGCCGTCAGTATGGCTCCGACGGAGATCAGCAGCAGCAGTATTCCTCCGAAAAAACCGGCTTTTCTGATGATGACGGTGTCGGTGAGTATATACATAGCCACGCATGCCATGCAAAGGGCGAATATTGCGAATGCCGCCCATGCCCAGCCGTTGGGAGTGAGAAGGGTGGCAAATCGGTCGAAGGCGTTGCTCATGAATGAACCGCGCTCACCCTGTCGGTCGGCCAGACGGGCATTGACAAATTCCAGATTGGTGCGGGCGTCGGAAAAAGTCGGATCGATACGCAGTGCGCGTTCGTAGGCAAGGATGGCTTTACCCGGTGCGCCGAGCCGATAGTAGGAGTTGCCGAGATTATAATACAGTTCGGGCGAGGTGCCATACTCGTCTATCGCCTGACGGTAGAGTGCGGCGGCTTCTTCAAATCTGTCGGCGGAATATGCCGAGTCGGCCTGCTGGTCGAGTGTCCGGGCTGTAAGGCTGCTGGCAGAGAGTGTCAGGGCTGCTGACAGTGATATGATCTGAAAGATTTTCATTTTCTGAACTTGATATTTTCCATACTGTTGATGGCCTGTGAGGCTTTACGGTAGATGTCGGATGTCGACGGACGTGTGTCGGCCGGAGAGTAGCGTGCCATTTCGCAGTCGTCGAGCACCTCGCCGAGATTGGCTCTGACCTCTTCGGGCGCGCCGGCGTCAGCGAGCACGGTCATGATGTTTTCGCGGGTGAGCTGTGAGGCGGGTATGCCGAGCTTGTCGCTGAGATATCCCCAGATCGCTTTTAGGATCTCTTCATGGAATTTCTCGTCCTGACCGGTTTCCGAAAGGTGTTTGGCAAGCTTAAGCCGTCGGCGTGCCACCTTGTTGGCCTTGATCAGGCGGGTGCCCTTTTCGTCCGACGCCATGCGTGCGCGTTTGCCTCTTGCCAGTGCCGCGCCGGCCACACCGGCTACCATCAGCACCATCAGCGCCCAATACCACCATGTGCCGATCACGTAATTGCGATGCATGGCAGGATGCTTGTCGCCGGTCTTGATATGGAGTATGTCGGTGTTTTTGCTTTCGATATCCTTCTGTTCGGCCGATGCTGCCGCAGATGTGCCCTGAGCGACCTTGATGTCATAGACCGGAGTTGACAGTGTGACATACTGGCCGTTTGACGGGTTGAAATACACAAATCTGTCGCTGCCGATCTTGAACTGACCGGTGGCCTGTGGCACAAATGTGTATTCCACGGTCATTGTGCCGCTGACGTTGCTGCCGTTGACACGTGTGTCGTAATCGGTGTGAGGATTGTACAGTTCGAATTCCGACGGGAAGTCGATCTCAGGCTCTTTTACATATTTGATATTGCCGGTGCCGGTGACAGTATATATCAGCGTGGCCGGATCATTGGTGCGGAAGCTGTTGCCCACCAGACGGCTGTCGATGGTGAATGTTCCTACCGCTCCGCTGAATCCTTCGGGCTGCGGCGATGGAAGAGACTTGATCTCTATCGATGCGGAGTTGGAGCTGACTTTGATGTCGCGCTCCTGTGGCGTGCGCACGTTGAAAAAACCCATGTTGACATTGTCGTATTGCACCACGCTGATGTCGTAATTGCCCGAGTTGATGGTCAGGCGTCCGGATTTCTGCGGAAATATGATGCAGCGTTTGAGAAGTGCGGTCATATAATTCTGGCCGCGATAGTTTTCCACCTCGTTGAGCTGAGCCTGTATCGGAACCTCTTCTATGAGAAAACCGTCAAAGCTCGGTTGCTTCGTGGGCATGAACGATGAGATGGAATATTTGGTATAGAGCTTGATCGTACACTCGATTGCCTCCTGTTCGTAGGCTGTGCTCTTGTTGAGAATGATCCGGACAAACACGTCATCGGACTGTACGGTACGGTCGGAGCTTTGGGTGGAGATATCGTCGATGTTTACGGCCGGAGTGCCGTTTCCGGCATTTCCTTGTCCGGAGGAGGACGACTGTGAGTTGGCCACGATGGTGAGCTTGCGTCGCGAGGTCGACAACTGTCGTCCGTCGGCCTCTACGGAGGCCTCGCCGATAGTGACAGCACCCTCCTTTTCAGCGCGGTACACATAGGTGTAGTCGACTCTTGAATTGGAGCGTGTGCGGCCGTTGATCATCTCATAGCTCTGGCTTCTGCTCTCCGACGGTCCATAGAGCAGTTTGCATCCGGGGATCTCCGGGACACGCAGCGAGCGCAGGCTCGGATTGCCGTCGACAACCGAGTAGGTGATATAGAACTGTTCGCCGACCATAACGCGTTCGGGGGCTTTGACCTTGAACGCTACCTCGGCTCGCAGTCCGGCCGATGCGATGATCGTCAGCGCTATGAATGTCAGAAACTTTTTCATCATGCTTCGTGATAAGTCGTGTAAGTCTTATTATGTTGTCGGCCGAAATGTTCTCCGGCTGTAAGTGTCAGGAACAGATTCCGCGCGACAATGATTACCATGGATTGGTGACCTGCTTCTTTCGTGCGGCGGCAGCTTTTTTCTTTTCGGCCTCGACACGTTTGCGTGTGGTAGCCTCTTCGTTTTCCATCGCCTTCAATATCTTGTCGGCGTTGGAATTGCTCATTTGCTGTTGCTGCTGTTGCTTTTTCTGCTGATCTTTTTTGTCCTGCTGCTGTTGCTGATCCTGGTTCTGCTGCTGATCCTGGTTTTGCTGATCCTGATTCTGTTTATCTTGCTGCTGTTGCTGCTGGTCCTGATTCTGCTGCTGGTCCTGATTCTGTTTATCCTGATTATTCTGCTGGTCCTGCTGCTGTTGTTCAAGCTTTTTCTGGGCTATGCGCAGATTCTGGCGCGCCTTGTCGTCGTCAGGATTCTTGCGAAGCGAGTGTTTGTACATATCCACTGCGCCTGCAAAATCATTGTTGTTGAACGCTATGTTGCCGAGATTGTAGAATGCCTTGCCCGACAGATTGGTGTCGAATCCGTCTTTGCCGAGCTGCCGCAGGATTTCCGAGGCATCCTTGATGGGATTGTTTCCGCTGTTGGGATCGGCCGATCCGCTTTGGCGTATCAGTGACGCGGCAAGATTGAAGAGGGCAGTTTCCGACTGTGGCACCTCCTCCAAAGCTTTCCGGTATTTCACTTCAGCTTCGGCAAAACGCTTCTGACGGTAAAGACTGTTGCCTTCCCTTATGAGATTGCGTTCCTGTTTGGTGGTGGGAAGGATCTCTTGGTCACTGTCGGATGCACGGGCGGTAATGCCAAGCATTCCGGCCGCAGCCACCAATATCATAGCCAAAGTCTTATTTGCCGTTTTCATCTTTCTTTCCTGAGGTTTGTTTTGTGAAGAAGTTGATGTCGCGGAGCCACGATATCTTGCAGTAGGGGAGCAGTCCGTCGATCACAAGCATCATTATGGCCAGTATCGCGGCTATGGGGAACAGTTCGTTGGCGGCCGATGCGGCTGTGCGACGCTTGAACTCCGTCTTGCCAAGCTTGTCAAGATGGCTGTCAAGATCACCCACTACCGACGAAGATCCTCCCGAGAGATACACGCCGTCGCCCGCCTGAGCTATCTCTTTGGCCATAGACTCGTTGAGGGCGGTCATCACCACCTGACCTTGCTGGTCTTTGAGATATTCGCCTCCGCTCATGGGTATGGGTGAGCCTTTGCCGCCTCCTATGCCGATCACGTCGACCTGAATCCCTGCCGAGGCTGCGCGTCGGGCTTCCTCCACAGCATTGTCTTCGAAATTTTCGCCGTCAGTGATCACGATTATGGCCTTGCGGAAGTCACTGTCGGGGGTGAATGAATTGATGGCCATATCTATGGCAGCTCCTATAGCGGTGCCTTGAGTGGGCACCATATCGGTATTGATGCCGTTGAGAAACATTTTGGCCGAAATATAGTCGGATGTGATCGGGAGCTGTGTATAGGCATCTCCGGCAAAAACTATCAGACCTACCTTGTCATCGTGCATCTTGTCGATGAGCTTCTCCAGAATGAATTTGGCGCGCTGCAGACGGCTGACACCCCGGGGATCATCGGTCGATGACGCCAGCATCGAATTCGACACGTCGACGCATATCATCACCTCAATACCTCTCGACACCGTTTCCTCCTCTTTTTGTGAAGCAGTGTCGCCACCGGTAGTATAAGGCCGCGCCAATGCTATGATGATGAATGCCAGAGCAAGGCATTCGATTGTAAGCTTGATCCAGCCCATGTAGCGCGATGAGTCGGGCATCATTGCCCTGACCACCTTGAGCTGGCCGAAACGGCGCAACCGACGGCGCCGACTCAGACGGCTCTGGAAATATAATGCTGCTATCACTGGAATGGCCAGCAGCAGATATAGCAATTGAGGATATGCGAAGCTCAACATATTGTTTTACGCGTGTAGTGTGTTATGACTTTACGGGATAGTGCGGAGCACGGTGAATCGAAGCAGCAGCTCAAGTGCCAGCAGTGCGAATGCGATCCAGGCCCACATCATGTAGTTTTCCTCAGTGTGACTGAAATTGCGCACGTCAAGCACTGTCTTTTCAAGAGCGTCAATCTCGTCAAACACCTGCTTTAGGACATTGTTGTCGGTGGCACGGAAATATTTGCCGCCGGTTATGGAGGCTATGTCGCGGAGAGTGGCTTCGTCAATGACTACGGGAAGGTTCACATACTCGATGCGTCCGAACGCATTCTCCTGAGGGAACGGCGCCATGCCGTTGCGTCCGATGCCGATAGTGTACACCTTGATTCCGTATTTCTTGGCGATCTCGGCAGCCGTGACCGGAGCTACATTGCCTGTATTGTTCGATCCGTCGGTGAGCAGTATGATGCTTTTCGACTTGGCTTTTCCGTCTTTTATACGGTTGATGGAAGTGGCCAGACCGTCACCGATTGCCGTGGCGTCCTGAAGCATTCCCATTTTGATGTCGTTGATGTAGTTGACAAGAAGAGCCTTGTCGGTGGTCATGGGCACGGCAGTGAAACTCTCCCCGGCGAAGATCACTACTCCGATATTGTCGCTTTCACGTCCGCTGACAAACTGCGAGGCCACTTTCTTGGCTGCTTCAAAACGGTCGGGCTTGAAGTCGCGCGCAAGCATACTCGTTGATATGTCGAGCGCTATGACTATATCTGTGCCCTGAGTGTTGGAGGTGCTCCAGCGGTCGTATGCCTGCGGACGTGCAAGGATGACGATCAATGCTGCCAGACACAGTGCCCGCATGACGAACAGGCCGTGGAGAAGCCATGCGCGCAGCGGACGTCCGTTTTTTGCATAAGGCGCTATGATCGACACCGACATGGTGGCGTGCTTGCGGTTGCGGTTGAGTATATACCATGCCAGATACGGTATGAGCAACAGCAGAAACCATAGATATGTAGGATGTGCGAATTGCATTTGATCAGAAAGTCGTGTTAGATTATTTGATGTCTTCGGCTGTATCTTTCTCGGTGTCGGTCGGCAGGGGTTTTGTGTCCTCTACAAACTGCAGGGCCGAACGGAATGATGCGGCGTTGTCCTCGGGGAGCGGCCGTGCCTTGGCAAACTTTACGAAGTCGGCTATCTCAAGCACACGGCTCATGTATTTTTCAGGCATTCGCGTCTCCTCATTATTGCGCAATGACTTGACTATCTGCGATGAAGTCATCTCCATTGCGTTGATGCCGAAACGGGTGTCGAGATAGCTGCGAAGTATGTCGGTGAGTCGTGTATAGTATTCCTTCTCCTGACCCTTGTCGCATAGATTCTCTGCGCGCAGAGTTTCAAGACGCTGCATGGCGAGTTCGTAGGGCGGGACAGGTTTTTTCGCAGGTACGAGCGGCAGCCGTCCCTGCTTTATCCATTTGAAATAGATATACAGGGCAGCACCGATGACGAGCAGTGCGAGCAAAATCCACAGGCCATAGTCGGTCATCCAGTCGGGGAGGAAGTCAAAGAAATGGCGAGGCGGATTCTGGGCGTCGTAATAGTCATGGATCGTGGATAGCGAATCAATGGCCACCGGCATCACTTTCAGGGCGGGGCGGTTGCTTTCGGTCACTTGCCCGTCCTGCACGAACAATACCGGAGGCAGAGTGTACAGTCCCGAATCAAAAGCCTGGAGTATCACCTCCTGACGCAGCTCTTTGTTGCCGTTGCCGAGATCGGTCACAAGCGGTTCACCCACTTTGGCCACCTCCACTTCACGCCAGAGAGTGTCGGGGAGCATGATACCTCCCGTTTCGTCGATTTTTCCGGTCACTTCCACATGAAGAGGCGTGGTGCGCCCCATCTCTATATAGGCCGAGTCGAGTGCTACCCTTACTTTGACCTGTGCGGTTGCCGCGCCTCCTGCCCCTATGGCTGCAAGCAGTATTGCGGTTAGGAGTATCAGTGGTTGTCTTGCCGAAAGATTCATGTCTTTATGGTTGGGAATGTAATGTTGGTGGGTGTGGAGTGTGATCTGTCGTCCGGATGCTTGTGGTGATGATTCCTGACGCATCATGCAGCGGTTGCCGCACTGCGCGCTGTCATCTTACGCCACGCCGTTGGAAAAGAGCCATTAATGCGCGCACGTAATCCTCATCGGTGGCAATCGAGGCTATGTCGACTCCGCTGTGACGCATCGTTTCAGTCATTTTCTGTTGGCGGTCATACCACCATTTGCTCAATGCCTGCCGTGTGCGCTTCGACGAAGTGTCGAGCCATCGTTCGCCTCCGGTTTCGAGATCTTTCACACGAATCAGTCCTATATCAGGAATCTGGGTGTCACGTTTGTCGAAAACCTGTATGCTTATCAGATCGTGCTTGTTGGCGGCTACCGACAGTGATGTACGGTAGGATTCGGCATCATCTATAAAGTCGGAGATGACAAAAGCGGTGGTGCGCTTTTTAAGAGCATCGGTAAGATATCGCAAGGCTCCTCCTATATCTGTGCCTTTGCTCTCAGGAGAGAAGTCGAGCAGTTCACGGATGATGAAGAGAATATGTTTCCGGCCTTTTTTGGGTGGGATAAACTTCTCTATTTTGTCGGAAAAGAATAACACACCGATCTTATCGTTGTTCTGTATGGCCGAGAAAGCGATCGTGGCAGCGATTTCGGCTATCATCTCACGCTTTTCCTCGCCTAAGGCTCCGAACAGACGGCTTCCGCTGACATCGACAAGAAGCATCACTGTCAGCTCGCGTTCCTCCTCATACACTTTTACATACGGGTGGTTATGGCGCGCAGTGACGTTCCAGTCTATGTCGCGCACATCGTCGCCATACTGGTATTCACGCACTTCAGAGAAGATCATTCCACGACCTTTGAATGCGGTGTGATACTCTCCGGCAAAAATATTCTGGGAGAGTCCGCGGGTCTTGATCTCGATCTTCCTGACTTTTTTTATGAGCTCGGTAGCTTCCATCAATCAGTCGGTAGGATAGTGAGTGTCGTGTGGAGTTTCTTCGCGTCAGGGCACTTCGACCTTGTCGAGTATCTCCGATATGATCTCGTCGGAAGTGATATTGTTGGCTTCGGCTTCATAGCTGAGCCCGATGCGGTGGCGCATCACGTCGTGACACACTGCTCTGACATCCTCGGGTATCACGTAGCCTCTCTGACGCAGGAAGGCGTAGGAGCGGGCGGCTTTGGCCATGCCGATTGATGCGCGGGGAGATGCTCCGAAAGAAATGATGCCGCTGAGATCCTTCAGATTGTAGTCTTCCGGACGACGTGTGGCAAACACTATATCCACAATATAGCGTTCGATCTTTTCGTCAAGATATATCTGTTCTACGATCTTCTGGGCGTCGAGAATCTCTTCGGGACGCAGAAGTGGTTTGACTTCGATCTTGCGCGGTGAGATGTTCTGGCGTATGATCTGGCGTTCGTCGTCCTTGCTGGGATAACCTATGATCACCTTGAGAAGGAAACGGTCGACCTGCGCTTCAGGCAGGGGATATGTGCCTTCCTGTTCGATAGGATTCTGTGTGGCCATCACCAGGAACGGCTCGTCGAGCTTGAATGTCTGTTCGCCTATGGTCACCTGTCGCTCCTGCATGGCTTCGAGCAGGGCGCTCTGCACCTTGGCCGGAGCACGGTTGATCTCGTCGGCCAGTACGAAGTTGGCGAAGATCGGGCCTTTCTTTATCTGGAACTGCTCTTTCTGCACACTGTAGATCATCGTGCCGGTGACGTCGGCAGGAAGAAGGTCGGGAGTGAACTGTATGCGGCTGTAACGGGCGTCGATCACCTGGGCAAGTGTCTTGATGGCGAGTGTCTTGGCCAGACCGGGGACGCCTTCAAGAAGCACATGGCCATTGGCCAGCAATGCTATCAGCAGAGAGTCAACAAGATGCTTCTGCCCAACGATTGTCTGATCCATCCCTTTGGTGATGAGCTGTACGAAATCGTTCTTGCTCGCCACGAGGTCGTTCAACTCTCTGATGTTAACGGATTCGCTCATAAGATGTTTTGCGGCTTTGTTAAGTGGTTAGTTCGTATGTGAAGTCTAAAATCTGATTGCGTGGCCACTGTACGTGAGCAACAATGACCTACGCAAAATTATATATTATAACACCCGGGAGCGGCTAACGGTGTGTTAAATTTAGCTATTATAGGTTTATTCTTACAAACCTTTTAATTATTTCACAAATATTGGATGTTGTTCGGGCTGTCATTCGGTAATGACCGGAGAGTTTTCAGTTAGCTCGGTCTCAATCGTTTGAGGCTGACCAGAGGTGTGTACGAAATACATCACATAGCAGCATAGCGCCAAAGCACCTATGGCCAGTCCGACGATTAGTCCGACTATGAATCCTTTGCCGAATCCGTTGTCAGCAGCTGCGTCGTCAACGTCCGTGCTCACCATGTATTCTTCATGAGTATCCTCGTTATCAGTCGTATCGGCGTTGTCGGTCAGGAACCCTATCTCGGCCGGATACGCTTCAGATGTGGGTTGCAGGCTGTCGTTGGAGACAGTTTCGTCCGTTTCGGCTGTTTCGTCGGCGTCAATAAATCCTGGTGTGCTGTCGGACTCCGTTTCGGCGATAATCTTTGTCTGGACTGTGATCTCTTCCTCGACTCCGGCCGCATCTGCGGCAGTCGGCTCTTTATGCATCACAGGCTGCTGCTCGCAGGCTGCGACAGTTTCAGCGGTTGCAATCTCCGTGTCTGTCACTGCCTCTGGCAGTGGTTCTTCTGTCAGGACCTCCTCTGTCGCCGCATATACGTGAAGGGGCGTTTCCTCTTCTATGTCTTGTTCGGTCGTGACGGAAGCTGAAGTATCAGCCGGAATATCGTTAAAGTCGCTTTCAGTTGCCTCTTCGGCAAGTTCTTCAGGCTCAAACATGGCGAAAGGGGCGTTGATTCTTTCAGCCCACGCATCCGCCGGGCTGAACTCTACCGGATCCGCCGGATTGTCCGACAGAGAGAATGTGCCGAGGCCTTTCACCTCCACTTTTCGTCCTTCGTGGAGTCCTTCGGCGATGAGTTCAAACAGACGTTTGATCAGAGTTTCCATTTCGGCCGAACTGCGTCCGGTGGTTTCAGCCACTCTGTCGGCGAGTGCCCGCAAAGGTATCTTTTCGTTCATCAGTTAAGGGATTTGCGGAGCACAACGCTCGATTTGAATTCTACGGTAATGGATGGAGGTATCAGCATACGGCGTCCTTCATCATCGGTATCGATGTGTTCATCGGTCTTTACCGACTGGAATGTGCCGAATCCAGGTATCGCCACCGAATCGCCCTGGGCGCAGAAATCGCCCAAAGCATCGACGATGGCCTTCACTTCAGCCTCTATGACGTCGACATTGTGGCCGCTCTCCATTGAGAGCTGTGTTTCGAGTGATTTGGTGTCAGTCATTTTATTATTTCTTTGATGGCATATCGAGGACGGTGTTTGACCTCGATAAAAATCTTGCCGATATATTCGCCGACGATGCCGAGCGCCATAAGTATGAGGCTGCCCAGAAACCACACCGAAAGCATGAGTGAGGTCCAGCCCGGTTCCACGTCGTGGTGAATCCATGAAAGCAACACGTATATGGCTGTGGCGATATCAGCGATCAGCAAGCCGAGCCCTACATAAAAAATCATTCTGATCGGACGCGACGAGAATGAAGTGATGCCGTCGACCGAAAAACTCAGCATTTTTTTGAGAGGATATTTTGATTCGCCAGCCACACGTTCGTTACGGTCATATTCCACTACGGCTGTGGTCAGGCCAATCTGAGGCACAATGCCTCGCAGGAAAAGATTGCTTTCGCCGTATGACGAAAGCAGTTCGAGCGCTCGTGCGCTCATAAGCCTGTAGTCGGCATGATCATATACGGTATCGAGTCCCATGCTGTGCTGAAACCGATAGAAGCCTCGCGCCGTGGTGCGCTTGAACCATGTGTCGGACTGACGGCTGCGCCTGACACCGTAGACAATTTCTGCACCCTCGCGGAAGCGCTTCACCATCTCTATCATGGCCCGTGGGTCATCCTGCAGGTCGGCATCGATGCTTATGGCCGCGTCACACTCGTTTCGGACTGTCATCAGGCCGGCGAGCAGAGCATACTGATGTCCCCGGTTGTGGGCGAGCGACAGTCCCCTGACCATCGGATTGGAAGCGTGCAGATTGCGGATTGTGCGCCATGTGGCGTCGCGGCTTCCGTCGTCGCAACACATTATGTAACTGTCGGACGACACCAGACCGTCGCCGACCATAGATCCGATGATATCTGTCAGCCGTGCGACAGTCAGCGGCAGTGCCTCCTCTTCGTTGTAGCAGGGGATCACTATGGCCAGACGTGTGCTCTTGCCTGACGTAATGTCGGTCGAACTCATTGCGTGGGGAATTATACCTGCGACCCTTCTGCAGGTCGCAGGTAGTGTTTACGTTGGTGTTGAATCAGTAGTTGCGGGCAAAGATCACGCGCTGCTTCGACGGACGTCCGGTCACCATGCATACTCCCGGAGT
The DNA here is from genome assembly GCF_030759015.1 of Paramuribaculum intestinale. Lineage (GTDB taxonomy): Bacteria > Bacteroidota > Bacteroidia > Bacteroidales > Muribaculaceae > Paramuribaculum > Paramuribaculum intestinale. The sequence continues at coordinate 1,370,234 of NZ_CP098825.1, read as the reverse complement.
CGTGTCGCCGTCAAGGGGAATGCAACGGAGTGTGGCTTTGGTGTCCTCTTTAATCTTAAGCTCTGTTTCGGTTGTGCCGTCCCAATGTGCGAGGATAAATCCGCCCTTCTCGATCTCTTTCTTGAATTCGTCGTAGGTATCCACGGTGCGTGTCATTTCCTGCCGGTGGGCAAGAGCTTTCCTGTAGATATGGGTCTGTATCTCTTCGAGCAGAGCCTTTACGTGGCCGGCTATGCCTTCGAGCGGGGCTTCGCTCTTCTCGAGCGTGTCGCGGCGCATGATCTCAACGGTGCCTTTTTCTATGTCGCGCGCTCCGACTACCAGACGCACAGGTACGCCTTTAAGCTCGTAGTCGGCAAACTTGAATCCCGGGCGGCGGTTGTCGGCATCGTCATATTTCACGCTGATGCCCATCTCCTTGAGCTGGAGCAGGATCGGTTCGATGTGTGAGCTGATCTGCTTGAGCTGTTCGGCGTTTTTATAGATAGGCACTATCACTACCTGTATGGGGGCGAGGTGGGGCGGAAGTACGAGGCCGTTGTCGTCGGAATGGCTCATTATCAGCGCTCCCATCAGGCGAGTCGACACTCCCCATGAGTTGGCCCATACATATTCGGGCTGGTTGTCCTTGTTGACAAACGTCACGTCGAACGCCTTGGCGAAATTCTGGCCGAGATTGTGCGACGTGCCGCTCTGGAGGGCTTTGCCGTCCTGCATCATAGCCTCGATGGTATAAGTGTTGACAGCTCCGGCAAACCGTTCGTTGGCCGATTTGACACCCTTGATTACCGGCATTGCCATATACTTTTCGGCAAAGTCGGCGTAGAGGTTGATCATCTGCACTGTGCGCGCTTCCGACTCTTCGGCTGTCGCATGGGCGCAGTGGCCCTCCTGCCAGAGGAATTCAGATGTGCGGAGGAACATGCGCGTGCGCATCTCCCAGCGCATAACGTTGGCCCACTGGTTGCAGAGTATGGGCAGATCGCGGTAACTGTGTATCCAGTTGCGGTAGGTGCCCCATATTATTGTTTCCGATGTCGGACGCACTATAAGTTCCTCTTCGAGGCGCGCGTCAGGATCTACAATCACTCCGCGTCCGTCAGGATCGTTTTTCAGACGATAATGGGTCACTACGGCGCACTCTTTGGCAAAGCCTTCCACATGTTCGGCTTCACGACAAAGAAAAGACTTTGGTATCAGCAGAGGGAAGTAGGCGTTCTGTACGCCGGTTTCCTTGAACATCCGGTCGAGTTCACGCTGCATTTTTTCCCAGATGGCATAGCCGTAGGGCTTGATGACCATGCATCCTCTCACCGGCGACTGTTCGGCAAGGTCGGCTTTTATAACGAGGTCGTTGTACCATTGCGAATAGTTGTCGGCTCTCTTGGTGAGGTCTTTGAGTTCTGTTGCCATTTTCGTATGTTAAGATGATATGTTGTTTTGTTATTTCAATTGTCCTTTATACGCCTCGTCGATCAGCTGCGGCCCTGGTATGAAATACACCTCCAGCCGTCGGTTGAGCGCGCGGTTGTCACGAGTGTTGTTGTCGGCCAGCGGCATGGTGGACGACATTGCGAACGGTATGATGATGAGGTTTTCCTGAATCTGTCCGGATTCGACTGCAAGCATGAACCAGTCGTAGACCGAATTGAGGCGTGAGGTTGAGAGTTCATCGCGGTAGAGCTCTGATCCGGTGTCGTCGGTATGCACGGCCAGCACAATCTTGTACATCATCGGATTCTTCATGTGTGGCAGCAGCGGTGCGAGCAAAGCGGTGCCTTCGGTGGTGAGCATGGTGTCGTTGGGCAGGAAGAGATCGTCGGTCGGAAATGTGACAAGCACCACCTCGTCATCTCTCACAAGATCCACGGTCACTTTATTCTTCAGCTGTTCGGCAAGGGCTCTTATGGTTTTCTTTACTCCGCTTTTTGCTTTTTTATGTACTTCTGGAGTAGAGATGTTGGGCAGAAAATCCATATCCATGTAGGCCTCTTCTGTAAATCCCTTGTAAGGATCGGTGTAGCGGTTCTCTTTCTTTTTGAAAAACTGCGCTTCGGCATCCATGGGCCATGCGAGCAGCGCTACAAGTGCCACCGCCGTCAGAAAACGGGCTGCGAAATTACTGGTCGAGAGAGTTTTCATAGTCTATCTCGGCTTCGATGAGCGGTGCGATGTCGTCATCGTTGATCTTTGATTCCTTGTCTTTGCGGAGCATGCGTCGCGCGTAAGCCACAAGATCGTCGAGCACAGCTTCTTCATCGTCGATCTCTTCGTCGGCATCTATATCGAGCAATCCGTTCTCTTCATAGAAGTCCCAGATGATGTCGATGAGATTAAGCAACTGGTCGTCATCATAGGCTTCGGCGCGCCGGCCTATGGCTTCGCGCATATATTCTATGGCTTTTGTTTCGTCGAACTCCATGTGGCAGGGGATTTTTAGACTATTTAATGGATTCTTTATCTGTATAGCGTCTGTCAAAGTGATTCGATTCCGTCAGGAGCGTCAAAAGTGATAATCTGTCTGTCGGGATCAATATCGGTTATGAATTCATCGGCAAGCGGCATGTAGACGGTGCGGTCATTATCGGCGTGAATGATCGCGAGCACATTGATAGTGCTGTCCTCTATTCCGTCGATGACACCTATCGCAGTGCCGTCGGGCTTGACGGCCTTGAATCCTATTAGATCGGATGCGTAGAATCCGTCGTCGCTCTCGTCGGTCATTTCGGCCATGTGTTCGCGCAGCGCATATACTGTCTTGCCGTTGAATTCGGCCGCGGCAGTGTCGGACGTTATGCCTTCGATGGCTATTATATACGACTCGCGCCCTTTCTGACGGACGTTTTCAATGAAAAAAGGCACATAGATCCCATCTATATCCATTACGATGCATTCGGTGCGTTCGATATCGATCCGGTCGTCACGAAGGTTGATCACCATTTCGCCCTTAACTCCGTGGGGCTTGATGATGGCTCCTATGGCGGTGAGTTCGCTTGCCTTGATCATGTAGTCTGTTTTTGCGGATATGGAAGGATCAGCGTTTGCGTCGTTTCTTGCCTGTAGGCTGTTGTACGGCCTTGAATTCGTGAAGTCTCATCTCTTCGGGATGTATCCGTATCTCTCCATGCGACAATTCTGCAAGATCTTTGAAGATCTTCATGTCGTCAACACCGTCGCAGTTCACCTCCAGCATGAGTTTTTTCATGTGGTTTGCGATCAGTCTGACTAATGTGTCGCGTTCCTGCCCCGGCTCCATGGCTGAAGCGGTGGCGACAAGGCGTTCGACCGATTTGCCGTAATGACGGTAGCGGATATTCTGCAGGCCGTAGGCCACACGCTCGGGTGTACTCTGGAGCGTATCCTTCTCTACCTGATCGAACGGATAGTCGATGTCAAGCCTGAAGTCTGAGATAATGGCCAGATGATCCCAGAGTTTACGCGTGTGGTCGGGATCGTTCTTGGCCTGTGGCGTCAGCCGGATCATGGCTTCTATGATGCTTCTTGCGCAGGCATTGCGCTCGTCGCGGTCGGTCAGGGTGAGGCAATGCTCCACCATGTTCTGTATGTTGCGTCCGTATTCAGGCAGTTTCAGCCGTTCAAGCTGAGTGTTGTATCTTAACATCAGTAGGTTTTGAAAATTTCCTCAAAGTTACGCATTATCCCGCATTTCTGCAAATAATGAAAAAATCCGTGCCGCTGATGGAAATATCCCATAGTCGGCACGGATTGTGACTGCTTCGGTCTGGGTAAGTCTGGCTTACATGTTCATTCCGCCGTCGACCTGTATCACCTGGCCGGTGACATAGCTCGACATGTCAGAAGCGAGGAATGTGGCCACGTCGGCGATATCCTCGGGCTTGCCTCCGCGGCGCAGGGGTATCTTCTGTACCCATTCGGCGCGGACGTTGTCGGGGAGAGCGGCTGTCATGGCTGTCTCGATGAAGCCGGGGGCAATGGCGTTGGCGCGGATGCCGCGTGAACCTACTTCCTGCGCTATGCTCTTGGCCAGAGCTATAAGGCCTGCTTTGGAGGCGGCATAGTTCGACTGGCCGGCATTGCCGTGTACTCCTACCACCGATGCCATGTTGATGATGCTGCCGCTGCGCTGGCGCATCATGATGGATAGGGTGGCGTGGATGAAGTTGAACGCGCTCTTGAGGTTGACTGCTATGACGGCATCCCACTGCTGCTCGGTCATGCGCATCATGAGTCCGTCTTTGGTTATGCCGGCGTTGTTCACAAGTATGTCGATCGAGCCGAAATCCTTGTGGATTTGATCTACTACCTCTTTTGTCTGCTCGAAGTCGGCGGCGTTGGATGCGTAGCCTTTGACTTTTACGCCCAGAGCGGCTATCTCTTCTTCGGTGGCTTTGCCGTTTTCATCGATTACCAGATCGGTGAAGGCGATATTGGCGCCTTCCTGGGCGAAGCGGATTGCCAGTGCCTTGCCGATGCCGCGTGCGGCGCCGGTGACGATGGCTGTTTTTCCTTCAAGTAGTTTCATCTTTTAGGTGTATTATTGTTTGATATTGGTGTTGTTCTCAGATTTGTCGGTATGGTGCTGAGGCGTGACTATGCTCTCCATGACAAAATCGATGACGTCGCGGCGCAGTGATCCTATCTCGGCTGCCCCCTCCTCAATGTTGCCTTTGATCATACAGTAGTAGGCTCCCTGAAACACCATCGCCAGCATAGCTTCGAGGCGGTCGGCCTGTGATCGTGAGAATATGCCTTTCCTGACGCCCTCGTGGAGTATCTCGCGCAATATCTCACGCTCCTTGACAATGGCCAGCCGCCTTATGCGCTCCACTCTCTTAAAGTCAAGAGTGAAGAGCGATCTTATGGTGCCTGGGTGATATGCCACGACATCGTCGATGGTGTCGAACCGTCCGATGAGAAACTGGCGAAGCTTCTCTTCCGGTGGAAGATCAGACTGTGCTGTCAGCCTTATCCGTTCCACCTGCCGCTCGCTTTCGCGCTCTATGACGGCATTGTAAATCTCCAGCTTGTTTTTGAAATAGGTGTAGATGGTGCGCCTCCCCTTGTCAGAGGCGGCCGCAATGTCGTTCATCGTAGTGTTTTCGACGCCTTTGTGCACAAAAAGCTGTCGAGCCACATCTATGAGCTTTTCGCGAGTTTTCAGTACCATATCTGCACAGTTGCTCTTTCGATGTGCGAAATTACTCAAAATTGTCGAATTAACATCTATTGTGGGGGTCTTTTTAGTTTTTGGAAAGCATATACGGGGCTTTTTTAGTAATTTCGCGACTTGAATTTCAACTCTGACCTAATCTTATCGGATGATAAAATACAGTACATTACGTAGATCGATATTTGTCGTGTTGGCCATGGCCATGGCCATGGCCATGGCTGTGTCCGTCAAAGCCGCCGGGCCGGCGTCGCCGATCGGCGTCAGCGGTGTGGGCGAATCACATCTTGGTATATACATAGCCGATATAGCGACAGGCGAAACGTTGCGTGATATAAACAGCAACGCTGCTTTTGTGCCGGCCAGCATTACCAAAGCACTGACATCGGCGTCGGTGCTGACTCTCATGAACTCCTGTGACCGTTATGAAACCCGGGTTGAGGCGGTGGGCAAGATAACTGATGACGGCACACTCAAGGGCGATATAGTGGTGCGTTGTGTCGGTGATCCTACCGTCGAGTCGGCTTATTTCGATGAGGCCGGAGGATTCGCCGACAGCATAGCCGCTGCCGTTGTTGCAACAGGTATAAAACGAGTAGAAGGCACGGTGGTGATTGATTCGTCGTTGATGCCTGAGGAGGGCGTGCCCGACGGATGGGCTGACGAAGATATCGTGTGGCCCTACGGGACATCGCACCATGCGGCGAATTTCCGTGACAACAAGTTTGTGCTGACCCTCCCGTCGCGAAAGTCAGTGCCTTATGTGCCCGGACTGCAAGTGTCGCACACCCCGGCAAAAGGATCGCTCAAGATTGACCGCAAGAAGGATTCCAACGTCATAATATCGCGTGGAAATCCACGGCGCAATGGCGAAAGCATCACCGTCTCTACGCCGGATCCTTCGGCGGTGATGCGACATGAAGTGATGCAGAAACTTCGCCACAATGGGGTGGAGATGTCCGATGCTCCGGTGTCGGCCGATGGCGATGACGTTGCGTCCACACTCTATATCCACCGGTCGCCTGAACTTGTCGATATATTGCGCAGTCTGATGTATCGGAGTGACAATATGATGGCTGAGGCCATGCTGCGGTCGGTAGCGCCGGGGCAGTCACGCGCATCGGCGGTCAAGACAGAGCTTGACATGTGGGAAACGCGCGATGTGGATACGCGGCGTGTGGTGATCGAGGATGGAAGCGGACTGTCGCGCAACGACCGTCTGACCCCAATGTTTCTTGCAAACGTTTTCACATGGATGGCATCACACTACAAGGCTCCCGACTATGTCAGCCTGTTTCCAAAAGCTGGCTGCGACGGCACTCTCAAGAGTTTTCTTCGTGACACACCTCTTGAAGGGCGAGTGGCGTTGAAGACCGGAAGCATGAGGGGAGTGCAGTCATACGCCGGCTATATGCTTGGTGGCGACGGACAGCCTACGCACGTTATAGTCATAATGGTCAACGGTTTTACTTGCGGACGGACAGCTTTGAAGACCGGGATAGAGGATATGTTGCTCTCTATGTTTGCCCCAGACTATGTGCGTCCGGTCAAGCAAGTGACCAAAGCACCTAAGAAAAAGGGTGGGGCGTCTCGGACTAAATCGCAGAAATCCCGCAAGTCATCGAAGAAGAAACGACGGGTATGATAGTGGATTTGTTGCCATTCTGAAAATTTTCGGTAATTTTGTGTCTGAAACCAAAAGCATTAAAGATATGTATAATAACGATAAGGCCGGGCAGATCCTTACACTCGCTCTCGAAATCGAAGGACTTGCTCTTCTGATACAACGCCGCGGTGACCTTGTCAACCCGGAGGTGAATTGTATTTTGCATGATAAGGCATCGGCACTGCTCGAACTGACAAAAGTTATTGCCGGCTCGCATGAAAGCGTTGAGGCAGTGGCTGCGGCCGATTCAGCGCCAGTGGTGTCATGTGTAGAGTCCGTAGGCTCTAAAGAACAATACCCGGAGTTAGAGCCGATGGAGAAAAAAGATGTTGAGACAGCCGTGGAGTCAGAGCCGTTGGCTGGCAATATCGGTCGCGACGACGTGCATGCGTCCGGATCTGTTTCGTCCGATGACATGGCGGTGGCTGATTCGGCGATCGCCGAGGAAGTGGCCGACAGCAGCGACTCCATGGTCGAAGATCGGCAAGCAGACCGTCATGTGGCAGAGCCTGACGCTGTCTCAGTGACTTATGCATCTACGCCTGTGGCCGGACATCCGGTGTTCACGCTGAATGACCGTTTCAGATTTATACGCGAACTGTTCAAGGGCAGCAGTCAGGATTTCAACGACACTCTGCGTCTGGTATCCTCAATGTCGTCGGCCGACGAAGTGATCGAATATCTGTCCGATGATCTGTGTCTGGATCCTGAAAACCCTGATGTGGTTGACTTTACGGCAATTGTGACTCAGCGTTTCCATTGATGGCCGGACGATTGTATATGGTGCCTACTCCGGTGGGTAACCTTTCCGATATGCCCCCGCGTGCCGTGGATGTGCTGCGCGAAGCTGATGTGATATTGGCCGAGGACACACGCACGAGTGGTGTGTTGCTGCGTCATTTCGAGATATCGACTCCGGTGGCAAGCCACCACAAATTTAATGAACATCAGACCGTAGGGTCTTTCGTCGACCGTATGGAGGCCGGCGAGAATATCGCGCTTATAACCGATGCCGGCACTCCCGGCATATCCGATCCCGGATTCCTGATATCAAGAGAATGCCGACGTCGCGGAATTGAGGTGGTGACATTGCCGGGGCCGACAGCTTTTGTGCCGGCGTTGGTCGATAGCGGCATTCCGTGTGAGCGGTTCTGCTTCGAAGGATTCCTGCCGCAGAAAAAGGGGAGAGCCACGCGACTTGCAGAGATCGCTGCTGATCCGCGGACAACAATTATCTATGAGTCGCCTTTGCGGCTGGCCCGAACGTTATCAGATCTTGCCGCAGTGTGTGGCGTCGGACGTGAGGCCTCTGTCAGCCGTGAGATATCAAAACTGCATGAAGAAACCCGCAGAGGCACATTGGGAGATCTGGCAGAATATTTTTCGCAAAACAATCCGCGCGGAGAAATCGTTATTATCGTAGCGGGCAACAAAGAGTTGTCGCCACGCCCAAAACATAAAAACAAATATAAAAACGACACCGACGACGAATGAATGATTTGCTGGCGGTGGCGTATCTAAAAATCAACAATTCAACTATTATGAAGAGAACAGTCTTTATGGCTATTGCCGTGGCTGCTGTCATGACTTCATGTGGCACACGCGAAAAACTTGAAAAAGCCGAAGAACAGAACGTACAGCTCAATTCAGAGCTTCAGGCAACCCTCGCTACGCAGGATTCGTTGTTTGCACTTATCAACGACATTACAGCCGGGATGGGACAGATCAAGGATCTGGAACACATTATCGCTACTCCAGGAAATGGCTCGGATGCACGCTCGCAGAAAGATCAGCTGCGCAACGACATGGTGGCCATTCAGGAAGCGCTTCAGCAGCGCCGCGACCGTTTGGCTCAACTTGAGGAAAAACTGCGTAAAAGCGGCGTACAGAATTCCACTCTTACCAAAACCATAGAAAACCTCAAGGCACAGATCGCCGAGCAGGAAACAGAAATGGCCACTCTCCGCAACCAGCTTTCGGCTGCCAATGTGCAGATAGCAAGCCTTGGACAGAAGGTCGATTCGCTCAGCTCCACAGTCTCGACTGTCACCACAGAGCGAGAGGTGGCGCGTCAGGAAGCAACACAGCTCAATGACGAGCTCAACACCTGTTACTATGCCGTAGGCAACAAATCGGAACTGCAGAAAAACAAGATTATACAGACCGGATTCCTTCGCAAGACAAGAATACTTGAAGGTGACTTCGAAAAAGCCTACTTCATAAAGGCTGACAAACGCACACTTAACAACATACCGCTTCACAGCAAGAAGGCGGAGGTGATGACAAAGCAGCCCGCAGCAAGCTATTCTATCGAAGATCAGGACGGACAGAAGGTGCTGGTGATCAAAGATCCGACACAGTTCTGGGAAGTCAGCAACTTCCTTGTGGTGAAGATTGACTGATCAAATTATAGCAAAGATAATATACGATCGTGTCCCCTATCGGTGTTTCACCGGCGGGACACGATCTTTTTTGTGGTTTATATGCTCATTATGGCAATAAGTGGAAATGTGTTGCGTTTATATGAAAAATGGCTCTGAGAATACTTCATTGAATGTAGCGTAGTGAAATCCCGACAGATTCCAACAGGACCGATTAGTGTATCATGACCGGATTATTAAATAGTGGCAGACGTTACGGCTGGTTGATCAATCCGGCTTTGTCGTTCATGGCCATAGTCATGGCGGTGTTATCGTATTATCTGACTTCATTGTTGGTCGGGATGGCTCAGGCTCGGGTGTGGATGTCACCCAAAGTCATTATCGTCGCATCGGTTGCATGGATCATTGCTGGATGGCGGTTGATACGTCCGGAGGAATTGCGCGCGCTTAAAATGGAACGTACTGCCCGCAGTGCCATAAATGCATGTGGCGTTCATGCTGTTTTTTTTGTTGTGTTGTTGTATCTGATTGACGCTCCTTATGTGGAATGGAGTACTCTGGCTGTGTTCTATGCGCTGATGTTCATATCGCTTCCGATAGCCTGCGTAGTTTCGTTGCAGCTGCTGAAGTTTCTACGTCGTTGCGGACGCAATCATCGTCGTGTGGTGATAGTGGGGATGAATGATACAGCTCTGCGGCTTTACGACATGATGGCCAACGATGGTTATGGATATGTCGTAGCGGGTGTGTTCGACGACAATGCCGTAAGTTCGGTTGACCCAGATCTGCCGGTAATGCCTGTCGGCGATTTGGGCGGCTTTGTCAGAGCCAATGACGTAGAGGAGATTTTTTGCACTCTTTCCGGTGACAATGAATCGGCGCTTCTCCAGTCTATTGAAGTGGCCGACAATAATGCTGTGACGCTTCACATCGTGCCACAGCTCACGCGTTTTGTCAACCGTGGGTTTGCAGTCAATGAGATCGGACGGCTGCCGGTCATGACACCCTTGAACAGTCCGCTCGCCTCACGGTTTAATATATTTATGAAACGGATGCTGGATATAACGGCGTCGTTGGTCGGAGTGGTGTTGTTCCCTGTTTTTTTTATACCCATAGCAATATCTATTAAGCTGACATCGCCTGGCCCGGTATTCTATCGCCAGCTGCGCACCGGACTCAAAGGCCGCACGTTCAATTGCTTGAAGTTCCGTACTTTGCGATATGATCCATCGGACGATGAGTCGCCGGTGGCCAAGACCGATCCGAGAGTCACAGCAGTGGGGCGTTTTCTGCGGAAAACGTCGCTCGACGAACTGCCACAGGTGTTTAATGTGCTCAAGGGCGACATGTCTATAGTCGGGCCGAGACCTCACATGGTATCGCATACCGATGTTTACAGAGATCTGGTCGACCGTTATATGATGCGACACACTGTCAAGCCGGGTATCACCGGATGGGCTCAGGTCAATGGATTAAGAGGTGGAACCGACCATCTGTGGAAGATGGAGAAGCGTGTGGAGTGCGATGTGTGGTATATCGAACACTGGTCGCTGTTGCTCGATATAAAGATCATTTTCCGCACATTGTTTAATATATTAAAAGGCGATGACAATGCCTATTGACGCGTCAGTGCGCGGTGTTTACCCGTCGGTCAGTACGTGGATCATTGTCGAAAATTAAGAGTATGTTTGAATTTCACGTCTATTCACTTAAAGAGGATTTTCGTAGAGATTGGCGTGAGTTGATGAGGGAGCGATGCGGGCATCGTGACCGATGCAGCTTGACGCAAATCGCCCGAAAAGACCTTTGAGGGGATAGAAAGAAGTCCATATATATTTATTCGTGTTAAATTCAAACATGCTCTAAGGTTCGAAATAGTAAGACGCTGTGTCACATCATTGTATGACACAGCGTCTTGATGTTTTGTCATTATGGGCTGACCTTCAGATCGAAATGTCGGCCAGGTCGACAGGGAAGTGGTGGATCAGATATTCGAATCTATGATCTTTATCTTCTCTGAAATCTGTGCGATCTCTTCTTTGAGATGCTGCATCTTCCGTTCCATTTCTCTGACTATAGAGTCGCCGTTCTTCGATTTGGAATTGAAAAAGCCCATATTGTTCTCATAGGTTTTCAACTCCTGACGGCGCTGTTCGCATGCCCTGACCAGACGTTCGCGTTCGCGCGACAGTTTGCCGGAGTCGCCGGCCGACGCTTCTATGCCGGCCTGGAAGTCGGCCATGCGTGCGCGGTTCTCCTTGATGTCGAGCTTGTCGAAGAGGGTGCCTACGACTTCGCGATATGCGTCCTGAAGCTTGTCTTTCTCTTTGAACGGCACATGACCGGTTTCCTGCCATTGCTTGCGCAGTTGCTGTACTTCTGCTATGGCCTGTTCGCGCGGTGTGGTGTTTTCATCCGACGCTATGACATTCAGGCGGCTGATGATTTCGCGTTTGGTAGCCAGATTGGCTTGCTCGGCTCGGCGTGTGTCGCCGTTGACCTTTTTCTTGCGGTCAAAGAATGTGTCGCATGCCTTGATAAACCGCCGCCATATCGCATCGCTGTGTTTACGTGCCACCGGTCCGATCGTTTTCCATTCTTTCTGAAGTTCTACAATGGCATCGGTAGTCTTTTTCCAGTCGGTGCTTTCGGCCAGCACCTCGGCTTTTTCGCATAATGACGTTTTCTTTGCAAGATTTTCGGCGAATTCGTTTTTAGTCTTTTTGAAAAACTCCGATTTACGTCCGAAGAAGTCATCACACAGTGCCCTGAAGCGGTTGAACAGTGCCGTGTTTGTCTTTCGCGGGGCAAATCCGGCCTTTTTCCATTCTTCCTGTGCCTCAAGTATAGTCTTGGTCATGGCGTCCCATTCCTGATACGTCGAGGGCTTGCTGAAGTCGAGAGCTTCTATCCGTTCGCACAAGGCTGTCTTGATCTCTTCGTTTTCCCGCTCGCGTGCTTTACGTTCTTCGAAATGTGCCTGATATTTTTTGTTTATTTCAGCTGAGGCATCCTTGAAGGAGGTCCATATTTCCTCACGGACATCCTTTGCCACCGGCCCGATCTCTCTCCATTTGTCATGTAGGCTCTGCAGCCGTCGGAATGCTGTGATCACGTCAGGCTCTTCGGTCAGTTTGCGGGCCTCGTCGAGAAGAAGCTGCTTTTCGGCCAGATTTTTCTTGAAGTCATAGTCGCGGAGTTCCTTGTTGACTTTCCACTGGTCGTAGAATGCTTCCACGGCATCCTGATAGTTTTTCCATAGCGCAGTGGCATTCTGTGGCGGTACCTCGCCGATCTCTTTGAATTCGCTCTGTATCTCCTTGATACGCTGATAGTGACGGTTGACATTGTCAGTGTCGGCGCCAAGAGTTTTAAGTTCGTTGATCAGGGCTTCCTTTTTGTCAAGATTAGCGGCCTGACGTGTTTCTATCTCGGCTCTCTGACGCGCTTTCTTCTCTTTGATAGCGGCAAGGGCGGCCTTGAACCGTTCTTCGATCGGATCTTCGGTGTCAGTAAATGCTTCGCCCTCTTCGCCGGCTTCATCTTTACGGCGGAGTGTCAGCTCATTGTGGAGTGTATAGAATTGTTGCTTGATTCGGGCAACGTCATCGGCGACAATCTCCGAATCGTCGGCGACAATCATTTCAATGGTCTTCAGCAGGGACTCACGGGTGACGTTCTCTTCACTGGCGCATTCGGCATCCTCCGGTGTTTTGCCTGGGAGCTCTTCGTTTGGCAGGTTAGGCGTGGCAACCTTTTCATTTAGTTGTTCGGCCCGGTCAAGCATTTCCATAATTTAGAAATTAACTGGTTGATGGTATTCTATAGGGTATGTCCGATCAGTCGGCATTTGCCGGCATGATCCATTGAAATGCCAAAATTAGACATTATTTCTAATAATTCAATTTTTTTGTGGAAAAAATCGTAGAAATTATGCGAACGAAATGCACCCCGCAAAATTTATGTTGCCAAGCTTTTCGAAAAAGATGGAGATGATCATGGAATTGTGTAATTTTGCGCTATGAATCGAATCCTCCATATTGTGGTGGCCGCAGGCAGTGGCCGTAGATTTGGGGCAGAGTTGCCTAAACAGTTCCATCTGATAGGGGAGCGTCCGGCGCTGATGCTTGCTGTCGACGCCATGAGGCGCTTTGGATGCGGCGGCACGGTCGTAACGGTACTTAATCCCGATTATATTGGATATTGGACCGAGGTGTGCGTGTCGGCCGGTTTCGATCCCGGGCCGATTGTGGCCGGTGGCTCCACCCGGTGGGAATCGGTGAAAAACGCTGTCGACGCGTATGGAGCAGATGCGGATATAATCACAGTCCACGACGGCGCGCGTCCGCTTGTCGGACGATGCGTAGTGGAAGCTGTGGTGGCGGCTGTGGCATCAGGAGCAAAGGGTGCAGTGCCGGTCGTGGCTCTTTCCGATTCGATAAGGCATGTCGGGGCAGATGGAAGTTCGAAAGCCGTCGATCGTGCCGCCTACGTGGCCGTACAGACTCCGCAGGGATTTTCAGGAATGGAATTCCGTCAGGCTTACGGAATGCCCTACAGTCCGGCGTTCACCGACGATGCTTCAGTGATGGAGGCTGCTGGATATGATGTGAGCCTGGTCGAGGGATCGCCGATAAATATCAAAGTGACAAATCCGTCGGATATCGCCATAGCTGAACTATTGCTCAGACAATGCAACGACTGAATGCCACCGACATAAAATACGTAAAAGGTGTCGGACCGAAGCGTGCGGCGCTGCTATCGTCCGAGCTTGGTATCAAGAGCGTAGGCGATCTGCTCCGTCATTTTCCCGCTCATTATATTGACCGCACAAGGATGTATGCCATATCATCATTCAGCGGCGAGATGCCGGCGGTGCAGGTCAGAGGGCGTTTCGTGTCGTTTGCCATACAGGGCGAGGGAGCGAAATCGCGTCTTACGGGGTTGTTTTCCGACGGAACGGCGACGATGGAGGTCGTGTGGTTCCGGCAGATAAAGAAGCTGAAGGAACTTTATGCCACGATGACCGACTATGTGCTTTTCGGAAAGCCCACCTCATTCTGTGGCCGTTGGAGCATGGTGCATCCCGAGGTGGAGCCGCCGTCGGATATGCATGGCGAGGGGAGTCTGCGTCCGGTGTATCCGTTGACTGAGAAACTGCGTAATCAGGGGGTGAACTCACGCGTCATCCATACGATGATCCGTACGGTGGTCGACAGGATAGCCCTCGGAGGCGTGACAGATTCCATGCCACCTGATATACTGCGTAGGCTCGGACTTCCGCCTTTGTCTACAGCTCTACGCGACATTCATTGCCCTTCATCGCCATCGTGTGCCGATATGGCCAGGGCGCGAATGAAATTTGACGAGCTGTTTTATCTTCAGCTCGATATACTTCAATACACCCGTCGACGAAAACTTTCGGTCGGAGGAATGCGATTCCCCCACATCGGCCATTATTTCAATACTTTCTACAAGGAATGCATGCCGTTCGAACTGACGGGAGCGCAGAAGAGGGTGATCAAGGAGATCCGGGCCGATATGGGATCGGGCCGGCAGATGAATCGCCTGTTGCAGGGCGATGTGGGCAGCGGCAAGACTCTTGTGGCTTTGCTGTGCATGTTGATCGCTCTCGACAATTCCACACAGGCGTGCATGATGGCGCCGACGGAGATATTGGCGGCGCAACATTACGAGACCATAAGCCGGCTGGTGGCGCCTATCGGCATTAACGTGAAGATGCTGACGGGATCAACTCCCGCATCGCAGCGGGCTGTTATCCACCGGCAGCTTGAGGATGGCTCGCTGCATATACTCATCGGCACTCATGCTGTGATTGAGGACAATGTGGTGTTTCGCAATCTCGGCTTCACAGTCATAGACGAGCAACACCGTTTCGGGGTGGCTCAGCGTGCGAGAATATGGAAAAAGAATACTGTTCCGCCCCACATTCTGGTTATGACGGCTACTCCAATACCGCGTACGCTTGCGATGACGGTGTATGGAGATCTTGATGTTTCGGTTATCGACGAGTTGCCGCCCGGACGCAAGCCCGTGACTACGATGTTGCGGTTTGACGACCACCGTATCGATGTCTACAAGGGCATGGGACGCGAGCTCAAAGCCGGTCGTCAGGCATATATCGTATATCCGCTTATCAAAGAAAATGAAAAGGTGGATATGCGAAGTCTGGAAGAGGGATATGAATTTGTCCGCGACAATTTTCCGTCGTATCGTGTGGCTTTTGTCCACGGACGTATGAAACCGGCCGAGAAAGATCATCAGATGGAGCTGTTTGCCACGCATCAGGCTGATATTCTTGTGGCGACAACGGTGATTGAGGTCGGAGTAAATGTTCCTAACGCTTCGGTCATGATCATAGAAAACGCCGAACGTTTCGGACTATCCCAATTGCATCAGCTTCGCGGACGTGTCGGCCGGGGTGCTGACCAAAGCTACTGCATACTGATGACTAAACAGAATATTTCGGCCGACACGCGCAAACGCCTGCAGGTGATGACCTCTACTACCGACGGTTTCCTCGTGGCTGAAGCCGATCTGAAAATGCGCGGTCCCGGCGATCTGGAGGGAACGCTTCAGAGCGGGCTGGCGGTGAACCTTAAGATAGCAAGCCTTGCGTCGGACGGCCGGCTTGTGGAACTGGCTCGCAATGCGGCATCGGATATTCTTGACAATGATCCGTTTTTAGAGAAGCCTGAACATGTGGCTATGCGCCGGGAGTATGACAGGATGTATCAGCGTGCGAGCGACTGGAGTCGCATATCCTGACCGGCGGATGGATAAGTTATGGTTGCGTTAACGCTAAGTGATACAACACTTTTTAATAATGGTTAATCGCCGGATTGTGGTGTTTTTACAACCATATCGATAATTTGGGTTATTTTCACAATTATACTTAAGTGGTTGATATGTCAACGATTGGCTTGCGTGGGTTGTGGCATTATGTCGCAAAGTGCTCACGATGAGCTGAAATTGTTTGTTCTTGTCGAAAAAAACTGCTATCTTTGAGCATCTTTCAACGGAAAAGCAAAAAAAATCTAAAATATTCATGGAAAAAACATTAGTGATATTCAAGCCTTCCGCAATGGAGCGTGGCTGTGTCGGACAGATACTGGCACGATTTCAGCAGAAAGGTTTGATAATATCCGGCATCAAGATGATGTGGCTCGATGAGGCCATTCTGCGGGAGCACTACAGTCATCTCGTCGAAAAGCCTTTCTTCCCTCATCTTCTCAAGGCCATGATGGCGTCGCCAGTGATAGTCGTATGCCTTGCAGGTCTGGATGTCGTTAATGTTGTCCGCATGATGACAGGATCCACCAACGGACGCGAGGCGCAGCCTGGCACTATCCGTGGCGATTTTGCGATGAGCAATCAGGAGAATATCATCCACGCCTCTTCAACAGCAGAAGAGGCCGTTGTCGAGATCGGGCGCTTTTTTAAGCCTGAAGAGATATATGAATGGAAGCCGGAATATATGGATTTTATCTATTCTTCGTTGGAGATAGACTGATTGAAACTTATAACTGACCTGAAAAGAGTAATTACAAACTATTGATGATCCAGTTAAAACATATAGCAGTAGCGGCTGCAATGACCGTTATGTCGGCGATGATGCCGGCTCAGGCGCAATTCAAATTGCCCGACAATCACAACAAAGAGCATGAAGATCTGCTCGCATCGCAGAAGCCGCTTTCGGCCGACATAAAAGTGATCAACACGCTGAAGTATATCAGCGAACTTTCAAAGGTAGAGATGCCTGATGAAGCGGAGGTGTATGGTGAATATTGGGAGAGCGCCAGCGTAAACCCCTATGTAAACGCTGTGATTCCTGATACAAAAGACATAGATGTCAGTGGATACTATCATCCTGTGCCCGGACATGTCACATCGAATTACGGTTATCGTCCGCGCTTCGGCAGAGTGCATCGCGGTATAGACCTGAAACTTGCCGTCGGTGATACCGTACGTGCAGCTTTCGACGGTAAGATCCGCATGACAAAATTTGAGCGACGTGGTTATGGCTACTATGTTGTGATCCGTCATGACAATGGCATGGAAACCGTCTACGGGCATCTGTCGCGATTCCTTGTTAAACCCGATCAGCGGGTCAAGGCCGGAGAGCCTATAGCTCTCGGAGGCAATACCGGTCGCAGTACCGGCCCACATCTTCATTTCGAAACGCGTTTCATGGGCGTTGCCATCAACCCGACCCAAATAATCGACTTTGAAAACAAGGTTACACACAAGGATGTTTTCTCGTTCAACAAGGCTGTTCACAATAAAGTCGTTGCAAAGAAAAGAACGACAGCCCGGCGCAAGGCAACAGCAAGAAGAGCGACAAAAAGGACTTCAAAAAAACGTTGACTGTTTGTAATCTGAGAGAACATAAAACCAATGCCCCGTGATTTCCGGCAAAGATATCACGGGGCATTGTTTATATCATCGATGAGAAATAATGACTGTCAAAGAAAAGGATTGGAGTTGATCTCACGCGCAATGGTTGTCGACGGCCCGTGACCGGGATAAACCATGGTGTCTGGCGGTAGTGTCAGAAGCCCCGACCGTATAGACCGGATTAGTGTGGCATGATCCCCTCCGGCCAGATCGGTGCGGCCGATGCTGCCGTTGAAAAGCGCGTCGCCTGTCACGACAAATCCTCCTTCGGGAGAGTACAGGGCTATGGAGCCGGGTGAATGCCCGGGTACTTCGATCACGTCAAGCCATTGCTTGCCGAGATAGATTTTGTCGCCCATGTTCACTTCTATATTGATCTTCACCGGTGTGTCGTGCGCTCCCTGCAGATGGAATGCACGAGCCTGTGCGGCCCGCATCTTTCCAAGCGGTGCATCGGCTCGGTGGGCTGTAAGGCCTACATGATATGTTGCCTCGACATATTCGTTGCCCATTGTGTGATCGATATGAAGGTGAGTGTCGATAAGCCTGACAATATCAAGCCGGTTGTCGCTTACAAAACGTGAGAATTCCTCGCACTCGGCAGGATTGGACATGCCCGGATCCACAACGGCTGTATGGAGTGTCAGCTCATCCCATATAAGATAAGTGTTGACTCCGAAAAGATTGAATTCAAAGCTATGGATTTTCATATTCTTACGTATAGAAGCTTTTTGGCAGAGAAGTATTCCTCGTCAAACCAGTCGGATACCGGCACCTCAAGCACCGGCCGCCGAGTGGCGTCGATCTCCGTTTTCAGATCGCCCCCTTTTAGGCATATCAGCCCGTCGGGAAGCGTAGAGCGGTCGTTATGCGCTATGTTTTTGGTGACGAGCGGCACAAGCTGGTCAAGGGTCATTACGGCGCGGCTGACAACGAAATCGAATTTCTCACGGCATTCGCCGATATCACCATGCTGTATGCTGACATTCGTCAGACCGATAGCATCGGCCACCGCCTGCGCCACACGAAGCTTCTTCCCGATGCGATCAATAAGGTGGAAATGACAGTCGGGCCACATGATGGCCAACGGTATGCCGGGGAAGCCTCCACCGCAGCCCATATCAAGCAATCGTGATCCGGAAGCCGGAGTCATGAACTTTGCTATCGCAAGAGAATGCAGCACGTGATGCACATACAGGTTGTCAATATCCTTGCGGGATATGACATTGATTTTTGCATTCCAGTCGGAATACAGAGTACCCAGCGCGGCAAAACGCTCGCGCTGGGTTTGTGTCAGCTCAGGGAAATATCTGATTATTTCCTCCATTGTGTTTTCAGTTATGTGTGATTCGTTTTAAGCTGATATAGCTGTGGTTAGTGTGGTCTGAATACGGACTGCAATGTCGTTTTGATTTGATCGTGCAGATTACTGCACAAACCTTATGATCGCTGTGCTGGGCCTTTATTGCTTCGGCAGATTGAGTCTGGTCAGTTGCATCATCACCTGTCCATGATCGTCCTTGAGCAGAGCGGTGTCCTTGTCCTTGCCGGGGATGGCCGTTTCAACCTGTTCGAGCACCACAAGGAATTTCTGCTCGCGCTCCATGTCAGGACAGGCCATGCGGGTCGTGGCCAGATTGGAGAATTGCAGCGAATTCTGTTTTGCGGGGTCTACGAATATCGATCCGTTGAGGATGTTACACCCTGTGTTGCCGTGAACCTTCAGTTCAGGAAGGTCGATGACCATCTGCATTTCGGCGTCGGCAGGGATGTTTTTGCCGTCGAGCACGCTTACACGCCATGCCCCGTTGAGAAATGTCAGGTCGCTTTTGCGCATTGTCATAGTAGTGGAATCAGAGGCGTTTTTCAGATAAAGGATATAGTCATTTGAAATTTTCTCGATTTTGAAGTGAGCCATCGAATTGAGCGCCGTGCCGATTCCAAGCTCATACTTCGCATCGGCACAATATCTCATCGTCGACAGAAAGTCGTTGACCGGACGGATATCTCCCTTCGGGGTGACAGCTACACGGCCGTTGAGATAATTGCATCCGTCATTGACATACAGCTTCATTTCAAATGGATTGACCGCCGTGGTGTCAAAAATAAGATACGGACGCTCTTCACCGGTCACTTCCATCCCACCGACGTTGGCTATGGTCCATTCGCCGTAAAGCACCCGGTCAATAGCCGCGACGGTCTGTTCGGGAGTCTTGGTTTCCACCACATCAGTCTGCCGGTTGATAGTGGCGGCCGGGGTTTCGGTTTTCTTGAAAACTGAGCATCCCTGTGCTAAAAGACAGAGAGCTGCGCCGGCCAGTATGGCGTTGTTGCGTATGGATTTGTAGTGTGCCATATAAATAATCTGTGAATTAGTTGATGTTTCTGTTTGTTCAAAAGCAACTTACTTAATATAAATGGTGGTAAATAGGAGAAGGTTCACCTCTTCCGTCTACAAAGTTAACATTTTAAGCTAAAATACGCAAAAACTGGTGTCGGTTGCTATAGGTCGATTTATACGAAGGTGCTCTTCAGCCGCAGGATATATTGCTATGTGACTGACTCCCGACTCCTGTTCAGGTCTTATTTGGCCGGTGTGCATGTTGTGAACACAGTGTGCATTGTGTCGTATGGCTTTTTTTGAGTAATTTTGTGGTCATTATGGATAAGGAAAGAGGCATTTTATTGAAACTGTTCCTTACGTTCATGAAGATCGGGGCTTTCACATTTGGAGGTGGATGGGCCATGATCTCGATCATAGAGCGTGAGGTGGTGGATAAGCACAGGTGGCTTGCCAAAGACGAGTTTCTTGACCAGCTTGCGGTGGCACAGTCGCTGCCGGGTATATTGGCTGTCAATATTTCTGTTGCTGTCGGTGATCGTCTGAAGGGGACACGGGGAGCCGTATCGGCTGCATTGGGAACTATATTGCCTTCGTTTTTGATCATTCTGTGTATCGCAATATTTCTTACACCTGATCTTATAAAAAACAATCCGGTGTTAAGCAGTATTTTTGCCGGCATACGTCCGGCGGTAGTGGCACTGATCATAGCTCCGGTGATCACTACGGCAAGGGCGGCGCACATAGGCTGGCGTACGGTCTTGATTCCGGCAGTTGTGGCGTTGTTGATATGGTCGAAATGGCCGGTTGTGTCCAATCCGATCATATTTATAGTGCTTGGCGCAGCGGGCGGGTATATGCACATGAAATTTTCCATGACACGTCTGCGCGGGCGTGAAGACAATGCGAAAGGAGGTGACAGATGATATATCTAAAGCTTATATGGGCATATCTCAAGATCGGTTTGTTCGGGTTCGGCGGAGGATATGCCATGCTTGCGCTCATAGAGCGTGCGATAGTGGGACCGAGATGGATCACATCGCAGATGTTCACCGATATCGTGGCTATATCCCAGATGACTCCAGGGCCGATTGGCATAAATTCGGCCACATATATAGGCTATGTGGCGCCGGGAGTATCCGATCCGGCTTTTGTCGGTCCGTTATGGGGCCTACTCGGATCGCTCACCTGTACTCTTGTAGTCGTTGTGCCGTCGTTTATCCTGACGCTTTATGCTTCGCATTTTATACAGCGTCATAAAGACAGCGCCATTGTCAAGGGTGTGTTTGCCGGATTGCGACCGGTGGTAGTCGGACTGATAGCTTCGGCGGCGTTGTTGCTCATGAATTCAGCCAACTTCGGTTCGACTTCCGCTGATGTGATCAAAAGCGTGGCGATCTGTGTGGCAGCGTTTGTGATGGTGTTTTTCATCAAATGGCACCCGATACTGGTGATATGTCTGGCCGGAATAGCCGGCTATATCATGTTTTGATTTTTTTTGATTGCTCACCGGATTAGAGAGTATGCCTGACGGATTAATTGTTTTCCCAGAGTCCACGCTGACTAAAGCGTCTACTGCGTTTGATTGGTGGCGGGCGGAGGCACAGCGTTGTGGCATAAGATTGGCTGTAGCTTTTGCCGAGCAAATTCAGATGCGTTATGTTGATGGCAATGCATTGACTCTTATTGGCGGACGACAGATCGACACTCCGCGTTTCGCGGTCATGCGCGGATATTTCCGCGACATATCGTGCCATTTCGAGCGTTTAGGCATACCGGCTGTCAACCGTTGGATCTCCATGCAGGAGAGTGCCGATAAGATTCTGACTCATCAGGCGCTTACTGCAGCAGGGCTTCCTACGCCGGTTACGGTTTATCCGGCTTCGGCTCTGAGTTATGATGATGCGTGCGAGGCTATCGGAGCCCGTAGGTTTGTCATCAAGCCGATCGAAGGCTCCTGTGGAGTGAATGTGTTTCTGGTCAATAGCTGCGATGAATATGATCATGCCATCAAGTCAGCCGGATCGGACGCACTGATACAGCACTATGTGAGGTCGAGCAGCGGACGCGACCTGAGGGTCTGGACGGTGGGAGAGCATACGGTCGGGTGTGTGATGCGTCATTCGTCCTCGTCGTTTCGCTCAAATTATGCCCAGGGTGGAAGTGCGAGTGTCTGTGCTCTGTCTGATGACGCGGCACGGATGGCGGTGGCTGCGGCCCGGTGTCTGGGACTTGAGTTTGCCGGTGTGGATCTGCTTTTTACTCCCGAGGGAGGATTCACCGTCTGCGAGGTCAACGGCAATGCCGGATTCCGCACTCTTTCGGCCGTAGATCGCCACTCGCCGATTCTGAGGCGTTTGTTTGAATATATAACTGACAGATATGTGCAATAATATAGAAGAATCATATAGAAGAGTCCTGTCGGAACTCAACGACGGCTATACCGCTTTTCACAAGGTAGGAGCCGTAGCCATTGATCCGGGACTTGATACGACGATGGAACTCGCCCGACGCCTTGGCGACCCGCAGAACGCTTATCGTACAATCCATGTGGGAGGCACAAACGGCAAAGGGTCGGTGGCACATACACTTGCGTCGGTGCTTCAGAGTGCCGGTTATCGTGTGGGACTTTACACTTCGCCGCATCTGCTCGACTTCCGCGAACGCATACGCATCGATGGCAAAATGATAGCGCGCTCGGAGGTAGTGGCCTTTATGGAGCGGTTCAAAAAGGTGGAATACGGCTTTCACCCGTCGTTTTTCGAAGTCTGCACCCTCATGGCATTCTGGTGCTTTGCCAAGGCAGGGGTGGATGTGGCCGTAGTGGAGGTGGGGCTTGGCGGACGCCTTGACAGCACCAACATTATAACTCCGATGCTATCTGTCGTCACCAACATATCGCTTGACCATACAGGGCTCCTCGGAAATACAGAGCCTCTCATAGCTGCCGAAAAAGCCGGGATATTCAAGCCCGGAGTGCCGGCGGTCGTCGGAGAGGCTCAAGGTGAGGTCAGAGCTGTTTTCGAGCGTAAGGCAGCCGAGATTGGAGCACCGTTGGTTTTTGCAGCTGATAGCGATGAGATCAAAGAGGTGTCGGTCGGTAATGAAGGTATGCAATGTTATGATACTGTCGGTTTCGGCCATATAGCATCGCCGCTTACTGGCGAATGTCAGTATCATAATGCATTGACTGTGCTCGAAGCTGTAAAATCGTTGCGTCGGTCGCAGCTCGATATCACTGCCGAGGCAGTCCGGGCGGGGTTCTCGCAGGTCTGCGTTCTTACAGGATTGATGGGTCGGTGGACGATCGTGGATCGGCATCCGTTGACTGTCTGCGACACTGGTCATAATCCCGGCGGATGGATCTACACCGCCCGTCGTCTAAAGACATTTGGTGGTCAGGCAGTCCGTCTGGTGATAGGATTTGTCTCCGACAAGGATGTCGATTCAGTCCTTGGCTTATTGCGTGGTATTCCGCGGCTGCATGTATATGCTTGCCGTCCGTCGGTCGATAGAGCGCTTCCGGCCACGATGCTCGCTGAGAAAGTGAATGATGCCGGACTACAGCTGGCGTCTGTCGACGATGAGGTGTCGCGGGCATATGGCAATGCCGTGGCCGACGCGTCGGAGTCGGATATGATCTTTGTAGGCGGTTCGACTTTCGTTGTAGCCGATTTCCTTGCGTCGCGAGGTCTCGGTTGACGCAGGGTCGATAGATGGTTGTAAAAGTAAACCGACGATGTCGTGTCCAGTGGGGACTATCGTCATCGTCGGTAATGTATCCTGTCAGCGTGGTGGTTATCGCACGGCGATGGTCTCGATCTCGACAAGCACCTGCTTGGGAAGCTCGCGGACAGCGACAGCCGAACGTGCCGGGAACGGAGCGGTGAAGGATTCGGCATAAACCTCATTCATGGCAGTGAAATCAGCCATGTCGGCCAGAAATACTGTAGTCTTGACCACATTGTCGATAGTCAGACCGGCCTCGGCAAGTATTGCTTTGATATTGGCGATTGACTGTGCTGTCTGAGCCTTGATGCCTTCGGGGATCTCACCGGTGGCGGGGTTTACAGGTATCTGTCCGGAGATGAATACCATGTTGCCCAGGTCTATTGCCTGGCTGTAGGGACCGATGGCCGCGGGAGCGGCGGTTGTTGCGATCTGTTTTTTCATTGCTTTGATGGATTTATATTGAGTGAAATGATGTTTGTCGTGTCAGCTGCCGAGATCATCTGATCGGTGACCTCGTCGCAAAATCTGTCGATTGATTCAAACCGTTGGCTGAATTCGGGTATGAAGTCAGATTTACCTTCATGTTGCATTAGTCTGATCACCCGTCCTATAGTCAGTCGGGTGACGTCGACAGCCGGCTGCAGCGGATGTTCGGTTTGTCCCGATCCGTTGTCGATGAAATTGATGAGTCCTATTTTGTGCAGACATTTCACAATCGGGGTGACCAGCGCTACCGGCAGGCCATAGTCGGCTGACAGTTGTCGTGATGTTATTGCCGCCTCGCCTTCGACAAAACGCCGTGAGATGACAGCCATTATCGCTACAGCTACTTTACGTCGGTAGGCGATCGAAATGTTGTCAACATCCTGATAAAAATTAAACTGTCCGGCATTCTGCGACGCATAACACAGCAGAGCGCCGATAAATGTTACCAGCCATACAAGCTGAAGCCAGATCAGCAGCAAAGGCAGGAATGAAAATGATCCGTAGATGGCATTATACTTCGAAACGTACATCTGTCCGCTCACAAACACCCATTGCAGCAACTGGAAGGCTGCACCGACAAACAGGCTTACAATGGCGGCCGGCTTGAACTTCACTTTTGTGTTGGGGATGAACAGATAGCTGACAAGAAAAAACAGACACGTGAATATGTAGCTGCCGAGATCAAGTAGCCAGTTGACTGTCGGTTTGAGAAAATCCACATCGATAAGTTGTTGGAGTGTGGAGGATACAAGCAGCGAAAGGCTTGCCGAACAGATCATGAACACGGGCAGCGTAAGCAGTATGGCCAGATAGTCGGTCATTTTGCGGAACATTGAGCGGCCGCCGCTGAGATTCCATATATGATTGAACGAATCCTCTACATTGCCGAGCAACGATATCAGGGTCCATAGCAGCACTACTACGCCAACGCCGACGAACACTCCTTCGGATGTCTGGGCCAGATATGAGTCGACAAAACGGAATGCAGCCTGCAATGCTGTGTGCTGGGCGGGGAAGAAGCTCAATATCTCGGATTCCATAAGATTCTGAAAGCCGAAACCGCGGGCTATGGCAAACAGCATGGCAAGTGCGGGCACCAGGGCAAGAAGAGTGCGGTAGGTCATCGCACAGGCCTGACTCTGCAGATCGGCATTGAGAAATCCTCTCACAGACAGATTGATGATCTTTGTCAGATGCACTATAGGACGGTCGGCAGTGTCGCGCCATACGCCTACGGTGCAGTAGGTCCACTTGTCAGTGGCCCATCGGGTGATCCGGTCTATAAGGGATCGTTTGCTGCTGTCATCGGCGTTGCCCATATCCTGATGTCGTCGGGTTTTGGTGGATGCAAAGTTAAACAATCTGTGCGAATCATACCAAAAAAACGTTCAGTCCGATCTCTTGACATTGAGCCGCGAGCCGGAGGAGTGGGCTGTCAGTTCCGGAGCGTACTGACTTTGTGCGGTGGCGATTCCCGATGCGTAACTGCCTGCGTTGTTGACCCACATCTCGTAGGTGAGTATGTATGTGCCTTTGCGCAGACGGTCGATGAAAATCCGGGTTTCCGTATCGAGGTTCTCGCGATAAAAACATACACCCTCACTCCATATCGGCTCAGGCAGCTGATCGGCCGGCTCAAGACAAGCCGCGCGCTGGTCGGTGATGGCAAGATAATCTATATCGCGTCCGGCTTTGACAGTGAGAACCACCTTCACGCGGTCACCGTTGTTGAGCTCTGTCACTTCCTTCCATGATCCGTCGGGAGCCATGCGCAGCAGGCGTTTCTCTATCGATAGGCCTTCGCAGGGTCGGGCCTCGATATCCGCTGGAACGGCAGTGTATCGGCTGATGACAGCGCCCCATGCAGGTGTGTCATTGCTGCGTGCAATCGTAAGAGTCGTCCCCTTTGCGGGTAGGCTGGCCCGCAGTGATCCGGTGTATGGCTCCGGAGTCACGGCGATGTCCTTTCGGTCAACGGTTATGGTCACGGATCCAGCCTTTTCAACCCATGCGGGCGATGAGGCGAGCAGCGAGGCTACAATATGGCTTACTGCCGGTGCCGTGCCCCAGTTCATGGCCTGATTCTGTATGATGATCCATTGGCGTATGGGGTCGATCTGAGGTGATTCTGGCGATAGCATACTGTAGGCGAGGAGTGCGCGGGCTGCAGTTAACACATTTCCGCTCCGATAGACGCTGGAGCCGGTCGATGGCCACCACATGCCGAGCTGCGGATTGCTGACTGAATATTCGTCCACCGATTTCATGATTTCCGATGCTACGGCCCGACGGTTGTATGATATCAATAGCAGAGCCGCTTCTATTTTATCCTGTACCGTAAGGCTTTTCCATCGTTCAATCACTGACTGCAAAGTGCGGTCAATAATGCGTTGTCCGTCGGCCGACGGCGTGAAACCGGGAGCAGCCGATGCGAGCATCGCGAACGTGATATCGGTATGTTTCGGATCGGCTGTGAGAGCTTTTGCAGCGCCATACTGGATATATCCCAGAGCGCTGTGGTAAATGGCTTTCAGACGTTTGTCACCTGTAGGGAAATACCCGATGCGGTTGAGTTCGCCGAGTATGGCTGCCACAGCCTCTGTGGCCCATTCCGAAGAGCGTGGATAGAATGTGTTCCATGCCATGCCTCCATCGGTCTGCCGTAATTTTTCAAGCAGTTCTATCGCGTCGTTGTATGCCTGATCGGTCTGCGCCCGGTCGAAGAGCATTGACAGCCGGCGTATACGTTCGGTATCGCTCATCGCTTCCTGTTGCCAGGGGGTGGATTTGAGCAATAATGTTTTCAGGTCGGGGTTGCGTTCAAGCATTGATGTAAGAGTGCTGTCGCTGTCGGCCGACTCGCTCCAGTGTCTGACAGCCTTCGCCACTTCCGGGTATCTGGCCATTATCTTTCTGGCGACAACCGTGGAAAATACTGCGGCTGCGGCGTCAGGAGCCGTACGCAAGCCGGGAGTCTGTATTCCGGGCAAGGCTGTGATCACAAACCATAGTGGATTGTCGCAGTAAGTGAGAGTCAGCTTCATGTCTTTTGCCGCCTTGGGCAGTGACATGGAATATACGCTGTCGTCAGGTGCGAGATAAAAGTTGTCGGACTGAACGACCGGCGTCTCGGCAGGCAGAAGCGGTACGATGTTCTGCTGGCCGTCAGAACCGTCGGAAGTTACTGCTCTTGTCCTGAATCCGAGCATCTGTCCCTCCGAAGGAACGGTTATGGTGGATGTGGATTTGACCGACAGCATGGGCTGTATCTCTGTCGTCTGCTCGTGACGGCCGATAACATGTCCGTTGGCAGGATCAAACCACTCATTGATCACTCTTGCTGTTACAGCGTGATCTGAATTGTTGAATACGGCTACTTCTATGTCAGCCTCGTCGCCGTTGCGCAGGAAGCGCGGGGGATTGGGGGTTACCATTATTCGTTTCGAGGCTGTGATGTCGCGGATTTCGGTAGTATGCCGCAGGGATGTGTCGAAACCGGTGGCTATGAATCGCCATGTGGTATTGGCGTCGGGCACAGTGAAAGTGAGAGCCAACAGTCCGTTTTCATCAGTGGTAAGCATCGGGCGGAACATAGCGAGGGCTATCTCCGATGGACGGTATTGTCCGTCGGCATCATTGGTCTTCTGCTCACCTGATTCCGGCGCGCCTGTATCATTGGCTGTCTCATCGTCAGCAAGCATACAATCTTCTGTCACAGCCTCTGCTTTTGCAGCGGTTTTCATTGATTTCATCATTACCGAGCGGGTCATGCCGACTCCTCCGGCAGTCGTCACTGTTTCATATAGGATGCCGTTGCCGGCCGATTCAAAAAACGAACGTCCGTAGGTGTTGAATCCCGGCGCATCGACATTTCTTGTCGGAAGCCATTTGAAGATAGTTTCGGCTGTCGACGAGAAGTTGTCGCCTGTATTGGGCGGTGTCGTCGAAAGCGATTTGCCGCCTGTTTCTTCGAGATGCATTGTCAGCGAGTGAGGAGCGAGCTTGTCAAGCGCGGCATTATACATGTCGACAATGACAGCCTTCTGCTCCGGCGATAGGGCGGTGTCGGCCGGCACGACACGGATGGTCCATTTCTCTTCAGATCCGGGCGTCACTCTGTCGCGGAATGTATCCAGCACAATGCGCAGTCCTTTGGGCGCGGCGGGATTGGTGACGGTGATGTCCTTTACCGTCGAACGGTAATTTCGGGTCGACATAAGGCTTATGGTAGCCCGTTCGATCGATTGGGGGATTTCGGACGGAAGAGTGTGGATGCCGCCGTCGAGAGTCAGCCAGCGTCGCGACATGATGCTGTCGGTGGTCCACACGGTCATAAGCACAAATGACCGGCCGGCTGGAGTGCCGAATACGACCGGCTCTCCGCCTGAATATGATAGCTGAGGCACCCATAGCGGTTCATCGCGCGGTGGCAGAGGATCCGACATGCGGTAGAGGGCTATGTCTGATACCGTCAGAGGA
The DNA here is from genome assembly GCF_030759015.1 of Paramuribaculum intestinale. Classification (GTDB taxonomy): domain Bacteria; phylum Bacteroidota; class Bacteroidia; order Bacteroidales; family Muribaculaceae; genus Paramuribaculum; species Paramuribaculum intestinale. Next base: position 1,341,582 of record NZ_CP098825.1, on the reverse strand, counting down.
GAGCAGTCCTTCTCCAGCAATGAAAGACGCAATGAGTAGATGCCCGATGTCAGGCCCAGGCCGTCGAGATCCAAAGGCCGGTCGCTTGCCGACTGTCCTGAGGCCACAACGGCTGAATCACGCATGATTTCCCATTGCAGAGTATCGGTAATCTCCTTGCCGTCAGGTCCGGTGATGCGTATGTTCAGATTTGCCGGGCGGTCGATGTTGATATCCGATGGCACAGTCGCCGATATGTGATATGGCATGCCGAGCGTGAACATACGCGATGCAGTCTGTGATTCGGAAGTGGACGATGTGACTGTCACTGTGGCCGAAAGCAGCTCATGACTCAGTTCGGCCGGCGACAGGACTTCGGCAGGTATTACTACCGAAAACGATCCGACGCCGTCGGTCAGGGTGTCGGGAGATGTATAGAAACTGTTGCCGTTGGCACGTCGCCACCATGCCCATCCGATCTTGCTCACCGAGGTTTTGACAGCGGCCCCGGCCAGTGGCATGCCCGAATAGGTGGAAGCGGTGCCGTTTACAGTGACCGCTCCTTTTACAGGAGAGTCTTTAACGATAGCAGTGATTTCGATTTTGAAAGTCGGGAGCTTGTAGTCCGAAACCTCAAAACCGACGTTGCCGATTGTTTGTTTTTCAGCGGTTTCGAATAGTAGCCGGTAGTATCCGGTCAGTTCCCCTTTCGGGATGGTGAAATCTCCGCTTACGCGTCCGAATCGGTCGGTAGTCGAGGTCAGCGTGTCGACTGGCTGTCCGCTGGCGTTGATCATACGGACACTGATCTCACGGTCGGCTATAGTCTGTTTTCTTCCCGGTGTGGTCTTATATACGACACCCATCCAGTTTATCTTGTCGCCTGGACGGTATAAGGCGAGATCTGTAAACCCCTGAACGAAGATCCTCTCGTCCGCTGTACGGTGCTGCGGAATATATAGGTTCAATGGTATTGTATATGCGTCATTGCCCTTTTTTGTCACGATCCGATAGCTTCCGTCGTGTGACAATGCGTCGATCGTAGCCATTCCGTCGGATCCCGTCGCAGCTGTTAGCAACGGAGCCGATGGCCGCTCGTTGTAGCGGTGTCGGTAGACTGCTACGGTTGCATTTTCGGTCGGTTGTCCGTTCACAGGATTCACAACTATGGCAGTCTGTCGGTCAAACGATAATAGACCTGTAGCCATACTTGTGCAATGGATTATTTCATAGCTCTGTTTGTAGGGGCTAACGCCATTGATTTCAGGTACGACGATATAATATCCCGGACTGTTGATTTGGAAGGTGACTGTGGTGTCGCTGCTGAATGGCACCGTACCGTCGAATTTTACCGTCCTGGAATCGATGCGGTTGACCTTGCTGTCGGGCTTCAACCGGAAATACCTGTCGAAAACAAGCATGTCCGGCAGCCGATAGAGCAATATTCTTGCCACGGATGCATTGGACGACTGCACCTTTATCGTGAGATCTTCGCCTGGAGCGCACACTTCCCGTGTGGTGATTGCTACACTTTTGGTTTCTATAAGATGCAGCGAGTTTTTCAGACTGTTGATGTTATAAAATGCAGGATATTCGGCTATGACCTTTTTTAGCTGACCGTAAATCCATTGACGGTCAGTGCTATTGTTGCCGCCTTTGGCTATGGCCTCGAGCGGTATGCATCGCTGTTGGCCGTCAGTGTGATCATAGAGTTCGCGAAGCCGTCGGTAGACTTCGGTCTGCCACTCATCGTATGATGTATCGTTTTGTCGTTCCGACTCGATCATGCGTGTCATGGCCATGACATACGGGGCTGAGCCCGGTGCTGACCATCGGGTGATGTATCCGAGCATATCGTGGGCTTTGTCGCGGCTGCCGATCCGATTGTATATGTCTGCGGCCTGCCAAGACATGAAGTCGAGCAGGGTGGGGTAGTAGAGTTTCTGTTTGCTGTCTGACTTGATTATACCGGAATATGCTCCTGCCGGTTCCTTTGAAAGGCTCTTCGGATCGGCCATGGCTTCATTGATTAGCCGGTCGATCTCGTATCTGAACTGGCGGCCGCTCCATGACGATATATTTTCCGGCAATGGATTCAGCGGCAGATCCCGGGCATCGTATTTCCATCTGTTGGCCGTGAAAAAGTCGGTGTAGACGCGTGCGGTGAGCATGAGCATGATAGAGCGGCAGAAGCGGTCGGTGATGCGTGGCGTCAGGCTGTCGGCCATGATGATAGCCTCTTGGATACTGTCGGGATCAATGGATGTGCGCGCGAGCTGAAGGTTGATATACTGATGTATGACCTCTTTGAAATCCGAGCTGCGTAGTGCTTTGTCGAGCTTGATGCCGGCATTTTTCGCCACCTGGGCCGGGAATGCGAAGTCGGGCTGTCGGTTGTCGTTCATAGCTAAAAGTTGAAGGCTGCAGAGCATCGCAACTGCAGCCGTTATAATGTGTCGGATATTTATCATAGAAGCGTGTAGGTTTATGGTTTCCCCATTAAATCGGTTTGTTGACTGGGATTATGATATGCAGCCGGTGGCAATCCGGCCATGAAATGCCGGTCAGTGCTTGTTGCCGCGTATGCGACGGTGCTTGTCCATAAGGTTGCGGTTGAAGTCGCGTTCGGCATTTTTCAGTTCATATAGTTGCTGTGGAGTGAGTATCTTTTTGAATTTCGGGAAATATGTGCGCTCGATGGAAGCTTCCTTGGCGCGCATTTCAAACTGCGCTTCGGCAGCCTTCTCATATTCAGTCTCGGTCACGGATTCACCATTTTTTCTGATGTTTCTTTCCAGCTGCCGCATCTCGTGGTTGAGCCGTCCGATCTCTATATCCATCTGTTCGTAGACGGGTGTGAACTCTGCTTTCTGCTTGTCATCGAGTTTGAGGCGTTCGGCGATATACTCCGATTTATAGCGTCTCATTTCTTCAAACCATTTTGCGCGCTGCCCTTTGTCGGTGGCGCCGGCTATCGATGTAGCTGTGATGGCCAGCATGAGGATAAAAAGTATTCTCTTCATGATTGTCCGTGTTTTGTTCAGAAATTTTTGAGTGATGCAGGCTGAAAGCCCTCTTCATACAGGTCGTTGTAGAGGTCGTCGGGTTCCATGCCGTCCATGCAGTAGTCGCTGATGAATGAGTCGTCGGCTATGGCTTCGGCCAGTATGGCGTTGTTGCCGGGAATGGTCACGTCGCCCGACGATCTGATCATGTCAAACATATTCATCATGCACCATACTCCCGCGAACATTGCCGCCAGATATACGTATGGCCGCACTTTCTGCCAGAATCCGGCGGGCATGACGCGTCCTTCGCGGGTGTCGCGCATTTCGGTTTCCCATGGCTGCACCGGCAGTGAAGCCTCCATGCGGCGTGCGAAGTCGTCGAAGTAACCTTCGGGCGTCAGCATTCCGTCGCGTCGTGCTGCCTTTTCGAGTATGTCGTCTATATTCTCTTTCATAGTTAATATTTAGACGTCTGAGTCTGTCGGGAGTTTAATCATTATCGTTAAAAAAACGCTCTATTTTTTTTACAGCGTGGTGATACGATGCCTTAAGAGCTCCGGCAGAGGTGCCGAGTATCTCCGACATCTGTTCATAAGGAATCTCGTCGTAATAGCGCATGTTGAACACAATTCGCTGTTTTTCAGGCAGAGTGGCTATGGCCTGACGTAATTTCTTCAGGGTTTCGTCGCCGTCGGTATGAGTGTCGGCCTCTATGGCGTTGATCAGCATCGACGATTCATCGTCGATCGATATGTTAAGGCGTTTTCGCTCTTTTTCAAGAAAAGTAAGGCTCTCGTTGATGGCTATCTTATAAAGCCATGTCGATAATTTAGCCTGTCCTCTGAAGGCGTCGATCGATGACCATGCTTTCAGGAATGTGTTCTGAAGCAGATCATTGGCGTCATCATGATTCTCCACCATGCGTCGTATCTGCCGGTAGAGCGGTTCCGAATAGCGGCGTATCACTTCGCCGAAAGCGGCACGGCACTCCTCGGGATTCTGCAGGCGAGCCGTGAGATCGCTGTCATTTATGGCGGAGGATCTGTCGGTCATTTTTTTGTCGATTATTCAATTAAACGGCGTAAAATTAGCCAATCTTTTTTAACTTTGCACTATTAATAAATCCTAATAGCTGAAAAATCATGACCGGCACACCCTATAGGCTTCTTTCGCTGCCTCCTGATCTTGTGGGCAGTTTCCACTCCATAACTGATCTAAACGCTCCCGAATGGTATTGCACGTCTGATCCGGCAGGTGTTAAGATCGGATCGGGCGGTGGCACCGCGTGGCTTGTCGACAGCTGGCTTAAAGACACAAGAGGGGTCGACATGTCTGATCCGAAGATCATCATTCATGCCGGCGGACAGAGCCGGCGTCTGCCGGCCTATGCTCCGGTGGGTAAGATATTGACGCCGGTGCCGGTGTTCAGATGGGAGCGCGGGCAGCTTATCGACCAGTCGCTGCTGTCGCTGCAGCTTCCGCTATACGAGCGAATACTGGCAGCCGCGCCTCCTACGCTCCCTACACTCATAGCCAGTGGCGACGTATATATCAGAGCTGAGAAACCGCTTACGGAGATACCTGAAGCCGATGTGGTATGTTACGGACTCTGGGTAGATGCTTCGCTTGCCACCCATCATGGGGTGTTCGTTTCGTCGCGTTCTACTCCGACAGAGCTTGACTTCATGCTGCAGAAGCCGTCGCTCGACCGGCTTGAGGAGCTGTCGCGTTCCCACATGTTCCTGATGGATATAGGTATCTGGCTGTTGTCGGATCGGGCTATGAAACTGCTACGCAAGCGCTCCGTCGATGCTGACGGCAATATAGGATTTTACGATCTTTACTCTGATTTCGGACGGGCTCTCGGCAGCAATCCTACCGTCGAGGATGATGAAGTCAACCGTCTGACAGTCGCTATTCTGCCTCTTCCCGGCGGAGAATTCTACCATTTCGGTACGTCGCGTGAGCTTTTGTCATCTACGCTCGCGTTGCAGAACAAGGTCGTGGATCAGCGCAAGATCCTACAGCGCAAGGTCAAAGCCAACCCATCGCTGTTTGTACAGAATGCCCTGATGGGCTATCGCCTGTCGTCTGACAATGACAACGTATGGGTGGAGAATTCATCTGTCCCGGCTTCGTGGACATTGCGGTCTGATCATATCATCACCGGTGTGCCGGAGAATGCATGGTCTCTTGATGTTCCTTCAGGCGTTTGTGTCGACATTGTGCCGGTCGGCGATGCTTCGTGGGCTGTGCGTCCATACGGACTGGACGATCCGATGCGTGGCGATCTCGATTCGCCCGACACGGTTTGGATGGGTGCTCCGTTCGTACAGTGGCGCAGCAGCCGCGGCGTTGATGTCGTCGGCGCGGATATTCAGGCATCACCTATATTTCCGGTTGTCGACAGTGTCGACGACATGTATGAGGTGCTTCAGTGGATGATCACCGGCGGAGCCGATGGCAAGGGTAAGGAAATATGGTTGAGTGCCCGAAAACTGTCGGCCGATCAGATATCGGCGCATGCCAATCTGACGCGGCTTTTCAGGCAACGCAACGATTTTCTGAAAGCCAATCTTGAGTTTCTGGCATGGAATTACGAAAAAAGTGTGTTCTATCAGCTTGATCTCAACGATGTGGCCTCCCGCTTTGTCACGATGGGTATAAAGAAGCCTGAATTATTGCCTCAGCAATCGGGCTCCATGACCAGGATACGCAATTATATGGTGAGGTCGCGGATCGATTCCATGTCGGGACGCGACGGGTCGCGTGAGGAGATGGCCGCCTTCGAACTGCTCCGTGACGAGATATTGTCGGAGCTGAAAGGGCGTCGGCCACATCCAAGGCTCAATGTCTACTCCGACCAGATAGTGTGGGGTCGTAGCCCGGTGAGAATTGACCTCGCCGGCGGCTGGACCGACACACCGCCATATTCGCTTTACACCGGTGGATCAGTGGTAAACATGGCTATCGAACTGAACGGACAGCAACCATTGCAGGTCTATGTGAAACCTTCGTCGGACTATCGCATAGTGTTGCGGTCGATTGATCTCGGTGCATCTGAGATAGTGGAGGATTTCGAAAGTCTGTCATGTTATCATACAGTCGGTTCGCCGTTCTCTATACCTAAGGCCGCACTTACTCTGGCAGGTTTCGCTCCACGCACGTCGTCCGATACTCTCACAGAGTTTCTGCACGATTTCGGATCAGGTATTGAAATCACACTTCTGTCAGCAATTCCGGCAGGATCCGGACTCGGTACAAGTTCCATATTGGCGGCAACAGTGCTCGGCGCTCTTTCGGAATTCTGCGGCATCGGCTGGGATGAAGGTGAGATCTCTCACCGCACTCTCGCTCTCGAGCAGCTGCTCACCACGGGTGGCGGCTGGCAGGATCAATATGGCGGAGTGCTGGGAGGAGTGAAACTGTTGCGCACCGAAGAGGGCATCACGCAGCGTCCGTCGGTCAGCTGGCTGCCTTCGCGCATATTTACCTCTACTGAGTTCAAACCCTGTCATCTGCTGTATTACACCGGACTGACACGTACCGCCAAGGGAATCCTTGCGGAGATAGTGCGCGGTATGTTTCTTAACTCCAACAGCCATCTGTCGATATTGTCGGAGATGCGGGCTCACTCGCTGGCTACTGCCGAAGCCATACAGCGCAATGACTTCCACCTCTATGGCCGTATGATAGCCAAGACATGGAGTCAGAACAAACGCCTTGATTCAGGCACCGAACCGCCTGCCGTGGCCGATATTGTCAGCCGCGTGTCGGATCTTACTTTGGGCTATAAACTTCCGGGAGCCGGCGGGGGAGGATATCTCTACATGGTGGCGAAAGAGCCTCAGGCTGCCGCACGGATAAGGAGCATTCTTACTGAATGCCCGCCCAACTCGCGTGCACGCTTTGTCGAGATGACTCTTTCGGATACCGGTTTCCAGGTGTCGCGTTCTTGACGCGACACCTGGCGGTGTACGTCATGCTGCCGCTGTGCTCCGTCCGGCGCCATTACGGTCGGCACGGATCCATGTGGCGCGTTTCCACAGATATTCCAGTGGCCCTTGTGAGTGGGTGGCGAGCCACTTGCGGCTGAATGCGAGCAACGCCATGAATATGGCGATGCCGATCAGCAGCGTTTCCGCGGCTCCTGTCTTGTCCCACAAATCAAATCCGAAGTGGTAGTAACAAGCCACTCCGATTATCGACTGGCCGATATAGTTGGTGAGGCTCATGCGTCCGAAAGGCGTGATAAACCGTTGCCAGAGATAGCCGGCGTTTCCGGCATGAAACCATAAAAGCATGAATGACGCCACAAGCATAATCATGAAGAAGAAATTGTAGATCATTCCGGCTATGATGCTGTAGTACGACAATATGGTGATATTGGTCAGATGCTGTGGAACGAATTCTTTGAGCGGATACAGTATGGCACTCGCGATTATGGCGACAAAGAGAGCCTTTTTCCAGAAGATCCGGCTGCTGTCAGAGCATTCAAAAAACTTTTTGCGGCCGAGCCACATGCCGAACAGGAACAGTGCCGGAGTCTGAAACAGACGGCCGGCCTCGATCTGCCATACGTTGGAGTACAGCCATCCGTCAGTCAGATTGCTGGCAAGAGTCTGTAGCAGATCGCCTGTGCGCCCCGCTACTTCAGCCGGTGCGGCATACTGCATGAAAAGTGAGTTGTTGTCGATGTAATCAGGGTTGAAAAGCGCATAGATTATATTGGCCCAGCACCAAGGCTGCAGCATCAGAAACGATCCTACCAGCAGCACCGTGCGGTCTTTCCACGATGATGCCGGAATGAGTATCAGGCCGCATACTGCATATAGTGTCAGTATATCTCCGTTGTAGAACAGTGAATGAAATTCGGCGAAAGCCAGCAGCAGAAGCATCCTCCAGGCAAAGCGCATGCGGAAGTCGCATCCGCGGCGTCGTGCGTTGCGAAGTTGTATGAAGAAGCTGAAGCCGAACAGAAGCGAGAATGTGGCATAGGCCTTTCCGGCAAAGATGAAATAGATGATCTGGACGATTTGGGCGTCAAGCCATTGCAGCCATTCCGGTCGCTGCATTGGAGCGTAAAATATGTTGTAGTGTTCAAGATTGTGTAGCAGGATTATAGCCAGAAGGGCGAATCCACGCAGGGCATCGACAGCCGCAAGGCGTGAGCCCTGCGATGACGGGCGGAGTGTTGTTGATGTAGTCATGATTATGATGATTGTGATGGGAAGTCTTACGGATTGTTTTGGCTGGACTATATGCTGTTCGGATGGTTTGTTCAAGCGACGAGACAGCGTGTCGGTCTCCACTGTCGCATAAGCCATGTGAGCGCGCCCGACACCACGATGCTTGTGGCAGCCATGAGCAGAAGGCGTACTATCGGCGCCACCCCTTTTATGTCGAAAATGTCATATGTCACAAATACGAAAAAAAAGTGGCACAGATATATGCCGAAGGTTAGCGAAGCAAGTTTCCCGAGCCATGGACGCTGCCGGATGCGGAGACGACTGAAGGCCAACAATATCGGGAAAGTCATCATGAACACATTAATCCCGGTGAAATAGTAGATTATCTCAAGGTAGGAGTAATCGCCGGGATACAGATCCTGAAGCTTCAGGTAGCCAAAGAATGTGATGCAGTAGCCTGCGATAAACATCGGCACGCATATCGCAGCGGTCTTGGTAGCACTCCATTTCAATGGCCAGCGGCGTATGTAGTAGGCGAGCAGCATATAGCCCGCGAAGCCACTGACGTAATAAAATGTTCCATAAGCGTTCCAGTCGCAGACTCCGAATATCTCCATGGATCCGAAATTTCCTGTATATCCAACCGCGGGAGCCAGTAATCTTATGTAGGGTATGAAGAGTGTGAATCCCCAGATGAGCAGTAGCAGCCTCACATCGCGACGCGATGCCTTTTCGAGCCACGGACTGATAATCGGTATGATCATATACAGTCCGACGAGCATATAAAGATACCAGAGCGGCACGGTGTCGAAATTGAAGTTGACGGTCATCAGGCATATCTTATGCCAGAGTCCGCTCCATGTGTAGGATGCTGCGTCGACCGTAGGATTGGCCGTATTTGCGTTGCCGAAATACAGATAGAACGCTACCGGCAGGATCACTGACCAGAAGATGAGCGCCGGCATTATGCGTCCGATACGTCGCCGGTAGAATGATCCGAGAGAACTGCCTGATGGCGCCGGCAGCAGCAGTATGGCTGTCATCATGACAAACAGTGGTACGCTCGGGCGTGTCAGTGAGCCGACGGCCACTCCGGTGACAAACGAGATGCGGTCGGAGTCAAAAGCACCAGTGAAAGGGTCGGAGCAATGGGCTATGACTACCAGCAAGCAGGCTGCGATCTTCAGTGCGTCGACCCATGCGATGCGGTCAGATTTCGTGGGATGTTGAATGGTCTGGTTCATGACGTGGTTATCAGTCGGAGTATCTTTTCAAATGCGTCGTCGGGAGTGACAAAAATGGTATCAGTAGATTTTTTCAGCCATGTCAGCTGTTTTTTTGCGTACACCCGGGTATTTTTGGCTATTCGCGCTATTGCAGTGGAGCGATCCATCTGTCCGTCGAACATGGCAAACATCTCCTTGAGTCCTACGGTATTGAGTGAGTTGTAATGCCGCATCGGATACACGCGCATAGCTTCTTCTTCCAGTCCGTCGGCGATCATTTCGTCGACTCGGCGGTTGATACGTCCGAACAGTTCATCGCGTTCCATGCCGATGGCTGTGCGTATTATCCTGAACGGTCTCTCGCGTCGGCGTCCGGTCAGCAGTGAAGAATATGGGCGTCCGGCCTGCATGCTGACCTCTATGGCATGGATCATGCGTTTGTGGTTGGCGCGGTCCACTCTCGACCAGTAGACGGGATCAAGCCGGCGCAGCTCCTCGGCCACGGCCTTTATCCCGCCTTCATCCATAATGGCGTAGGCCCGACGGCGCACGTCGGGATCAATATCAGGCAGAGAATCGATGCCATAGGTCAGAGCATCGACATACATCATCGATCCGCCGCACACTATGGCCACGTCGCTGTTGTTCCATATATCCGGAAGCAGCGCGAGGGCATCCTCTTCGAAGCGTGCCGCGCTATAATATTCGTCAAGTCCCAAAGTACCCACCAGATGGTGGCGTATTTCGGCGAGCATCTGTGGCGACGGAGCAGCGGTGGCAATCGGTATGTCGCGGTAAAGCTGGCGTGAATCGGCCGATATGATCTCTGTTGACAGTTCTTTGGCAAGACGCAGCGACAGAGCCGACTTGCCTGAGGCTGTCGGCCCTGTCACCACAAGGAGTGTCTTTTCCAAGGCGCTCGTCGGTAATTTAATATGTCAGTGCTTGGCGCCTACGAGGCGTGCTATCTCTACTATCACCTGTGAGGCTTTTTCCATGGAGCGCACCGGCACGAATTCAAATTTGCCATGGAAATTGAGCCCTCCGGCGAAAATGTTCGGGCAGGGCAGACCTTTGAATGACAGTTGTGCGCCGTCAGTGCCTCCGCGTATAGGCACTACTTTCGGTGTCACGCCGGCGAGTTTCATGGCCTGTTCGGCTATCTCGACTATATGCATTACCGGTTCGATTTTCTCACGCATATTATAGTATTGGTCGCGTATGTCGAGGCTTGCGCACTCCGGGAATTCATGATTGATCTTTCGTGTAAGATGCTCGAATTCCTTTTTGCGGCGTTCGAAACGGTCGCGGTCATGATCGCGGATTATGTAGGTGAGCACAGTCTGTTCGACAGTGCCCTCTATTGAGGTCAGATGATAGAAGCCCTCGTAGCCTTCGGTGTGCTCGGGTGTTTCCCAGCGGGGGAGCATGATGGCAAACTGCAGCGCTATGCGCATGGAGTTGATCATCTTGTGCTTGGCCGATCCCGGATGCACGTTGCGTCCGGCAAATGTCACTTTAGCTACAGCGGCGTTGAAATTTTCATATTCAAGTTCGCCGATTTCTCCGCCGTCGATGGTGTATGCCCAGTCGGCGCCAAACTGTCCGACGTCGAATTTGTGCGCTCCCTGACCGATCTCTTCGTCGGGGTTGAACGCTATGCGTATCCGTCCGTGCTTTATGTCGGGATTGTGCTGAAGATAATCTATGGCGGTGATTATCTCCGCTATGCCGGCCTTGTCGTCGGCTCCGAGCAGAGTTGTGCCGTCAGTGACTATTAGATCATCGCCGACATAGTGTTCCATCTCTGGGAAGTCGGCGGGGGAGAGCACAATCCCTTTTTCGGCATTGAGAGTGATGTCGCCGCCGGGGTAATTGTCTACGATGCGCGGATTGACATTGTGTCCTGAAGCGTCGGGCGATGTGTCGAGATGGGCTATGAATCCAACAGTGGGCACATGCTCGCAGCCCGGTGTCGCGGGCAACGTGGCCATTAGATAGCCGTTTTCATCAAGTGTTATATCAGTGAGGCCCATAGCCTTCAGTTCCTCTTCGAGGCTTTGGGCGAAAATCATCTGGCCGGGAGTCGAAGGGGTCATGTTGGTGAGTTCGTCGCTTTGGGTGTCAAACTTCACGTAGCGCAGAAAGCGGTCAACAACAGTCATTGAGGTAAATGATTAAGTAATGGTGTATATTTATAGATGTCACAAAAGTAGTGAAATTTTAGCGAGGTGAGAGGATATTGCCGAAAAAAATGCGTAGATTTGCGAAAAATCTTCGACCCGCATCAAAACAAATTTCCCTATGGCGGTGTTGTTAACAGTGAAGTTTAATTCTAATCAGTAATCAAGACACAAATGAAACCGTTACCCATTATTCTGGCAGTGCTCGGAGGCGCTATCGCCGGAGCTACCGTAGGTCTTCTGTTCGCACCTGAAAAGGGCGAGAATACACGTGATGAGATCGTGAAGTATCTTAGGAGCAAAGGTATAAAGCTTCATCGCAGCAAGATCGAGGCTCTGGCCGACGAGATCGCCGAGGAAATCAAAAAGTAATTCCCCCAAACATTCAATTCCACAACACAAACCCCGGAAATCATGAGCAATACAGGTATACTCTATTCATTTATCGGTGGCGCCATAGTGGGAGCTGCAGCAGCTCTGCTTCTCGCGCCTGAAAAAGGCGAGAACACGCGCCGCCGCATCAAAGAGATCCTTCAGAAGAAGGGAATTCTTTGTTCCGACAATGAAATAGACGCTCTCGTAGAGCAGCTGACAGAGGAGATGGACGCCAAATAAGGCGTGGCTGCGATAAATAGCACCGATATGCCATATAAGCCGGCTGCCGGGACGTCAGATCGTTCCGGCTGTCGGCCTGGCTGCATGACCGGTGGTCAGGAGTCCGTTACTTTGAACAGACACTATTGAGCGTGCTTGGACAACAAAAGCTCAAACATGCTTCTAATTATTTTCATGAAAGCCAATTAATGAACGAATCAGACAACAATTACAACCGACTGTGGCAACAGGCCAAATCTCTTTTCGTCAACGGGCTTGAATATGCCAAGCTGACTGCTGCCGAGAAGCTGACCATGCTTATAACCGGACTGGCTGTTGCGGCCGGAGCTTTTGTGCTCGGCATCATATTCTTATTTTTCCTGACGATCGCTATAGCCCACTGGATTGCCCCCTCTATCGGGCTTGGCTGGGCCTACGCACTTATGGGGGTGTTCTACCTGGCGTTGGTGGTGTTGCTGATTGTCTTGTGCAAGCCTTTGATCATGAATCCAGTAGCGCGTTTTATATCCCGACTGTTTCTAAAATAAACTGTAATCGCCATCATGGAAAAAAACACAATCGATGCCCACAAGCAGTCGACCGATCCCAAGCCTTGGAAGGGCTATACAATCGACGAACTGCGTTATCAGCAAGCTTATACGGCTGTCAGAATGCAGATCGACCGTCAGAAACTTATGTCGACCGCATCGCAGATGAAGGGGGGTATGTCGACGTTCAAAGGTGCAGGTCTTATCGGACGTCTGCTGAGCAATCTGTCATATATCGATTATGCCTTTATGGCTTTCAGGATCGGACGTCAGGTGTTCAGGCTGTTTCGCCGCCGCTGAATATGCCGGCCTGTATTGACCCACCGGCAGTTGATCATTATGCTATGTGACTCGCAAGAATCAGCTACGAGGTTTGTTTAGATTTGTCCGAATTGTTTTTGCTTGAAGAAGATAAGACATGTCTGAACATTAAAGTGGAAAATGCCGGATGAAGTCCCCAAAAACGTCCGCCGCAGCGAGCCACGGGTTACTGACGAATTAGATAATATAAACTGGTTTTTGAGAGTTATTCATGAATGATTATGTTGAAGTGAAAGTGGAGATCACTCCGTTTTCAGAAGATTTTTCCGACATTCTTGCCGCAGAATTGGCAGAGGTCGGCTATGAAAGTTTTGTCACCGACAGCGAAGGACTGACCGCATACGTTAGAAACGAATCTTATGACCGTGTTGCGCTTGATGGCATATTGTCGCGGTGGCCTTATCCGTGTCGTCTGCAGTTGCGCGAGGCATTGACCATCGAAGGGCGCGACTGGAATCATGAGTGGGAAAAGAATTATTTCAAACCTATCGTAATCGGCGACGAGTGTGTGGTGCATAGTTCGTTTCATACCGATTATCCGACCTGTCGCTATGATATTGCCATAGATCCAAAGATGGCCTTCGGGACCGGACATCATGCCACGACTTCACTGATCGTCACTCGGCTCCTCACGATGCCGGTCGACGGCCTTAAGGTGGTGGATATGGGCACCGGCACAGGTATTCTTGCCATACTCTCGCGTATGCGTGGAGCAGGATATGTTGTGGCGGTGGAGATAGATCCGATGGCTTGCGAAAACACCCGCGAGAATGTGCTCCTTAACGGCTGCGGCGATATTGATGTGCGTCTTGGCGACGTGACGTCCATAAGCGATGTCGTTGACGCCGACATATTGCTGGCCAATATCAACCGCAATATAATCACGGCCGATATGCCGGCATACGCCGCGGTGGTCAAGAGCGGCGGTCAGTTTGTGTTCAGCGGATTCTACGAGGCCGATGTTCCGGTCGTGGAGGAAGCGGCTTCACGATGCGGGCTGAAGTTGGCCGATGTGACCTCGCACGACGGATGGGCGAGCGTCCGCTTTGTCAAGGAGTGACTCTCGCCGGAGCGGTGTGGTCAGAGATATAGTATACGTTGCGGCTGTCAGTTTCCGAACGACAGGGATGTGTAGAATCTCGATGATCCGCCGTATGATTCGCCTCTGCCGAATTGAAGCCGTATGTAGCCGTTGCCGTTGATAAACCACGTGGCCATATACCCTCCGTTGGGGTAGGTCATTGTGGCAGGCGGGCCGTAGGCGCGCACAAGATCGCGATAAACATAGTTGTATCGCGACGGGTCATATACCGAGGTGCTGTAGAAAAATTCTGATCCTGTCAGACCACCCGGTCCGTAGAAAAGTGTAGCGTCAGGCCACAGATAGTTGAGCTGTGTGACGTTTCTGAGATATACCATGTCATTGCCGTATCCGTCGACTGTGTATCCGTTTCCATACAGATGGTCGAGGCTGAGGGCAAATGATGTTCCGAATGTAATGCCGAGCACCGTACGTATGGCAGGGTATCGTCCGGCCGGATGCCAGTGGGGCGGAGGCGTCGGCCGCCGGTATGGACGCATCATAGGCCTGTACGGTCTGTGGGGAGGACGCAGTGTCGGAGGCCGGTGTGCGGGGCCATGTGAGGGTCTATGGCCGACCCCCGGTGCAGGGCGATGGTTGTGACCCGGTGCAGGGCGATGCGGGTTACCCGGACGTAATCCGTTTCCCGGACGGTTGTTTCCCGGACGGTGCCCATTATTTGGAGCCGGATGATATTTGTCATTTCCGGGACGATTGCCCGGACGCTGATGCGAGGGAGTGTTGCCGGGGCGTTTGTCATTGTCTGGGCGTTGTCCCGCAGCCGGCTTATGTGAGGTGTTGCCCGGGCGGCGGTATGATGATCCCTGTCCCTCTTTTGTGGGGCGGCTGTTGCGCCCGGGGCGTGTCGTCTTGTCGCTCCGATGTCTGTCGCGTTGTCGGCTGTGCTCGGTTTTCTCTCTTTTGTCGGTTCCGTTGTGACGCTGTGCCTCAGCCGTCGACGTGGATAACAACGCTGCAAGAACCGTTATGGCGATGATGCGGATTAAATGTTTCATGTCGGTGTGTGTTGTGGATGTGACATTTTTTTTGATTAATGCAAAACTATAAAAAAGTTGCATTGTTGAGAGTGTTTTCGTAACTTTGTGTGCGGAAAAGTTCCAAAAAAACATAAATATAATAAAACAATGAAATCGCTTGAAAGTCTTTTAGCTGAAAAGCTCCTTAAAATCAGCGCCATAAAACTGCAGCCCGAAATTCCATTCACATGGGCTTCAGGATGGAACTCACCCATCTACACTGACAATCGCAAGACTCTCTCATATCCCGAAGTGCGCAGCTTCATCAAAATAGAGATGTGCCGGCTTATACTCGAGAATTTCGAGAAACCCGATGCAATAGCCGGAGTTGCTACCGGCGCAATAGCTATGGGCGCTCTCGTGGCCGACGCTCTCGGACTGCCATATGTTTATGTGCGCTCGTCGCCCAAGGATCACGGCCTGGAAAATCTGATAGAAGGCAACCTCACTCCCGGTCAGCGTGTAGTGGTGATAGAGGATCTTATCTCTACAGGCGGCAGCAGCCTGAAGGCGGTGGAGGCTATCCGTCAGGCCGGTTGCGAGGTCGTAGGAATGGCGGCCATCTTTACGTATGGTTTCCCGCTTGCTATCAAACGTTTCAAGGATGCCGGAGTGGAATTGCTCACTCTGAGCAACTACAACGCGATGCTGGAGGCAGCCCTCGATACACAGTATATCCGCGAGGAGGATCTCGATACGCTCAAGGAATGGCGTAAGGATCCGGCCAACTGGGCGCCCGTGCGTTGAACCCGCTTCCACCTCATGAAGATATCATGCCGTTTGGCTCGCAAAGCCAAACGGCTTTGTAATGAATAAAGCTACAATTAGTGATCAAACATGGCTACTTATAAAAGCAAACCTGTCAGCATTGGCCGTCCGATAGAGGATGTGTATGCACGCATCGCCGATATCGCGGCCTATCAGAAACATATCGACGCCCTGCCCGATGAGGCGCGCCAGAAGATAGGCGACGTGGAGTTTACCGATGATTCGATATCTATACACGCCGCTCCGGTGGGACAACTCAAGTTTGTTGTCAAAGAGCGTGTCGCACCGTCTAAAGTCACCCTTGAAGCCGCCCAGTCGCCCGTGCCGCTGAAACTTATCGTTGCGCTTGAGCCAGATGGTGATTCTTCCACAACCGCCACAAGCATTATCGATGTGGAGATTCCGGCGATGCTACGGCCGCTCATAGGAGGTAAACTGCAGGAGGCGTCCGACAAGTTTGGCGAACTATTACAAACATTTTTCGCTTGAAAAGCCGACAAATATTTGCCGTAGGTCTCTTACTGGCCGTGATCTGGTCAACGTCATGCGATTCGGTTGACGACGACCGAATTCCTCCGGCTCCCGTCAGAATTGACTTCGCCGGTCAGGGCGAATGGGATGTCTATGGGGTCGGTGGGGCATTGCAGTGGCGGGAATTTATCAAGCCGCAGCTGATTCCCTCCGGATTTCCTTATTCCGATGCCTCGCAGACAGGATTTGCCGGAGTGGTGCTTGTAGGTGATTTTGTTGGAGACCCTCAGGCCTACGACCTTTCCTGTCCGGTGGAGGTGAAGCGCGACGTGCGCATTTCGATTGATCCCGATCAGGCTGTGGCGCGATGCGCTGTGTGCGGCAGCACATACGACGTATTCCGTCAGGGAGCTCCGCTTTCGGGCAAGGCCGCCGAAAAGGGATATGCGATGAGAAAATACCGTGTGGGGATAAAGACCGACGGATCGCGGTGGATCGGCAACTGATCTCCCCTCTTATGCTTAACACACTCAATACGTAGAAATTGGTGACGGAAGATTATCTTCAGCAACTCAACGGTCAGCAACGTGCCGCCGTGGAGTATGTCGACGGTCCGAGCCTTGTGATTGCAGGTGCGGGATCGGGAAAGACACGCGTGCTGACCTACAAGATCGTACATCTTCTAAGATGCGGGTACGAACCATGGCGCATACTGGCGCTTACATTTACCAACAAGGCAGCGCGTGAAATGCGCGAGCGTATCGAGGCACTGGTAGGGACAGAAGTGGCGTCGAGGCTGTGGATGGGAACATTCCACTCGATTTTCGCGCGTATATTGCGCGCCAATGCCGACCGGATCGGATTCAAGAGCAGTTTCACAATATATGATTCGGCCGACTCAAAATCGCTTGTAAAGACTATCGTCAAGGACCTGGCGCTTGACGAAAAGATATACAAACCATCGTCGGTCATATCGGCGATCTCCACGGCTAAAAACGCTCTTATCTCCCCGGAGAAATATGCAGCCGACCGTGAGATTATGCGGGCTGATGCCGATGCGCGCCGTCCGCGTATTCATGAAATCTACAGGATATACCGCGACCGGTGCTTTACGGCCGGAGCCATGGATTTCGATGACCTGCTGTATTACACCAATGTGTTGCTGCGCGACAATCCCGACGTGCTGCGTCATTATCAGGAGTTTTTCCGCTACGTGCTCGTCGACGAGTATCAGGACACCAACTTCGCACAGCATCTGATAGTGGCCAGAATCTGCGAAGAGCATCATCAGCTTTGCGTCGTGGGCGATGACGCGCAGAGCATCTATTCCTTCCGGGGAGCTAATATCCGCAACATCCTTTCCATGCGCGACACCTATCCGGGCATGAAGCTGTTCAAGCTCGAACGCAACTATCGCTCCACACAGAATATAATCAATGCTGCCAATTCACTGATCGAGAAAAACACCGAGCAGATACGCAAGGAAGTGTACTCCGAAAACAAGCCGGGCGACCGCATAGAGGTGGTGTCGAGCTATAGCGATCTCGATGAGAGCGCCATCGTGGCCAACCGCATATCGCAGGTGAGAATGCTGACGCATGATTCATACGATGAGTTTGCGATACTCTACCGCACGAACGCACAGAGCCGCATACTGGAGGAGTCGTTGCGTAAACGCAATATCCCTTACCGCATCTACGGAGGTCTTTCGTTTTATCAGCGCAAGGAGGTAAAAGATGCGGTGGCTTATTTCCGGCTTGCGGTCAATCCTGACGATGACGAGGCGCTGCGTCGTGTGATAAACTTCCCTGCGCGGGGCATCGGCGAAACCACCGTCAACAAGGTTGCACGCACGGCCATGGATTGCGGGGTGAGCATGATGGCTGTATTGCATGATCCCGACGGATTCGGGCTGGAAGTGCATTCTGGCACGCGCCGTAAACTTGCGGCGTTCGCATCCATGGTCGACCGGTTTGCTGCTCAGGTGGCCTCGGGCGACGATGCTTTGGCCGTCGCATCGGAGATCATACGCGCCACAGGTCTGCTTTCAATGCTTATCACCGACCGCACTCCGGAGAGTATCTCAAAACAGGAAAATCTTAATGAACTTCTCGCGGGAGTAAAGGAATTTACCGAAATGCGACGTGAGGAGGGCGAGGCCGATCTTGGTCTGGCAGCATTCCTCGGACAGATATCTCTTGCCACTGATCAGGACTCGGATGATGCTACCGAGGAACGGGTGACTCTTATGACCGTTCATGCCGCAAAAGGGTTGGAATTCAACAATGTGTTTATCGTCGGTGTGGAGGAGGATCTTTTTCCGTCGTCGATGGCTCAAGGTTCGCAGAGCGAGATTGAGGAGGAACGCCGACTGCTGTATGTAGCTATCACCCGCGCGCGTAGTTTCTGCATGATGTCGTTCGCATCCAACCGCTACCGAAACGGGCAGCCGGCCATGTGCTCGCCGTCGCGTTTCCTCCACGATATCGACCCGTGTTATCTCGACATGAAAGCCGGAGCGACAATAGGCGCACCGCGTTCGAGGCGTCCGTCCTACTCCGATTATATGGCTGCAGCCCGTCAGGTACGTTATCCGGCGCGTCAGGCTCAGGTCTCACAGCCGACGGCATCATCTGTTCATCGCAATCCGGTACCTGTATCAGCCTCTGCAGCAAAGGGCGAAACTTCGTTTGCAACCATGCCGGGCGCTGACGGATCACGGCTGAAGGCCGGAATGGTGATAGAGCACAATCGCTTCGGACGCGGCACCATTGTTGAGGTCGACACCTCGCAGCCCGACCATCGTATTAAGGTGGTGTTTGATAATTCGGGCGAAAAACTGTTGTTGCTGAAATTTGCAAAATTCATAATCATTGACTGACTCTGTATGATCACACCTCAAAACATCCCCACGCCGGTTTACCTTGTATATGAAGATCGTCTGCGGCGCAATCTGGAGCTTATAAGCCGCGTCAGCCGCGACTCGGGCGCAAGGATCATTATGGCTTTCAAGGCCAATGCCTTGTGGCGCACATTTCCGATCATAAGGGAATACGTCAGTGATTTCACGGCGTCGTCGCTCAACGAGCTTCAGCTCGGCAATACCACGCTGGGAGGGCAGGCTCATGTTTATTGTCCGGCATATACCGATCAGACAATCGGCCGTTTTCTTCACGGAGCATCCCATATCACGTTCAACTCTCTCCATCAGTTCGAGCGGTTCGGCAATATGGCACTGGCCGCCGGAGTGTCGCCAGGATTGAGAGTCAATCCGCAGTGTTCGGTTATTGATACCGACATCTACAATCCGGCTTTGCCCGGATCACGGTTCGGAGTGGTGGCCGACGTGATAGGCAGGAGACTGCCATCTGGAGTGGAGGGACTTCACTTCCATGCCCTGTGTGAATCGACATCTTTTGATCTGCAACGAGTACTTGAGGCATTTGAAAGTCAGTTCGGACATCTGCTGACGCAGGTGAAATGGGTCAATATGGGAGGCGGACATCTGATGACGCGTGAAGGCTACGACACGGACCATCTTGTGAGGCTGCTGCGTGATTTCCGTTCGCGCTATCCATGGCTTGAGGTCATTCTGGAGCCTGGCAGCGCATTCACATGGCGCACCGGCGATCTGATCACATCGGTGGTCGATGTAGTGGAGAACCAGGGGATCAGGACGGCCATTATCGACGCCTCGTTTGCCTGTCACATGCCTGATTGTCTGGAGATGCCCTACAAGCCGACAATCAGCGAGAGCGTGGAGTCGGCGCCCGGATTGCCTCAATACCGTATAGGTGGCAATTCATGCCTGAGCGGCGATTTTATGGCCGACTGGACATTTGCCGGGCCATTGCTCCCCGGCCAGCGTCTGACCTTCGAGGATATGAACCATTATACTACCGTCAAGACCACAATGTTCAATGGCCTCCAGCATCCCGATATAGCTTTGTGCAGAGCCGACGGCAGCATTGAATACCTGCGTAAATTCACGTTTGACGATTATAAATCACGCATGAGCTGACAGCACGATGAACCATAATCCTGTTTATTCCGTAATAGTGCCGGTATATAACCGACCCGATGAGGTGGCTGACCTGTTGAGGAGTCTGTCGGAGCAGACTTGTCGCGATTTCGAGGTGATTCTGGTAGAGGACGGATCCACTGTGCCCTCAGCGGCGGCAGTCGAACGCTATGCGCCGGAACTCCCCTCGATAAGCTATTATCAGAAGTCAAACGAGGGACGCTCCATAGCACGCAACTATGGCATAGAGCGTTCAAAAGGGTCATGGCTGATATTCTTCGACAGCGACTGTGTGATACCGCCTGGATATTTTGCTACTCTGGCTGAAGCTCTGAAAGATATGCCGCTTGATTGTTTCGGCGGTCCCGACGCTGCCGACGATTCGTTCAGCGACACACAGAAGGCCATTAATTTCGCGATGACATCTTTTCTCACCACCGGAGGTATCCGTGGAGGGAAAGTGAGTCTGGAGAAATTTACTCCACGCTCTTTCAATATGGGATATACCCGTGAGGTCTACGACAGAGTCGGTGGATTCAGGGAGATGTTCTCGGAAGATATCGATATGAGCATGCGCATCAGGCAGGCCGGTTTCCGCATAGGACTCGTCCGTCAGGCATCGGTTTTCCATAAGCGCCGTGTGTCGTTCGGTAAATTTCTCCGTCAGGTCTACGTGTTCGGTATGTCGAGAATCACGCTCAAGCTCCTTTATCCTTCGTCGCTCAAGGCGGTGCATACTCTTCCTGCCTTGGCTGTAGTAGCCGGTGTGGTGTGCTGCGTGCTTGCTGCGGCAGTGAGTCCCTGGTGGCTGTTGCCGATAGGCGTCTATCTGCTGGCTGTATTGTCGGCGGCTTTGTGGCAGTCGCGCAGCATCAAGGTGGCTCTGCTTGCTGTGCCAGCGAGCGTCATACAGATAGGAGGATACGGATGCGGATTCATCCGTGCATGGTTCACCAAGATATTCCTCCGCCGTGGACGCAATGTCGACGAGGAGATAAGACTGCGTAAAGGACGATGACAGGCTACAGCGAAAATCCTCCTTCAGGGTCGTCGCGTCGTATCGCCGATCTTAGCGATGATGACCGCCCGCGCGAGAAAGCGCTGGCTCATGGCATACGCTCTCTCAGCAATGCCGAATTGCTCGCCATAATTTTCGGAGGAGGGTTGCCGGGGAAATCGGTGGTGGAGATGAGCCGCGAGATACTGTCGGCTTGCGACAACAAGCTTGTCAGTCTGGCGCGTATGCCCATACAGGCGGTGGCTCGTTCGTTCCGTGGTATTGGTCCGGCCAAGGCTATAGCGCTGGCTGCTGCGTTTGAGCTCGGATCGCGCTGTCGCGACGAAGAGCGCAGCCGCGATGTGACGGTGCGCTCTTCCGATGATGCGTTCAATTATATCCGTGGCCGGCTTGAGAATCTCGACCATGAGGAGTTTTGGGTGATGGTGCTCAGTCGCGCCAACCGTATACTCTCGGCCGAGCTTGTGAGCCGTGGAGGCACTGCGGCCACAGTAGTTGACGTGAAAATCGTCGTAAAGACCGCTGTCGACCGTTTGGCGGCAGGTATCATACTTGTACACAATCATCCGTCGGGCAATCGTATGCCGAGCGTTCAGGACGATGCCCTGACGTCGCGTATCAAGGATGCGTCCGCACTGTTCGACATCCGTGTGCTCGACCATCTTATTGTGGCCGGCAACGAATATTTCTCTTATGCCGACAACGGCAAGATCTGACAGGGCTGATCAGCCCCCCTGTTCCGTCAGATATCGTTCGGCGTCGAGAGCCGCTTTGCATCCGCTTCCGGCCGCCGTTATGGCCTGACGGTAATTCGGGTCGGCTACGTCGCCTGCGGCAAACACTCCTGCCACATTTGTCCGGGTCGACTGACCTTCGGTCTTGATATATCCGGCCTCGTCAAGCTCTATCCACGGGCGGAATATGTCGGTGGCGGGTTTGTGCCCGATAGCGAGGAAGAAACCGTCGACAGGCAGATTGTAGACGCGTTCCTTGTCGGTAGAGGCAAATTCGACGAGCTGCGCGCCCTCCAGATAGTCGTCGCCGTAAAGGCCGATAGTATTGGTATTGAAAAGCACGGTTATATTGGCTTTCTCCTCTACTCGGCGCTGCATCACTTTTGAGGCCCTGAGGTAATCCTTGCGTACGATAAGGAATACTTCCGAAGCGATGTTTGACAGATACAGAGCCTCTTCGCAGGCAGTATCGCCGCCTCCCACTACAGCCACACGTTTGCGGCGATAGAAGAAACCATCGCATGTGGCGCAGGCTGAAACGCCCATTCCCTTGTAGCGTTCCTCGTCGGGAAGACCGAGATAACGGGCCGTGGCTCCGGTGGAAATGATCACGGTGTCAGCCGTGATCTCCGTGTTGTCGTCGGCTATGGCACGCAGCGGATGCTGGCTGAAATCTACACTTGTAATGATACCCTGGCGTATATCGGCGCCGAAACGGGCCGCCTGTTTCTCCAGATCGGCCATAAGCTGCGTGCCGGTCACTCCTTCATGGTAGCCGGGGAAATTCTCTACCTCTGTGGTGATCGTAAGTTGTCCGCCGGGCTGGTGGCCAGCATATACCAGCGGCTTCATATTGGCTCTCGAGGTGTATATGGCGGCTGTGAATCCGGCCGGTCCGGAGCCGATTATAAGGCATTTGGTGTGAATCTGGTTCATGTCTATTGTTGTGGCTTATGTTGTGATTTATCTGAGATCGTTGATTGTGGCGCCGGGATAATGCGCCTTGTCAAATGTGAAAGTGGAGGAGGGGAGTGCTCCGCCGGTTGAAATTGCCTCTATGCTGACGGCCACTTTCTGTCCCGAGGCGTATGTCAGATCTATGCTGACCGGTAGCGTGGTTCTGGCGTTGAGTGTGACTTCGGCCGATATGATCTCGGCATCGGATCGGCGCGCTTTCATGCTTATGCGGCGTGTATCGCCTGCCGCCGATGTGATGCTTGAGTTGTAGGCCGATGTGAAAGCCTCTATGACTGATAGCGGATTGCTTTCGGCAAGTTCGCCTGCAGTCGGTTCGGTCACGGTCACCTCTCCGGTCGATGCCGAATAGGTCCATTGTGTGCGTCCGTCAAACCATGTGGCATATCCGGGTGATTCGATTCTGAACCGTCGGCCGGACATGATGATCCGTGCCTGTGTGGAATGTCCGTCGGAATTTATGGCGCATGTGGCGCTTACCGATTTGGCATTCCGCAGTTTGTCGGCTGCCTGACGCAACAGCCCGTCGGCCTGTGGATTGGCGGCATTGACTGTGGTGATGCTCAGCAGAGCGGCTATCAGGGATAATAATACTTTGTGCATGATATGTATAAACGTTTTCGGTCGGCTGTTAGTTGATGGCATTGAGCTGAAGATAGTTCTCAAAAGCCATTATATCCATCAGCACCGGACGAGGTTTTCCTCCCTGCGCAGGGCCAACGACTCCGGCTGCTTCAAGCTGATCCATGATGCGGCCGGCGCGTCCGAAGCCTATGGCAAGCTTGCGCTGCAGATTGGTTGTGGAGCCCGACTGTGTTTCCACCACCATCATGCCGGCTTCCTTGAACATCGGATCGCGTTCGCCAAGCTGTGCGCCGGTGCGTGCCGGGCCTTCTGCGGTCGGAGGTACGAATTCCGGCAACTGGTAGGGCTCGCAATAACCTATCTGGTCGGAAATGGAGTCGCAGATGGCTTTTACCTCGTCAGTATCGATAAACGCACACTGCACGCGGTCGATGACGCCGTTGCATGAGAACAGCATGTCCCCCTTGCCTATAAGCTGGTTTGCCCCGACCTGATCAAGGATGGTGCGGGAGTCCACACCCTGATTCACGCGGAAAGCTATTCGTCCTGGGATGTTGGTCTTGATCGCACCGGTGATGACTGTCACCGACGGACGCTGCGTGGCGATGATAAGATGTATGCCTGCGGCTCTGGCCACGGCGGCCAGACGCGACACCGGATTTTCCACCTCTTTGCCTGCTGTGAGGATGATGTCGGCAAATTCGTCGATGATGAGCACTATATAAGGCATGAATTTGTGCTCGTTTGGATTAAGGCGTCGTGCGATGAATTTTTCGTTATACTCCTTGATGTTGCGCACTCCGGCCTTCTCAAGAAGATCAAGACGCTTACCCATCTCTATACACAATGAGTTGAGCACTGTGACAACTTTCGATGTGTCGGTGATGATCGCATCTTCTCCGGGAAGTGCCGCAAGGTAATGGCGCTCGAGCTTACGATAAAGGCTCAGTTCAACGCGTTTGGGGTCGATGAGCACGAATTTCAGTTCGGCCGGATGCTTCTTGTAGAGCAATGAAGCTATTATCGTGTTCAGTCCTACGGATTTGCCCATGCCGGTGGCGCCGGCCACGAGCAGATGCGGCAACTTGGCCAGATCGGTCACATACACGTCGTTGGTGATAGTGCTGCCCATAGCGATCGGAAGCTCTGCTTTTGACGACTGGAAGGCCTCCGACGACAGAATACTGCGTATGCTGACTATCTGCGGGTCTTTGTTAGGCACCTCGATTCCTATGGTGCCTTTGCCCGGAACCGGAGCGATGATTCTGATTCCAAGTGCGGCCAGACTGAGCTGCAGATCCTCGCCGAGGGTCTTTACCGAACGTGTTCGGGTGCCCGCTTCGGGAATAATTTCATATCGGGTGATCGTCGGTCCGACGGTCGCCTCGATCTGTGAGATTTTAACGCCAAAGGTATTTAGTGTCTGTGTGAGTCGTTCCTTGTTCTCTTCCTGTTCCTCCAGATCCACATGGTCAGTGCGCTGCGCACGTTTTTCCAGCAGGTCTATTGAGGGGAAGCGGAAGTGTGACAGTTCGGCGGTGGGATCGTACGGTTCGTTTGAAATGTGGCGCGCTTCTGCGACGGCCTGAGGTGTGTTGACGACAAGATTGACAGCCGAGGCTGTTTCATCTTCGGCTTCAGTGACGTCTGGAATTTCAGCCAGATCTACGTCTGGCTGTGGCAGTTCGTCAGGCTGTATGGCAGCCGGAGCGGTCGGCGGTGTGATATTGTGATCCTCGGAAGCCGGAGCGGCAGATGCCGTTACAGGCGCGACGGCTTTGTTGTCATTGTCATTAGTGTAATGATCAGCTGTTTCCGACGATACAGGCGCTGACGTCATTGAGGCGGCAGGCATTGTTTCTGCCGGGCAGGCGACAGGCGATGGGTCGGCGACGGGTGTGGTATTGACTGTCTCATGCCAATTCGCAGCCGCTGTGGCCGACGCTGATGCAGCGTCTGTCGCCATGGTGGTGTTGTCGTCGGCTATTGTGTCGATATCGGTCAGTTCGGCCTGTTCGTAGCGTTTTTCAGTATCAGGTGTATACGTCGGCACTTCGTGATGATGCTGCGCCGGCTGATGTTCAGTCATTGTTTCTGCTGCCCGGTCTGCGGGTGTCGCAGATTCGGTTTTGTTGTCTGACGAAGATTTGTCCGATGTATTGTTGTCGGCTGTAGCCACCTCGTCATCGGTCATCATCGCTTCCATCTGTCGCCGGCGTGCTTCAGCGGCAGCTCGTTCGCGTGCTATACGCTCGCGATGTTTTTTCACTCTGTTGCGATAGGCTTCGTAGGCTGTCTGCAGTTCGCGCAGGAATACCAAGGCCACTGCTGCGACAAGAAGCATATTGACTCCTATCGCTCCCCACCATCCGGTATTGGTGATAAGAAACTCATTGACCAGATGACCGTGATTGCCACCCCAGAAGTTGTGCGACGTCATGGTGTATGTGACGAAACCGGTAAGTATCGACAGGGTGATGGATGTCAGCAGACATTTATAGGTAAGATCCCAGAATTTCATGCGTCGGAGTCCGACAAGCGATATTCCGAGAGCCCCGACATAAAATATCAATATGAACGATCCTATGCCGAGCCACTGCGATAGCAATATGTCGGCAAGAAATGCTCCGAGAGGACCGCCGGTATTGCTGACCGCTTCGGGTGTGGATGATATGCGGGCGAACTGACGCCCCTGCACGATGCTCTGGTCGTCGGCTCCGGCTGAAAAGTAGGAAACGCATACGATGAGCATATATGCTGCAAACACTATGAGCGTTATGCCGGCAAAAAGCTTCCAGCGACGGCGGGTCGACACATTGTCGGCCGTCGGCTTCTTTGTCGGTGCGGCCGGTGTGGCCGATGGTCTGGCCTGTCGTGCGGCGGCAGGATTCTGGCGTATTTTGGTTTCGGACTGTGTCGCGTTGTTGCGCTGTGCAGACGGTTCCGGTGTGCGTTGGCCGTAGCCTCCAGAGGTGAGTGATGAAGGATCGTAGCTGTCGGCTGAAATTTCAAATGATTCCATTGAAGACGTGTGTGTTGATCGTGTTGTGTATTATAATTGCCTTAAGGAGGCTATCGTGGCTTCGGGATCATCGGCGCCGAATACAAAGCTGCCTGCTACAAGTATGTCGGCGCCGGCATCGGCAAGAAGTTTTCCTGTCTGCATATTGACGCCGCCATCCACTTCTATGCGTGTGGCAAGTCCCAGTGAGTCGATGAGACCGCGCATTCTCCTTACTTTGGGAAGGGCAAGGTCGATGAATTTCTGCCCTCCGAATCCGGGGTTTACGCTCATTATGAGCACCAGATCAAGCTCAGGCAATATGTCGTCAAGCATCATTGTCGGTGTAGCGGGATTCAAAGCTACCCCGGCTTTCATCCCGGCATCCTTTATCTGCTGCACTACGCGGTGAAGATGTGGACAGGCTTCCTGATGGACTGTCATGAGATCCACTCCGCAGTCGCGTACCTGATTTACGTAATTCTGCGGGTTTACGATCATCAGATGGGCGTCGAGCGGTTTCCGCGCATTGCGGCCAATGGCCTTTATTACCGGGAAGCCGTAGGAAATATTGGGCACGAAGACTCCGTCCATGACGTCAAGGTGCATCCATGATGCCTCCGAGCGGTTGACCATCTCTACGTCGCGGTCGAGATTGCCGAAATCGGCTGAAAGCATTGACGGCGCTATTTCTATCATTTTCAAGAATTTTTTTGAGGTTTGAAGGCGTTCCAGACTATGATGGCCACACAGGCCAATCCTATGCCGATACCGACCCATGTGAGATATACGTTGTATTGTTCCACCTTTTCGAAGAGGGCGTCGCGCGGCACGATCTGTCCGAGCCACCATCCGAGTGCCGCGAGGATAATGTTCCATACTCCGGCACCAAGCGATGTGTAGAGCATAAAACGGAATATGTTCATCCGTGAAAGACCGGCCGGTATGCTTATGAGCTGGCGTACAGCCGGAATCAGACGCCCTACGAATGTCGATACGGCTCCGTGATTGTCGAAGTAGTGTTCGGCATGTTCTACTTTTTCGCGGTTTATAAGGCATGCATGACCCAGTCGTGAGTCGGCGAAACGATACACTATAGGACGTCCGATCCAGAGCGACAGGCCATAGTTGATGAGAGCGCCTATCAATGCTCCCAGAGTGGCGAGCAATACCACCGCCACAATGTTGACTTCATGTGAAGTGGCGGCAAGATAAGCGGCGGGGGGAACAATCACTTCCGACGGAAACGGGATGAAAGAACTTTCCACAACCATAAGGCCGACTACCATCAGATATATGGCTATGGGTGTGGCTGTGAAAAAACTGTCGAGTATAGCTTGCGGATTGAACAGTGCAAGGGTGATCATGTCGGGTAACATTTGCTGTAATTATCGTTGTTTTTTGAGAGTACAAAATTACAATATCCCTCCGTCAATAGCAAATTTTTCATATGCTCTGCTCCTGCCGATGACGTGCTGGTGGCGACGGTGATGTGGGCGTCGGAATACTGCGCGAAATTACAATGTAGATGACGCAGAAAACGCTACAACGACGTTTTTTGAACAGCCGTTAGAGTGTGTTTACTTTTGACTCATGTTAGGATTTCGAGAGTGTTTTCGAGTCAATTTTCAGTTTTTGTGAAGGAGTTATGGGGTTTCATAATGACTGAACAAAAGCTTAAAATTGGTCGAAAAGAGCTATAAAGATTTCATCAAGTTAAAAGTAAACACACTCGTAATCTTTCCCGCAAAATAAAATGTAAATGTGGAGGGCTTGATTTGGGTCAGAATGACAGTGATCAGTTGGCGTGAGGATTCTGCGGATGATAAAGCCAGCCCCTGAACCGGCTGTCCATAGACCGTACCGTACGGTGCCAATAGGAATCGCCATGTCCTTTCAGCAAACGTTCGGCCGACTTGAATCCGCTGACAGCCCATACATTGCTTTGGATCTCATCTTCGAGCTGGCGCGCGCTCCAACCGCTGTAGCCGATAAAAAATCTGATTTTGCCTTCGGTAGGATAGCCGGCGTTGATATACTGACGCATACAGTCGAAATCACCGCCGATATACATTCCCGAACCGATTTCCTGCGACTGCGGGATTATGTCGCCGAGTGTGTGCATGAAAAACAATCGGTTGGCGCCGACCGGGCCGCCGCAAAACACCGGTGTGTCATGCGCACTGTCAATGCCGTCGATCAGATCCGAAAGACGGTGTCGTGTGATGTGGTTGAGCACGACACCCATTGAGCTGCTGTCGGATGCATGGTCTACGATGTATATGACTGAATGGGCAAAGCACTCCTCTTTCAGAAACGGCTCGGCGACGAGCAGAGTCCCGGCGGCGGCATCTATGGTTGCCGGTATGTCGATATTGAATAATATGCGTTCGAAATCTATCATCCTTCGGGCGATAAATGAAATTCTTCCACAAGATACGCATATTTTTTGAGTGATTGCAATTAATCAGCGCTATTGATTTGTACTGTTAGTGTTTATTAACATTGAGCTGTGTTGTATGCCATCTGAAAAAACACTACATTTGCATGTGTAAGAAGTTCATCTTATGCTTAAATTTTGAACACTCACTTATGCTTAGGAAAATACGTATTGTAGTAGCTGTCGCAGTTTTGATATGTGTCACGGCTCTGTTTATAGACTTTACCGGATTTGCTGTGCGGTGGTGGAGCTGGCTCGCGGGTATGCAGTTTGTTCCGGCTGTGATGGCTCTGAATGTCATAGCGCTTGCCGTATTGCTGCTGATCACAGTGGTGATGGGGCGTGTGTATTGTTCGGTGATATGTCCGCTCGGAATAATTCAGGATTGCATCAACTGGATGCGTTCCCACGTCGGGCCGCGGCGCAGCCGGCGAAATCGTTTCAGATACACGAAGGCGCTCACAGTGGCGCGTATGGGAGTGTTTGTGCTGTTCGCCCTGCTTATTGCTACAGGTTTTACCTATCTGGCTGGATTGCTTGATCCGTATAGCGGATATGGACGAATCGCGTCGGCGTTGATAGCTCCGGTCTATGACGGTGTCAACAATGTGCTTGCCGCAGAGGCCGAGGGTCACGGATCGTATGCTTTCTACAGGGTGGATAGCGTGCCTGTTATGTGGCCGGTCATGATAGTCGCCTTCCTGACGCTTGCTGTGGTAGGATTGATGTCATGGTTCGGAGGCCGGCGTTATTGCAATACGATATGTCCGGTGGGTACGATCCTTGGATGCCTCTCCAAACTATCTCTGCTAAGACCTGTCATCGACACGTCGAAGTGTAACGGATGCCGCAGCTGCGAGCGCAACTGCAAGGCTTCCTGTATCGATGCATCGTCGCATAGTGTGGACTATTCGCGATGCGTGGCGTGCATGGATTGTATTGACAATTGCCGTCAGGGAGCGATCAGTTATACCTTCCGCAATTTTAAGCGTGATGTTGCCGAAGTGACGCAACCTCCGGTCGACACAACGAGGCGCACGTTTCTGACGGCAGGAGCGGTGATCGCCGGTGCGGCTGCTGCCAATGCCGCCGTGGGTAA
The DNA here is from genome assembly GCF_030759015.1 of Paramuribaculum intestinale. Classification (GTDB taxonomy): domain Bacteria; phylum Bacteroidota; class Bacteroidia; order Bacteroidales; family Muribaculaceae; genus Paramuribaculum; species Paramuribaculum intestinale. The sequence continues at coordinate 1,311,304 of NZ_CP098825.1, read as the reverse complement.
GCTGCACGACGGTGGTCTGGCGCCTATCGTGCCGAAAACCGTACCGATCCGCAAAGGGCGTATCGTGCCGCCCGGAGCTGTAAGCGTGGCCAATCTCCAACGCCGGTGTACGGCCTGCCAAGCTTGTATATCCAACTGTCCCAACGGGGTGTTGCGTCCCTCTATGGATTTGGCGTCGCTTCTTCAGCCTGAGGTCGGCTACGAGCATGGATACTGCCGGCCTGAATGCACGCGTTGCAGCGAAGTGTGTCCTGCGGGAGCTATATTAAAGATCGATGAGGCTGAAAAGTCGGCGATACACATCGGATATGCCCATATCGATTACGAGAAGTGTCTGTCGGTATCTGAAGGTGTCAATTGCGGCAAATGCTCCCGTAAATGTCCCGCCGGGGCGATCGAGATGGCGGCGGTTGATCCGTCCGATGCCGACGGATCGCGCCTTATGCCGGTAGTCAACGAATCGCGCTGTATCGGATGTGGTGCTTGCGAGAATCTTTGCCCGGTTTCTCCTGCCAGCGCCATAGTGGTGTCGGGTTATGAAATACATAGAATAGATTGATGAGCGATGAAACACGATAAAAATATATCACGACGCGGTTTTCTCAAGTTTATGGGAGCCGGGGCTGCGCTTTCGGTTGTCGGATGCAATGGGCGTGGAAGTGCAGATTCTGTTGCATCCGACGCGGTTGATCCAGGTGATATGACTTACCGTATGACTCCGTCAACAGGCGATCGGGTGTCGATACTTGGTTACGGATGTATGCGTCTGCCGACAGTGAAAGATGCCGACGGGCAGGATGTAATTGATCAGGAAGAGGTCAACCGGTCGGTCGACGAAGCCCTGAAGGGTGGCGTCAATTATTTCGATACGTCGCCTGCTTATTGCAAGGGGTTCAGTGAGCGTGCCATGGGCATAGCCCTGAGTCGCCATCCCCGACAGTCATATTTTATAGCCACCAAGCTTTCGAATTTCAATCCTTCGACATGGCCGCGGGAGAAATCGATAGAAATGTATCGCAATTCCCTCCGTGAGTTGCGCACCGATTATATCGACTATATGCTGCTGCACGCCGTCGGGCAGGGTGGTATGGAAAATCTCCACGGGCGCTATCTCGACAACGGTATGCTTGATTTCCTCATGGCTGAGCGAGAGGCCGGACGAATACGCAATCTTGGATTCTCATATCATGGCGATGTCGAGGTGTTTGACTATTTGCTTGCCAACCACGACCGTTATCGGTGGGATTTCGTGCAGATACAGCTGAATTATATCGACTGGAATCATGCCAAGGAGGTGAACGAACGCAATACGAATGCCGAATATCTTTATGGCGAATTGCGTAAACGCGGCATTCCGGCAGTGATCATGGAGCCGTTGCTCGGAGGCCGTCTGGCGAGCGTCAACAACAATCTGACAGCACGGATGAAACAGCGCCGGCCAGCCGACAGCGTTGCCTCATGGGCCTTCAGATATGCCGGCTCCTTTGAAGGAGTGCTGACAGTGCTCAGCGGCATGACCTACAGGGAACATCTGCGTGACAACCTGCGCACATATTCTCCGTTGCAGCCTTTGACTGACGATGAACTTGCTTTCCTTGACATGGCAGCCAGAATCATACTTTCATATCCTACCGTGGGCTGTACGGACTGTAAGTATTGTATGCCATGTCCTTATGGCATAGATATTCCTTCGATATTCAGACACTACAACCGGTGTGTAAACGAGGGAGAAGTGCCGTCGAGATCGGTCGATCCTGATTATGAACGCGCCCGAAAAGCGTTTCTTGTCGGCTACGACCGGAGTGTGCCGCGTTTGCGTCAGGCCGAACGGTGTATCGGGTGTGGTGAGTGTGTCCCGCATTGTCCGCAAGGTATTAAAATACCCGATCAGCTTGCCCGTATCGACGCTATAGTGGAGAAACTAAAGCGCGGTCTGCCGGTCTGATATGGACGGGTTACGGCTGATACTGTGATCCGGGAATGGTATGTCTGTTAAATTTATGCGTTATCTTTATCAAAATATCACATTTATTAACATAAATATTTGGTAATTTTGCAACGTGAAATTGACAGCGGCAGGCTTAGGCCTGTCAGACCAATCATTATTCATTCAGATTTATGATCCGCACAGCAGTCATCATATTACTGACAACCATCATCTCCGTCCCCGTCTGGGCAAGCCGTCCGGCCGCTCCAGTCAGCGAACTGATGCTTCCCATTAAGGTCGAGACTCCACGCACTGGCGTCTTCTCGCTCATCCCTCCGATCGAATCGACTCTTACATCGTCGCGCAAGATCGCTTCAGAAGGGGAGTCGACACTCTACCGGCTGATGCAGGCTGAAATGGTGGAATATGCCAAGCGCTATCTTGGCTGCCGTTACCGCCGGGGATCAAAAGGGCCGAAAGCTTTCGACTGCTCCGGATTTACAAGCCATGTCTACGGAAAGTTTGGTTTCTCGCTCGGCAGGGCATCGCGGCTTCAGGGTACGCAGGGTACTAAAATATCTCTTGAAGATGCTAAGGTCGGCGATCTGATATTTTTCAGTGGTCGTCGCGTGAGTAAGTCGACGATAGGTCATGTAGGCATGGTTATAGATGTCGATCCGGCCAAAGGTACTCTGAAGTTTATCCATGCATCGTGCAGTCAGGGAGTGGTGGTCACCAATTATCCCGACGGCGGATATTATAGCCGGCGTTTCATTTCGGTAAGACGTGTCATAGAGTGACGCTTCGCCACGGGCTGAACCATGCCGTTTCAATCTGCTGTTTCCTGGGTGTGGAAAACTTTGTCGATATAATGTTGACAGCTTTTGGTGTCGTCGTGCCATAGAGTCGGCGACAGTTTTGTAACTTTGCACCATGGAAACAAAGCGTAGCAACAATTATACCCCACGTGCAAAAAACGATGCCGATCTCGGAGGTAGAGTCCCTCCGCGCGATCTGGATGTGGAGCAGGCCGTGCTTGGCGCTCTGATGCTTGAAAAAGACGCCTATTCGGTGGTCTGCGACCTTCTGAAGCCCGAATCTTTCTACGATCCGGTCAACTCTATGGTCTATGCGGCTATACAGCAGCTCGGCGCCGCTCAGAAACCGATCGACATGCTTACGGTCACGGAGCAGTTGCGTCTTGACGGCAATCTGGAAAAGATCGGTGGTCCGGTAGTGGTTTCTGAACTCACATCAAGGGTGCTCTCCGGAGCTAATGTCGAATATCATGCCCGCATTGTCGCGCAGAAATATCTTGCCAGAGAGCTTATCTCGTTCTCGTCCGACATAAGCACCAAGGCATTTGATGAGGTACACGATGTCGACGATCTGCTGCAGGAGGCCGAAGGACGTCTGTTTGAGATCTCGCAGCGCAATGTAAAGAAGGATGTAACGCAGATCAATCCCGTCATAGAGCAGGCCATCAAGCAGATTCAGGCTGCCGCCAACCGTGCTTCTGGACTGAGTGGCCTTGAATCAGGTTTTCACGAACTCGATAAACTCACCTCGGGATGGCAAAGCTCGGATCTTATTATCATTGCCGCGCGACCGGCTATGGGCAAAACGGCATTCGTGCTTTCGATGGCAAAGAATATGGCTGTGAACTATGAGATCCCTGTAGCTATATTCTCGCTTGAGATGTCCAACGTGCAGCTTGTCAACCGTCTGATCAGTAATGTCTGTGAGCTTGGCGGCGAAAAGATCAAGAGCGGTCAGCTGTCGCCAATGGAATGGGATCAGCTGATGAGCCGCGTCAAGGAGTTGCAGGATGCGCGGCTGTATATTGACGATACACCCTCACTGTCGATCCTTGAGCTGCGTACCAAGGCGCGCCGATTGGTCAGGGAACATCAGGTGAGATTTATAATCATCGACTATCTGCAGCTTATGAATGCCACCGGCATGAAATTCGGCAGCCGTGAGCAGGAGGTGTCGATGATATCTCGATCGCTCAAACAGTTGGCCAAAGAACTGGATATTCCTATAGTGGCGCTGTCGCAGCTCAACCGTTCGGTGGAAACCCGCGGAAAGGATGGCGACCGCGACAGCAAGCGCCCGCAGCTCTCCGACCTGCGTGAATCAGGAGCCATAGAGCAGGACGCCGATATCGTGTGTTTTATTCACCGCCCGGAGTATTATCTGCGTTCGGATACCGATATGGAGGGACGCAACATACGCGGACTTGCTGAATTTATCGTCGCCAAGCATCGTAGCGGCCGTGTCGATGACGTCAAGATGCGGTTTCGCAAGGAGTTTGCAAGATTTGAGAACTGGGAAGACGGCCCGATGGTATCGGCGGTGTCTGTCGGCTCAAAGATGAATGCGTCGGGCGACGATGGCGGCATGTCGTCATCGGCAGGGGCTACATTCTCGGGTGGTTCGGCCGATTTTCTTGGAGCTACTGACGAGCCGACTCCGTTTTAGAGAGTGTTCCGACAAGGTTGGATATGGCCCGACCATGGTTGTCTGAAAAAATCGGGGATTTTTTTCATAGTCTGATCAAGCGAAAAAACTTTTTCGATTGGAGTGTGTTAAGATTATAAAAACTAACACAATTCATTAAAAGTAATATGAAAAAGTTTCTATTGATCACAGCTGTCCTGCTTGGGTGTTCGACGGTGTTCGCACAGAATCTCGACAAAAACGAGGCCAAGCAGATTTCGGCCTTTTTGGCCCAGACATCGGAAAACGGTACGACAAATGCTCAGGTTCTTAAGGTAGCCAATCCGTCGCAGCTCAGCGGTGGAGTGGAGGGACTTACTGTCGTCGGCGGACATGTCACAGCGATCGAGTGGAAGGACAAGCACCTTGCCGGACAACTCTCGCTCAACAATTTCAAATCACTGACTAAAGTCGATGTGTCGCGCAACAAGCTTACGTCCGTTGCCGTAGTCAACGCTCCGGCGCTCACCGAGCTCAATGCGAGCCGCAATGTGCTGACTGCGGCTGATATGCAACAGTGTCCTGTGCTCCAGAAGGTGACCCTCTACAAAAACCGTCTGTCGGACAACGTCAACTTCGATGGCGTGCCGTCGCTCAAGAACCTGAATGTTTCCAACAATCTGTTTGTGGAACTGAACGTTTCCAATGTATCCGAACTTCAGACGCTCAACTGTCAGGGCAACCATCTTGAAGCACTCAACGTTTCGGGATGCACGAAGCTCAAGAACCTTTATTGCGGCTACAACAAGCTGACAAGCCTGAATCTTGCCGGTGTGGAAAGCCTGCAGAATCTTAACGTCGATGACAATCAGATAAATACAATGATTGTCAGCGGACTGCCTTCGCTCTCCACGCTGATCTGCTCCGACAACAACATGGTGACGCTCGGCCTTCGCGACTGCAAAAACCTGCTTGACCTGGTATGTTCCTACAATGATCTGACCACTCTGGATGTCAGCAACTGTCCGAACCTGCTCTTTGTCGACTGTTCCTATAACGATCTGACGAGTCTCAATCTCTCGAATCAGACCTTCCTGCAGCGTCTGCTTTGCAACAACAATCAGATTTCGACGCTCGACGTTTCGTTTGATCAGGCTCTTGTCTACATCAATTGCCGCTATAACCAGATCATAGACTTCCGTACTATCGGATGCTCCAACTTGAGAATGGTTGCATGTCAGTGGAACTACTGATGCTCTGAATGAAAGAACGGCTGTCATGGCGCATGGCGTTCCAGAAGCGCAGCCGAAATGATAGAAAAGGTCGTGGCCTTGCGCTGCGGCCTTTTCTGTTTTTAATGCTTTCGTATTGCGCAGTATGGGTGTGATGGTGATGCAGCCGCCGTTGTTGTGGATAGCGGCATATATCAGATCGTTGTAGATGCGCACGCGCCCCGGAGCAGGCTTGAACAGGATCCGGTTGCGCAGGGTATTGGTGCGCGACAGCAGCGGCCCGCGCTGTCCGTCGGCTCCGGAGAGAGCCTGCTGACGCCACGTCGACGGCCACGCCTGTAGGTTATCATCCAGAAAGCCACCCCGGGCGAAATTGCCCCGGAAATGCTGCATCGCCTTTGTTCCCATGAGCCGCGGCAGATCGCTGCGGAGAAGCTTTGCGAGCTCTTTTTGCCTTTTTTCGGCAAATTCGCGAAATTTTTGCGGTGTCATTGTTTGGAGTGTAAAAGAAATATATTACTTTTGCGATGGTCTTTAGCCGCAAGGCTATCATGCCCAATGGTGTCGGGTTGCTCCTATGTAGGAGGGACCCGGCTTGTTTTATATATCATATTTGAGTAGTTTGTCTGCTCCCTTGATCACACAATAAACATGCTCGATCTTTCTATCCAACAGATTACCATGTTTATCTCGGTAATGTTGGAATCTTTTAATGGATTTGATCATTTTTTTGTGGTCGAATAATGATGGATCGTGAAAGTACAAGCAGACGGAGTTAGATGGATGTTTTACATCTTCGCGGGCATTGTATTTGGTTAGCTGTGTATTCTTTTTCTCGAGCGCGTGCGAATACCACCCATGCCCTGTTATTGATCTTATATCCATCACCTCTCCATCCAGTTCAAGATCAAGGGCGGTAAGATTGTCTCCATTCTTCTTTTTTGACTCATCAAGGAGTAAGGCGACGCGCCCCATGCGGAAGAGCTCCGCCTGGCACTCGAGTTCGAGCTGTGTAGAAGTAAGACCTTCAAAGAAGCGCTCCGCCTTGGGGCTGTCATGGATGATATGACCGATATGCCGGCCTCGCAATCCGCCCGTACGCTTGTCATATTCCACGTCGCGCCATTCAGGATCGTTTTTCAGCTCTCGATATTTCGCACGGTTTTGCTTTCTGCGCTCGATCTCCTCGTCGGGGATGGCATAGTCGGCTTGGCGGCAGCTGTTACAATCCTTCTTTTTATTGCCGAATCGCATGCCCAGGTGGTTTTTGAGGCTTCCCGCAAACGGACACGACGAACAGCTGTCGGGATAGTACGGATGATCCTGGCCGAACAGGCTGCCGGACTTGCCCGGGTTGTCGCCGAGTCCCTTGTGGGGTCCATCCTTGTGCGGATCCACCGCATCCTCATGCTTGATCCCTGTCGCCGGCTCGTCAGTAGACTCCAGCGAGCACTGGCAGTTCCACCGGTCACCCGGCCGGTGGCGCGACCAGAACGGATGATCCACCGGGAGGATCGTACCCCAGTAGATGCGATGATCCGCGCCCGGATTGGGTGACGTCGACGGCACCCACCGGAGGTTGGGGAGCACATCCTTGTCACGCTCAAACCGCTGCCACTCCGCCGCCTGATGCGCCCGGATAACGGCCGTGTCATACTCCGTCCGCAGCCACGGCCCGAACTGGTGGGAAGCTATCGATTGAACATCGTTTGACCACTGCTCAAACGACTTTAGACGGCCGTTCGCATCGAGCAGTCGCATTTTTGAGGGAATTTTCGGCAAATTCGCGAAATTTTTGCGGTGTCATCGTTTGGAGTGTAAAAGAAAACTATTACTTTTGTGATAGCCTGAAAGGGTTAGCCAACGCTACGGCGCGAGCATTGCAGGGAGGGAAACCTCCCTGTTCTAATTTATGAACTTTATCTCCTCTTTGTATAACGATCTAACATGGTCTTTTTTAGATCTGTCAGCGTCTCTATGCGTCAATACACGACCGACCCCATGGGCTAATCTTTTTCAAGATAAATCCAGCCTTGTTGATGGAACAATATTCTGACAGCGACTGCTATCCAGTTTGTTTTTGCGAAGCACATGAGGATATGTAGCAAATGGATGGAGCAATGGAGTGCATGCCGAGGCGGTTTTTGCCTATGTAGTGGTTTTTTCGTAACTTTGTGGCGAAAATCACGAATATAATGAAGAATCTCCGCAACTTCTGCATAATAGCCCATATTGACCACGGCAAGAGTACTCTGGCCGACAGATTGCTTGAATACACCCACACCGTTGAGGGTAAGGATCTTCAGGCTCAGGTGCTTGACGATATGGATCTCGAGCGTGAGCGTGGCATAACCATCAAGAGCCATGCCATACAGATGAATTACGTTTCGGGCAATGAGCAATATGTGCTGAATCTTATCGACACTCCGGGACACGTTGACTTTTCCTATGAGGTTTCGCGCTCCATCGCGGCATGTGAGGGAGCGTTGCTGATTGTCGATGCTTCGCAGGGCATTCAGGCTCAGACGATATCCAATCTCTACATGGCTATCGACAATAATCTTGAAATCATCCCGGTGGTCAATAAGGTGGATCTTGACAGCGCCAAGCCTGAAGAAGTAGAGGATCAGATAGTGGATCTGTTGGGCTGCGATCATTCGGATATCATCCGTGCGTCAGGCAAGACAGGCCTTGGTGTGCCGGAGATTCTTGAGGCGATCATTTCCCGCATACCGGCTCCCGATGGCGATCCGGAGGCTCCGTTTCAGGCTCTCATATTTGACTCTGTGTTCAATCCGTTCAGAGGCATCATAGCATATTACAAGATTGTCAACGGCACGATCCGCCGCGGTGACTTTGTGAAGTTTGTGTCGACGGGTAAGGAATATCATGCCGACGAGATCGGCGTGCTCAAACTTGACATGGCGCCGCAGCAGCAGCTCTCGGCCGGCAATGTCGGATATATCATATCAGGTATCAAGACCTCGCGCGAGGTGAAAGTGGGCGATACGATCACTCATGTCGACCGTCCGTGCAGCGAGGCTATAGCTGGATTCGAAGAGGTCAAACCTATGGTGTTTGCCGGAGTATATCCTATAGAGACAGAGGATTTCGAGAATCTCCGTGCATCGCTCGAAAAACTGCAGCTCAATGATGCATCGCTGACATTCCAGCCTGAATCGTCGGCGGCGCTCGGATTCGGATTCCGTTGCGGATTCCTCGGTCTGCTTCACATGGAGATCATACAGGAACGCCTCGGTCGCGAATTTGACATGGATGTAATCACAACCGTGCCCAATGTATCCTATCGGGTGTTTGACAAGCATGGCAACATGACTGAAGTGCACAATCCTTCGGGATTGCCCGAACCAACGCTGATAGATCATATCGAGGAACCGTACATCAGGGCGTCGATCATCACTGTGGCCGATTTCATAGGCCCGATAATGACCCTCTGCCTGTCGAAGCGCGGCATACTCGTGAAGCAGGAATACATATCCGGCAACCGCATGGAGATGACGTTCGATATGCCGCTTGGCGAAATCGTAATCGACTTCTACGATAAACTCAAGAGCATATCCAAGGGTTATGCCTCGTTTGACTATCATCTGCATGATTTCAGGGAGTCGAGGCTTGTCAGGCTCGATATACTTCTCAACGGCGAAAGTGTCGATGCTTTGTCGACCCTCACTCATGCCGACAATGCAGTGGGTTTTGGCCGCCGCATGTGCGAGAAGCTGAAGGAGCTGATACCGCGTCAGCAGTTTGATATAGCCATTCAGGCAGCTATCGGCGCCAAGATCATAGCGCGTGAAACCATCAAGGCTGTGCGTAAGGATGTGACCGCAAAGTGTTATGGAGGCGACATATCCCGTAAACGCAAACTGCTGGAGAAGCAGAAGAAGGGTAAGAAACGCATGAAGCAGATCGGTTCGGTCGAGGTGCCTCAGAAAGCATTTCTGGCTGTGCTCAAGCTCGACTGATCTGACATTATGTCCGTCTTCGGTCTTGTGATCGGCAAGTTTTGCATATATGTGAACCGAATGAGGAAACTGCAGACGGGTGATATTATTGTGTGATAAATTTATATTGTTTCAACCGCTCTCTCCGTTACAACAACCGACCGAAATGTCAAGCGAAATCAACAACATTGTCGAAAGTGAGCATCATGCTCCGTTTTTTGCGGCACGTCAGGCCATACGTCGCCATGCTACAGGCGGAAATATTCTGATAATATCTACTCTGTTGGCCATGATAGTGGCCAATATCCCGGCTATTAACCATTACTATTTTGAGTTCTGGGAACAGGAGGTGAGGCTGCAGATAGGCGGCTTCAATCTGTTCTCCCATGGTGGAGAGCCGATGAATATGCTGGAGTTTATCAACGATGCTCTGATGGCTGTGTTTTTCTTTTCGATAGGTCTTGAGATCAAGCGCGAGGTGCTTGTCGGAGAGTTGTCGTCGTTCAAGCAGGCTTTGCTGCCGATCATGGGCGCTCTCGGAGGCATGATAGTGCCGGTGGTTATTTTCTACATGCTGTCGAAGGGTACTGACTATGTAGGAGGATCGGCTATACCGATGGCCACCGACATCGCATTCTCGCTGGGAGTGCTTGCGATGCTTGGTTCGCGGGTGCCGATTTCGCTGAAGATTTTCCTTACTACTCTGGCTGTGGTCGACGATATAGGCGGCATCATAGTCATTGCGGCTTTCTATTCGTCGCATATCGAATATATGCTGCTGGTCTATGCTGCAGTGCTTCTCGGAGTGCTTCTGCTTGGCAGTGCTATGCACATCAAGAGCAAGATATTCTACCTCGGTATTGGCGGATGTGTGTGGTTTCTGTTTCTCAATTCGGGCGTGCATCCTACAATCGCCGGAGTGCTGGTGGCATTCTGTGTGCCGGCATCGCCCGTGTTCAAGCCTCGTCGATATGTGAAGATCATTCGCGCCTCGATAGCTCACTTCAAGTATGAGGACGATGAGCATCTCGAACAGTCGAGCATACTCAACCGTGAGCAGATGGACTGGCTCAAAATGATAGAGTATGCTTCCGACAAAGTGATATCGCCTCTGCAGGATCTCGAAGACTCCTTGCATCCGGTGGTCAATAACTTCATAGTGCCTCTGTTTGCCTTTGCCAACGCCGGCATATTTCTGCTCAACCTTGATCCGTTGTCGATTGTTGAAGGTATATCGCTTGCGATAATATGCGGTCTGGTGATAGGCAAGTGCGCGGGTATATTCCTTTTCTCGTGGCTGACTGTAAAGCTCCATCTCGCCCCGATGCCGCTGCGTGCCAACTGGAAGATGATGGCGTCAGTGGCGATGCTTGGCGGTATCGGATTTACAGTATCGCTGTTTATCGCCAATCTGTCGTTTGCCGGAATGGGTGTGCATGGTGCCGATCTGCTCAATCATGCCAAACTCGGCATTGTGGTGGGATCGCTTGTCTCGGGTATCCTCGGATACCTGCTGCTCGGCCGTACTCTTCCTGCCGGCGGTCAGTATGTGGCGTCGGATGATGAAGATGCACTTCACATGTAAATCCGGGTTATAATACGATAAAAGGTCGTCGCGTTGCCTCATGCGGGCAGCGCGACGTCGTTTATATACGTCGTTTATATACAATGATCGCCGGTATCAAATTGTCGTATTAAATTTGCGAAATTCACATTTAATTGTTAATTTTGGCACGAAGTGTTAAAACCGGGTGTATTGACTTTTTTATGCTCCGCTAACAATTCGGGCATCTCAAGCGTTAACATAATAAATTAAAAAACATATAGCCGCTTGACGGCTGTAAAGTGATAAAATGAAAAAATCGACAATCTGGGCAATAACCATCATAATGGCTCTGACATTTGCGGGGCTTCTGTATGTGCAGGTGATGTACATGAAGAACATACTGCGTATGCGCGATGACCAGTTTGCAGAAGGCGTGAAGCGGTCGCTTTACGCTGTCACCGGCAATCTGGAGCAGGACGAAACGCAGTATTTTCTTGAAGAGGATGTGGCTCAGATCGAAACCTCGGTATTGCCACGCTACTCGTCGTCATCGGGCGAGCAGGGTGGCATACAGTATTCTTTCACCACTCCTGAAGGCAAGAAGGGAGCATTGACGCTGCAAGGCGATCTCAATGCGCTCGATCCGACTATAACTCTTACTCCGCGTCAGCGCCAGCGGCCGACCCATGAGATACTGCAGGAACAGTATCTTAAGCAGCGCACGCTTATGAACGAGGTGATACTGCGCATGATAAGCCAGTCGAGCACACGTCCGATCGCCGAACGCGCAGATTCGGGTAAGGTGGCCACATATCTCAGAATGGAACTGGCCAACAACGGCCTTGACCTGCCGTTTGAATTCGCTGTCGTCAACCGTCAGGGTGCCGCGGTGTATCATTCGGCTGGCTACATGCCTGAGCAGGTGGGTAATGACAATATGTTTGTGCAGACGCTTTTTCCCAACGATACGCGCAATCTGATGTATTACCTCAAGGTCTACTTCCCCACCAAGCGTGATTACATCATGTCGTCGCTCAACTATATCATTCCGGCGTTTATCATGACGTTTGTGCTGCTGGTGGTGTTTGTCATAACAATCTACCTGATCTTCCGCCAGAAGAAGCTGACCGACATGAAAAACGACTTCATCAACAACATGACACATGAGTTCAAGACTCCCATATCCACCATATCGCTTGCCGCGCAGATGCTCAACGACAGCTCTGTACGCAAGTCGTCGAATATGCTTGAGCACATATCCAATGTGATCAACGATGAGACGAAGCGGTTGCGTTTTCAGGTCGAGAAGGTGTTGCAGATGTCGATGTTCGAGCGTCAGAAGGCCACACTTAAACTTCAGGATGTGGATGCCAACACCATTGTCGAGAATATTATCCACACTTTCAAGATCAAGGTGGAGAAATATGGCGGCCATATAGAGGCTGTGCTCAAGGCGGAACAGTCGATCATTCATGTCGACGAGATGCATTTCACCAATGTGATTTTCAATCTGCTTGACAATGCCGTCAAATACCGTCGTGAGGATGAGTCGCTTAAACTTTCGGTGACAACACGCGACGTGTCGGGCGGACGTCTTGAAGTGACAGTGGCCGACAACGGCATCGGTATCCGTCGTGAGGATCTAAAGAAAATATTCGAGAAATTTTATAGAGTGCCGACTGGCAACCTGCATGATGTCAAAGGCTTCGGACTCGGTCTGGCCTATGTCAACAAAATGGTGAGGGAGCTTGGCGGACAGATAACGGTGGAGAGTGAACTCGGGCAAGGTACACGATTCATAATCACTCTGCCGCTTGCGAAAAGATGAATACAAACATATAAAAACAAATTATTATGGAAGAACGACTGCGTATACTGCTTTGCGAGGACGACGAGAATCTCGGTATGCTTCTTCGCGAATACCTCCAGGCCAAGGGCTATAATGCCGATCTGTTTGCCGACGGCGAAAGCGGCTACAAGGCTTTCCTGAAAGGCAAGTACGACTTGTGTGTGCTTGATGTGATGATGCCCAAAAAGGATGGATTCGCACTCGCGCAGGAAATCCGCACGGTCAACTCGGAGGTGCCCATCATATTCCTTACCGCGAAATCGATAAAGGAAGATATCCTCGAGGGCTTCAAGATCGGTGCTGACGATTATATCACCAAGCCTTTCTCTATGGAGGAACTCGTGTTCAGAATCGAGGCCATACTGCGCCGCGTAAAGGGCAAGAAGGGCAAGGAGATCACGATGTACAAGATCGGACAATTTACTTTCGACACACAGAAGCAGACTCTGATGATTGGCGACAAGATGACCAAGCTTACCACCAAGGAGTCTGAACTGCTCAGCCTGCTGTGTGCTCACGTCAATGAGATTCTTGAGCGTAACTTCGCTCTAAAGACTATCTGGATCGACGACAATTATTTCAACGCCCGTTCGATGGACGTGTATATCACGAAGCTGCGCAAACATCTGCGCGACGATCCGTCAATCGAGATCATCAACATCCACGGCAAGGGCTATAAGCTCATCGCTCCCGAAGCTGAAGCAGAGTCCTGAGGCTTATAAAGCATAAAAGAATGCCGGGCAGTCGAGGGGATAAATCCCCGGACTGCCCGGATGCTTTTTTGTCGGTGTTGCAGCTTATTTCGCAACGTTGACGCGGCGCTCCTTGATGCGGGCCTTCTTGCCGGTAAGGCCACGGAGGTAGTAAAGTTTGGCGCGACGCACCTTGCCATACTTGTTGACGGTGATAGAGTCGATGAACGGCGATTCGATGGGGAAGATACGCTCCACACCGATGTTGTCGCTCATTTTGCGGACGGTGAAACGCTTCTTGTCGCCGTCGCCCGAGATACGGATTACCACACCGCGATACTGCTGGATACGCTCTTTGTTACCCTCTTTGATGCGGTAGGCCACGGTGATGGTGTCGCCGGGACCGAATTCGGGATGTTTCTTGCCGGTAGCGTAAGCTTCCTCGACAACTTTAATTAAATCCATTGTGATCGTTTTAATTAAAATGTTAACATATTAGTCGCAATATGGCCAGGCTGCATGTCCTGCCAGAGATTACGAATTCGGCTGCAAAGTTACGGTTTTCCGAGCGTTTGGCCAAATCTTTCAGGAGTTTTTTTACTCTAAAAAATTAAGTTTCATGATTTTAGACAAGTATATTGGGCTGGTGGCGCTGGTGGATGATGTAATTAGCAGGCTTTTTGCTAATTTTGCACTAAAATTGTGTTGAAAATGACTGATCCACGACTTATATCAATCGAAGCGTTTGACTATCCTCTCCCCGACGGGCTTATAGCGCGTCATCCGTTGGCTGTGCGCGACACATGCCGTCTGCTGGTGCGTCATGGCGATGGCAGTCTTGAGGAACGTGTGTTTGCCGACATTGCGCAGTTGCTGTCGTCCGATGATATGCTCGTGATGAACAATACCAAGGTGATAAACGCCCGATTGCGTTTCCGGAAGGGTGGTGGCGACCAGGGTGCCCGTATAGAGGTGTTTTGTCTGGAACCTGTAGCTCCGGCCGATTACGAGCGCTCGTTTGCATCGCGCATAGGATGTTCGTGGCGTTGTTTTGTCGGCAACAGCAAGAAATGGAAAGAGGGAAGTGTCACCATGAATGTCGATGTAGCTGGCGAAGGCACTGTCGTGCTCACAGCCCGACGCCTCCGGCACGAAGGAGCTTCGTCGGTCATTGGCTTTGAATGGGACAATGATTCGGTGACATTCTCCCAGATTATCGAAGCGGCGGGTGAATTGCCTATTCCGCCATATCTAAACCGCGATACCGAAGAGAGCGATCTGACGGACTATCAGACTGTCTACTCCCGAATACAAGGATCGGTGGCTGCTCCGACTGCCGGGCTGCATTTCACTCCGGCGCTGTTCGAAAGTCTGCGGCAGCGTGGGGTAGAATTGCGCGAACTGACTCTTCATGTCGGTGCCGGCACTTTCCAGCCTGTAAAATCAGAAACAATCGGCGGGCATCCGATGCACAGCGAATTCATAAGCGTAGGGATCGGACTGATAGAGGAGCTGGCACGCACCGACCGCCGTGTGGTGGCAGTCGGTACCACTTCCGTGCGAACGCTCGAAAGCCTGTATTGGTTAGGCGTAAGGGCTTCGCGTGGAGAGTCGCTCGATGAACTGCCGCAGTGGTATCCCTACGATGGTCATCCGACCGCTATGAGCCGGAATGAGGCTATGGGTTGTCTCCTGGACCGGCTACGCAAGGATGGAAGCGATGTCCTGACAGCCGACACGCGTATCATCATCGCTCCAGGATATCGTTATCGTGTGGTCGACGCGATGGTGACCAACTTTCATCAGCCCAAGTCCACGCTGCTGCTGCTCGTGTCAGCTTTTACCGGTGGCGACTGGCGCCGCATGTATGATTTGGCCATGGAGCGTGAGTTCCGCTTCCTCAGCTATGGCGATGCCTGCCTGTTGCTCTGATCAGGATGCTGAAGGCACTTTTCGAGGTCGCGGTCGGAAGAATCGGTCGACGATCGATGCGAGTGCGCCGTCGCCTGTCACATTGCAGGCTGTGCCGAAACTGTCCATGGAGATATAGAGTGCTATCATCAGCGCGTTCTGCGCCTCGCTGAAGCCTAATATCGACGACAACAGTCCGAGTGATGCCATGATGGCGCCTCCAGGAATTCCGGGTGCGGCCACGATGGTGATGCCGAGCATTATTATGAAATGGCTGAACATGCCTATATCGAATGCCATGCCCTGCATGATCATCAGAGCCATGGAGCATGCAACCAGTTTCAGCGCGCTTCCCGACATGTGGACTGTAGCGCACAGCGGCACGACAAATCCGGCGACATCCTCGCTGACGCCCATTTTTATGCTCTGCCGTAGAGTGACAGGTATGGTCGCGGCCGATGACGATGTGCCGAGAGCTGTAAAATAAGCCGGCATCATGGTCCATAACATTTTGAACGGATTCTTTCGGGCGAATATCGAGGCGATACAATACTGGAACACAAGTATGAACACATGTATGCCGAATATCACGGCTATTATTTTTGCGAAAGAGATCAGTATTGTACCGGTTTGCCCTGAAACGGTCATTATAAGAAATATTCCGAATATGTAGAATGGAAGAAGCGGAACAATAGCCTTGCGTATCGTCAGCTCGATGACGGAGCGCAGTTCGGCGAACGCTGACCGGAGCACTTCGGCCGACGTCACGGCTATTCCGAGCCCGATGACAAATGAACTCACCAGAGCGGTCATCACTCCCATAAGCGGAGGCATTCCGACGGTGAAGTATGGTTCTATAGTCGTGCCTCCCTGCTCTACGGCTGTCATCGCCGAGTCCTGACTGATCATGGATGGGAACAGCCAGATGCCGGTAAAGTAAGATGTATAGCCGGCAAACAATGTGGCTCCGTATGCGAGCAGAAGCGTCACGATAAGCATTTTTCCCGCGCGGATGCCGATGTCGCCTATGGCGGGGGTGACAAATCCCACTATGATCAGTGGAATCAGGAAACCGAGAAATTGCGAGAAGATATCATTGAAAGTAGCGCACAGGCGGGCAAACCATTCGGGCGAAATCCATCCGATAGCTATGCCCATTGCTATGGCGATAATGATGCGTGGAAGCAGTCCGGGTTTTATCTTGTGTTTCATATTGCAAAGTTAAGGAAAAATATAAGTAATTTTGCAATATGTTAATGATGTCTTACATAACAATACAGGACGTTTTATGAATACCGCTATGAGGCGGCTGCGTCCGCTGATGCTCGGCGGTACGGGGAGTGATGTCGGCAAGAGTATGCTTGCAGCCGGCCTGTGCCGCATATTCCGCCAGGATGGATATGCTCCGGCTCCTTTCAAAGCCCAGAATATGGCACTTAATTCGTATGCCACTCCTGAAGGCTTCGAGATCGGACGCGCGCAGGCTGTGCAGGCCGAAGCCGCCGGAATCGACTGCCATACGGATATGAACCCTTTGCTGCTGAAGCCTCAGGGTGATTCTACATGTCAGATCGTTGTCGACGGCGTTGCAGCCGGAACATACAGTTCGGCGAGGCTCTATGACAGTGAGGTCCGTGCGGAGTTGCGCGGAGGTGTCTGCAAGGCTTTCGACAGGCTGTCGTCACGCTATAATCCTATAGTGATGGAGGGAGCCGGAAGCGTGGCCGAGATAAATCTCCGTGAGTCAGACATCGTGAACATGCCGATGGCGGCATATGCCGATGCCGCCGTGCTGCTTGTCGCCGATATAGACCGTGGCGGCGTGTTTGCATCGGCCTACGGATCGGTGATGTTGCAGCCGCCGGAATACCGGCGGCTGATCAAAGGGATTATTGTCAACAAATTCAGAGGTGACATGCGTCTGTTTGATAGTGGCCGCCGTATGCTTGAGGAGTGTTGCGGTGTCCCGGTAGTGGGTGTCGTTCCTTATATGGCCGATATCCATATAGAAGATGAAGATTCGGTTGCGCTTGGAGGCAAGCGTGTGGCGCCAATGCCCGGAGCTGTGAATGTGGCTGTCGTAAGATTGCCGCATATATCCAATTTCACCGATTTCAATGTCCTTGAACATACTCCGGGCGTAAACGTGTATTATACCGCCGAGGCCGAGGCGCTTGTCGGGGCAGATATGATCGTGATTCCTGGCACCAAAACTACTATAAGCGACCTGCGGTGGCTTAAGGCTACCGGTATGGATGAGGCGATTACCGGACTCGCGGCCGACGGCTTGCCGGTGGTCGGTATATGCGGAGGCTATCAGATGATGGGTCGCGTGATTGATGATCCGGAGGGATATGAAGGAGAGACTGATTGCGTCGACGGGCTTGGTCTGCTGCCGGTAACGACGGTCATATCCGCTGACAAGCAGATCCGCCGGATTGCATTCGAGATGACGACGGATGCCGGTGCGTGCATAGTTGGCAATGGCTACGAGATACACATGGGACGGACACGGCTTGATCAGGACGCTATCGCTTTAAGCATGCTTTCCGACGGCACAGCCGACGGATGCCGTAATGGCAATTGTTATGGAACATATATTCATGGTTTTCTCGACAACAGTGAGGTGATAGCATGGTTGTTGCCCCGGTTGAGCGGGTGTGTGGC
The DNA here is from genome assembly GCF_030759015.1 of Paramuribaculum intestinale. Classification (GTDB taxonomy): domain Bacteria; phylum Bacteroidota; class Bacteroidia; order Bacteroidales; family Muribaculaceae; genus Paramuribaculum; species Paramuribaculum intestinale. The sequence continues at coordinate 1,293,076 of NZ_CP098825.1, read as the reverse complement.
TGATTACGGGGCTTACCGCCAGAGGCAATACGACACGCTCGCAGCTCGGTTAAGAGAGTGCCTCGATATGAATATGATATACCGGATGATAAGTTATGACTGAGGGACACGGTGATGATATCTACAGATATTCCGGGCTTGTCAAGGTGAATTTTTCGACCAATATATGGCAATATCCCGATCTCAGCGCGTTGAAGCGGTTTATGGCTTCAAAACTCGATTTCGTAGCGTCATATCCCGAGCCGGAGCCATATAGCCTGGAACATCGTCTGGCTGATGACATCGGAATAGAATATGGCCAGATCATGGTGACCGCCGGAGTGACCGACGCCATATATACGATAGCGCGCAATATTGCGGCAGGCCGTCGCAGCGGTATCGTGGGGCCGACATTTGCCGAATATGCCGATGCTTGTAGTGCGGCGGGGGTAGTGTATGATTATTTCGGTGATGCGGAGGAGGCCGCCGTGAAGAGCGACGTAGTGTGGATATGCAATCCGAACAATCCTGACGGAAGAGTGATTGATGCCGGCGGTCTTGCAGCGTTGATCGCCAGCAGACTATCAGTGATGTTTGTGATAGATACGGCATATTCCGACTATTGCCGGGCTGAAAAGCTCGATGTGAGTACGATGGCTGGTCATGACAATGTGATCCTGCTACATTCGCTTACAAAACAGTGTTGCGTGCCAGGATTGCGCGTAGGATATCTGACCGCGAGCGCTGAAAACATCAGATCTCTCCGCCGGCACCGTATGCCATGGGCCGTCAATGCCTTGGCATCATCGTGCGCGGAATTTCTTATTGATAATCCGCCTGTGATACCGGTGGATATGCTTCTTGCCGAGAGCAAAAGGATGCAGTGCGCGATGGCAGCTATGGGATATGATGTGACTCCGTCAGCCACTAATTTCTTTTTGGGTGCTGTTCCCTGTGGTTCTGCAGCCGCACTGAAGGAGTGGCTTGTCAGTCGGCACGGACTGCTTATACGCGACGCTTCAAATTTTGCAGGTCTGTCTGCTGGTCATTTCAGGATAGCGGCGCAGCGTGGCGACGAAAACGATTTACTTCTTGATGCATTGAAGGAATGGATTGGGAAATATTGTTGATCGGTCTTGCCGCAGGATGGACGCTTGATCTTTTGGCAGGCGATCCGTTGTGGATGCCTCATCCGGTTGTGTGGATGGGCAAGGCAATCGCGTTCATGGAGCGTATGCTCAACCATGGGTTGCATCGTGTGGCCAAAGGGGCTGTCGCGTCAGTCGGACTGGTCGCCATAGCGTATGTGTTGTGTGGTGCGGTTCTGTTGCTGCTCGCCCCATGGCCTTGGGCTGAAACTTTGTTTTGCACAGTGATGGTGTTTTTCTGTCTGGCCGGCACGACTCTGACACGTGAGGTCGGAGCTGTGTTCGACGCTCTCGACCGTTCGATTGACGATGGCCGCCGTCAGGTAGCGCGTATAGTCGGCCGTGACACCGCCTCGTTGTCGGATCAGGAGGTGGCAACGGCTGCGCTTGAGACTTTGGCCGAGAATCTTTCAGACGGGGTGGTCGCTCCTTTGTTTTGGTTTGCGATTCTCGGTGTGCCGGGCATGGTAGCCTATAAGATGGTCAATACTCTTGATTCGATGATCGGTTATCGTAATGACAGATTTAGGTCGTTTGGTCGTGTGGCAGCCCGGATAGATGATGTCGCCAACTGGATTCCGGCACGACTGACTGCGGCGCTGATCATACTTGCCGCCGGACGGCCGGATTTATGGAGGTTTGTGCTCAGGTTCGGCCGTTGTCATGCAAGTCCTAATTCGGGATGGCCCGAGGCCGCTATGGCGGGTGTGCTGGGATGCCGTTTTGGCGGGACTCACGATTATTTTGGCGTGGCGGTGTACAAACCTTATATCGGCATAGACAGCCGACCGGTAGGCCGCATCGATGCCGTGCGCGCCATCAGAGTGGCGCGCCGTGCGGAGTTTATGGCTGTAGTCCTTGTCGGCTTTACGATTGTCGCCATATCCTTCATCGCATGATGACAGATATGGCGACGTTCTATATGCCGGATTGATATATGCGGGGACTTGTCTGTCCCCTCTTCTTTTATATCTCGTAGAAGGTGCAGAATGCTTTGATGATGCTGATGTGATCGGCGGTCGATGCGGTTTCGCGCACGGAGTGCATGGCCCAAACGCCCGCTCCCATGTCGACTCCACGCAGATCAAGCTGCGCGGTCAGTATGTTGCCGAGCGTGGATCCTCCGGCTACGTCGCTGTGGTTGACGAAATACTGGCATGGTATGCCGGCTATGTCGCAGATGTTTTTGAACACGGCTGCGCTGTCGGCATCGGTCATATATTTGCAGTTGGCATTGATCTTGATGACAGGGCCTCCGCCGAGTGTGGGATGATTGGTCGGATCCTGCTTTTCGACATAGTTGGGGTGGACGGCATGTGCGTTGTCGGCCGATATCATGAACGATGATGCAATGCTGATCATGAATGCTTCATCGGTCCATCCGAGTGAATTGCATATACGTTTCAGTATGTTGCGGAGCACAGGCGATGCTGCTCCCTGTTTTGTCCCGCTGCCGGTCTCCTCGTTGTCGAAAATGGCCATGACCTTGATCGCTCCTCTGTCGTTACCGGCTTCAAGCAGGGAGGTGAGCGCGGCATGCACCATCGACAGGTCGTCGATACGTCCTGATGTAACGAATTCCCCGTTGATTCCGGTAATGCATGCCGGTGTGGTGTCAAAAAGCGACAGATCGTAGTCGATGATTATTTCAGGATCTACATTGAGCTCTTCGGCTACAAGGCGTCTGACAAGTCCTTTTTCATCACCTTTGGCATTGACACGGCCGATGACCGGCAACATGTCTTTCTGTTTCGAGAGAGGATTTCCGTCGTTGACAGAGCGGTTGAAGTGTATGGCGAGATGAGGTATGGTGAGCAGCGGCCGGTCGAATCTTACCAGACGGCTGATGGGGCGCAGAGGATCCTGCCCGCGCAGCATCACCCTTCCGGCTATTGACAACGGACGGTCAAACCAGGTGTATAATATTGAACCTCCATATACTTCAGTGTTGAGTTTCACGATGTTTCCGTCGCACAATATCTCGCAGTCGGGCTTTATGCGGAAGCCGGGTGAGTCGCTGTGGGCCGCGATGATACGGAAGCCGTCCTCCGGATCAGAGTCGCCGACAGTGAAAGCGAATATTGCGGAGTCGTTTTTTGTCACATAATAGCGTCCTCCACGGTTTATTTCCCATGCCTCGCGCGGATCAAGACGTTCGAATCCTTCGGCGTCAAGACGTCGGCGCACGGTGTCGACGGCCAGAAAATTGACCGGAGAAGAGTCAAGAAACTTACAGAGGTCGTCGATGTAGTCGTATTGTTCCATATCAGTCAATATCAGATGATGAGTATTTGATTTTGTTGAGGGCCCGGAGATTGTTGCAAAGTATCTGGCTCCAGTAGCTTTCGAAGTCTTCTTTAATCGCGGCAAGGGCTTCGGGGGCGAGTGCCAGCGGATCGGGTTTGATCATTTCTATAAAGTTATAGACCGACTGGAATATGTCGGTCAGCCCTTCGGAGAGGCTTGCGGCTATGGGTGTGTCGGAATACTTCATGTCTTCTTCAAACACTTCGAGATACGTGTCGTCCGGACCCATGATGTTTTCGATCGCGCGGCGCACTGATTCATAGTAATCTTCCTCCAGCGACGGATTGATATAGGCTTCCTCTGTCGATATGTCGGCCGACAGATCGGAAGCGGCAATGTATATTCGGGGAAGCAGCCGGAGCATCGTATCGATAAAATCTCTGCGCTCAGTTTCGGCAGCCGATTCCGCTGCCTGACAATATTCGTTGCACAGGCCGATGAATGCAAGGGCATTGTTGTTTAGAACTGTATCATTCATAGAGATGGTTGTGTCTTATATATTCATAGACTCCCGGAGGGAGAAAATAGGTCATGTCGGCTCCTCCTGATAGTGCCTGCCGCAGGAATGTGCTTGATATTTCGGTTATTGGAGCATTGATTATGCGGCAGTTGGGATGCGATGGTGTTTCGATAGGAAATCCGGGGCGGGGATATACGATCACACCGTAGTCCGATAGTATGGACTCACTCTCACGCCATCTGCCGAAACCGAGCCAGTTGTCGCTTCCGGTGATGATGCTGAAGGAGACCGACGGATGCCGGCGGTTGAGATAGCGCAGTGTGTCGATGGTATATGACGGACGTGGAAGTGAGAGTTCCACGTCGCAAGCTTTTATCCTTGATTGCCGGTCGGCGCCGACTGCTATTTCAAGCATTTTGAGCCGATGACGGTCATCGATAAGCGTGGCACTGTCTTTGAGCGGATTTTGCGGTGACAGCATCATCCACACTTCGTCCAGTCCGGCAAACTGGGCCATATAGTTTGCCACCATCATGTGGCCGACGTGGACAGGGTTGAATGATCCGCCAAGCAGACCGATTTTCATGCGCCTACAAATTGTTTGATGGCTTTTTCGGTATCGGCTACCGCCTTGTCGAGATCGTCGTTGACGATCCGGATGTCGTAGGATGGGGCGAACGACAGTTCGTATTCAGCTTTGCCGAGGCGCTGGCTTATGGCTTCGGGCGACTCGGTGCCGCGTCCTTCCAGACGCACCCGCAGGGCGTCGATGCTCGGTGGCTCGATAAATAGAGCCAAAGCGCGTTCGCCATACATGCGTTTGACGTTTACGCCGCCTTTGACGTCGATATCGAGCACTACGTTGTGACCCTCGCGGCACCTGCGTTCGACTTCGCTCTTCAGTGTGCCGTAGAAGCGTCCGGGATAGACCTCTTCATACTCTACGAAGTTGTCGTCGGCTATGGCCTGACGGAATTCTTCGTCAGTAAGAAACCAGTAGCTGACGCCATGAACTTCGCCCTCGCGTGGCTGACGGTTGGTGGCCGACACTGAAAATTTCATGTCGATTTCGCCTTTTTGCAGCAGCCGGTTGATGATTGTGGATTTGCCACAGCCCGACGGGGCACTGACGATGATGATCTTGCCTTCCATGATATGCGTTTATGGGGTGGGTAAGTATGGGTTTTTATGTCCGGGGAGATGCACGGGTTCAGAGCACATTGAGTACCTGTTCCTTTATCTGCTCAAGCTCGTCTTTCATGCGCACTACGATTTTCTGTAGTTCGGCATGATTGCTTTTTGATCCGAGAGTATTGATCTCACGTCCCATTTCCTGACTGATGAAGCCGAGTTTTTTACCTTGTCCGGTTTCGCCGTCGAGTGTTTCCATGAAATAAGTCAGGTGTTGGCGAAGCCGCTGTTTTTCCTCGTTAATGTCGAGCTTCTCAATGTAATATATCATTTCCTGCTCCAGACGTCCGAGATCGATATCCACTTGTCCGAGTTTGGCGAGATTGTCCTCAATCCGGGCACGAATCTTGCTGACGCGTTCATTTTCATAACGAGGCACCTCTGCCAGCAGGTTCTCTATCTGTCGTATGCGTTGGGTGAAGAACTCTTCGAGTTTCCTGCCCTCTTCGCGTCTGTATTCCACCAAGGCGTCGGTAGCAGCGTCGGCCGCTTTAATGAGCGCGGTGCTTTCGTTCTGCTCGTCTTCGGCCGGTGCTTCGGCTTTCATGATGTCAGGCAGCCTCATCAGAAGCGGCATCCAGTCGGCGGGGTGCGACACTCCGATAGCGTCGGCGATATCCTCCAGACTTTTCTTGTAGGTCTTGAGCAGCGGCAGGTTGAATTGAGTGGGGGAGTCGCTGCCGATGTTCTCTACAGTCACTATAGCCTCGACTTTGCCTCGTTCGATCCGGTGTGCCAGGCGGTTGCGCATCTCCAGTTCCACCGCTCTATAAGCCGAGGGTAGACGGAGTGACATGTCGAGTTGTTTGCTGTTGAGCGATTTGATCTCGACGGTTATTTTTTTGTGTTCTGTTTCGACAACCGATTTGCCGAAGCCTGTCATTGATAGCAGCATTTCAGTAGTGTATATATAGACTGTTGATATTCGTTTTAATGTCTGACAAAGTTACGATAAAAAGTTGAATCGCGAGCAATCTGTGATAGAGTTAGCCCGACAAATTGAACGAATCCATGCAAAATCCCGGCAGACTCAAAGTATGTTTGAATTTAACGGTGAAATAGCGTAACTTTGCACAAAACTTGAATAATGGCAGTAATATTGAATATAGACACCTCGACGGAGGTGTGTTCGGTCGCTTTGTCGGCTGAAGGGACGGTGCTTTGTCATCGTGAGGAATTCGAGCAGCGCAACCATGCAACCCTCCTGAGCGGTTTCATAAAGGATTGTCTCGACCGACTCAGGGAGCTTGAGCTTTCACTGGATGCTGTGGCGGTTTCTATGGGTCCGGGTAGCTATACCGGACTCCGGATCGGTCTGTCGGAGGCCAAGGGGCTGGCATACGCTCTGGGACTACCCCTGATAGGTGTCGACACTTTGCAGCTTCTTGCGGTGTCGGTGATGTTTTCTGGATATGAATACCCCGAGGGGGCGGTTTATGCTCCGATGATCGATGCACGCCGCATGGAGGTGTTTACAGGAGTCTATGATCAGGCTCTGACACCATTGCTGGAGCCGGCTCCTATGATTCTCGACGCCGACAGCTATGCCGGATTTCTTGAGAAAAGCACTGTGCTGTTTTTTGGCAATGGAAGCGACAAGGCGCGTGAGGTGGTTACTTCGCCCAATGCTGTCTTTGTGCCTGATGTCAAGCCTCTGGCTGTCGATATGACGGCTCTGTCCGAACTGAAGTGGAGTCGCCGTGAGTTCCTTGATCTGGCTTATTCCACTCCGTGGTATCGCAAGGAGTTTCAGGCGACTTCTCCGCGTGATCCTTTGGCGAGCAGCAGTGCGAGCAATAGTCCGCGCACGGCCAGATAGCATAGAAAAGCCAGCCACAGGCCGTGATTGTGCATTGTCGGCCACGCAAGCATATATACTGTGAAATATACGGCGGTGGCGCACAGCATGGACAGGAGCATCGACCGCGTGGCTGTAAGGCCTATGAATATTCCGTCGCAGACAAACGCCATGAATCCGGCCAATGGTATAGATATTGCCCAGACCTCGTATTCGCGTGCGGCTGCCAGTGTGGACAGATCGTCGCAGAGTATTTCGAGCAGGGCAGTGCCGAGTGTGGCATAGCCGACAGTGAATATCAGGGCGAGTGTGGCTGATGTCAATATCAGCAGTCGGCATGCCTGTTTCAGCGCCTGGTGTCGGCCGGCTCCGGAGTATTTGCCGCATATAGCCTCGGCCGAAAAGGCAAAGCCGTCCATAAAGAAACTGAAAAGGGTGAACAGCTGCATAAGCAGGGCATTGGCGGCGAGTGTCTCGTTGCCTTGCATTGCTCCGGTGCGCGTAAACCACAGAGTGACGCCGACAAGACACAATGTGCGTAGAAATATGTCGGTGTTTATCCGGAAGAATTTCAGTAGATCAGTTCCTGCAAATACGGTTCTGAATCCGGGAAATGACGGGATATATTTCAGACCGCACACGATGACCGAAGCTGTAAATCCGATCCATTGCGCCGAGAGCGTGCCCAAGGCCAGCCCGTATATGCCAAGATCCAAGGCCAGTGTAAGTGTAAGACTGACGGCGATATTGACGATGACAGTAAGGACGGATATCCACATGGTCACCTTGGAATTTTGCATTCCGAGAAACCATCCGGCCATGACGAATGAGCCGAGCATTGCGGGTGCTCCCCAGATGAGTGTCATGAAGTATTCGGCGGCCATGGCTGCGGCGCGATGTTCCACCTCCATCATATCAAGCAGCATGCCGCACAGTGGCGTGCGCATGATTATGAAGGCGACTCCGATAGCAAGGGCTACGGTGAGCGCCTGATAGAGCACTGTGGCCTGACGCATTTTGTCGTCGGCTCCAAAGGCCTGCGCGGTGAGTCCGCTGGATCCCATCCGTAGAAATCCGAAGAGCCAGTAGAGCAGGTTGAACATGTTGCCTCCCACAGCTATAGCGGCCAAAAACACAGCGCCCCCCAAGTGTCCCGCGATAGCCACATCGGTCATGCCGAGCAGCGGCGTGACCAGATTGCTTGCTATCGCGGGCAATGAGAGGGCGATGATGTTGTGCAGCAGCGGTTTTACGCTGCTGTCGGTCGAGCTTTCATGCTCTGCCATGCGAGATAGATGATCAGTGCGATGTAGACTGCAATTCCGAGTCCCTGTGTCATGGCCACGGGCATCGTATTTACATATTCGAATCCGGCAAAACGTGTAAGGGCGGCGAATACTCCGAAGAGTGCGCCTCCGGCGATGAGTCCGGATGCGATGAGTGTGCCGCGGTCACGACGGGCGTCATTTACGGCTTTGTCAGCCGAACGTGTGCTTACAAACCATGCTATCGCGCCTCCGACAAGCAGGGGAGCGTTGAGCTGCATGGGGATGAACATTCCGAGGCAGAATGCCAGCGCCGGCACGCCGAGCCAGTTGAGCAGCACAGCCAGCACTGCGCCGGCAATGTAAAGCATCCATGGCGTTTCGCCTCCCATCATGATCGGCTCGATCACTTTGGCCATGGCGTTGGCCTGAGGAGCCACAAGTGCGTTGGGACCGCTAAATCCGTAGACGTCGTTGAGGAGGAGTATGACGCCTCCTACTGTTGCCGCCGAAACGAGTGTTCCGACGAATTTCCAGCTCTCCTGTTTGCGCGGTGTCGATCCAAGCCAGTAGCCGATCTTCAGGTCGGTCACAAATCCTCCGGCCATCGAAAGGGCGGTGCACACGACTCCTCCTATTACCATGGAGGCAACGATGCCCGATGTGCCGCTGATGCCTACAGCCACAAATATTGCAGAGGCTACAATGAGCGTCATCAGCGTCATGCCCGATACCGGATTTGTGCCTACTATGGCTATAGCGTTGGCGGCAACGGTTGTGAACAGGAATGCTATGACGGTCACGACAACCCATGCTACAAGAGCCTGCCAGAAATTATGGAGCACTCCCGCCCAAAAGAATCCAAAGACGGCGACGAGGGCGATGACAATGTAGAAGACCACATGTTTCATGGAGAGGTCGGCCTGCCAGCGAAGCGGTTTGCGATCGGTCTTTCCGCCCTTGAATTCGCGTCCTGCGAGTCCGGCTGCCTGTACGATGATGCCCCACGACTTTATGATTCCTATGACTCCTGCCATGGCTATGCCACCTATGCCTATGAGGCGCGCGTAGTCGGCAAAAAGCGCGTCGGGCGATAGGGCGGTAAGCTCCGGAGCTCCGTAAGTGCCCATCAGAGGCAGAATCACCCACCATACGAATGCTGATCCGGCGAAAATCACAAAAGCGTACTTAAGACCTACAATATATCCAAGGCCGAGGAGGGCGGCACCGGTGTTGCAGCTCACAACGATCTTGCACTTTTCGGCGAGTGCGGCACCCCATCCACAGAAGGCCGTCGAGACCTCTTCGGCCCAGAATCCGAATGTCGACACAATATAGTCATAAATACCTCCGATGAGCGAGGCCACTACAAGCAGACGCGCCTGCGCACGGCTTCCGGCCCCAGTGCCTTGTCCGCTCGCAAGCACCTGTGTGGTGGCGGTGGCTTCCGGGAAGGGATATTTGCCGTGCATGTCCTTGACAAAATATTTTCTGAACGGTATGAAGAATAGTATGCCGAGCACGCCGCCAAGCAGTGAGCTGAGGAATATCTCGATGAAGTTGACGGTGATATCAGGATAACTTCCCTGAAGTATAAACAGTGAGGGAAGAGTGAAGATGGCCCCGGCTACGATAACGCCGGAGCAGGCGCCGATAGACTGTATCATGACATTCTGGCCGAGAGCGCCGTTTTTCTTCAGCGCGCTTGACATTCCGACGGCAATGATGGCTATGGGAATGGCCGCTTCAAACACCTGTCCGACCCTTAGGCCGAGGTATGCGGCCGCGGCGCTGAATATTACGGCGAGTAGCAGTCCGACTCCGACGGAGTAGGGGGTGACTTCCTTGTAATCATGAGCGGGGTGCATCAGCGGACGATAGTGTTCGTCGGCTCCAAGCTCGCGGAACGCGTTTTCGGGCAGTTCCACCGGATCGGCCGTCGAATATATGTCGGCCGGGATCTCTGTCTGTCTTTTTTCCATTGGCTTGATCAGTATGATTGGTTTATTTCTATGTGATCTGGTGAAGTGGTGTCATGGTTACGTCTGCGGACGTGAGAGTATGTCGAAATTGTCGACATAAATTTCGGTCACTTTGCGGGCCACGCCGGCGCGATCCACCCAGGTGCGTGTGCGGAGTTTGCCTTCTACAAACAGTTTTGTGCCTTTACGGATATATTTTTCGGCGGTATCGGCCGCCGAATCCCACATGATAAGGCGATGCCATTCGGTGCGTTCGGGAATGTCAACGCCAGATGACGTGCGATAGCCACGTTCGGTAGTGGCAAGAGACATCTCGGCAACGGGGCGTTTCTCCACGTATCGGATTTCAGGGTCTTGTCCGACGTTGCCCACGAGTATAACTTTGTTTACGCTCATAAACATGGGATTTAGTAGTAAACTTTAGATAGAGGTGGGATAGCTGAATTCACGACATGATTTGTCAGATGTCATGCTGTCGTACTCTATTTTTTGCGAAGTTACGAAAAAAATCCGAAGCCTCCCGCGCTATGTCTGACTTTTAGAGAGTGTTTGAATTTAACACAAAGAAATATATATGGACTTCTTTCTATCCTCTCAAAGGTCTTTTCGGGCGATTTCCGTCAGGTTTCATCGGTCACGATGCCCGCATCGCTCCCTCCTCAACTGACGCAAATCTCTCCGAAAATCCTCTTTGAGTGAATAGAAGTGAAATTCAAACACTCTCTTAGATCTGAAGCTGACTGAGGATGTCGCTGATGGATGGGTTGTTTGTGTATGAGGATGTGTTGGTCTCAAATAAATAGCGACGCCTTCCCGGCCAGTGATGGGCAACGGGAAGGCGTCGTGAATAAGACTGAATCAGTGTGGGTCAGCGTTGCGGTATGTCGACCTGTGTCTGACGGCCATTGAGCAGATAGTCGGAGAAGTAGTCGACCATGCGCCAGTAGAAGTATTCGTCCATGTTGCCGAATGCGTGGCGCTGTGTCGGGAGATAGAGGAAATCGAAGCGCTTGTTGGCGTTGATGAGTGCGTTGGCTACCCTTATGGTGTTGCCTGGATGGACATTGTTGTCAAGGTCGCCGTGTACAAGCATTAGATGGCCTTTGAGATTGCGCGCTATTTCAGGATTGGTCTGTATGGAGTAGACAAATGTTGTGTCGCCATTTTCGCTGACAGTTTCCTTAACGCCGTGGTGGGTTTCGCTCCACCAGCGGTTGTAGATGCGGTTGTCGTGGTTGCCGGCGCATGACACGGCTACTTTGAAGAAGTCGGGGTAGCCGAGTATTGCGGCTGTCGACATGAATCCTCCGCCGCTGTGGCCATGTATACCAACGCGGTTAATGTCGATATATGGATGTCGGGCGGCGAGCTGTTCGATGGCAGCTTTCTGATCGGCGAGTCCGTAATCGCGCAGGTTGCCGTAGCCGTAGTTATGATACCATTTGGAGCGATCAGGGTGTCCGCCTCTGTTGCCAACGGTGATGACGATAAATCCGGCCTGTGCGAGTCGGTCGGTGCGGACCGACATGCGGGTGAACGGGTAGTTGGTGGCTTCTACCTGAGGACCGGGATATACATAGTCGATGATAGGATATGATTTTTCGGGATCGAAGTCAAACGGCTTATACATGACTCCGTAGAGATCGGTGACTCCGTCGGCAGCCTTGACTGTGAATGTTTCGGGGAACTGGTATCCGTTGGCAAACAGCTGGCTGAAGTCGGCGCGCTGCAGTGTCATGATCTTGTTGCCACGGGTGTCGTAGAGTGCGGTTTCTGGCACGGTGTCCACGCGTGAGAAGTTGTCGACGAAGTATCGTGCGTCATCGTCGACTATGGGCGAATGAAAGTATGATCCTGAGTCGAGCCTGCGCACCGGGCCGCCGTCGAGGCTGACGCTGTAGAAATGCTGGTAGTAGGGGTGCTCGTCTTTCTCGCGTCCCATGGCTGTGAAATACACGGTGCGCGAAGGTTCGTCGATATTGAGGATGTTGTGGACGTGCCACGGACCTTCGGTGAGGCGGCGTTTGAGATTTCCTTTGTCATCGTAAAGATACAGGTGTGCCCATCCGTCGCGCTCGCTCCATTGCACGAGTTCCTTTCCTCCGGCAATCGCTCCGAGAGGACGCACTTCCTGATAGGTGTTCATGCGTTCCTCTATAACCGGAACAATGGTGTCGCTGCCGATGGTGTAGGAACAGATGTCAATGCGGTGCAGGTCACGGCTGGAGCGGGTGAGGAAAAAGCGGTTGTTGTCGCCGAGCCAGACAGCCGGCTGGTCGTACATGCCTCTCTGACGGTGACGGTATGGCCGGTAGGCGAGTGATATGGTCTGGTTTTTGAATTTTCTTGTGTCGATCTCTTTGCGTGAGTTGTCGGTCATATCGAAGAGGTAGACATGTTCTTCGGGCGCCTCTTTTTCGCCGGGCATCTGGTACTTGTATGTTTCCAGGGTCGGGCGTGGTTCGGCGACGGAGTTGATGACCCACAACTCTTTTACATTTCGGTCATCGGAAATATTGGTGAGGAAATAGCGGGAGTCGGGCGACCATAGTCCGTAGGCTCTCTTGCGCTTGCCGTTACAGAGTGTGTCGGTGTTGAGTGTGGAATAAGGCTGTCCGTAGCCGAAATCTTTCACTCCGTCGGTTGTGAGCTGTATGTCGGTGACGGTTGAGTCGTTTTCGTTTTTCTTGAGCTTTTCGTAGTCGGCGCGGCTCATGCGGTAGAGGTTGAGGTCTTTGGCGTAGACTACAGTCTGCCCGTCGGGTGAAACCGAGGCCCAGTCGAGCTGTTTCTTCTCTTCTTCTTTGTCTTTAAGGTGTGTCAGCTTGCCGGTGGAGGTGTCGTAGCTGAAATAGAATATCTCTTTTTCGCCTGCCTTGGGTTTCTTTTCTTTGCCGTCGGCGTCTTTTTTAGGTTTGGCGTCGATGGTCGATGTGACTTCAAATGTGAATGTGCGTCCGTCGGCCGATGCTTCGAGATTGCGTATCGGCAGCGATGCGGCGATCATGGGATCTTTAACGATCTCGGTGAGTTGAGCCGCCATACGGTCATGGTCGAACAGTTCGGTCTGGCGGCGGCTTGCCGGATCTGCGATATACCAGCGTGTTCCCTGTGCCGTCTTATAGCTGTACCAGAATTTATTGCCCTGCTGAAACCAGTGCGGGTCGACTGTGGTGGAAAATAGCATGTTGGACAACTTGCCTCCGGCAAACCGCTGTGCAAGCTCGTGAGGGTTGCCTGTGGTCGGAGCGTCGGCATGGGCAGTCATGAGGCTTCCCAGTCCGATCGCAGCCGAAAGGGTCAATGTGAGTAAATGTTTCATTTTATGATTGGATGATAATGATTCTGTTGCAAAATTACATTGTTTTGCGGTCAAAAACAACGAATGTTTAATATGAATTGTGTATTGTGTTGGTTGTCAATGACGTTTTGTGTCGGTGTGGCGTCGATGCAGCCGGCAGAAGTCGGATGTGGCGACTTTTTGTGGTTTTGTGGCTTTGGAATAAAAATCTTTGTAAAATAAGGCTGTAACGCTTGCGTATGGTGTGAAAAAATATTACCTTTGCAGCCGATTATGCCCGATTAGCATTAATCAACCGTAGGAATTCCGGTGTCCATTGGCCGGATAGCGGAGTTTTGCGGATGTAAACAATTTATTAATTAACCGTTTCAAAGTGGATACTTTAAGCTACAAAACAGTGACCCCCAACGCGCAGAGCGTTGAGAAAAAATGGGTAGTGATCGACGCTACCGATCAGGTGCTGGGACGGCTGTGCGCTAAGGTTGCGAAAATCCTGCGCGGCAAGTACAAGCCCTGCTATTCGCCCAATGTTGATTGCGGCGACAATGTGATCATCATCAACGCCGAAAAGATTGTTCTGACCGGCAAAAAGATGACTGACCGTAAATATCTGTCATATACCGGCTATCCCGGTGGTCAGCGTGAGGCTACTCCGGAAGTGCTTATGAAGAAAGCTCTCAACAAGCACCTCAAGCCCGGTTACAATCCCCTGTTCACTAAGGTGATGAAGGGCATGCTTCCCAAGAACCGTCTTGGCCGTGCCATCATCGGCAACATGCACGTCTACAATGGCGCCGAGCATCCCCATGAGGCTCAGAATCCCGAGGTGATCGACATCAACAAACTCAAATAATCCTCAGAAGCATGGAAACAGTAAATGCAGTAGGACGCCGTAAGGCCGCTGTGGCTCGCGTCATCGTAAGGGAAGGCAACGGACAGATCGTCATCAACCATCGTCCGCTTGATGTATATTTCCCCTCTTCCATCCTTCAGTACATCGTGCGTCAGCCGCTTTCGACTCTCGACGTCAACGAGAAGTATGACATCCGTGTCAATCTCGACGGTGGCGGCTACAAAGGTCAGGCCGAGGCTCTGCGTCTGGCTATCGCCCGCGCACTGGTGAAAATCAATCCCGACGACAAGCCGGCACTCCGCAAAGAGGGCTTCATGACCCGCGACCCGCGCGCTGTAGAGCGTAAGAAACCCGGTCAGCCCAAGGCTCGCAAGCGCTTCCAGTTCTCCAAACGTTAATGACTGTCAGCTCAGAGCTTAGTGTTTAGAATCTAAATCCTGCAGACGGATGTTTGGAATCCTTACTGCGGGGTTGAAAACAAAAGAACGTAAACAATCAAGAAACAATGTCAACTCCTACATTTGACCAACTTTTAGAAGCAGGTTGCCATTTCGGTCACCTCAAAAGAAAATGGAATCCTGCTATGGCGCCCTATATCTTCATGGAGCGCAACGGTATCCACATCATCGACCTCTATAAGACTGCCGCCAAGGTAGAAGAGGCCGCCAACGCGCTGAAGAGCATTGCTAAATCGGGCAAGAAGGTGCTCTTCGTCGCAACCAAGAAACAGGCCAAGCAGGTCGTGGCTGAAAAAGCCCAGGCCATAGGCATGCCTTACGTCATCGAGAGATGGCCGGGCGGCATGCTGACCAACTTCCCCACCATCCGTAAGGCTGTCAAGAAAATGGCTTCTATCGACAAGATGTCGAAGGACGGCACTTTTGACAACCTCTCGAAGCGTGAGAAGCTGCAGATCACACGTCAGCGCGCAAAGCTCGAGAAGACTCTCGGCTCGATCGCCGACCTCAACCGTCTGCCGTCGGCTCTCTTTGTTGTCGACGTACTCAAAGAGCGCATCGCAGTGGCCGAGGCAAACCGTCTGGGCATACCGGTGTTCGCTATGGTCGACACCAATTCCGATCCCAACAACGTGGACTTCGTAATTCCCGCCAACGATGATGCATCCAAGAGCATTGATCTGATCCTGAGCACTGTCTGCAATGCGATGGCCGAGGGTCTGGAGGAGCGCAAAGTGGAGAAGGTGGACACTGCCGCTGCCGGTGAGGAGGGTCAGGCACCCCGCCGCGAGCGCCGCAGAGTGAGCCGCGCTCCGCGCCGTGAAGAGAACGGTGAGGAAACAGCCGCAACCGAAGCTCCTGCCGCTGAATAATAAGTAATTACAACAACCTAAAACACCAATCAGATATGGCTGTTACAATGGCAGAAATCACCAAGCTGCGCCACCTTACAAGCGCCGGCCTGATGGACTGCAAAAAAGCGCTCGCCGAAACCAACGGCGATATTGACGCTGCCGTGGAGATACTGCGCAAGAAGGGTCAGGCAGTGGCTGCCAAGCGCGAGGACAGGGAAGCTTCCGAGGGATGCTCGCTGTCGGCCAGCGACGGCACATTTGCCGCTATCGTCGCTCTCAAGTGCGAAACCGACTTTGTTGCCAAGAACGCCGGATTCGTTGAAACGACACGCAAGATACTTAACGTGGCCATGGAGTGCCGTCCCAACAACATCGAGGAACTCAAGGCTCTGACAATAGATGGTCAGACCATTCAGGATCTCGTTGTAGAGGAGAGCGGCAAGACCGGTGAGAAGATGGAAATCGGTGCCTATGAGTGGGTCAAGGCTGAGTCTACGACCGCTTACGATCACCTTGGCAACAAGCTGTCTACCATCGTCGGTTTCAATCAGGCTGATGTTGACTATCAGCTCGGCCGCGACGTGGCCATGCAGGTGGCTTCGATGAACCCTGTGGCTGTAAGCATCGAGTCTGTGCCGGCTTCGGTTGTTGATACCGAATACAAGGTTGCTGTTGACAAGACTAAGGAAGAGCAGGTCAAGAAGGCTGTCGAGGCAGCTCTCAAGAAGGCCGGCATCAACCCCAATCTCGTTGACTCGGAGGCTCACATCGAAAGCAACATCGCCAAGGGATGGCTTACTGTAGAGGAGGCCGACAAGGCGCGTGCTATCGCCAAGGAAACCGCCGAGCAGAAGGCTGCCAATCTGCCTGCCCAGATGATAGAGAATATCGCAAAGGGTCGCGTCAACAAGTTCTACAAGGAGTCTGTGCTCATGGAGCAGGAGTTCATCAAGGATGCTACCGTGACAATCGGTCAGTATCTCGACAAGAGCTCGAAGGGACTGGTTGTAGTTGACTTCAAGCGCGTAAACCTCAATCAGGACTGATGATCCTGTAAAGACAGATCCTGAAACAGATCGGCGCTATCCCTTGTAATCCATCGGGGTAGCGCCGATTGTTTTACTGTAAAATGCCGGATGAATATTGATGAGTTTGCTGAAAGCATACTGCTGAACCTGCCGTATGTGCCTAATGATCAGCAGGTGCAACTGATAGCCGCACTTGCGCGTTTTTGTTCGCCGCTGATGCCGAGTGATGCCGTGTTTCTGCTCAATGGGTATGCGGGAACGGGCAAAACTTCGGTGACGGGTGCTTTGGTGCGTGCTTTGCGCGATGCCCGGATTCCTGTGGTTTTGCTTGCGCCTACAGGACGTGCCGCAAAGGTGTTCAGTAAGTTCGCAGGGCTGCCTGCCACGACCATACACCGGCGCATATATCGGACCGACGGCACAGGCTTGGGCTTTGGTACTGCGGAGGTGGCCGACAATAATCTGACTGGAGGTGTTTTTATTGTCGACGAGGCTTCGATGATAGGGGAGTCGCAGTCGGCGGGCGACGTCAGAGGCAGTCTGCTTGAGGATCTTATTCAGTATGTGTATTCAGGCGACGGATGCCGGATGATATTGCTGGGCGATGTCGCGCAGTTGCCTCCGGTGGGTTGCAGTGAGAGTCCGGCAATGAATGTAGCGCGTTTGAAAGAATCGGGGCTACGGGTTACTCATGCTGTGATGACCGAGGTGGTACGTCAGGGCGCGGGATCCGGAATACTGTACAATGCCACATGGCTGCGGAGGGCTATGCGTCGCGATCCGTTGCCGGAGCCGCAGATTAGGCTGAAAGGATTCGGCGATGTCGTGGCTTTGCCCGGCGAAGAGCTTCAGGATCAGATTGAGCGGTCTTACGCCGATGCTGGGATTGACGATACGATAGTAATTACGCGTTCCAATAGGCGTGCCACTCAGTTTAATGCTGCGATACGTGCGTCTATTCTCGGACGCGAGGAGGAGCTGTGTGTGGGAGAGCGTCTGCTGGTGGTGAAGAACAATTATCTGTGGAGTGCCAAGACGAAAGGGCTGGATTTTATAGCCAACGGAGATATGGCGGTTGTAAACCGTGTGAACGGGACCGAGTCAAAATATGGTCTGAGATTTGCGGATGTATCGATAACTATGCCAGACCGTGAGGTGGATCTCGACTGCAAGATATGTCTTGATGCGTTGAATTCGGACTCACCGGCGCTGGGAGCTGAAAAAGCTGCGCAGTTGCTTGAAGGTGTGATTAACGATCCTGACCGATTTGCTTCGCAGACTCCGATGGCCTACAGGCTCAAGGCTTCGCGGTCGAATCCTTATCTCCATGCTTTGCAGGTCAAGTATGCATACGCTGTCACCTGCCATAAATCGCAGGGCGGCCAGTGGAGTGATGTGTATGTGGATATGGGTTACGTCCCGCCGGAAGCACAAGGTCTTGACTTCTATCGGTGGCTATACACTTCGATCACCAGAGCCACGGGGCGGTTGTATCTGATAAATCCAGATATCAAGACATTGTGATGTTTCAAGTCATTATTCCGGAATGATGTGCCGGAATGGTAGGGAGAGGATAATTTGTACCTACACTCTCTTTACAATAGTTCGGTAAAATTTGCATATTCAATTGAATATCAATAAGATGCAATAACAATTCAATATCAATGCAAACTGTTGTGTATCAGTGCGATACAGCTATGCCTGCTCAAAAATTACCGAACTGTTGTCTTTAAGTAACTCTTAAAAATTAGTTGATATTATGAAACTCGTCAGTAACCCATGGTTTGCTGCGGTACTTTTTGATTTTGTCCGGCGTTTTTTGCTTTCATCCTCAGTTGTGTAGCTCGCTACACGCCCTCGTCTTCAAGCAAAAACCACTCGAACAAATCTCAAAAATCACTCGCAGCTAATTTTTGCGAGTTACTTATAAAAAAATGATCTGACATTCTGTCCAAAATCGGTTAGAAAGTTCTGAAATTTTGCGGGATTAGTTAAAGGAATAAATGTCTGCGCAAATTCATTGCGCACCGGTGTCGCAACTTTGCGCAAAAAAGACATGAAAATTATAGGTAATTCTACATCGGCTGAAGTTTTCACTGAAAATATAGAGCAGGCGGCTCTTGACTGGATTACAGGACTTTGTGATCACCCGGCTATGGAGGGTGTGCCAATTGTGCAAATGCCTGATGTTCACGCCGGAAGTTTGTGCAATGTAGGCACAGCCTATCCCATAGGAGTGTATGTAAATCCCGATCATGTCGGCGTCGATATAGGCTGCACCATTTCGATGCATAGACTATCGTGCAATGTCAATCCGGAGGATTACCCTCTGCTTGATCATCGCATCCGCGAGGCAATTCCTGCCGGAGCCGAGATTTGCAAGAAGAATTCTCTAAATGAGAAAGAGCTGTGCCGGTTTCTTAACTCGCAATATCAGAAGGCACGCTCGGCTGCTCCAGATCTAATAAATGAGACTCCCCGCATCGACGCACGATTCATCGCCGACTTCTGTCGTCGTGTAAAACTTCAGGAAGGTGTGTTCTACAAAAGCCTTGGCACACTTGGCGGCGGTAACCATTTCATTGAGTATGGTGAAGAATCCGAATCAGGAGTCGGATGGCTGACGATCCATTGCGGGTCGCGAAATCTTGGAGTCA
This sequence comes from Paramuribaculum intestinale, assembly GCF_030759015.1. Lineage (GTDB taxonomy): Bacteria > Bacteroidota > Bacteroidia > Bacteroidales > Muribaculaceae > Paramuribaculum > Paramuribaculum intestinale. The sequence goes on along the minus strand of NZ_CP098825.1, from coordinate 1,273,795 downwards.
AGGTTGCCAATCATTGGCGGAATATCGCACAGAGTCCCAAAAGATCCAAATACATCGGTTATCTTTGGGGTGATGCTCTACGTGGTTATCTGTCCGATATGATTGTAGCTCAGGCATATGCGTTGTATAACCATCAGATAATCAGTGAGCGTATTTTCGCGATACTCAAAAAGTTGTGTAAGGCGAAGTGTATCGAATCCATCTTTACTACCCACAATTATATATCTGTAACCGACGAGCGCCCGATGCTGCGCAAAGGTGCGATTGACGCCACCGAGGGTAGAAAGATGGCAATACCGTTCAACATGCGCGACGGAATTGCTATCTGTGTAGGAAAGGGGAATGAATTGTGGTTGAAAAGTGCTCCACATGGTGCCGGGCGCATTATGAGTCGGGCTCAAGCCAGAAAACTGATATCAATTGGCGAATATGAAAATTCAATGACAGGTATCTATTCATCATCTGTATGTACAGGCACACTGGACGAATCTCCCATGGCATACAAACCCACAGAGGAAATACTTGAGCTTATCAGTCCGACAGTCGATGTCGTATGCATGATTATACCTAAATTAAACATCAAAGACAACGGAGAATGATAAAAGAGTCTATGCGAGTAAAATACTATATACAGATCACAGCAGGGCGTGGTCCGGTGGAATGTGCAAGAGTCGTCACGCTCGTGTCACGTGAATTGCTCAAAGTCATTCCGTCGCTCCAACTTGCAGATTACGAACCTCACAATATGGAGTATGGCTGTTTCATGTCAATGACATTTGCCACTGAGGAAGCAGTCCCTCACTCCATTGTAGAAGATTGGCAGGGCACGATTCTTTGGCGCTCTACCAAAAATCCATATCGTCCGGGACACAAGCGTAGCAACTGGTTTGTCGGTGTCAATTTTTTCGATGAAGTCGAACTACCGCAGATTGATGAGGTGGACATAGTTTACGAAACATGCCGTTCCAGTTGCAAAGGAGGTCAGAACGTCAATAAAGTTGAAACAGCAGTCCGTGCAATTCATACTCCATCAGGACTATCAGTCAAATGTTCAGATGAACGCTCTCAGTCGCAAAACAAAAAGCTCGCCCGCGAAAGACTGTTGCTGAAACTCCGTCAGCTAAATGACAGATCCATTGCCGAATCGCATTCGCGCCAATGGAGCAATCACGACAGTCTGGGACGCGGCAATCCGGTCAAAAAATTCTCAGGGGCATTGTGATGTCGTGGCAGATATTGCATTATTAAACGCGATGTCAGTATCGTGCAGTGAAACAACAAAAACGATAATCATGCCGGCGTGAGATATTGACGAGAATATATTCTGTGCAGGGAGAGAAAAATTGTTAAACGGGTGTCCAAATATATGTCGTCGGTGCATGACTTCGACAAAAAACATTAACTTTGCAAAAATTTCAGCCCAGATATGGAATTACAGCGCTCGATTGACATACCGGATATAGAGCAGTTCACAAAATTCGTAACCGAAGGGTCGCAATTTGTGATAACCTGCCACATGACTCCCGACGGTGATGCTCTGGGGTCGTCGCTCGGATTGTGCCATATATTGCGCCGGATGGGCAAATCGGCAGTTGTGGTAACGCCCGACACTCCGGCTTCCACACTCGATTTTCTGCCCGGATTTCAGGAGATCGTGATCGCATCGCGCTATCCTGAAAGAGTGAGGCGTATGCTGGCCGATGCAGACACTATAGTGTGTCTTGACTTCAATTCGCTGAAGCGCATTGACCGTCTGGCTCCGATGATAGAGCGCTGCGAGGCGGCCAAAATACTGATAGACCATCATCTGAATCCCGACGATTTCGCTGATCTGACAATTTCACGACCGGAACAGTCGTCGACGTGTGCTCTTTTGTTTCATATCTTATGGCAAGCAGGCTTGTATGATCTGCTGGACGAGGAATCCGCAACATGCATTTACACGGGTATGCTTACGGATACTGGCAATTTTTCATATAACTCCAATGATCCCGACTTGTACTCGATAATATCATTGTTGCTTGCAAAGGGACTGGACAAGGATGAGGTGTACACGCTCGCATGGAATACACATCGGGCCGAATCGCTGAGGATCAACGGCTATGCATTGTATCGCAAGATGCAGATCTTTCCAGATCATCAGCTTGCTGTTATAATCCTTGACCGTAAGGAACTTAACGAGTTTTCATACGTAAAAGGCGACACCGAGGGACTTGTCAACAGGCCTCTGGCGGTGCCGGGAGTGACGTGGAGCGTGTATCTGCGTCAGGATGAGGCTGATTTTGTGAAGGTTTCGATGCGAAGCAAAGGACGTTTTCCGGTCAATCTCGTGTGTGAACGTCTGTTTGGCGGAGGCGGCCATCTGAATGCTGCCGGCGGAGAGTTTACCGGTACGGCAGCGGCGGCTCTCGAAAAGATCATGGGTGCGCTTGATGATTTTGACAAGCATCTCGATCCGGCATGATGGCGTACATAGAATTAATAATAAACAGATACAATAACAAACAGAAATGAATATATCTAACAGAATTTCGTGGTTGGCTGTGGCTGCCTTGACTGCATTTGCAGCAGTACTGACCGCGTGCGATGATGACAAGAGCTATGCCGAGCTTCTTGAAGAAGAGAACAAGGCTGTGAACTTATATCTTGCCGACCAGACGATCGAAACGACTCTGCCTGAAGATAATGATTTCATCACCGGCGAGGACGCTCCTTACTACCGCCTTGACAACGACGGCAATGTGTTCATGCAGGTGGTGAAGAAGGGTGACGGCGAGATGGCGCAGTCCGACCAGCTGATATATTTCCGGTTTATGCGTTATAACCTTATCAATTACGATGGCGTCAACACAATGCCGGGTGAGGGCAACAGCGATTATGTAGAGGGTGGCAATATGTCGTTCCGTTATCAGAATTTCACACTTGAATCGTCATCGGCGTGGGGAATGGCCATACAGATGCCGCTTCAGTATCTGCCACTCAACAGTGAGGTGCGTCTGGTGGTCAAGTCGCAGTATGGCTGGACATCAGAGATATCATCCGTGCAGCCGTATCTGTATCATATCAGGTTTTATAAGAGCCAGATCTGACAAATATTCCATAGTCTGAATATATACACTTAACACAATAACCAATCATGTCATTAATAAAGTCGATTTCCGGAATACGTGGCACTATCGGCGGTGCTCCGGGCGAAGGTCTGTCTCCGCTTGATATCGTCAAGTTTACGGCCGCTTATGCAACGTTCATAAGACGTAATACAACCAAAAACACCAATCTTATTGTCGTTGGACGCGATGCAAGAGTCTCCGGAGAAATGGTGAGCGGCATTGTTGTAGCCACACTTTGCGGCATGGGATTTGATGTGGTCAATATCGGCCTGGCATCTACTCCGACTACAGAGATCGCTGTCACTGAAGAGAATGCCTGTGGCGGTATTATAATAACCGCAAGCCACAATCCCATGCAGTGGAACGCGCTTAAACTTCTGAACGAAAACGGCGAGTTTCTCAATGATGCACAGGGCAAGGAGGTGCTTGCTGCGGCAGAGGCCGATGCCTATACGTTCTGCGACGTGATGGATCTCGGCCATGAACTGGTCAATACGACATACGACCGCAAGCATATCGAAAAGGTGCTTGCTCTAGATCTGGTGGATACCGATGCTATATCCAAAGCCAATTTCACAGTGGCGGTGGATGCAGTCAACTCTGTGGGAGGTACTGTCATACCGCAGCTGCTCAGGGCGCTTGGCGTGAAAAATATAATAGAACTCAACTGTGAGGTGACCGGTCGCTTCTCGCATACTCCGGAGCCTATTCCTGAAAATCTCACCCAGATATCAAGTCTGATGCGTGACGGAAAGGCCGATGTGGGATTTGTGGTTGATCCCGACGTGGATCGTCTGGCGATAGTGATGGAGAACGGCGATATGTTCGTGGAGGAATATACTCTGGTGGCTGTCGCAGACTATGTGCTGTCGCACACACCCGGCGCAACTGTGTCAAATCTCAGCTCTTCGCGTGCGCTCCGCGACATCACCGCGGCTCATGGTTGCCAATATGCGGCATCGGCGGTTGGCGAGGTGAATGTCACCACGAAGATGAAAGAAACCGGTGCCGTGATCGGTGGCGAAGGTAATGGCGGTGTGATATATCCGGCATCGCATTACGGACGTGACGCTTTGGTCGGTGTGGCTCTCTTCCTGTCGCTTCTGGCCAAGAGCGGCAAGAAGGTGAGTGAACTCAAAAAGACTTATCCGGCTTACGCCATAGCCAAAAACAAGATAGAGCTTACTCCTGAAATCAATGTAGACGCTATCCTCGAGGAGGTAAAGAAGCACTATGCCAGCGAAAAGATTACCGATGTCGACGGCGTGAAGATAGATTTCGCCGACAGTTGGGTGCATTTGCGCAAATCCAATACGGAGCCGATCATACGAATCTATTCCGAGGCGCATACGATGCAGGAGGCCGAGCAGCTCGGACAGCAGATCAAAGATGTCATAACTGAAATGACAAAGCACTGATTGCGATGAGAAAATACCTGATGACGCTTGCGGCGGTGACATCGATTGTCGTCGGGGTGTCGGGTCAGAATAAAACCCCTGCCGACGATAGTCGGTGGGGGCTTGTCGATATATCCGTGGCCTGTGTGAGGGCAAAGCCATCGCATGCGTCGGAACAGACCACTCAGGCTATATGCGGTACGCCCGTGAAGATGGGTGAACGTGTCGGCGATTGGTATGGTGTAGAGCTGCCCGACGGTTACCGTGGCTATATAAACAGAGCCAATGTCACTTTGCTCAACGATAGCCTCATGTCGAAGTGGCGCAGGTCAAGCCGTATGATCGTGACCTCTCCGGGCACCATCGGTGTATGGGCTGATTCGCTTATGACAGGACACCGTGTTGCCGAGCTGGTCGAGGGGGATATCGTGGAGCGATTGTCGGATGACGGCGGACAGTTTGTTCGGGTCGGTATGCCGGGTGGCAGAGCCGAAGGATATGTCGAAAGACAGTCGGTCGAGGATTTCGCTGCTTGGTCATCGGCAACGCCTGATGGGTCGGCAGTGCTGTCGGCAGCCATGGCTATGGTCGGTTCTCCGTATGTGTGGGGTGGCATGACTTCCAAGGGACCGGATTGCTCCGGTCTGGTCAAGGCTGCTTATTGGCAGTCGGGGCTGATATTGCGGCGCGACGCTTCGCAGCAGGCTCTTACCGGACGAGATGTCGCAATTGACGATCCGACAGAGTGGCGTGCCGCTGACCTGCTTTTTTTTGCTGGGAGCGACGGCATCCGCATAACACATGTGGCTATCCATATCGGTGGCGGTCGTTATATCCATTCTTCGGGTCGTGTTGGGTATGGTAGCATATATCCCGGCGAGGCTGATTATGTGCCCCGCAAAGTTGTGAAAGTTCGCCGTATTCTTGGCAGTGAGATGACGCCCGGCATTACTCTCGTAAAGAATCATAAATGGTATTTTGAATGAAACGTATTCTTTTGAGCCTGCTGCTCGCAGTTACGGTTTTTGCAGCTGATGCGCGTAGCTATTTTCTCGATGATGTCGGACAGGTCGTGCCGCTAATAGCCGCTCCAGCTATCGGTGTTGCGGGCGTCGACGCGCGTCACACGTTCAGAGAACGTTTGGCAGTGACTGTAACAGCTGTCGCTATTGATGAAATACTTGTGCAGACAATGAAGCATACCATCCGGTCGCGTCGGCCTGACGGCACAGACAATCATTCGTTTCCGTCGGGACACATGGCGCGTGCCACTGTCGGTGCCGAAATCATCAGAAGCGAGTATGGCTGGGGCTGGGGAGCGGGTGCCTATCTTTGGGCGGCCGGAGTTGGCGCTCTGCGGATCCACCATCATCGTCATCGTTTCGGCGATGTGGTCGGAGGGGCTGTGACAGGATTTGTGTCGGCCAGACTGGCCTATCTCCTACTGCCTTTGGAGCGGCGTCTGTTTGGTTGGGATAAAAGTCGTATTACCGTGACTGCGCTTCCGGCTGTGGGATCTGACGGAAAGTCGGTGGCGGCTGCGGTAAATCTCATTTTCTGAAAGCAAAAGAGTTGATTGTTGATCAAATAATCGTAACTTTGCAACTTGATTTAAGACAACATTCGCGATGTATAATAAATTCAAGGAATATGACAGTTTCAATCTGTCGGGAATAAATAAAGAGATGCTCGACGACTGGACCCGTCAGGGGCTGTTCGGGCAAAGCATAAAGGAGCGCGAGGGATCTCCTTCTTTTGTGTTTTACGAGGGGCCGCCGTCGGCCAACGGTATGCCGGGCATCCATCACGTGATGGCTCGTACGATCAAGGATATTTTCTGCCGTTACAAGACCATGAAAGGTTTTCATGTGAAGCGTAAGGCCGGATGGGACACTCACGGTCTGCCGGTGGAGCTTGGCGTGGAAAAGAATCTGGGTATCACCAAAGAGGATATCGGCAAGAAAATAAGTGTGGACGATTACAACGCCGCCTGCCGTTCGGAAGTGATGAAATACACCCGCGAATGGGAGACGCTCACAGACCGTATGGGATATTGGGTGGACATGAACGATCCGTATATCACATACGACAACCGATATATAGAAAGCGTATGGTGGCTTCTCCGCCAGCTATACGACAAGGGATATCTTTACAAGGGTTATACCATACAGCCGTATTCGCCGGCGGCAGGCACCGGACTTAGTTCGCATGAACTGAATCAGCCCGGATGTTACCGCGATGTAAAGGACACCACCTGCATAGCCCAGTTCAAGATAATTGACGCTCCTGAAAATCTCCAGGGATGGGGTGAACCCTATTTCCTGGCATGGACCACAACTCCGTGGACTCTTCCTTCGAATACGGCGCTGGCGGTAGGTCCGTCGATAAGATATGATATCATACGCACATTCAACCCATATTCGGGAGAGAAGGTGACGGTTGTGTGTGCTGATGCGCTGGTCGGATCGGTATTGAATCCCAAGGGTGCCGGTCAGCCGCTTGACTCCTATGTCAAGGGCGACAAGGTGGTGCCTTATGAGATAGTCGGTTCCTGCGATGGCAATTCGCTTGTGGGCATGCGTTACGATCAGCTTATCAAGTGGATGAATCCGGGCGAGGGCGCTTTCAGGGTGATCCCAGGCGATTACGTGACCACAGATGACGGTACGGGCATAGTGCATATAGCCGGCACATTTGGCGCTGACGACCTTCGTGTGTCTCGGCAGAACGGCGTGCCGCCTCTGACTCTTGTGGATCGTGACGGGAATATCCGTCCGATGGTGGACCTGACGGGTCGGTTTTTCCGGATAGAAGATATTGATCCGGAATATGTCAAGAGCAATGTCGATGTGGAGGCCTATAGACCGTGGGCCGGACGATATGTAAAAAATGCGTATGATCCCGCACTTGCGCCTGATGCTGAAACGCTTGATGTGGCTATCTGCATGATGCTCAAGCAGCAGGGACTCGCGTTCAGGATAGAGAAGCATAGCCACAGCTATCCTCACTGCTGGCGAACGGACAAGCCGGTGCTGTATTATCCTCTCGACAGCTGGTTTATCCGCACTACGGCCGCGAGGGAAAAGCTGATGGAGCTGAATGGCGATATAAAATGGAAACCTCAGTCGACCGGCAGCGGACGTTTTGGCAAATGGCTGGAGAATCTGCAGGACTGGAATCTGTCGCGAAGCAGATACTGGGGTACGCCTCTGCCTATATGGCGCACTGAAGATGGCAGCGAAGAGCTGTGTGTCGACAGCGTAGCCATGCTTTATGACGAGATAGAGAAGGCTGTCAGTGCAGGAGTTATGAAGTCAAATCCTTACAAGGATCGTGGATTCGTGCCGGGTGTCTTCACAAAAGAGAACTATGAGCTGATAGACTTGCATCGTCCGTATGTCGATGATATCGTGCTTGTAAGTCCGACCGGAAAGCCGATGAAGCGTGAGAGTGACCTAATCGACGTATGGTTTGACTCCGGATCCATGCCTTACGCGCAGATCCATTATCCGTTTGAAAACAAGGAAGCGTTTGACCGTGGCGATCTTTTCCCGGCCGATTTCATTGCTGAGGGTGTCGACCAGACTCGTGGATGGTTCTTCACGCTCCATGCCATAGCCGGTATGGTGTTCGGTGATCGAGCCTATAAGGCAGTCATATCCAACGGTCTGGTTCTTGACAAAGACGGAAATAAAATGTCAAAGCGTCTTGGTAATGCGGTCAATCCGTTTGATGCGATCGAGAAATTCGGATCGGATCCGCTGCGCTGGTACATGATATCCAATTCTTCGCCGTGGGACAATCTGAAGTTTGACGAGGCCGGGGTGCAGGAGGTGTCGAGAAAACTGTTCTCAACCCTGTACAACACGTATTCGTTCTTTGCATTGTATGCAAATGTCGATGGATTTACCGGTGCGGAGCCGGCCGTCGACATGAAATCTCTTCCGGAGATCGACCGCTGGATATTGTCGTTGCTCAACTCGCTCGTGAAGGAGGTAGAGGAGGCGCTTGAGGACTACGAACCGACCAAAGCTGCCCGCGCTATAAGCGAATTTGTATGCGACAATCTCTCCAACTGGTATGTTCGTCTTAACCGCAAGCGTTTCTGGGGTGGCGAAATGAATGCCGACAAACTCGCAGCCTATCAGACGCTGTACAAGTGTCTGGTGACGGTGGCTAAGCTGATGGCTCCTGTATCGCCGTTCTTTGCCGACAGGCTGTATCGTGACCTGAACAGGTCAGACCGGTCGGTGCATTTGGAACTGTTCCCGGAGGCGGATCTTGCGATGATCGATAAAGAGCTTGAGGATCGAATGCATCTTGCACAGACTGTCACCTCAATGGTGCTGGCATTGCGTCGCAAGGCCGAGATAAAAGTAAGGCAGCCGCTTCAGAAGATACTCGTGCCGGCAGTTGACGATCGTCAGTGTAAGGCTCTTGAGGCGATAAAGGGTTTGATATTGAGCGAGGTAAATGTAAAAGAGCTTGAAATAGTAGGTGATGACGACCAAAGCATACTGGTGAAGCGTGTCAAGCCCGACTTCAAGAAGCTCGGCCCGAAATTCGGCAAGCAGATGAAGCAGGTGGCTGCAGCCATTCAGGCGCTCGGACAGCAGGAAATCTCGTGTCTTGAGCGCGATGGAAAGATCACTCTGATGATCGACGGCACTGAGGCGAGCGTGGATGCTGCCGATGTGGAGATCATATCGGAGGATATCCCCGGCTGGCTTGTGGCGAATGAGGGTAATGTGACAGTGGCTCTTGATATTACCGTCACTCCGTCGCTGCGTCAGGAAGGTGTGGCGCGTGAGATTGTGAACCGTGTTCAGAATCTGCGCAAGAGCCGCGATTATCAGATCACGGATCGGATCAATATCGTGTTTGCAGCGAGTCAGCTGACCGATGATGCTGTGGCGGGCTATGCCGACTATATATCGCGTCAGGTGCTTGCCGACACTCTCGAGGTCGGTGAGGTGGCTGACGATGAACTGACCGAGGTGCTTGATATAGACGGAACCGATGTAAAAGTAAGAATTACCCTTTCAAAATAAATCTAATCATGTCGGAAAAAACAAGATATACCGATGAGGAATTGCAGGAATTCAAATCGCTGATCCTCGAAAAACTTGCAAAAGCGCAACGCGACTATGAGATGCTTCGTGCGGATCTCACGAATACCGGCGGCAACGACACGGCCGATACATCGCCTACTTTCAAGGTGCTTGAAGAGGGAGCGGCTGTCCTTAACAAGGAAGAGGCCGGTCGACTGGCACAGCGTCAGATGAAGTTCATACAGCATCTTCAGGCCGCATTGGTGAGGATCGAGAACAAGACGTATGGAATATGCCGTGAAACCGGCAAGCTTATCCCGAAGGAGCGTCTTATGGCGGTGCCTCATGCCACGCTGTGTATCGATGTAAAGATCAACGGTAAGAAATAATCGGGGCTGATGAAGATTACAAAGGGACAGGCTGCCGCAGCGATCATCCTTGCGACGATAATTCTCGACCAGTTCATAAAGATTTGGGTCAAAACTCATTTTTATCTGGGAGAAGAATTGCGGATCGCTGAATGGTTCAGACTCGTGTTTGTGGAGAACGACGGGATGGCTTTCGGCATGCAGATGGGTTCGAAGCTGTTTCTTACGCTTTTCAGAATCGTGGCTGTGACAGCGTTGTGCTGGGTAATAGTGCGTTTCTGTCGCAGGACTGATGTCGGTTACGGATTCATAGCGTGTCTGGCGCTGGTGACAGCCGGTGCGGCGGGAAATATAATCGATTGTGTATTCTACGGAGTGCTGTTCAATGATCCGATGCCGCCGGCGGTGGCTGTCATGATGCCCGATGGAGGCGGATATGCTCCTCTGTTATACGGCAAGGTAGTGGATATGTTCTACTTCCCGTTGTTCAGTTTCGACTGGCCCGAGTGGATGCCATGGGTCGGTGGTGAGAATTTTCTCTTTTTCCAGCCGGTGTTCAATCTGGCCGATGCTGCTATATCTGTCGGCATGGTGGTGATAATTCTGTTCTATACGAAGCATCTGTCGGGCAGTCATTCTGACGAACCTGCGGTGGAAGACCAAACAAGCCGGTAATGCGAAAGGGACTACTTATAACTATAGGAGCCGCTATGCTTATGGGTGTAGCGGCTTGTTCTTCGCGTCCGTCGGGCATACTTCCTGAAAAGAAAATGGCAAGGATCATTGCCGATATGAATATAGCCGAAAGCGTAGCGGAGTCATCAGGCAATGATCTGCGAACGGATTCGGCCAAAGATGTGCTGCGGCAGGCCATATATCTGCGCAATGGCGTGAGTCAGGCCGAGGTGGACAGTTCGATGCGCTGGTATGCGTTCAATATGGAAAAATATGTGGAGGTGTATGATCAGGCGATCGAGATGATAGACCGTGATATAGCCAGAACCAGAACGCTTGCCGGAGCCAAAGGCGAATCGACTACGATGCGGTCGCTTGTGCTCGACGGTGATTCGGTGGATGTTTGGCCTGGTATGCGTTTCCGTCAGTTTGGTCCGGCTATGCCGAGCGATATAATAGAGTTCGACATGCCACTTGACCGTAATTGGGAAAAGGGTGATGTCTATGTGTTGTCGGCAAGGATCACTGGTTCTGCCGGACCGACAGAGATCGCTGTCGCGGCTCAATATCAGGACGGAAGCAAGGATTATAATACTATAAGCACTGATGGTGACGGCTGGAAACGCATTCGTCTTGCACTTGACAAAGACAAGACCGCGACGGACGTATATGGCTATCTGCGCTATGACAGCGGTGATGAAGTGGCATTTGTCGATTCGATAAGTCTTGTCAGAATGCGTAGCGATTTCAGAGGGGCTTCGTCGGTGGCTACAGGTCAGAAGTGTTATTCCGGTAAATATGGCCGATAGGATTGTCGGTGGGCCGCTGAAAATAATGGCTCATGAGATTGTGACATCTGCCGGGCGCTACTCAATGCATATAGCGGTCATCGATGAGTCGGGTAAAATAACACTCCGCCCCTTCGAAGGCGAAGAGAGCGGAGTGGAGTTTGTCAACGGCAGGGTAGTGCTGTCGGAATTTACTGACCATTACGGACGTGTGGCCATACGGTTGAGCTTCGAATCAATGTGAGGCTCTACGATACAGTACTACTGCTATTATTGTATAAATGATGTTGGGTATCCACATCGCTATCAGAGGTGATGTCATTCCCGATATGGCAAATGTGGATGTCACGGTCATGAACAGGATATAGCTGAAGCTGAGCACAAGTCCGATGCCTATGTTGATGCCCATTCCTCCTTTGACTTTGCGCGATGACAGTGCCATGCCGATAACAGTAAGTATGAAAGCTGCGGCAGTCATGGCAAACCGTTTGTGGTATTCGATCTCAAATCCTTTGATATTGGCCACGCCTCTCATCTTCTGGTGTGCGATGTATTCCGCCAGATCGGGTGTGGTCATTGTTTCATGATCATTTTTTGAGATCAGGAAGTCACGTGGTTCGATCGGTATTATGGTGTCGAGCCGTGTCCCTCTTCTGATTTCTTCGCGTGTGCCCTTGAAGTCGCGTATCATGTAATCGCGTGCCACCCACCGGTGAAGTGTATCGTAGCGTATTGTCTGTGCAGTGAGGCGCGATACAAGCTTCTTGTTTTCGAATTTTTCGAGCGAGAATCGGTAGCCGGTGCTGTTGTTGTTGTCGTATCGGTTGATGTAGGCTATCACTCCGTTACTGACCTGAAGCTGTATGTTTGATCCGTAGTCTACGCGCTTGTTCTTGACATAGGTGTTGGTGTAGTCGATGCGTTTTACATTAGCAGGCGGTATGACGTAGGCGCTGAGGACGAAGGTCAGGCAGGCAATGACCGCAGCGGATATCATGTAAGGTCGAAGAAGTCGCCTGAAGCTCATGCCTGACGACAGGATGGCGATGATCTCTGAGTTGTCGGCGAGTTTCGAGGTGAAGAATATGACTGCGATGAATGTGAACAGGGGGCTGAACTGGTTGGCGAAATATGGCAGAAAGTTCAGAAAGTAGTCGAATATAGTGGCTTTGAGCGGGGCTTTCAGGAATGAATCGAGCTTTTCGTTGACGTCGAACATGATCGTGATGGCCAGGATCAGCACGATGGCAAACACATAGGTGCCCAGAAACTTCCCTATGATATATCGGTCGAGTATCTTGAGTCGGAAATGTGTCATAAGCGGTGGGTCAGTTGGGGTATGATGGCTCGTTTCCACTGGCTGAAATCTCCCTCTATGATATGACGGCGCGCTTCATCCATAAGGTGGAGATAGAAGCAGAGGTTGTGGATGGCTCCGATCTGGAGTGCGAGCAGCTCCTGACTGACAAACAGATGCCTTACATAGGCCCGTGAGTATGCATGATCTACGAAGCTTGTCCCATCGGGGTCGAGCGGCGAGAAATCGTTAGCCCATTTAAGGTTTCGCATATTGAGTATGCCGTTCATTGTGAACAGCATACCGTTGCGTCCGTTGCGGGTGGGCATCACGCAGTCCATCATATCCACTCCGCGATCGATGGCTTCAAGCATATTGGCCGGTGTCCCGACTCCCATCAGATATCTTGGTTTGTCGGCCGGAAGTATCTCGTTGACTACCTCTATCATGTCGTACATCACTTCGGTAGGTTCGCCGACGGCGAGGCCGCCAATGGCATTGCCCTCTGCGCCGAGATCAGCTACGAATTTGGCCGATTCGCGTCGGAGTTCGGGATACGTGCATCCCTGTACGATAGGGAAGAATGTCTGGCTGAATCCGTAGAGTCCTTCTGTGGCCTTAAATCTGTCCCATCCTCTTTTTAGCCAGCGTTGTGTGAGCTGCAGTGAATGATAGGCGTAGTCATAATCGGCTGTGCCAGGAGGGCATTCGTCGAGAGCCATCATTATGTCGGATCCTATGATGCGTTGTATGTCGACAACTTTTTCGGGAGTGAAGAGGTGCTTGGATCCGTCTATGTGCGATCGGAACCATGCTCCTTCTTCCTTGAGTTTACGGTTTGCAGCAAGCGAGAACACCTGAAATCCGCCGCTGTCGGTCAGAATCGGGCGCTCCCATCCCATGAATCTATGGAGTCCTCCGGCCTGATGCAATATTTCTGTGCCTGGCCTGAGGTATAAATGATATGTGTTGCCGAGTATAATCTGGGCTTTGACGTCATCGGCGAGATCGCGCTGATGCACTGCTTTGACAGACGCCACTGTGCCGACTGGCATGAAAATCGGGGTCAGTATGTCGCCATGGGCGGTGGATATCATGCCGGCTCTGGCGGCTGAATCCGCGCATGTGTGTTGAAGGTTGAAATTCATATTGCAAAGGTACAAAACAATTGTTCTTCCGGCAAAAATTTGGGCGTTTCGCAAAAACTGAGTAATTTTGCACCGTACACGTAAGGCGCATATGGCGTAATTGGTAGCCGCGTTAGACTTAGGATCTAATGTCTGCGGACGTGGGGGTTCGAGTCCCCCTATGCGCACGAGTTGACCAAAGAGGAATTTCCGCAAGGATTTTCCTCTTTTTATCGTTTGTAACTCTCAGTTATCCTACGTATTACTGCAAGCCCTGCATTTTCTGTAATGGTTCGATAACCGTCATTTTCTTTATCCCGATAAATACCATCAGGGAATAACATATTTGGAGTTTATGAGCTGTAAGCAGGTCTGCTTGCTTCCACATAGTCACTAAATGACAACACATTAGCAGCACATCACTTATCTTATTCTCAAGGTTCGATAACTCATTATCGTATTTTGAAAGTTCTAACTCTTCTTTATTTTTCCGCATAGCGTTGTGAAAGTATAGTAAAGCACTTTGTCTATTATGACGGGCCTGTCGTCCATCTGTGGTGGACTGACAATAGAGAAGAAGTGATGATATACACTATGCTTAGTCCAAATGTGATTAGGTCTGCACAAAACTGCCGTATGCCGAACGGCACACTCACGTTGGTGTGGGAGAAGGGAAACGTGAGTAGGTACGGGTCAATATCGGGGTAGCACGGCATAAAACATAAAAAAAGACGCGACTCGGCTATTGTAGTCGGGTCGTGTCTTTTTGTATATGCTGAACTCCCTCGTGGGGAGCCGGTGCATGAGCAGGGGATTACTCTACTGCGGCTACGCCGGGAAGTACTTTGCCTTCGATTGCCTCAAGCAGTGCGCCGCCACCGGTCGATACGTACGATACCTCGTCGGCGAGTCCGAATTTGTTGATGCATGCCACGGAGTCACCGCCGCCGATGAGTGAGAATGCACCGTTTTTGGTGGCTTTCACGATTGCGTCGGCGATGGCGCGTGAACCGGCAGTGAAGTTGTCGAATTCAAACACTCCTGCGGGGCCGTTCCAAAGAATGGTCTTGGAGGGTTCGATGACGGCTTCGAATGATTTGCGGGTTTCGGGGCCGGCGTCAAGACCTTCCCATCCATCGGGTATTTCTTTTACGGAGCAGATCTGTGTGTCGGCGTCGTTGCTGAATGCGTTGGCTGCCACGCAGTCGGTGCCGAGCACGAGATTTACGCCTTTTTCCTTGGCCTTCTTCATGATGTCGAGAGCGAGATCGAGCTTGTCGTTCTCGCAGATCGAATCGCCGACGTGGCCGCCCATGGCTTTTGCGAAGGTGTAGGTCATGCCGCCACAGAGTATGAGGTTGTCGACCTTGTCCATGAGGTTTTCGATGATGCCGATTTTTGTGGATACTTTAGATCCACCCATGATGGCGGTGAAGGGGCGACGAATGTCCTTAAGTATGTTGTCGACGGCTTTCACTTCTTTCTCCATAAGGTAGCCGAGCATCTTGTGGTCTTTGTCGAACGAATCGGCGATTACGGCTGTAGAGGCGTGTTTGCGGTGGGCTGTTCCGAATGCGTCGTTGACATATACGTCGGCATAGCTTGCAAGGGTCTTGGCAAACTCCTTCTGGCGTTCTTTCATCTCTTTTTTTGCTGCTTCGTAGCCGGGATCGGTCTTTTCGATGCCGGTGGGCTTGCCTTCTTCTTCGGGGTAGAAGCGGAGGTTTTCGAGGAGCAGCACTTCGCCGGGCTTGAGTGCCTTGGCGGCATCGGCGGCTTTAGCGCAGTCGTCGGCAAACTTCACTTCGCGGCCGAGAGCCTTGGCTACATCGTCCTTGATCTGCGAGAGAGAGAATTTGGGGTTGACCTTACCTTTGGGTTTGCCCATGTGGCTCATGATGATGAGGCTTCCTCCGTCGTTGAGTATCTTGTTGAGTGTGGGGAGGGCTCCACGGATACGGGTGTCATCAGTAATGTGGCCGTTCTCGTCAAGGGGAACGTTGAAGTCAACACGTACGATGGCTTTTTTGCCGTCGAAGTTGAAATTGTCGATTGTCATAGAAATATGGTTTTAGTTTGTCGTTTCGTTTATGGTAATATTACGTGGCAAATATACTTATTGTTTTCTTAAACTGAAAACTTTTTGAGTTCTTCGGCCATCTGCTGTTGCAGTTTTTTAGCCTCTTCGGCAGCTCTTTGGGCGAAGTCTGGTCCATCGGAGGCGAATATTATTCCGCGCGACGAGTTGACCAGCAGGCCGCAGTCGGATGTCATGCCGTAGCGACATACTTCCTCAAGGCTACCTCCCTGGGCTCCGACTCCCGGTACGAGGAGGAAGTTGTCGGGAGCCAGACGTCGTATGTCCTCGAACATGCGTCCTTGTGTGGCGCCGACCACATACATCATTGATTCGGGAGATGCCCATCGGCTTGAGGTTGTTATGACTTTTTCGAACAGGCGAGTGCCGTCGGTGTCCTCTGTGAGCTGGAAGTCGTGTGATCCTTTGTTGGATGTGAGTGCGAGTAGTACCACCCATTTTCCTTCGTAGCCTAAGAACGGTGTGACGCTGTCCTCGCCCATATATGGGGCGACGGTCACGGCATCGACTCCCAGATGTTCGAAGAAGCTTTGTGCATACATGCGCGATGTGTTGCCGATGTCGCCTCGCTTGGCGTCGGCGATTATGAACTGGTCGGGATAGTGTTCGCGCAGATAGTTCACTGTCTTTTCGAAGGCGATCCAGCCCTCGGTGCCGAGAGATTCGTAAAATGCGAGATTCGGCTTATATGCCACGGCGTATGGGGCTGTGGCGTCAATGATCTGGCGGTTAAATTCAAACAGTGGATTTTCGCAGTCAAGCAGGTGCTGTGGTATTTTTTTGATATCGGGATCCAGCCCTACGCATAGAAATGACTGTTTGCTTTTTATGTTGTCGATCAATTGTTTGCGCGTCATATATAATCGTTGTTTTGGTTAAAGTTCGGATTCTTTTAGTTTTTCGGCGTTTTCAGCCACAATAAGGGCGTCGATACAGTGCTGTATGTCGCCGTCGATAAATCCCGCAAGGTTGTAGGAGGTATAATTGATGCGGTGGTCAGTCATGCGTCCCTGCGGGAAATTATAGGTGCGTATTTTGGCTGATCTGTCGCCTGTCGACACCAGCGACCGGCGTTGTGAGGCTATGTCGTCGTCATATTTCTGACGTTCGCGGTCGTATATGTAGGTGCGAAGACGGGAGAGTGCCCGTTCTTTGTTTTTGGGTTGATCGCGCGTTTCGGTGCATTCGATCAGGATTTCCTCGCTTTCGCCTGTGTTTGGGTTTCTCCAATGGTAGCGTAGGCGCACTCCGGATTCCACTTTGTTGACGTTCTGTCCGCCGGCTCCTCCGCTACGGAATGTGTCCCATTTTATTTCACCTTCATTTATAACGACGTCGAATGGCTCTGCTTCAGGCAGCACCGCAACGGTGGCAGCCGATGTGTGTATGCGGCCTTGTGTTTCGGTTGCCGGCACTCTTTGGACGCGATGCACTCCGCTCTCGTATTTCAGAGTGCCGTAGACGTTGTCGCCGCTTACTCGGACTATGACCTCCTTGAAACCTCCCGATGGGCCTTCGCTGGCCGACAGTAGTTCGGCGGTCCAGTGCCGCGACTCAATATAGTGGGCGTACATTTTGAGGAGATCGCCTGCAAACAGTGCGGCTTCATCTCCACCTGTTCCGGCACGTATCTCAAGCATGGCATTGCGGCAGTCGGCCGGATCAGCCGGTATGAGCAGCAGTTTTATGGTTTCTTCCAATGCGGGGATTTGCTCCTCTATTGATGCGATCTCGATTTTGGCCCAGCCGCGCAATTCAGGATCGGATTCCGAAGCGAGTATATTTTTAGCATCGTCAAGATCCGACAGCGCCGTGCGGTATTGTCGCGCGGCATCAGTCAGTTTCTGAAGTTCACGGTATTCCTTAGACAGACGCACATATCGCTCTCTGTCAGCGATCACATCCGGATCAGTGATGAGAGTGGCTGTTTCCTCGAAGCGCGATTCAATGCCGTCGAGCTTGTCAAGTAGAGGGTTTTCTGCCATGGTGGAATCTCTTGAATTTTTGGCGAAATTAGTAAAATTCCACGATAATATCAACCGGAATATAAAGATTGGGATATGCAAAGTGTGAAAATTGAATAAAATTGGGCGACGGATTGCGGATTATTCCCTTTTTTGGTAATTTTGCATTTCAGTTATTGAAAAATCAATTTACTTACATACATAACGTAGATTTATGAACGTAACCATGCAAAAGACTGACGCTGTCAGCGCACGCCTGACGGTGAATGTCGAAGAGAACGATTACAAGGATACCGTTGTCAAGAAGCTCAAGGAGATCGGCCGGACCCATCAGATTCCGGGTTTCCGCAAAGGACACGTAGCCATCGCCGATCTGCACCGCCGTTTCGGGGCTGATGTCACAAGCGATGTGATCAATCACGACGTGTTTGAGGCTGTCATGAAATATATCGATGACAATAAGCTCAATGTTCTCGGCCAGCCTGTGCCTGTCGAGGTGAAGGCACTCGATTTCAAGAAAGAGAAAGATTTCACCTTTGAATATGATATGGCTCTCGCTCCCGAACTTGACGTGAAGATCGACAAGGATGAGCATATACCTTATTATACTATCGAGGTGACCGATGAGATGGTCGACGAGCAGGATAAGGCTTTCCGCAAGCGTTTCGGCGCACAGGTGCCTGGCGAGGAGTTTGAGGATGACGCTCTGGTGAAGGGCGCTATAGAGCAGCTTGACGAGAACGGTAATGTTATCGAAGGCGAAGGCGCGATTCAGGTGACCAACGGCATCGTAGCTCCGATGTATTTCAAGTCGGACGATCAGAAGGATCTCTTCAAGGGAGCGAAAGTCGGTGACAAGATCACTTTCAATCCCTGGATGACCTGTAATGGTGATCCGACCGAGATGTCATCGATGCTGCAGGTAGACAAAGCTAAGGTGGCCGACCTTCACAATGATTTCCGTTTCACCATCTCTGAAATTATTGTGGTAAGACCCGCTGAACTCAATCAGGAGTTCTTTGATCAGGTGTTCGGCAAGGACAAGGTGAGCGATGAAGCCGGCTACCGCAATGCTATCCGCGAGATGATCGCCGGAGAGCTGAAGCAGAATTCGGAAATGGTGTTCCGCATGTCGGCACGCAAATATTTCCTCGAGAAGTACGGATCGATGGAGCTGCCTGCCGCAATACTGAAGAAGTGGCTCATAATGCGTAACGAAGGTCTCAACGACAGCAATATCGATGAGGAATACGGTCGCATGGAGCCGGATCTCAAGTGGCAGCTGGTGAAGGAGAATATAGCCCAGAAGCTTGAGGTGAAAATAGAGGAATCGGATCTGATCGATATGGCCAAAGGTATCGCAGCCCGTCAGTTCGCCCAGTATGGCATGACCAATATTGATGACGAAACTCTGACCAATTACGCCAAAAACATTCTGGCCGACAAGAACTACCGTCCGCGTCTTGTGGAACAGTGCGGTGATTTCAAGCTGTTCCAGAGCATTGAGAACGGTGTGACTCTCGACTGTGAAACCGTAAGCCTTGACAAGTTCAAGGAGATAGCGTCTACAATCTGATGAGATCGGCCGGAAAGGCCGTCGGATGTCATAATAATGACGGGATTCCCCATCGCAAAAGGGGAGTCCCGTCAGTGTTTTTAGTCGTTAAACTAATGATGCTGTTTCAAAAAAAACATCTTAAACTTGCAATTCAGCCAAAATCTTACTAACTTTGATAAAGAATTTACAAGAAGGAAAAGATTGAACACAGAGAATATGAAAAATGATTTCAGAGATTATGCCGTGAAGCATCTCGGCATGAACCAGCTCGCGCTCGACAAGTATGCTGCGACTATCACGTCGAGCTATATCTCTCCGACCATTATAGAGGAGCGTCAGCTTAATGTGGCCCAGATGGACGTATTCTCACGTCTGATGATGGATCGCATTATATTTCTAGGCACTGATGTTAACGACTATACGGCCAATGTGATACAAGCGCAGCTGCTTTATCTTGACTCGGCTGATCCGGGCAAGGATATCAGCATATATATCAATTCTCCGGGCGGCTCTGTGTATGCCGGTCTTGGAATATACGACACTATGCAGTATGTGTCGAGCGATGTTGCCACAATCTGTACCGGCATGGCGGCGTCGATGGCTGCGGTGCTGCTTGTGGCCGGGGCTAAGGGTAAGCGCTTTGCTCTGCGTCACTCGCGGGTAATGATACACCAGCCTATGGGTGGCGCTCAAGGACAGGCCTCGGACATCGAGATTACGGCGCGTGAGATACAAAAACTCAAGAAGGAACTGTACACTATCATTGCCGATCACTCGGGGATGAGCTATGACAGGGTGGCGCAGGACTCCGACCGTGATTACTGGATGACGGCCGAAGAGGCTCGGAACTATGGCATGATTGACGAGGTGCTTGTAAAGGCCAAGCATTGATCGAGTTTCAGAAGTGAGCGTCTAGAATGACGCCGCTGGATTTTCAAAAAACACCAGAAGACAAAATGGCTAAGAAGAACCAGATAAAATGTGCTTTCTGCGGCCGGCCGGCTGAGGCTTCGGAGGTGCTTGTACCAAGTCCGGTATCGGATACACATATATGCTCTGAATGTGTGGAGCAGATCAATGAGGCTCTTGCGCAGTACCGTCAGGATGTGCTCGGGCAAAAGCCGTCGAAATCCAAGCCCGACAATAGAGAGTCGATGGACAATGTTCCTAAGCCTAAGGAAATATGCGAGTTTCTTAACAGCTATGTAATAGGTCAGGACGCAGCTAAGAAATATCTGTCGGTAGCAGTCTACAATCACTACAAGCGTCTGGCGCAACACAATGACGACGTAGATATAGAAAAGAGCAATATAATACTTGTCGGACCGACCGGTACAGGCAAGACTCTTTTGGCCAAAACGATAGCGAGAATGCTTGATGTTCCGTTCACTATAGTCGACGCCACGGTGCTTACCGAGGCCGGCTATGTGGGAGAGGATATTGAAAGCCTTCTCACGCGTCTGCTGCAGGCCGCTGACTATGACGTGGAGAGAGCGCAGAAAGGCATCGTGTTTATTGACGAAATCGATAAGATCGCACGCAAGGGCGACAATCCCTCGATTACTCGCGATGTGAGCGGAGAGGGCGTACAGCAGGGTTTGCTGAAGCTTCTCGAAGGATCGGTTGTCAATGTTCCGCCTCAGGGAGGACGCAAGCACCCGGAGCAGAAGATGATACCTGTCGACACGAAAAACATACTGTTTATATGCGGAGGTGCTTTCGATGGCATAGAACGCAAGATTGCGCAACGGCTTAACACGCATGTGGTAGGATATTCCAATAATACCGCGCGCGGAAATATCAAGCGCGATAACTTCCTGCAATATGTGGCTCCCCAGGATCTGAAATCATTCGGACTCATTCCTGAGATCATAGGCCGATTGCCGATATTGACCCATCTTGAGCCGCTCGACCGCGAAGCTTTGCGCCGCGTGCTCACCGAGCCTAAAAACGCGATTATCAAGCAATATGAGAAACTGTTTGATATGGATGGCGTGAAACTGGTCTTTGCGCCGGAAGCTCTTGATCTTATCGTCGACAAGGCCATAGAATACAAGCTTGGCGCACGCGGATTACGTTCGATCGTGGAGTCTATCATGACCGATGCCATGTTTGATGTGCCTTCAAGCGATCTAAAGGAGTTTGAGGTGACTGCAGAGTATGCCCTTGACAAACTTCGTCAGGCAAATTTCGAAACAGCCACATTCAAGTAACCTCCCGATTATCCTTAAACCGCTCCTCACAAACCAACGTAGAACTAAACCAATTGTCAAAGCGAACAGTAAATAATATCAATCCCTCACATTCCTTCCATGACTCATCCAACCCTCCTCGCTGAAGCTCTCAAACATCATTTCGGCTTCGACACATTCAAAGGCAATCAGGAAGCTATAATGCAGAGCCTGCTTGACGGCAATGACACTTTTGTGCTTATGCCTACAGGCGGTGGAAAATCATTGTGTTTTCAATTGCCGTCACTACTCATGGAAGGA
Organism: Paramuribaculum intestinale; assembly: GCF_030759015.1. Taxonomy (GTDB): domain Bacteria; phylum Bacteroidota; class Bacteroidia; order Bacteroidales; family Muribaculaceae; genus Paramuribaculum; species Paramuribaculum intestinale. The sequence goes on along the minus strand of NZ_CP098825.1, from coordinate 1,251,870 downwards.
ACGGCCATCGTGATATCCCCGCTCATCGCGCTGATGAAAAATCAGGTCGATGCCATGCGTAATTTCAGCGAAGAGGATGATGTGGCTCATTTTCTGAACTCGTCGCTCAATCGTGCGGCCATAGACAAAGTAAAAGCCGATGTGGCTTCTGGAAAGACTAAGCTGTTGTATGTGGCGCCGGAATCGTTGACCAAAGAGGAAAATATCGAGTTTCTTAAAACCGTAAAGATATCATTTTATGCTGTTGACGAGGCACACTGCATCTCTGAATGGGGTCATGACTTCCGTCCGGAATATCGTCGTATACGACCTATTATCAACGAGATCGGCAAGCGTCCTGTAATAGCACTGACGGCTACGGCGACTCTTAAGGTGCAGCATGATATACAGAAAAATCTGGCGATGCTTGACGCACGTGTGTTCAAGTCGTCGTTCAATCGTGAAAACCTATATTACGAGATTCGACCAAAGACGCCGACTGTAGACCGTGATATAATCAAGTTTATCAAGAATAACGAGGGCAAATCCGGTATCATCTACTGCTTGAGCCGTAAAAAAGTGGAAGAACTGGCTGAAATGCTGCAGGTGAACAATATCAAGGCGTTGCCCTATCACGCCGGCATGGACGGTCAGACCCGTTCGGAAAACCAGGATGCATTTCTGCATGAGAAGGTTGATGTCATAGTGGCTACAATAGCTTTCGGCATGGGTATCGACAAGCCTGATGTAAGGTTTGTCATACACTACGATATGCCCAAAAGCCTAGAGGGATATTATCAGGAGACAGGACGAGCTGGCCGTGACGGAGGCGAAGGAAAGTGTATAACATTCTATGCTGCTAAGGATCTGCAGAAGATGGAAAAATTCATGCAGAACAAGCCTCTGTCGGAGCAGACCATCGGACGGCAACTGCTGCTGGAAACCGCCGGATATGCCGAGTCGAGTCTGTGCCGTCGAAAGTCGCTGTTGCATTATTTCGGCGAAGAATACAAGCCTGAAAACTGCGGGAGCTGCGACAATTGTCTAAACCCAAAGAAAAAAGTGGAAGCAAAAGATGAATTGTGTGCTGTCATAGAAACGGTGGCGGCGCTTAAAGAGAAATTCAAGGCTGACCATATAGTCGATGTCATGCGGGGCAAACGTACTGCTGATGTCAGAAATCTCGGACATGACGAACTGGAGTTGTTTGGATGTACCGAAAAATCTGATCAGAAATTTCTGTCGGCAGTGATCCGACAGGCTGTAATAGCCGGATATCTTGAGCGTGACATTGAAAACTATGGCTTGCTCAAACTTACTCCCAAGGCAAAGAAATTTCTTAACAAGCCGGAGTCGTTCAAAATTGTGGAAGACCGTGAATTTAATGAGGAGGAAGAGGTCGAGGTGCTTAAGAGTGGCGCCGGATGTGCTGCCGACCCCGAACTGTATTCCATTCTAAAGGATCTCCGCAAGAAGATAGCCCGTCAGAATTCGTTGCCCCCTTACGTTATATTCCAGGATCCTTCACTTGAGGCTATGGCAACCACGTATCCGGTGAATATCGAGGAACTTGCCGGGATAGCGGGCGTCGGTGCAGGAAAGGCTCGTCGCTACGGCAAGGAATTTGTGGAGGTGATCCGCCGGCATGTCGAAGAAAATGATATAGACCGTCCGGAAGATCTTGTAGTACGCAGTCTTGCCAACAAAAGCAAGGTGAAGATTTCGATCATTCATGCGATAGACCGTAAGATAGATCTCAATGAGATAGCGGATTCGAAGGGTATGGAGTTTGACGAACTGCTCGATGAGATCGAGTCGATAGTCAACTCCGGCACTAAGATAAATATCAATTATTATATTGACGAGATGCTCGACGAGGATCAGCAGGACGAGATTTTCGACTGGTTTAAGCAGAGTGAGAGCGGTATGCTTGAAGAGGCCTATCAAGAGTTTGGCAGCGACTATTCGGAGGAAGAAATCAGGCTCATGCGCATAAAGTTTATCTCTGATATGGGATACTGATATTAAACGATAATCACGATAGTCAGGATAATGGAGAAAATCATAGACTATAAAGGTGTAGAACTCCATCGTAAGGAGCTGATAGTGTTGAAAAACGTTGACTTTACGCTGGAAGAAGGGGAGTTCGTGTATCTGATCGGAAAGGTAGGCAGTGGCAAAAGCTCGTTGCTGAAATCCATGTATGCCGAGATTCCTGTAGCTGCCGGTCATGCCGAGGTGCTTGGATATGACCTACGTACACTCCGTCGGCGTGATATCCCGATGCTCCGCCGCAAGATCGGCATAGTGTTTCAGGATTTTCAGCTACTGACCGATCGCAGTGTCTATGACAATCTTCGCTTTGTGCTTGATGCCACCGGATGGAACGACCGGCATGAGATAGACGCACGTATCGAGGAGGTTCTGACCGAAGTGGGAATGCTGACAAAGTCATATAAGATGCCTCATGAGCTTTCGGGGGGTGAGCAGCAGCGCATAGTGATAGCACGGGCGCTGCTCAACCGTCCGCGTCTGATACTTGCCGACGAGCCTACCGGAAATCTTGATCCGGCTACGAGTGAACAGATCGTCAACCGCTTACGCGAAATATCGCGCAAGGGTACGGCCGTTGTGATGGCTACCCACAATCTCGGTTTGGTCGAGGAGATGCCCGGACGTGTGCTCAAATGTGAGCGCAAGGGAATATCCGAATTTGCGTGAATGTATATCTCCGTTGCCACGCCTTCGTGGTAGTGGCCTGAGGAGGGTGAGATGGCAGAAGGTGAGATGGCAGAAGGTGATGAGAAATTGGCAAACACTTGCACCGATACTTGGCGTTTAGGGCTTTTTTGATTACCTTTGTGCCGATAATGCCATAGTATGTTGGCATTTATAGAAAACGAACATTATTAATACATACAATACACATAGGATGAAAGTCTTGAAGTTTGGCGGCACCTCTGTAGGTTCGGCTCAGCGAATAAAAGATGTAGTGGAGCTTATCACTAAGCGTGGCAAGAACATAGTAGTGCTTTCGGCCATGTCGGGAACTACCAATACGCTCGTAGAGATATCCGACTATTTCTACAAGAAGAATCTGACCGGTGCGAAAGAAACCATCAACATGCTTGAGGCCAAATATCGTGCTACGGTCGAAGATCTCTACGCTACCGATGAATACCGTGCCAAAGCATGGCAGGCCATAGAGGAATGCCTCGGCTTTATCCGGTCGTTCAGCAAGCCTATTTTCACTCTTTTTGAAGAGAAGGAGATTCTTGCCCAGGGAGAACTGATGTCGACGGCTCTTATGATCAATTATCTGCACGAACGCGGCATCAATGCGGCCATGCTTCCGGCACTCGAATTCATGCGGACCGACAAGAATGCCGAGCCCGACATGCAGTATATTACTGATAAGATCAACGAGCTTCTGCAGGAAAACTCCGACGCCGACCTATATATCACTCAGGGATATATATGCAAGAACGCATATGGAGAGACCGACAACCTGCAGCGTGGCGGAAGTGACTATACGGCGTCGCTGATAGGTGCGGCCGTCAAGGCAGAGGAGATAGAGATCTGGACAGATATAGACGGAATGCACAACAATGATCCGAGATTTGTGGAAAACACTCAGCCGGTAGGCGAACTGCACTTCGAGGAGGCGGCGGAGCTGGCATATTTCGGAGCCAAGATTCTTCATCCGACATGTGTGCTTCCGGCCAAGCTCAATAATATACCCGTGCGTCTGCTCAACACCATGCAGCCCGAGGCTCACGGTACGCTGATATACAACACGCGGCCGACACGCAAGATCAAGGCTGTGGCAGCAAAAGACAATATCACAGCCATCAAGATCAAGAGCAGCCGAATGCTTCTTGCCTATGGATTCCTGCGTAAAGTGTTTGAGATATTCGAAACACACCGTACGTCGATCGATATGATCGTCACATCTGAGGTGGGCGTGTCGGTGACGATAGACAATGAGCGCAATCTGCATCAGATCATCGAGGATCTCAAGAAGTTCGGCACAGTGACGGTGGATCGCGATATGGTCATCATCTGTGTGGTAGGCGATCTTGAATGGCAGAACCGTGGTTTCGAAGCCGATGTGATCAATGCGCTCCATGATATACCTGTCAGAATGATATCATACGGTGGCAGCAATTACAACATATCGCTTCTGGTAAAGGCGTCCGACAAAGTCCGTGCGCTTAATTTGTTGAGCGCACAGTTGTTTGAAACAAAACCGGAATAATAACAATGAGTATGAAATTTCCGATCGAGCGATTTCGCAAAGCGGCTACTCCGCTGTATTATTACGACATGGAGTTGCTGCAGCAGACACTCGACAAGATCAAGGGATCTGTTTCGCGATATGGTTTCAATGTGCACTATGCGATGAAAGCCAATGCCAATCCGGCTATACTGCGCCGGATTAGCGAGGCCGGATTTGGAGCCGATACGGTCAGCGGTGGAGAGATCGCGGCAGCCATTAACGCCGGTTTCAAGGCTGAGGACATAGTTTTTGCCGGCGTTGGAAAAACCGATGGCGAGATACTGCTTGGACTGCGTGAGGGTATAGGATGCTTTAATGTGGAATCGGCCCAGGAGCTCGAGATTATTGAGCAGCTTGCTCTTGAGGAAAGAAAGGTGGCGCGTGTGGCACTGCGGATCAATCCGAACATCGATGCTCATACCCATCACTATATCACAACAGGTCTGGAAGAAAATAAATTTGGTCTTGATATCAGTGTGGTGCCGCAGATGATACAAAAGTGCATGCAGTCGAAGGCGCTGTCATTTGTCGGACTGCATTTCCATATCGGATCCCAGATAACGACTCTGGAGCCTTACCGTATGCTTTGTGAACGCATCAATGCCATACAGAATGATCTGGAGCAACAGGGTATGACTTCGATAAAATCAATAAATGTAGGGGGCGGACTGGGTGTTGATTATGATGATCCCGACAAGCATCCGATAGCTGATTTCGATCCGTATTTCGCACTTTTCCATAATCATCTGAAGCTCCGTGACGGACAGCAGCTTCATTTTGAGCTGGGCAGGGCTGTCGTGGCTCAGTGCGGGTCGCTGATTACACGTGTGATCTACGTCAAGGAAGGAATTGGCAAGCGATTTGCCATCGTCGACGCCGGCATGACTGACCTCATACGTCCGGCATTGTATCAGGCACATCATAAAATAGAGAATCTGACAGGCGCAGGCCGGGAACTCAGACAATATGATGTGGTCGGACCGATATGCGAGTCAAGCGACGTTTTCGGTCACGATGAGATGTTGCCTGAAGTGCACCGCGGCGATCTGATCGCGCTTCGCTCGGCCGGAGCCTATGGCGAAGTTATGGCTTCGCGATACAATCTGCGCAGTCTGCCAGGATGTATTGCGGAGTGACTGACTGACCGATAAACTAAAAAACAGACCGGAACCGGTTGCGATTGAATCGCTATACCGGCTCCGGTCTGTTTATGTCTTGATCAGTTCATTCTGTCGCGATATAGCGGCGCAGCAGTCCGTCGTAGGCATCTATGCGCCTGTCGCGCAGAAATGGCCACCAGCGGCGCACTTGTTCGCTCCGATGCATGTCGACACTGATGATTTGCGTGCATTCCTGATCTGTCGGCGCTTCGAAGAGCAGTTCGCCCTGCGGACCGGCTATGAAGCTGCTTCCCCAGAACTGTATGCCGCCGGTCGCCGCCGACGGATCGGCTTCATGGCCGACCCGGTTGACGGTCACGACCGGGAGTCCGTTGGCCACGGCATGGCCACGCTGTACAGTCATCCATGCCTGACGCTGGCGCTCCTGTTCGTCGGGAGTGTCGGTCGACTCCCATCCTATGGCTGTAGGGTATATCAGCAGCTCGGCGCCGGCAAGAGCCATAAGGCGTGCCGCTTCGGGAAACCATTGATCCCAGCATACGAGGATGCCCAGACGTCCGATCGAAGTGTCAATCGGTCTGAATCCGAGATCGCCTGGCGTGAAATAAAATTTCTCATAATATGCGGGGTCGTCGGGGATATGCATTTTACGGTATCGTCCGGCCTCGGAGCCGTCGGTGTCGAATACGATCGCAGTGTTGTGGCAAAGGCCGGGGGCGCGGCGTTCAAACAAAGATACGACGAGTACTATCCCATGTCGTTTTGCCAGATCTGAATAGAAGTGGCAGACTTCGTTTTCTTGATTGATGCCGACGGCCAGATCGAAGCATTCCACGGATTCTGTCTGACAGAAATACAATGTGTCATGCAGTTCCTGGTTGACGATCAGTTTTGCGCCGTTAGCGGCGAGCTGTCCTACTGCTTCGGCAAGACGACGTCGGTTGTCGGCGATATCGGCTGTCTTGGATTGCTGTATTATTCCTATTTCAAGTGTTGACTTCATAAGCTGATAATTGATAGTGGGTGTGGTAACCTTCGTTTTGCCACTCTTATATACCGGTGTTATTGATGAGCTGGCGGGGTATCTGCATTGTAGCGCAATGCAATGATCCGTGCTGCTCTACAAGCACACTGCAGTCGATCCCGATGACCTGACGTGCATACACTCGTTCGAGGATTTGCGCAGCTTCGGTGTCGAGATCGGACTGATTGTATGTCGGCATCAGTATGGCTGACGGGGTGACGAGATAATTGCAATATGTTGCAGGAAGCGGATCGCCGTTGTCATCTTTCATCGGTCGAGGCAGCGGCAACTCCACCAGCGTGTATGGTTTGCCTCGGTCGGTCGTGAATGTGGCCAGCTGCGCCCGCATCTTCAGCAGGCCGTCGCGTTGCGATCCTTTGATTTCGCCGGCGCCGGTGTAGACAATCGTGTCGGCGGAAGCGAGGCGAGCCAGTGTGTCGATATGGCTGTCGGTGTCATCGCCGTCGAGTCCGCCATGGTCCAGCCACAGCACCCTTTTTGCTCCAAGTTTTTTGACTAAAGCCAGCTCTACAGCCGCCCGGTCAAGATCGCCGTTGCGGTTGGGCGATAGCAGGCAGCGCGATGTGGTGAGTATCGTCCCTTGCCCGTCGCTCTCGATTGAGCCGCCTTCCAGAACAAATCCAAGCTGGTTCTCATAACCGCCGCCTATGATTCCTGCATTATGTAGCGCTGAAGTGACAAGATTGTCGCGGTCAGCTGCAAACTTTAACCCCCAGCCGTTGAACTTGAAGTCGCAGACTATCCATTTGTGGTTCTCTTTAACGGTTATCTGGCCATAGTCGCGTGTCCATGTGTCATTGGTCATGAAGTTAAAGGGCACGACCGATTTCGCAACATCCGAAGGAAGTGATCGTCTGATCTCATCAGCGTCGGGGTGGACTATCAATACCGGTATTTCGAGGGAGGCGAGTGCTTCAGTTATATCTCGGTAGCAACGGTCGACCCGGTCTAATATCGGCATCCAGTCTGTATCGGCATGTGGCCACGCGAGCAATACAGCGGGAGCGTATGCGCCTTCAGGCGGTAGAATTCGATGTAGTATGGTTTCAGAAGTTGTCATCGTCGTTGTCATTCAGTGTCTGCCAAACATCATCCTGCGAACGGATGACCTCCTCGCAATAATCCTTAAAACCGTTCTTCTCGGAACTGCCTACCATGTGGCACCATTCGCGGTAAGCATCATGGAGATCTTTGTCTTCATGGATGTTTTTTTTGAATTCCGACTCAGCTATGTCAATGCTGCCATATTGACTTAGATAGTGGCCGAAAAGTTCCGTGATGTCATTCATGTCTTGATAGCATAAAATGCTTTGATAAGTTTAGAAAAGGGTTGTCCTGTAAGTCCGTGATAAACGGACGTTCAAATTTAATCTTTTGCATTGACATGGGCAAACATCTATGATGAAAAGCATGGCTTTTCTGGAGCGAATCGTCATAACGGAATCTTCAATCGCATCATCAGCGGGATCTTTGGACTATCCTATAGCCTGAGATTTGAAAATGCTCGTCGGAGTACTGAAATGAATTCTAATTTTCAAATCTCAGGAGGTTGTCAGTGGACTGTTATTTGGAAAATTGTCGTAAAATTGAAAGGGGGAGTGGTGCTAATATAGTTGTAATATGGTTAATTTTAACGAAATACACAATCTTTAACCGGAAGGAGCTATCTGTTGAGGGAGTAGTAGTTGTTATAATATTGAGTCCCGAAAAAGATTTCAATCTGCAAATTGGGGATCTAAAACAGTATTGTGTTTGCAAATAGAAACAAAACAATGCAAACGGGAACAAGAGAAGGCTGAGATTTCAAAAGTGAATGATTTTCGATTGCAAATACCGCTATTTACAAATGTAACAACAACGGGAATTTAGAGTTGCAATAGCCAAAGTGATGCATTTCTAAATCAATCTCTGTAATTCACAAATGCAGTTAAGATCTCTGCGAATAGCTGTTAACAAATATTGTGCAGGTAGCTGTTTTGCTTGAAAATCATGCGAATTACGTTAAAAATATAAACAATCTCTTCAATAAATTCACCAGAATTATTGATTGATGTGCGTATTTCGGTTTGATTCATTAAGTTATGTTACTGAATGTCATACTTATACATGTCAATATATGTAGTGATGCTTTAATATATTACGTCGCGGGTTGTGTGCTGTTGGATTGTGGATGTAAACATCGTTTGCGAAATAAAATAACAGCGTGCGTAAAATGAAATTTGCATTATTCAAAATGTGTGATTATATTTGCATCATCGAATAATGCAAACACAAATTCAGATGGACATCGTTGCAAGACTAAATTCCTTTATTAACCAGCTGGGAATGCCTATAACTCAGGTGGCTGACAGCTGTGGTATTCCGCGTCCTTCCATGACGCAGTTGTTAAAAGGTCGCAACCAGAAGATCAGTGATGATGTGTTGCGTAAACTTCATGTGCGTTTCCCACGGCTTAACATTCTGTGGTTGCTGTGTGGCGAGGGAGATATGCTGCTTGGTGGAAATAATGAAACCTCAGAGGCTCAACCAGGGAGTGAAATGGACGCTGAAGCAGCAGAATTGTCTGTAAATCAGATGTCGCAACAGACAATAGATTTCGGTAATAAATCTTCGTCAGCTGATACTGTTTTAGCAGATTTCGGCTCTACGGTGGATGATAGCTCTGTGGCGTTTGAAAACAGTGGTGTGAACGTTGACGAAAAAGTATCGCCGGTATCCGCAAATGTGGATAAAAAAACAATCTCCTTCGTCCCCGGTGTGTCAGGGGAGAAGAAGATTGTAAACATTATTATATATTATAACGATAATAGTTTCGAAGCTTTCGTGCCAAAGGATCAGCGGAAGGATTGATTCCGCCGGCGATTCCTGACGCTATTGGAGCGGTAAGGACCGGTTTCAGATTACTCCTATCAGGTCGTTGATATTGTCAACTCCGTGGCATCGGCAATAATCGTCGATGTAGTCAATTACTTTGATAGTTGCCTGTGGGTCTATAAAGTTGGCTGTGCCTATTTCAATAGCTGAGGCACCGGCAAGGATAAACTCAAGTGCGTCGCGTCCGTTCATGATGCCTCCGAGGCCTATTACGGGTATTTTTACGGCCTTTGCGGTCTGCCAAACCATTCTTACGGCCACCGGTCTTACTGCGGGTCCGGAGAGGCCTCCTGTGACAGTCGACAGGCATGGACGACGGCGTTCGACATCCACTGCCATTCCCATGAGTGTGTTGATGAGCGAAACCGCGTCAGCGCCCTCGGCTTCTACTGCCCGGGCTATTTCGGTTATGTCGGTGACATTAGGCGATAGTTTGACAATGACAACTCCCGGAAACGCCTCTCTCACGGCACGTGTGACTGCGGCAGCGCCTTCGGTAGTGGTGCCGAATGCCATGCCTCCCTGTTTGACGTTGGGGCACGATATGTTGATCTCCACGGCATTGATCGAAGTTCTGTCCGCTATTCTGCGGCATACCTCAGCATAATCCTCAGGCGAAGCTCCCGACACATTGACTATGATCTCACTGTCTACGTGTTTTATGCGCGGATAGATGTGGTCGATCATATAGTCGATGCCTTTGTTCTGTAGCCCTACGGCGTTGAGCATGCCCGATGGCGTTTCGGCCATGCGCGGATATGGATTTCCCTCTCGGGCATGCAGTGTGGTGCCTTTGATTATAAAGCCTCCGAGGCGGTTGAGATCTATGAAGTCGGAAAACTCCTCGCCGTAGCCGAATGTGCCCGAAGCCGTAAGCACCGGATTCTTGAGCGTCAGCGATCCTATTCGGGTGGTCAAGTCTACTGCCATGTCAGTTGTGTTATGTTGAATACGGGTCCTTCAGTGCACACGCACACATTGCCTTTCACTGTGTTTTCCACGCAGCATAAGCAGGCGCCGAGTCCACAGGCCATCATGTTTTCGAGTGAAACTTCGCAAGCGACGTTGTTTTGCCGTGCTATGGCGGCCACGGCTTTCATCATCGGAGCCGGTCCGCAGCAATATATGCAGTCGATGTCCTGACTGTCTATTGCCGGATGCTGGGTGACGAGCCCATGAACTCCGGCCGATCCGTCGTCGGTGGCTACATGTACGGTGCCTATGCGTTTGAATTCATCAAGCTCGAGCAGATCGGCGCAGCTGCGCGCTCCAAGCAGAAACTCCGGAGTGTGGCCGCCGCCGGCAAGAGCATGGCCGAGATAAAGCAATGGAGCCACGCCAACACCGCCGCCAACGAGTAGCAGCCTCTTAGGTGTGCTGTTGTTTTCTTCAGGCATTGAGAATCCGTTGCCAAGAGGCAATATGATGTTGAGATGCTCTCCGGTCTTCATTTCGCAGAGCCGTGAAGTGCCCTCTCCGGCGTTTCTGACAAGAAGCCAGAGGGTGTTGTCGCTACGGTCTATGAAGTTGACCGATATCGGTCGGCGCAGAAATGTGTTCGGAGTGTCGGGGACTGCTACCTGTACAAACTGTCCGGGCATGGCTGTAGTCACTTCCGTGCCGTCTGTCGGAGTCAGCTTGAGGAGGGTATATGCCTCCGACAGATGCTGTGCCGATTTGACTGTGAAATCTTTGATTGTTTTTTTTACCATCTGTCTGTTGTGGATTATTGGCGTAAGGCCGATAGTGCAAAATTAAACAAAAAAGATGAAACAATCGTGGTTTTCTGTCGTTGTTTTAATATGGCAATACTACGTCTTTTACACACATTGTTGATCAGGGGTGCCATTGCGCTGGGTCTGTTCGCGGTTTCAACGTCATTGTCGGCTGCCGACTGGCTTCCTGATTCGCTTGGCCGCGGATTCGAAAAAAGCTATGTGGCGCAACCTGATGATTATGCCGGCAGCGTACGGTGCACAGTCGTAAGATACGACGCCCGTGGTGCTGCCGAAAAGTCGCGCAAGGGTGTTCTGTATATCCACGGTTTCAACGACTATTTTTTTCAGAAGGAGATGGCTCAGCAATTCGATTCGCATGGCTACAGGTTTTATGCTGTGGATCTCCGTCGTTACGGTCGGTCGCTCATGCCGGGTCAGAAGCCTTTTCTTGTCAGAAAGATCAGTGAATATTTCGCCGACATAGATTCCGCCATAAGTATCATGACCGATGCCGGCATCGACAGTATAGTCATCATGGGGCATTCCACAGGAGGATTGGTGGCATCGTGTTACATGGAGCACAATCCGCCGACAGCTGTGCATGCGCTGATACTGAACAGTCCGTTTCTGGAATGGAATCTCGCGTTGCCTGCCAGAATACTGGTGCCGGCCATTGCCGGGCTTGGTCGCATTTTCCCTTCTCTGACGATCCCTCAGAGTGGTTCGGTCTATGGCGAAAGCCTTGATGCCCGATGGCATGGGGAGTGGAGTTACAACCGTGCATGGAAACTACATGATTCCTCCGACGTGGATGCCGGATGGATCAGGGCTATCGAACGCGCACAGCTCAGTCTCAAACGGCATCCCTATGCCATCAAAGTGCCGATACTGCTTATGTACTCGGCACGCAGCTACAAGGGCGACAAGTGGACTCCCGAAGCACAGCGGGCCGATGCAGTGCTCGACGTGGCCGACATCCGCCGGGTAGGGATGCGTCTGGGTCATAAGGTGACTCCGCTTGAGGTTGAAGGCGGCATGCACGACCTTATATTGTCTTCGCCGGATGTGAGATATCCGTTATATGACAGAATTTTTGCATGGCTTTCGGAAAATTTATGAACATAATCAGCCGCAACTGTGTTATATTTGTGCATTGACAAAACCAAACCGTTAAACTCACAGCGATGAAAATGCCTACATACATTCAGCCAAAACTACCATACGCTCCCGACGAACTGGCACCGGCTATTTCGCAGGAAACAGTCGATTTTCATTATGGGAAACACGAAAAGGCCTATATTGACAATCTTAACCGTCTGATAGAAGGAACCGAATATGCCGACATGCAACTTGAGGACATAATCCGCAGCGCCAGCGGTTCGCTTTTCAATAATGCTTCCCAGGCGTGGAATCATATATTCTACTTCTTCACCTTTTCGCCTGATGGCGGCGGTGAGCCCGAAGGAGATCTTCGCAAAGCTATCGACAGTCAGTTCGGATCATTTGAGAAATTCAAAGAGGATTTTGTGGGAGCCGGTGTTTCGCTTTTCGGTTCGGGCTGGGTATGGCTGTCTAAGGACAATGATGGAAAACTGTTCATAACACAGTCATCCAATGCCGACAATCCTCTCACCGACGGTCTGACTCCGTTGCTCGCATTTGATGTGTGGGAACATGCATATTACCTTGATTATCAAAACCGGCGTGGCGACGCCCTCAATGCTCTGTGGAGCATCATAGACTGGGACGTCGTCAGCTCGCGTTACTGACACACAATACAACAAGCACAAGACAAAGCATAATGTGATGAATGGAAGGGGAGGTACCTGTGAAGGCGCCTCTCTTTTTTATGTCATGGAAATATCTCCAGAGGGGTGTGTACACAATGTGCGGCGGTCTGGCAGTAGTGGATGCCAGGTCGCCGCGCATTCAGTCATTGTGCCCGGTCACATCTCGTGTCTGTCGTCGTTGACAGTATCTCGTTCCGCCGTTTCGTCGGTCACGACCGATCCGTCAAACAGGTTGATTGTCCGTCGGGCGTATGATGCATCGCGCTGGGAGTGGGTCACCATAACTATCGTGGTGCCCTCGCGATTGAGCGAAGTGAGCAGCTCCATCACTTCCCGTCCGTTGGATGAGTCGAGGTTGCCGGTCGGCTCGTCGGCAAGAAGTATCACCGGATCGCCGACAATGGCTCTTGCGATAGCCACACGCTGTTGTTGTCCGCCCGACAGCTGTTGCGGATAGTGACGCGAGCGATGCGACAGATTGAGCCGTTGCAGCAGGTTGTCGACCTTTATGCGTCGCTCCTTTTTGGGTACTCCGAGATATGTGAGCGGGAGTTCGATGTTTTCGGCCACTGTCAGCTCGTCGATAAGGTTGAAGCTCTGGAATACGAATCCTATGCGCCCTTTGCGCTGTGATGTGCGCTGGCTCTCTTTGAGCGAGCCCATTTCTATGCCGTCGAGCAGGTAATTGCCCGATGTCGGATTGTCGAGCAGTCCGATGATGTTCAGTAGGGTTGATTTGCCGCATCCCGAAGGCCCCATTATAGCCACGAAGTCGCCTTTGGCTATGTCGAGATTCACATTGTTGAGAGCCTGAGTTTCCACATCCGATGTGCGGAACACTTTGTTGAGTTGTTTGATCTGTATCATGAGTGTCTGTTGTATTCAGTTATGTTTCGTTCAAAACAAATGTTGAGCCGATTATTCCGAACGCAGAGATTTTGACGGGTTTTCGTTGGCTGTACGCAGTGTCATGCCGGTTGATGCCAGAGCGATCAAAATAAGAATAATGATACCCGACAATAGATACATCGCTGTTATCGACGGAGCCTGCACGCTGAATTGTTCGAGCCAATAGCGGCCGATGAGCCATGCGGCCACCGAACCGAATATCACTGCCGGTATGGCTACTGTCATTACTGAACGGCATATCATCTCTATGACCTCGGCTGTAGAGGCGCCGTTGACTTTACGAATTGCGATCTCACGGCTGCGACGGTGCATCTCGTCGCGCATATAGCCGAAGAGCCCGATCATGCTGATAAAAAGTAATATGATAGCTCCGGTCATTATCATGGTGCGGAACACTTCCACGCTATGATACGTCTGCCGGTATTGAGTGCCGAGGCTGACGCAGCTGAAATTCGATGCTCCCTCCATGAGTTCTTTCTCATCGGCCATAAGGCTTGCATAGCTTTGTCCGAACGGTTCCTTGAGTTTCAGGAAAAAACGCTGACTCCATCCGTTGTCTTCGGTCATGGCCATGTAAGGTTGTTGTTCCTGATACAAAGTGCCGGTTATGAAATCTTTTATTATTCCGCACACAGTTACGTTCTGGTCGGATATCCTGAACTGTCGGCCTACGGCATCATTATCCTTCCACCCCATCAGTCTGGCAAACTCCTGATTGATCACGGCTTCCGAGCCGTCGGTGGCCTCCGGATATCTGCCATGCAGGAGTCTGAAGCCCATGAGTTCGGCAAAATCTTTGTTATTCCAATTGTCATAGCGCGAAGAAAACAGTGGGGATCCGTGGTCATCGCGTACAAACTCGCCGCTATATCCATATCCCGGAGGCATGCTGCCTATTGCCACCTGATCTACGTATGGAAGCGAAGCATAAACTTTCATCAAAGCCTCACGATGTTCTTTGCCGTCGTTGGAGCGGGTGATGCACACCACATTATCAGGTTCATATCCCGGATCGAGATCCATTATATAGTGATATTGGGCTATGACCATGGCCAACAGGCCGCCCATGAGCGACATTCCGGCAAATTCCACGAAAAGCAGAGAGTGTTTCCATCGGTGTTTTTTCTCTACAAAACGTCGGAAAACCTGACTGACAGGTATCTTGCTGAATACTACCGACGGTATAAGTGCAGCGATGCCGAATGTGAGCACTACGACTCCGGCAACCACCCAAAGACGGTCGGCCGAAATATAGGCGGCGAAATTGTCGTAGATGCTTTCTTGTGCAAACCGGCGTGCCACATAGAAGCAGAAGGCTGCAAAAACAAGCCCGACAGCGATTATGATCAATGTTTCTATGGCAAACATTGCGAATATCGTGCCTCGGCCGGCGCCGGAACACTTGTGCACGCCTATGGCTTTGGCGCGGCGGCTCAGAGCCGACAGCGACAGCAGCACGTAGTTGAGAGCGGTCACGATCAGAATAAGGGTGGCGAGAAGCGACAGAGTCCAGGTCGACATTCTGACAGACTCCTGCCCCCGGTACACATCGCGCAGAGGTATGGCGGCCGCTTTTAGCGAGAAATCATCAGTTGGTGGCACATTGGCTTCGATCACCTCCATTATTTTACGGTTTAGGGCTTCAGGGTCAGTTCCATCCTTAACCAGAATGTAATCAAACCATGAATCCCCGCCTTTCCATCCAAGGCCGCCCCAGTGGTTCTCCAGCAAGGTCGAAAGTGACACAATGAAGTCAGTGTTGATGGTGCTCTCTTCACCCCAGTCGCGATACACTCCGCTGACCTGAATCGGAATATCATCCCAGCCCGTCAGCATTCGTCCGACAGGTGATTCGTCGCCAAAGTATTTTCTGGCCATACGGTCGCTTATGTACATTTTGCCCGGCTGTGCGAGCCCATTATGGTCGCCATCTATGATTTCGACTCCGAATGTTTTGAAAAACAGTGAGTCGGCCACCATTACTATGCCTGGAAGAATTTCATTGTCTCGTGATATGTTGTTGCCGAAAAAGCGTCGTGTCATCACAGCCGCCTCAACCATATCTTCTCCGAGGGCACTGTAGACTCCTTCAGTGAGTTTTCCGACACACATTTCCTGCCATGACAACTCGTTGCCTCCGATCTTAAACTGCATGTTTAGCTGATATATGCGTCCGTAATCATTGAAGCAAGTGTCAATAAGATTGTCGTAAGCCACTCTCGCGAACAGGAAGCAGCTCATTGCGAGTCCAAGCCCGATTGACAGTATTTTCACGAGTGTGGATCCCCGTGAGTGCAAGAGGGTGCGGATCGCGAAATTAATTTTTTGCATTGTAGTGATTTTTTATGGTTGGTTTTGACGTATAATGATGCATTTATTGTGCCAAAAATGCAAAGTGTTGATAATTAGCATCAATTGTTCGATAGTCAGAAGTCAGATTGTTCGATATTTTTACACTGCTGTAAAATTAATTGACACGGATGCGGCCACACTCTTTATTGTATGGCCGTCAGTGAGGCGTATGCGGCATAGTATCGCAACAAAAAAATACCTACTTTTGCATCAAATGAAGAATGACAGTCATATACTCGTGGCCGACGACAACCGTGGTGTGCTTGAAGCGTTGGAATTGTTGCTCAGGCGACACTTCAGGCAGGTCACGCTTATTCGTAATCCGGCGGTGATAATGTCGGCTGTGGCTGACGGGCGTCCGGATGTGGTGTTGCTCGACATGAACTTTACGTCAGCGTTCAATAATGGCAATGAAGGACTATACTGGCTCGAAAGACTACGGGCAACCTATCCGCAGCTTCCGGTTGTGCTGATGACCGCATTCGCTGACATTCCTTTGGCTATCAAAGGCATCAAGGCAGGAGCTGCAGATTTCATACAGAAACCGTGGGATAACGACCGCATAGTGGAGATATTGATCGCCGCGGCCTCAAAGGTCAGAAAACATCGTGATGTTTCATGCAGTCCGGTCATGTACTGGGGAGAATCCGATGAAATGTCGAGGCTTAAAGATCTTGTCGGGAAAGTGGCTGCTACCGATGCCACAGTGCTTATAACAGGCGAAAACGGTACCGGAAAGGAACTGCTTGCCGAGGAGATTCATCGCTTGTCAGGGAGAGCAGAGCGTCCGATGCTTAAGGTCGACATGGGAGCTGTCAGCGAAACTCTCTTTGAGAGCGAGCTGTTCGGACATCGAAAAGGAGCGTTTACCGGCGCGGTTTCTGATCGCAAGGGCAAGTTGGCAGAGGCTTCGGGCAGCTCTCTGTTTATGGATGAGATCGGAAATATGCCGCTGCATCTGCAGGCCAAATTGCTGTCGGCTTTGCAAAACCGCCAGTTGACCGCGCTTGGATCCAATCATCCGGTATCGTTTGACATCAGGCTTATATGTGCCACTAATCGCAATATCGACGCCATGGTGGCTGATGGAGCGTTCAGAGAGGATCTGTTATATAGAATCAACACCATACGTCTGCATCTTCCACCGTTGCGGCAGCGAAAAGACGACATTCTGGTGCTTGCCCGACGCTTTGCGGCAGAGTTCGGAACGCGATACCGCGGATGCGAAATGTCTCTCAGCGATAGTGCGGCAAACCGTCTTGTAGGCTATCATTGGCCCGGAAATATCAGAGAACTACGTCATGCTGTGGAGAAGGCCGTGATAATATCCGGATCATCCGACACGCTTTCGGCTTCTGATTTCGAGCTGTCGACTGTGGCTTCTGTGAGCCCGGAGATACCTAAGGCTGCAATGACTATAGAGGAGATGGAGCGACAGATGATCAGTGAGGCCATTGACGCATGCAAAGGCAATCTCAGTGCGGCAGCACAGCAGCTCGGCATCACCCGACAGACACTCTACAACAAAATGCGACGCTACGCTCTATGAAAAAATTGTGGATCTCCATTGCGCTCTTGGTGATTGCTTCGGGGCTGGCCGGAGCCCTGCTTAAATCGGGAGAGTGGATTTTCGGTCTGATATCTATGGCTTTCGTGGCATGGGCAACACGTAATGTATTCGTTAAGACGACGCGTGAGAGAAGAGCTGTAGGCCTGCTGCTTGATGCTTTGCGCAATGACGATTATTCGCGACGTATTACCGGTCTGTCGGAAGAAACGGCCCTGCAGCTCTATGATATCGCTGGTATTCTGAGAAAATTAAAGAAAAACGCAGTAGAACAGGAACTTGTCCACTCTACAATATTGCGTCATATCAGCTCGGGCGTGATCCTGGTGGATAGTCGGGGATATGTCTTGATGGCCAATGACAAGGCATTGGAAATATTGGGTGTCAGTGTACTGACACATATCGATCGTCTGCAGGAGTGTGCGCCGGATATCGCCAGGAGCATAATCGAAATGCCTTCAGGAGGGGAGTGCCGTAAGGATATCGGTGATGGCTGTTCGGGTCGCAGAGTGCTGCATATCCACGCCCGCGTGCTTGAAGTCGCCGAAAAGACATTGACAACGATTGTTATTACTGACATAAGCCGGGAGATAGAGCGCAACGAAACTGAGTCGTGGATCAGGCTGACAAGGATGTTGGTGCATGAAATCAACAATTCGCTTACTCCCATAGTGTCCATAGCTGATATGCTGAAAGAAGAAAGCGATTCGGATGAAGCCGTGAGAGGCTTATCGGCTATAAGTCGTATATGCGGTGATATAAAGGAGTTTGTCAACGGTGTTAGATCTTTTTCGCATATCGCGGAGCCGAGCATGAGGCTCGTGGAGATCAGACCGCTTCTTGAAGATATATTGCAGTCGTGTCAAGGCGCTGGTAATGCTGACGTGTCAATAGTGTGCGACGGCAGTGTGATGGCCTGGACCGATCCGGCATTGTTGGGGCGCGCAGTCGGCAATGTCGTTCTTAATGCCTTTCAGGTGATGGAAACAGTCGTGACTCCACGATTATATATCCGAGTACGGGTTTCGGCTGATGAGAATGTGGTCATAGATGTGTCAAATAACGGCCCGAGAATATCCGATGCCGTAGCTAATGATATTTTTGTACCGTTCTTTACCACCCGTAGCGACGGGCAGGGGATCGGTCTGGCTTTGAGCCGGCGCATCATGATAGCTCTTGGCGGAAATCTGTCGTTCGTACCCTATTCGGCGTCCGATAGTGATTTGACTACTTTCCGTTTCGAAATCCGGTGATATAGCTTTGCCGCGACCCATGAGATCCCCTTGAAGCGCATGGCAGCCATTATCAACCGATATTTGGCTGACGGTCTGAACGGCAGATAATCAGCAAGGGAGCGTAGGGGAGTCACACGGTCAGTCAGATGGCCGTGGATTATCTGGGCGGCAAGAAAATCCATGATGTTGCGATAATAGAGACGCATATCGCCGTCGGCTACAGCATATTTCAGATGGAGTCGTCTGGTCAGTCTAACCGTACCGATATAGAAGTCAAATGTCTTCGAAAAAGATTCCTCTGAGCTGACTGATTTGTGCCCAACACTGTACAACAACGTTTTATCTGGCAGATAGGCTACAGCCATGCGCGATGCCATGGCGGCAATGATCTGTAGATCCTCACATGTATTATCGCTATGTCTGAACAGTTGCGGATCTTTTAGGTATTCGGCCATCATGGCGTCACGCCGCCACAATGCCGTCGATAGATGTGGGTATGGTCTTAACTCTCTGTTGAGAAGTGGCATCAAAATCTTTCCCTTTTCAAAGACTATTGTTTTCTCACTGTTATGCCGATAGGAGATTGTCTGTCCGTTGATGATGTCGTTAAACTCCCATGCCGTGTGTACCAGCCCCACATGGCTGTTCTGTTCCAAAAAATCAAACTGTTTCTGCAATTTGTACGGATCACTCCAGCTGTCGTCGCCCGCACAGTCGGCCAGGTATCGGCCTGTGCAATTCAGCATAGTGTCGAAGTAGTTGTCGATCAGCCCCTTGTTCCTTCGGTTGCAATATAGTCGTATTCTGTCAGGATAGTCTGTCTGATATTTTCGGCATATCTCAGCTGTCGCATCATTTGAGCCATCTTCACCGATCACTATTTCTATTTGTCCGTTGAAGCGCTGGGCGACAATCGATTCCAGGCATCGGGCTATTGTGGATTCCTGATTATAGGTCACTACGATGACTGAAATATCTGGCATATCTTTGGATATGGATTCCGGTGTTGATATTACCGATATCGGGTTCTCTGTGATTGGCATTACAAGATGAAATTTGGTGGCCTGTATCAGCAGACCCTATGATGCTCGTATTAGCAGATTGTTTTATGTTTGTATTATCAGACCTGCATATTATGACAACGCGAATTTAGTCACTTTATTGGCACAGCCAATTACATATCATAGCTTTTTCTTTATGAGACCAAGTCCATAGGTTTTATCTGTCTTATATGTCTTATATGTCCGATTAGCTCTATATAGTATATTTCCGGAGAGTTTGGAGCAGAGGATTCCCTTTATGTCCTATCCTTTGCCGCGCAATTTTACATAATAGCGGTTATGGGCAAAAAGTATATAGTCGTGAAAATGGGTATCCTACCATGTCATCAGTCAGAATCGTAAAAGTCGTTAATGATGGATATTCAGATATTCAAAACCCTGATATTTTGAAAATAAAGATACATTACGTAACTTTGCGAAAAGAACCAGATCACGATTATATTGCATGCAGTCAGCCATATTATCATCAACAATAGCAACGGTCATAAACCGTTCAGCCATGCGGTTTATGACCGTATTGGCCGTTTCGGTTATGTTGATGTTGTGCGGCTGTCTGCAGTTTCATCATCATGATAATGACGGGCATCTTTGCATGCATGTCGCTGCGTCAGATCATCATGCTGACAAAAATGACATCGGATCCGAACCCGATGAATGTTCGCTGCATCTGCCGTCGGTTACCGACCAAAAACGTATAGAACACTGTGTGTCAGTGCAGCAGTTTGATATCCTGTCGGATCTTTGTCCCGCTTATGGCTGGTGTCCGATCCTTTTGTTTGCAGTCACCAAGCTAAAGACCGAATATCAATATCCCGTATTATCCGATAAACCATTCAGATACATTAGTTTCAGAGCACCACCGTGTGCATGATATTTCTGTCATAGAAAATATCTACACGTTAAATAAAGTTCTAACTATACATCTGAAACAAATATGAATCGGAATATCAGTATTATACTCCCCTGCTTTGTCGCGGCCTTTTCAGTCATGTCGTGCGGGGAACACCACCATGCGGAATCAAAAGAGGAAGCACATCTCGATCATGATCACGGTGAGGAAATCGTGATACATCATGAAGAAGCCGAACGGTTCGGAATCAAGACTACAACTATTGCTCCGGCTGAATTCCATAGCATCATTCCAGCAAGTGGTTCAATAGAATACGCACCTGAAAGCAACATCATGATAAGCAGTCCTGTCGCCGGACGACTTACATTTGCAAGCCGTATTTCGGTGGGTTCGTCAATCAGCGCAGGCCAGCTTATAGCCGATATACGGCCTGAAGGCGTAAGTGGAGGCAATGTCGATGCCGCAGCCAAGGCTCGTATGGATGCCGCCCGCCGCGAATTGGATAGAATCACTCCTCTGTATGCCGACGGCATCGTCACAGCACGCGATCTGAATGCCGCACGTCAGGCCTATCAAGAGGCTCAGGCGGCCTATTCGTCGACTGCGGCATCAGGCAGAGTCACATCGCCGATCGCCGGCATTGTCGCCGCATTGCCGGCTAATAACAATGAGATCGTAGGCGTCGGTACGCCAATAGCCATAGTTGTACGGCAGGGACGCTTGACCTTAAGAATCGAGGTTGCTGAAAAGTACTACCCTGCTCTTGCCGGAGTGACTTCATGCAACATTCTTACTCCCGGATCCGACCGATGGATTGCGCTCAGCGAGCTCGATGGCCGCAAAGAGGGCGTAGTTTCAGGCAACGCCACTGAATCAAGACAGGGATATGTGACAGTCATATTTTCTTTTGTCAACGACGGTTCTGTCAGCCCAGGTGCATTCGCCGAAGTCAATATGTTGTCACAGCCAATACCTGACGTTATTTCTATCCCGGCTGAGGCTGTAACCGAACAGCAGGGACAGACATTCGCTTATCGTCGCATAGACGATCACGGATATGAAAAAGTGCCAGTAACGTGCGGAATGACCGATGGCCGGATGATAGAGATTAAAAGCGGACTGAAGCCCGGCGATGAAGTCGTGACCGAAGGCACTGTGTTCGTCAAACTTGCTGAAACCAAGGGGAATGCTCCTGAAGGACATTCTCATAATCATTGATTTTTTGACGATATGCTAAACAAGATATTAAGGATATCGCTCTCCAACAGAGCGATCACACTCATTATATCCGGGCTGTTGCTCATCTGGGGTTGTCTGACCATGCTTCGCACCGATGTCGATATTTTCCCCGATCTCAATGCGCCCACGGTGGTAGTGATGACTGAAGCTCCTGGAATGGCGCCTGAAGAGGTGGAAAAAACAGTTACATTCCCTATTGAAACGGCGCTTAACGGAGCTACCGGAGTCAGACGGGTGCGCTCTTCGTCATCTACAGGATTCTCAATCGTATGGGTGGAGTTTGACTGGGATTCCGATGTCTACAAATGCCGCCAGACTGTAGGCGAAAAACTGTCGTCTGTGGCATCCGGGCTTCCCGCGTCGGTCGGAGCGCCGACCCTTGGTCCGCAGTCGTCAATACTCGGCGAAATGCTGATTATCGGCCTGACAAGCGATTCCACATCGATGATGCAACTCCGGTCGATTGCCGACAGGATCATAACTCCTCGCCTGCTTTCGCTCGAAGGCGTTTCGCAGGTGTCTGTGATAGGCGGTGACGTCAAGGAATACCAGATTTTGCTCTCTCCCGAAAGAATGAGACACCACGGCGTGAGTCTTGACAACGTCATGGAGGCAGTGGAATCTTTCAACGACAATGCTTCGGGAGGCATCCTTTACGATTATGGCAACGAATACCTGATCAAGGGTGATATCACGACTGTCAGGGCTGAGGAAATAGAGCTTGCGGCAGTGGCAACGTCGTCGGGAAAACATGTGACTATCGCCGATATTGCCGAAGTGAAGCTCGGACCGCAGACACCACGGCTCGGAGCCGCATCGGTCAATGCTGAACCGGCTGTGCTTATCACAGTCACCAAGCAGCCGCATCAAGGCTCCAAGGAGTTGACAAATAATATCATATCGGCTCTTGACGATATCACTGCCACACTTCCCGCCGACATCCACGTGTCGACCGACATATTCAGGCAGAGCGATTTCATCGATGCATCTATATCCAATCTGCAGACCTCACTGTTCGAAGGCGCGGTTTTTGTCATCGTGGTGTTGTTTTTCTTTCTTATGAATCTGCGCACGACATTGATTTCGCTTGTAGCGCTTCCACTTTCCATCATTGTCACACTGCTTATTCTTGGCAAGTTGGGATTTACGATCAACACCATGAGCCTCGGAGGCATTGCGATCGCAATCGGATCGCTTGTGGACGATGCCATAGTGGATGTGGAGAATGTATATCGACGGCTTAAATCCAACCACCTGATGCCCCCTTCGTCACGCCAGCCGGTGATCAGCATCGTCTACGAAGCATCGCGAGAAGTGCGTCTACCAATCCTCAACTCATCACTGATCATCATAGCAAGCTTCCTGCCGCTATTTTTTCTTTCAGGTATAGAGGGCCGCATGCTTAAACCGCTCGGCATATCGTTTATAGTGGCTCTGACAGCATCCACGATCGTGGCGCTCACAGTCACCCCCGTTCTCTGCAGCTATCTGCTTGGCTCGGAGAGAGCGGCTAAGGCACTCGACAAAGATCCGTGGCTGACACGGAAGATACGTGCCGTCTATGCCGGTCTGCTCGACTGGGCTATGCGCCGTCAGCGCATTGTGTTGGTTACCACTGCCCTGCTCTTTATGGTCGCAGCCGGAATATTCTTCACGCTTGGTCGCAGCTTCCTGCCTCCGTTCAATGAAGGATCGCTGACGATCAACATCAGTGCGCTTCCCGGCATATCTCTTGAGGAGAGCGACAAGGTCGGACGTGAGGCCGAACGCATCATTCTTTCCACACCGGAGATCATCACCACCGCCCGAAAAACCGGCCGTGCCGAACTCGACGAGCATTCATTCGGCGCCAACGTTTCGGAGATTGAAGCGCCATATCGTCTTGACGGACGATCGCGACGTGAAATGGTCAACGAACTCCGCCATAACCTGTCGGCTTTGCCCGGTGTCAATATCGAAATCGGACAGCCCATAAGTCATCGCATCGACGCGATGCTTTCAGGCACAGAAGCACAGATAGCCATCAAGATCTTTGGCGACAACCTTGAGACTCTGCATCATCTGTCGCTTCAGATCGGCGAAAATATAAAGCAGATCCCGGGTGTGGTGGATGTAAATGTCGAACAAGCCACCGGACGCCCGCAGATTGATATCAGGCCGCGACGTATCATGATGGCCAAGTATGGGGTCACCAATCAGGCACTGGCCAAAGCCATCAACGTCATGATTGCCGGACAGCCCGTATCGCAGGTATATGAGGGCAATATGCCCTATGATGTGACTGTAAAAGCTTCCGACAGAGCCCGCTCTACTATCGACAATATGTCGGAAATAACCGTAGAGAGCGATCAGGGCCCGATACCCTTGAGCTACGTCGCCGAGATTGTTTCCACGACCGGTCCAAATACAGTCAACCGCGAGAATGTCAGCCGCCGGACTGTTGTTTCGGCCAACGTCGACGGGCGCGATCTTCGCAGCGTCATCAATGATATCAGGAGCAGCATCGATGCAGATGTCACACTTCCTGAAGGCTATCACATCGCTTACGGCGGACAGTTTGAAAGCGAGGCATCAGCTTCGCGCACTCTTCTGTTGGCTTCAGCCGCCGCTCTGTTGGTGATCCTGTTGCTGCTATATCAGGAATATAAGAACTTCAGGCAGCCGCTTATCATCATGATCAATATGCCGCTGGCCATGATAGGTGGTATTCTTATACTTCGTGTCACATCCGGCGAAATCAATATTCCGGCCATTATCGGCTTTATAGCACTGCTCGGCATAGCCACCCGCAACGGAATGCTTCTTATATCGCGCTATAACACTCTCAAAGCCGAAGGAGAAGGATTGTCAGAACGTATCCGCCATGGATCGGTCGACCGTCTTAATCCTATCATCATGACGGCACTGACATCGGCGCTCGCACTCATTCCTCTTGCTGTAAGAGGATCAGAGCCGGGCAATGAGATACAATCCCCTATGGCTATAGTGATTCTCGGCGGACTGCTGACGTCCACTTTCCTCAACCTTGTTGTTGTACCGGTCATTTACAGAATTTCAGAAACATATAATCAACGGAAATGAAATCGATACTATTGTTTTTGGCTATTATATCGCCAGTCGCAGCGTCGGCGCAGACTGCATTGGATTTCAACCGTGAGGCCTATATAATGGCTTCCGGCAGCTATTCGCTTGCAGTCGATTCGCTGTCGCTTGCTGTCGACATGGAGGATCTCAAAAGTTCCAACAATCTGCAGGATCCTGAAATAGAGATAGGATACCTGTGGGGTGAGAAACCAACCGGCAATAAATGGAATGTCAGCGTAAGTCAAGGATTCGACTGGCCCGGAGCCTACTCGGCCAGAGCCAAGGGTATCAAGGCTGCGCAGGAAGTCATAGGGCTTACCCGCCGGGCAGGGCTGCTTTCAAGAATGCTTGAAGTCAAACAGGCCATGATCGACGTTGTTTATTCAGCTAAAAATATGATGCTTACGCGTCAGATGACCGATACGATAGCTTCAATGTGTGCTATATCCCGCAAGGCTATGGAAGGTGGCGAGATCACCCGGCTCGACATGAATATGATGGAAATCGTGCGTATAGGCATGGAGGAGGAACTCCGCACCGCCGTGGCGGAGTTCGACGACAAGGTTGCCGCACTGACAGTGCTGAATAACGGGCACGACTGCTCTACTCTGGTTGAGCGTCTGACTGATTATCCCGACGAAATGATACTTCCGTTGGAGTCATATCAGCGTCAGATCACCGAAAATGACCCGATGATTAAGGCAGGGCGCAAGCAGATGAAAGTTGACGAAAAAATGGTCAAAGCCAGTCAGATGATGTCATATCCGGGGGTCTCTGTGGGATATACGTATGAAAACGAAGGCGATGAACGATGGCATGGAGTCACTTTCGGACTGACATTGCCTATCTTCTCCAACCGGCATGCGACATCCAAAAGCCGACTGACAGCCATGCAGAATCGCCTGAAGGCCGAAACCGCTCTTAACGAGGCGACAGTCATGATTGAGAACGATCGTCGCAAAGCACTCGATCTATATCGCAATTACACGAAGTATGATAAAGTGATAAACGGCGATGACAATATCGCACTGCTCAGGAAGGCGTATCGTGCAGGACAGATGACCTGCATAGAATACCTTACGGAAGTCAAGTTCTTTCTTGAGGCACGGCGCACTTTCCTTCAGACAGAGTATCTTTATCACCTTGCCCTCGCACGCCTCAACCGTTATTCGATGACGTTCTGATTCCCGCTCAGTGTTCCTGAGGATTCCACCATGATTTCTCAAACTATAATGCAGCAGCGCCCGGTGTCGTCTGATATCACCGGGCGCTGTTGTTTTAATGGATCAGATCACTCTTTCTCTCTGAATGTGCGAGCCATCTGGCTGCGTGCCACGTCGAGCTGGCGTTCCAGACGAGTCTTCTCAAGCTGCGCCTTATGAAGGCGTCCCACTATCACCGATGCCTTGTGCACGCTTCCAAGAGCCTCGGCTTGATCTTTAGGAAGAGTCATGGTGTGATTTTTCTTTTCGCCGAAAAATGTGGCCTTGATCTCGTCGCCGGTATGCCTTTCGGCAAATACGCCGAGAGTGTCGCATTCCGAAGGCATAAAATTGATGATCTCTACTCCGCGGCTTCTGTCGTTGCGTTCGCCGTCGTGTGCTACACGTGCCGACATCACTTCATCATCGCCCGATTTAAGGCCTACGGCCGTGCTCTCTGTGCCTTTGGGACAACTCGATACAACAGTATATATACCGTCGGCACTCATTCTCGCATAAAGTCCCGGTTTTTCGGCCGGCACCTTCCCTTTAAGGGCTTTGGTCGTGTAGTATCCCTCAAAAGAATCTTCTACAAAAGCCATGACATCCTTGACGGCATCGGCCTCGATGGTGAGCTGTACAATCATGCTGTCGGCCGTCGACAGCTCTTTGAGCGTTAACATTTCCATTATGCGAGGGCGAAGGCTCATGGCGTCGCGGCGCACCTCTACCTCCGCGGCATAACGTGAGTCGACCGAATCAAGCAGTGCAAGTGCACCGGGATAATCGCCCGATACCGCCATTGACTCGGCCTGCGAAAGCAGTTCACGGGCAGCCTTTGAATTATCCGAACAGCCCGACAATATCATTATCGAGAGGCTTCCGGCAAGCATACTTTTACAAAATGCGTTCAACATCTTTTACTCCTTTTACAGTTTTGATTTTTTTGATCAGATTGCCTAATGTGGCTATGTCGGACACGCCAACTGTCATTGTGCCTTTGAACAGACCGTCATGTGAATCAATGGCGATGCTGCGCAGACTCGTGTCCTTCTCTTTGTTGATAATTGATGAAATGTTGGTCACGATGCCGATATCGTCGTGTCCTACGACATGGAGCGTACATGCAAACTGATGCCCGTTTTTGCCCGACCATCTCACCGGTATCACCCTGTAGGGATAACGCAGTCGGATGTTCGACGCGTTCGGACAATCCTCCCGGTGGATCTTTATGACACCCTCTGACGAAACAAAGCCAAACACCTTGTCGCCATATATGGGATTGCAGCATTTCGACATACGATAGTTGACCCCTTTTATATTGTCGCCGATCACCAGCACATCGTTGGCCTGCGAATCGTCATCGGTAGGCTGTTGCAATGAGAATTCCTCGGCCGATCGCACCTCTGCCGCGACTTCCTGATGACTGTCTATGTTTTCCAGACAGGTCATCACTGTTGCAGGATCGATAGCCTCCTCGGCAATACTGCAGTAAAAGTCGGTAGCTGTTTTGAAACCAAGCTTCTTGATCACTTTCGTGATTGTCGCGTCGTCGGCTTCCACCTTTCGGTTCTTGAAACGGCGCTGCAATATCTCTTTACCGAGTTCGGCCGATCTCTGCCGGCGTTCGTTAAGGCTCTGGCGTATCTTGTTTCTGGCCTTCGAAGTGACCACAAAGTTGAGCCAGTCGGCCTTCGGGGTCTGATTGCTTGAGGTTATGATCTCTACCGTGTCGCCGCTGCGCAGCTTATGGTTTATGCGACATGTGCGGCCATTGATTTTTGCCCCTGTGCAGGTGCATCCTATTTTCGAGTGGATATTGAATGCGAAGTCGAGCACTGTGGCGCCGAGAGGCAGCTGGAACAGATCGCCTCTCGGAGTGAACACAAACACCTCTTCCTGATAAAGATCCATCTTGAAATCCTTCATCAGTTCCAACGGTCCGCCCTGAGGATTTTCCATCGCCTCCCTCACCTGGTTCATCCACGCATCAAGATTGTTTTCGCTCTTGATACCCTTGTATTTCCAGTGCGCGGCCACACCCTTTTCGGCTATTTCGTCCATCCGGCGTGATCTTATCTGCACTTCCACCCAGCGGCCGCCGGGACCCATCACTGTGATATGCAGCGATTCATAGCCGTTGCTTTTAGGTATGCTTAGCCAGTCCTTCAACCGGGCTGGATTGGGCTGATACATGTCGGTGATAATGGAATAAACAAGCCAGCACTCGCTGCGCTCACGCTCCGGAGCCACATCCAGTATCACACGTATGGCGAAAAGGTCGTAGATATGTTCCAGATCATTGTGCTGTTTCTGTATCTTGTTCCATATCGACGATATGGACTTTGTGCGGCCCTTGATGTCAAATTTCAGTCCCTGACGCTCGAGAGCCTCCTTTACAGGCGCTATGAACGAGTCGATATATGCGTCGCGGCTCGCTTTCGTTTCATTTAGCTTGCGGGCTATACGTGTGTATATGTCGCGATTGGAGTACTTTAGCGACATATCCTCAAGCTCGCTCTTCATCTTGTAAAGTCCGAGTCGGTGTGCGAGCGGCGCATAAAGATATCTGGCCTCCGACGCCACTGTCATCACCTTCTCTGTGTCGGGATGATGATTGATCGAGCGCATCACCACCGTGCGTTCGGCGATCATTATGATTATCACCCTGATATCCTCGGCAAAAGTGAGCAACAATTTTCCGAAATTGGAATTGTCAACAGCCGTTCTGCGCGAGTAAAGTTCCGACACCTTGTTAAGTCCGTGCAGCAGTCGTGCTACATCACTACCCCACTGCCTGACTATTTCATCTTCTGTAAGATGACCGGCGCTATAGAGAGGAGAGAGTATCACGGCGAGCGACATCACACGGTCGGGACTCAAACCTTCGCACAGCAAAATGGCTGTATCAAGGCTATGGATTATCTCATTGAGGCCGAATTCATCCGTAAAGTCTGTGCCTGAGGCGACTGCGCGTTGATATGCCTCGCGGAG